>NZ_JBVIJT010000011.1:0-32557 GCF_055581265.1 Streptomyces sp. NPDC031466
GCCAAGCGGTTGGCCCGGGCGTTCAGTTCGCCATACGTCAGCGCACGGCCCTCGAACTCCACCGCCACCGCGTCCGGCGCACCCGCCACCACACCTTCGAACCACTCATGCACACACCGCTCCTCCGCCACCAGACCGGCCGGAGCCTCGTTCCACTCCTCCACCACACGCCGACGCTCGGCGGCCGGCAGCTCGGTGAGCCGGGAGACCCTCTCCTCCGGCTCGGCGGCAACGGAGGCGAGCAGGTGGGTGTAGTGGCGCACGAAGCGCCGGATGGTCTCGGCGTCGAACAGGTCGGTGTTGTACTCGACGAAGCCGGCGAGCCCGTCCGGGGTCTCGCGCAGGTCGAGGGTGACGTCGAACTTGGTGGCCTGTACGTCGACCTCGACCGGCAGGACCTCCAGGTCGCCCAGCTTGGCCTCTTCGGAGGTCTGTGCCTCCTGGAGCACGAACATGTTCTGGAAGACCGGCGAGTGGCTGAGGCTGCGCTCCAGGCGCAGGGCGTCCACGACGGCCTCGAAGGGCACGTCCTGGTGCTCGTACGCCTCAAGGGCCCGCCGCTTCACCTGGGCGAGGAGCTCGGGGAAGGTCGGGTCACCGGACAGGTCGGTGCGCAGCACCAAGGTGTTGGCGAAGAAGCCTATGAGCCCCTCGAACTCGGCGCGGCCGCGGTTCGCCACCACCGTGCCGACGGCGACGTCGGTCTGCCGCGTGTAGCGGTGCAGCAGGGCGGAGTAGGCGGCGAACAGCGTCATGTACAGCGTGGCGTCGTTACGGGCGCCGACCTCTCGCAGCGCGTCGAGGAGTTCGGCCGGACAGAGGAAGGTCTCCCGTGCGCCGTTGTACGTCTTGACCGGTGGGCGTTCGCGGTCCGTGGGCAAGGAGAGCCGCGGATCGACTCCGGCGAGCCGCTCGCGCCAGTACGCGACCTGCGGCTCCCGCACCCCGTCGTCCAGCCACTCCCGCTGCCAGTTCGCGTACTCCGGGTACTGGAGCGGCAGCGGCTCCAGCGGCGAGGGACGGCCCGCGCACAGCGCCTCGTAGAGGGCGATGAGGTCGCGATAGAGAACGCCGACCGACCAGCCGTCGGAGACACCGTGGTGCATCGTCACCAGCAGGACGTGCTCTTGGTCGGACCGGCGCAGCAGCCGGGCCCTGATCAGCGTGTCGTGCTCCAGATCGAAGGGGGCGGCGGCCTCCTGCGCGCAGATGCGGGGCAGCTCGGCGAGGTCGGCGAGGTCCTCCTGCCGGACCTCGAAGTCCGTGCCGTCGCCGATGTGTTGGTACGGGACGCCGTCGCGGTTCACGAAGCGGGTGCGCAGGGCCTCGTGCCGAAGCACCACCTCGCGCAGCGCGCCCATGAGGGCGGGGCGGTCGAGGTGCCCGCGCAGCCGCACCGCCATCGGAATGTTGTACGCCGAGCCGGCACCGTCCAACTGAGCCAAGAACCAGAGGCGTTGTTGGGTGAAGGAGAGCGGCACGGGCTCGTCCGGGCGGCGGGTCGACAGCGGAACGGCACCGGACCCGGAGAGATCGCGTACGAGGTCGAGTACGGAGAGGTCGACGCCCTGCTTCTCCAGCACGGCCATCAGGGCGCGCCGCCGCTTGGGCGACAGCGATCGGATCCTGTGCGCGAGAACCTGCACGCCCTGATCATTGATGATGGTCATCATCGTCCTGTCTGCTTACTTCGCGATGTCCAGTGCGTCGAGCTCCGCGTCGCTCATGGCTTCGACGAGGGCGATGCCCTCGACAATCGCCTTCACGTCGAGGGCTCCGACGGATCCGAGGGGGGTACGGCGCTCCAGCTCGGCGGCCATGTCGGCCAACCGCGGCGCTTCGAAGAGCGCCTGGACGGGGAGCTCCGCTCCGGTCCGCCGCTTGAGCAGGTTGATCAATCGTGTGGCGAGCAGTGAATTTCCGCCCAGGGAGATGAAGTTGCTGGTCGGCCCGAGGTCGGCGGCGTCGATGCCTAGGAGCTCCGACCAGGCGTCGAGCAGGGTCTGCTCGGCGTCGCTGGGAGCCGGGTCCTGCCGCCGCGTGGAGCGGTCGGTGGCGGCGCTCGCGGCGCTGTCGGATGACGCCGCGCCGTGAGCCGCGTCGGCCCGTACGGCGGGCACGGCTCCCGGCCTGCGTCCGACCCAGTACTGCCCCGGCACGAAGGCCGTCGGCGGAAGCGGCGCCAGACGGCGGCGGCCGTCGTGCAGTCCGCCCCACGGCACGGCAGCACCGCGCACCCACAGCTCGGCGAGGTGCTCCAGCGCGCGGTCCGCGACGAGGCCCGCGAGGAACGCCTCGCCCCGGGCGCCGGAGAGGACGGTGCCCAGCGGGCCCGCGTCCTCCTCGGCGTTGCCGTGGTGGACCGGCACGGGGGCGAGCGTGTCGTCCGCCTCCCGTACGCCGTCCGCGAGGTACCAGTCGAGGCCCCGCTTCAGCTCGTCCGCAGAACCCGCCACGACGGCAAGCCGCTCGGACATCGGTTCGCGGCCCAGCTGCGAGGTGTACGCGATGTCGGCGAGAGACGCGGACGCGTCGTCGTCCAGGAACGCGCTCAGCCGCTGTGCCGCCGTACGCAGTCGCTCGGGCGTGGCCGCGGACACCACCACCAACTGGGGTCCCGCGTCCCGTGCGGCGTCCGTGTCCGCCCGCGCGGCCGGCGGCGCCTCGACGACCAGGCTGACGTGACTGCCTCCCGCGGCCACGGAGTTGATGAGCGCGCGGCGGGGCGACGGCGTACCGTCCACGTCCGCGCTGCCGCGCGGCCGCCACTCCGCGAGCTCCTCGCACAGGCTCAGCGGGGTGCCGTCGAAGTCCAGGTTGGGATTGGGGTCGCCCGTCGCCGTCAGGGGCGTGAGCTCCCTGTTCTGGAGCTGGAGGACGACCTTGGTGAGCTGGGCGATGCCGGAGGCGGCCTCGGGGTGGCCGAGGTTCGACTTCACGGTGCCGAGCGCCACCGGCTCGGTCACCCCGTCGAACACCTCGCGCAGGGCGCGGAACTCGACCTCGTCGGAGAACGCCGTTCCATTGGCCGCGGCCTCGACGTATCCGATGGAGTCCGCCGCGACACCGGCCTGTTCCAGGGCCCGCCGCATGACCTTCACCTGCGTCCTGCGGCTCGGCGTCATGAAGCCGTTGGCCCGGCCGCCGTGCATGGAGGCCGTGCCCTTGATGACGGCGTGGATCCGGTCCCCGTCGCGTACCGCGGCCTCCAGAGACTTGAGCAGTACGGCGCCGACGGCCTCGGCGGGCAGGTAGCCGTCCCCGTCGCGGAAACTGCGGCTGCCGGGGCCGCTGCCGAGCAGCTGCAGCTCGGCGAGCGCCACGTACTTGTCCGGGTGGACGGTGAGGTTGATGCCGCCGGCGACCGCCAGTTCGGCCTCGCCCCGCAGCACGTCCGCGCAGGCCAGGTGGATGGCCATGGCCGACGACGCGCACATGCTGTCCACGGCGAGGCTGGGCCCTTCGAGGCCGAAGAAGTGCGAGACGCGGTTGGCGATCATGTTGTACGAGGCCGCGGAGGTGAGCGCCGCGAGGGCGGGGTCCGCCGACTCGTCGGCGCGGTACAGGTGGTAGGCCGCGCCGACGTAGACGCCGACACGCCGCCCGTAGCGCCGCTCGATGACCTCCTGGGTCACGCCGCTCTGCTCCAGGAGCTGCCAGACGGTCTCCAGGAAGAGCCGCTGCTGTGGGTCGAGGGCCGCGGCCTCGCGGGGCGAGATCCCGAAGAGCAGCGGGTCGAACCGGTCGACGCCGTCGAGGAAACCGCCCCACTCGCCGGGCCGGGCCCGGCTCTCGTCCAGGCCGCCGAACAGGGCTTCGTGGTCCCAGCGGTCGGCTGGCACCTCGGTGACGTTGTCCTTGCCGTCGCGGAGGTTCGCCCACAGCGCGCCGAGGTCGCCGGCCTGCGGGTAGCGCCCGCTGATGCCGATGATCGCGACGTCCTTGGCGCGAGCGGATTCCTGTACGGGGCCCGCGGCCTCTCCGGCAGGGGCAGCGGCGCGGTCACGTACCTCGATACGGGCGTCGGGGGCGGGCGCTTCCGGGGCCTTGGCGGTCTCCGTCGCGGGCGCCGCGACCGCGGGACGTGCCGGTTCACCGAGCAGCGCGCGCAGTGCCCGCGGGTGGTCGGTGATGAAGTACCGGGCCAGGTCGCGGATGGTCTCGACCTCGAAGAGCAGGGTCCGGGAGAGCCGCCCGAACGACTCCTCCAGGCCGGAGATCACGCCCACCGCGATGACCGAGTCCATGCCGTACCGCTCCAACGGCGCGTCGACGGCGATGCGTTCGGGACCGAGCTTGAGCGACGCCGCGAGCACGCGGCGCAGGTGGGCCACCGTCTTGTCCTCAAGGGCCGCGTCCTCGTCGCGCGTACCGGAGGGCGCGGTGACGGGGGCGGGAGAGGCGGGCTCCGCCGCGGGTGCGGCCTCGGGTGCGTTCGCCACGGCCCGCGGCTCCGCTTCGTCGGCGATGAGCCGGGACAACACCCCCTCCCGCTCCCCCACGACGACGATCAGCCTGCCGTCGGCGAGGCCGTTCTCCGCGGGGGCCAGGGCGCACCGCAGCGCCGTGAGGCCGCGGGCGGTGTCCAGGGGGGCCAGGCCGACGCTGCGCAGGTTCTCGCGCACGGCGCCGCCTCCCATGCCGCCCTCCTCCCAGAGGGGCCAGCCGATGGACACGGCCTTGCCGTGGCGCGCGCCCGCGTCGGCGAGGCGGTTGCGATAGGCGGCGTACGCGTCCATGAACGCGTTGCCCGCGGCGTAGTCGGCCTGCCCGGCGTTGCCGAAGGCCCCCGCGATGGACGAGAAGCACAGGAAGACGTCGAGTGGCTGGTCCGCGCTGAGCTCGTCCAGGTTCACCAGGCCCGCGACCTTGGGGGCAAGGACCCGCGCCAGCTCCTCCTCGCTCTTGCGCAGGAGGTAGCCGTCCTCGACGACGCCCGCGCTGTGCACGATGCCTGTCAACGACCCGTGGGTGTGCGCCACATGGGACAGCACACGGGCGACCGTGTCACGGTCGGCGACGTCGGCGCGCTGGTAGTCCACGGTGAGGCCCGCCGCGCGCAGCGCGTTCAGCGCGCCGCGCTGCTCCTCGCCCAGCGGTGAACGGCCGGTGAGCACCACGGTGGCGTGCCCGACGGACGCGGCGATCTCGTGCGCCACGATCCGGCCGAGGCCGCCGACGCCCCCGGTGATCAGGTAGACACCGTTCTCCCGCCAGGGCGCGGCCGCGCTCGTCGCGGAACGGATCTCCCTCTGTCGTACCACCAGGCGGCGTCCGTCGCGGTGGCGCACCTCGGGCTCGGGGTCGGGCACGGCTTCCGCGGCCAGGCGGGCGGCGACGGTGGCCGGTACCGCTCCGTCCAGGCACTCGACGTACTGGGTGTGCAGCAGGGGGTTCTCCTGGTGGGCCGTGCGCAGCAGCCCCGTGAGGCCGCCGAAGCAGGCCAGGTGCTCCCGTTCGGCGTCCGTTCCCGCGGCGCCGACCAGGGCGACCTGCAGCAGCACCGGCCGCCGCACACCACCCTGAAGGATCTCGCGGGCCAGCGTGAACACGCGCGCCGCGGCCAGGGCGTACTGCCCGTCCAGCGCGCCGTCCGCCAGGGCCTCGAAGTGGTACGCCGTACCGGCGGGCAGCGCGGACCGCAGGGTGTCGCGCTCCTTCTCGCCGAGGCGGCCGATCACGACCACGTGGCGCTCGCCGAACTCCGCGTCTGAGGCCCCCTGTTCGCGTACGGCGGCCCGGGTGCCCTCGACCCACTCGGGGCGCAGGAGCACCAGCTCGCCCTGCACGCCGCCTCCGACCGGTCCGCTCTCCACGTGTACGTGGCCTCCGGCCCGACCGCTGCGCACGCCGCCCGGGGCCTGCCGTCCGTCCGGCGCTCCGTCCGGCTCCGGGTCGAACCAGCACCGGTCCCGGGCGAAGGGGTATCCGGGCAGGCTGACGCGCCGGGGAGAGGGGGTCGAGCGGTGCAGCGTCTCCCAGCGCACCGCGGCTCCCCGCACCCACAGGCGCAGCAGCTCGCCGGGTTCCTCCCGGTCCGTCCAGTCCGCCACCGCGGCGCGCAGCGTGTCGTCGCCGGAGCCGTCGGGCCGGTCCCCGAGGCGTACGGTGCCCCGCGCCCACGCCCCCGGGCTCCCGGGGGCGGCGACGAACGCGTCGAGCAGCGCACCGGCCTCGTCGAGGGAGGCCGCCGCGAAGGCCAGGCGCTCGTCCAGCGCCATGCGGCCCGTCTGCAGGGTCCACGCGACGTCCTGAAGGGTGCCGTCGGCGAGGTCGGCCAAACGTGTACGCAACTGCCGTGCCTGCTGGACGAGTTGCTTTTCAGTCTGTGCGGAGAGCACGAGCAGCGCGGGGCGTGCGGGCGTCGCCCGGCGCAGGGTCTGCGGCACGTACTCGGCGACGACGACATGGGCGTTGGAGCCGCCCGCGCCGAAGCCGGAGACCCCGGCGACCCTCGGGAGCGTCTGCTCCTTCCCGTCGACCACCGCGGTGGGCCGGCGCCACGGCTCGAGGTGCTGCTGCACCCGCATCGGGGTGCTGTCGAAGTCGATGCGCCGGTTGAGGATGTGGGAGTGCAGGCTCGGGACCAGTTCGCCGTGCCGCATCTGCAGGAGCACCTTGGTGAGCCCCGCGATGCCGGCCGCGCTCTCGCAGTGTCCGATGTTGGACTTGACCGAGCCGATCGCACAGTGCTCCGGCAGAACGCCGTGCGTCTCGAACGCCTTGTTCAAGCCCACGACTTCGAGGGGGTCGCCCAGGGCGGTCCCGGTGCCGTGCGCCTCCAGGTAGCCGAGCGAGCGTGTGTCGACGCCGGACGCGGTGAGCGCCTCCGCGATGACCGCGCCCTGCGCCGACGGGGAGGGCACCGAGTAGCCGGAGGTCCGGCCGCCGTGGTTGAGGGCGGTCGCCTTGATCACGCCGTGGATGTGGTCCCCGTCGGCGACGGCCTGAGCCAGGGGTTTGAGCAGCACGGCGCCGACGCCCTCGCCGGGCACATAGCCGTCACCACCCTCGCCGAAGCTGCGGCACCGGCCGTCGCTGGAGAGGAATCTGCGCTGACTGAGCATCAGGAACTTGTTGGGGTGCGAGTGGAGGTTCACGCCGCCGGCGAGCGCCGTCTCGCACTGACCGGTCCTGATGGCCTCGCAGGCCAGGTGGATGGCGGTCAGGGACGACGAGCACATGGTGTCGACGGTCATGCTCGGCCCTGTGAAGTCGTAGAAGTACGACACCCGGTTGGCGACGCTCGACGCGCTGCCCGACAGTGCGGCCTGCTGTCCGCGCTCCTGCGCCTGCGCACCGTGGAGCTGGTACTCCTGGTACATCACGCCGACGAACACGCCGACCTTGCCAGCCGGTCCCGCCGCGTATCCGGCGTCTTCCAGCGTGTGGTGGGCGCACTGGAGGAAGAGCCGCTCCTGCGGGTCGAGCAGCTCGGCCTCGTGCAGCGAGATCTGGAAGAACAGCGGGTCGAACCGGTCGATCCCGTCGAGGAATCCGCCCCACTTGCCGGAGGAGGAGCCCTCGGCGGCGGCGTTGCGGCGGTGGTCCCAGCGGTCCGCGGGTACCTCGGTGATGCAGTCACGGGCGGAGCGGAGGTTCTGCCAGAAGGTGTCCAGGTCCGGCGCCTGCGGGTAGCGTCCGCTGACTCCGATGATCGCGATGTCGGTCGCGGCCCGCGGCGCGGGCCCGGTCAGGGGTATGGGCTCGGCCGAGGGGGTGGGTTCGACCAGCGGGGCGTCCGCGGGGCGGGGGGCCTCCGTTGCACGCGGCCCCTCCGACAGGACCCGCGTGCACAGCCCGGTCACATCCGCGCACACCCGGCCGTACTCGTCGAACACGGTCACGTCGAGGCGTGGGGTCGCGGAGTCGGGGTCGCTGCCCGCCTGGTGCCGCACCCAGGCGTACGCCGTGGCGGGCGTGGCGGCGACGGCCTCCACGTGATCCAGGGCGAACGGCAGCGCGGGGCGGGCCTGTCGGCCGTCGCCCCGTCGCGGCGCGAGGCGCAGTCCGATGGTGGCCTGGAGGGCTCCGTCGATGACGCTCGGGTGCAGAAGGCAGTCGTCCAGGGCCGGCGCCGCCGGGGGGATCCGCAGCTCGGCGAGGAGCTGGGGCCGCCCGACGTCGTCAGTGCCGAGACTCAGCTCCACCAGGGACCGCTGCGCCGGGCCGTAGTCCATGCCGACGGAGGCGTACAGGTCGTAGACGTCGGCGGCGGGAATCGTCCGCTCGGTGCAGCGCGCACGCAGGTCGTCGAGGCGCGGCAGGCTCCGCCCGCCGGTGGTCACCAGGCTCGCCCGGCCCTGGCTGAACGGCGTGGCCGCGCCGTCCGTACCGACGCCGTTGATGGCGTACTCATAGCCGCCGACGGCGAGTTCCCGTACGTCGACGCGCAGTTCAAGTCCGTCCGGACCGCTGACCGCCGGCCTCAGCCACACCACGTCGTCCAGACGTAGGGCGCCGGGGCGCCCCTCGCCCAGGGTGCGGGAGAGCGCCGCGCGCGCCATCTCCAGCTGCGCGACGGCGGGGAGGATGCGGTCACCGCGCACCTGGTGGTCGCGCAGGAACGGCTCGTCGCCGCTGAACCGCGTCCGGTACGTGACGCCCTCACCGCCACCTTCGCCGCCCGGCACTTCGGTGTGCAGCAGGGAGTGCGGGCGGGCCCGGGCGTCCTGGGCGGGGTCGTGCGGGGACGTCGTCCCCGAGTGCGGGCGTACGGCGGCCAGCTGGGCGGCGAGGTCTTCGGCGACGGCCCGTACGGTCCGGTGCGCCGGGAACGCGGCGGGCGGGAGCGGCACGCCGAAGCGGGCGGTCAGCCGGGCGGCCAGCCGGCCGAGGCCGGTGATGTCGAGCCCGAACTCGGCGAACTCGGCGTCCGGATCGACCTCGGCGGCCGGGACGTTCAGCTGGGCGGCGACCTCGTCGGTGAGGCCGGCGAGGGTCGCGGCGCTCACACCCGGCACGGCGACGGTGGCCTCTCCGGCAGGAGTACGGGGGGCGGTGACCGGATCGGCCGCCACCTGCCCCTTCGGGGTCTGCTCCCCCAGTCCGGACGCCACCTCAGCGATCGACCGGTACTCGAACATGACGGTCGGCGAGAGCGGTCGAGCCAGCCGGTCCTCCAGCTCGGGCACCAGGGACACCAGGTCCGCCGAGGCGAGCCCCAGCTCGTAGAAGCTCCCGTCGACGCTCACCCGCGCCGTCGGCACCCCAAGGCGCTCCCCGACCAACTCCCGCAGTACGGTACCGATGTCGCGTCCGGCGGCGGGTGCAGGCTCCGGGGCACCGGAGGGAACCGTGACCGGCGTCACGGCAGTACCAGGGTCACCGAAGGCCGCGGCCGCGGGCTCGTCCCGCACATCGAGCGCCGTCACGGACCGGACCCGCTTGGCCGCGAGACGGCCGATCTCGGCGACCTTCAGGCCGCTCTCATCGTAGAACTCCACGGCCAGGCGGATCAGTTCGTCGTCCCTGCGCATCGAGTCGGCGGGAACCCTGACGAAGCAGCTCGTGCCCAGCGGCGCGGCCGCCCGGAACGACTCGAAGACGAGCGGCAGATAGAGACCTTCGGCGCTTTCCCCCTCGTGCAGCATGTGGCTGCCCACGCTGCCGCCGAGCAACCCGCCCTCGAACAGAGCCGGATGGAAGAGGAACCTGCCTGCGGTGGCGTGATGCGCCGGGCCGAGTTCCACCTTCGCGACCCAGTCCTGGGAGCGGTGGTGCACCGCGCCTGTGATCCTCATCAGATCCGAGTGGACCAGGTCGCGCTCCCGCAGCCAGGTGTAGATGTCGGCGAGACGGGTGACCCGGTCCACCCCGGTGAGCGGGAGCGTCAGCCGCTCGCGGAAGGAGACGGGCACGCATCGGTTCACCGACACCACTGCGTGCAGGACGTCCGTGGCGTCCTGCACGCGACGGCTGCGCACCTCGATGCGCCATCCTCCCGCCGGTGCGAGCCGCCCGGCCACGGTGGTCCTGACCTCCTCGCCCGGAGCGGCGACCAGCGGCGCCAGGATGGTGAGGTTCCGCAGTTCGACCTCGGGCATGGCGTGGCCGTGTCGGGCGAGGACCTGCAGCACGAGATCCACATAACCGACACCAGGCAGAAGATGACGCCCGTGCACGATATGACCGCGCAGCAAAGGATTGTCGGTAGTGACGGTGAAAGTCTCGTCGAATGACGACACGTCGCTCATCGGTATCCATTCCAGTACAGCACCGAACCAGCCCTGGAGCTCAGTCCGAGAACGACCGCGCAGGGCTCTTATTTCTCACGCAGCGCAAGCCTGCACGGAGGGAATCGGAGCGTAGTCCCATCAACCGGGTTCACACATGAACACCAGGTTGCGCGCACGACGCGCAGTAACGCCTTTGAAGGCATGAAAGGTAAGGGGAAGATGAAACGCGCACCGCTCTGACCACACGGAACGCGGAACGCGGGCTTATCGATCCGCTGCGACCCCGCGGAAATTACGCTGGCGCACACATGCGAAGCAGAGTGAAAGTTCCCATGAATCCCCCTTGTGATGCTGACGCTGACGATCTGAATAGCGTCAGAACCTCTACGCTTAGACCCTCTACGCATTCGGCCATCGATAGCCAGGCAAGAGACTACCCCTCGCCAACAGCCTGATCAATAAGCGCAGCGTGATGATCCACTCGGCTCCCAAACAGAGCGTCACATCCCGTCCAGGGAACTCGACGGCGGTCGGTGCGAGATAGAATCACGCCCCTTCTGGGCAGGGCAACACAACACCACGGAATGGGAGCACAGGGTGCAAATCGAAGGAAACGTCGCGCTGGTCACCGGGGGAACGTCGGGCCTCGGTCTGGCGACCGCACGCGTGCTGCGCGATCGAGGCGCGAGCGTGGTGATCCTCGGCCGTTCCTCCCGAGGCGAGGGCGTCGCAGCAGAGCTGGGCGACCGCGTCGTGTTCTCCCAGGGCGATGTCACCAGCGAGGAGGACGTCACCGCTGCGGTCGACCTCGCCTCCAGCCTCGGCAGCCTGCGCATAGCCGTGAACTGCGCCGGGATCGGCAACGCCTTCAGAACTGTCGGCAGGAGCGGCCCGTTCCCTCTGAGCGCCTTCAGCAAGGTCGTCCAGGTCAACCTGATCGGCACCTTCAACGTCACCCGGCTCGTCGCCGCGCGGATGACGCAGTCCCAGGAGGAAGGCGAGGAACGCGGAGTGATCATCAACACCTCCTCCGCAGCCGCGTTCGACGGCCAGATCGGGCAAGTCGCCTACGCGGCCTCCAAGGCGGGCATCGCGGGCATGACCCTGCCGCTCGCCCGCGACCTGGCGCGGGAACGCATCCGCATCGTCACGATCGCCCCGGGCCTGTTCCGCACGCCCATGTTCGACGCGCTCCCCGAGTCCGCGATCGAGGCGCTCGGTCGCCAGGTTCCGCATCCGGCCCGACTGGGCCACCCCGAGGAGTACGCCGCGTTCGCCGCGCACGTCGTGGAGAACCCGATGCTCAACGGCGAGACGATCCGGCTCGACGGAGCCATCAGGATGGCCCCCAGGTAGTCAGGAGACTGCAGGTCGGTGGTCGAGTGCACTCGCGGCACCCCTCGGCAAGTCGGACACCGCCTGGGCCACTTCTTCGACGAGGACTTGCATGCCCAGGTGCGGCATGTCCCAAGTCGCACGGTGTGCCGTCCAACGGCGTGGCGACGCCGATCGAGCTCGAACCGGAGGACGTCCGTCTCGCCGCGCTGATCAGGGCGTTGCTGCCCGCTGACCGCACCATCACCCTGGCCTGGGCCGACCCGCGGGTGTCCACGTGGACCGAGGCCGCCCTGCACGCCGGCGCAACCCGGGAGAGGAGCCCTAACCGTTCCTGTCGTGTGCCGCCCGGTGCGTGATCGGATGTGGCCGCGGCCCGCCCCTCCCGGCCCGGGATCCCGCGTACGCCGCGATCCGCAGGCCGCGCAGGCGGCGCGTGGGGTGCAGCGTGGGCAGGCAGTTCACGTAGGGGTCGTAGGAGACGCGGGCCGCGTCGGTGCATACGTCGTGGAGGGTCAAGGTGGCCATGGTCCGCCAGGGTTCGCCGGGGGCCGCCGCGCGCAGGTCGAAGCGGACCGGGCCGCGGGCGAGCGCGCCGCGCAGTGCGGGCAGCTCCCCCGTCAGGTCCATCCCTCCGGCCGCCGGAAAGAGCGCCAGCACGCGCTCGCGCGCACCGACCCGGTAGGAGAGCAGCGTCGAGTACGGCCCGGCCAGGGGCCTGGCGCGCGGGAGCGGCAGGTGGCGGGTCAGACGACCGGACCCGCTGGACGTGAACAGCAGGTCCAGGTCCGCCCCACCAGCGCCCTGGCCCCTGCCCGGCCCCTCGGGGTCCGGTACCCGTACCGCCAAGCCGAAGCCGTCCGGCAGCCGGCCGGGCAGGCCGAGGGCGCGGGACCAGCGCACGGACACCGGGTAGGTGCCGGGCCGGTCCAGCCACGGCACCTCCCACCCGCCGCCGGCGGCCAGGGCACCGCCCGGGACTTCCAGCGTGCCGCGGCAGCACACGCCGTGCGGATGCAGGGCCGGTGCGACGCGTCGCCGGGCCAGCCGTGCGGCGGCTCCACGAGCCACCCTGTCGAGAATCATGCGAACACCTTCGGAACTCGCGCGGTACGTGTACTCAACCGTGTCCTCAGTCCTTGCCCATGGCCTTGCGCACCGCGTCCTTGGTGCGGTCCACGAGGGCGGCCACCGGGCCGAGGGCGAGGTTGGCCGCGCCGGACTCCACGCCCGGGTGCGGCCGGGTGGGAGCCATGGCCTCGGCGGCCTTCACGGCCTTCGCCATGGCGGCCAGACCGGCCGCGTCGGTGCTGCGGCGCAGGTGGGAGAACTCGTAGCGCTCCTCGGCGCGGGCATGCTCCTGGACGTCCCTGCGCAGCTTCAGGAGCTGCGGCATGAACTTCGGGTCGTCGGTGTCCAGGTCGTCCAGGGCGGCCAGCGTCTCCTTGGCGGCGCGTTCCTCCGCCAGCCGGTCCTTCGCCACCTGCTCGCCGCCGGACAGGGTCCGCCGGGCGAAGGGGTGGACGACCTCCTCCTCCGCCGTCTCGTGCACGGCCAGCAGCCGCACCAGCCGGTGGAAGGCGTCCCTTCGCTCGTCGCCCTTGGTCTGCTCGACCTCGTCGAAGAGGTTGCGGATGTCCCCGTGCTGACGCGTCAGCAGGGAGACGACATCGGTGTCCGCGGCCCGGTCGTCACCGGCCCGAGGGGTGCGCAGAGTCGACATGTCCGCCTCACTTCTCACGCTGGGAGGGGTCGGGGTGCGCGCCTTCGGTCTGCACGCGGTACTCGCGGCCGAACATCTCGGCGTGCTCGGTCATGACCCGGTCGCTGGGCGGCGCCTCGGCGCCGTGGATGCTCTCCTGCATCTTCTCGAACCGCTCGTGCGCCTCGCGCACATAGCCCGCGCCCAGGGTGGTCAGGTCCATCTGGGTGTCCAGCAGCTCGCGCACGTACTGCTTGTTGGGCTCGAAGGTGAGGACGTTCGGCAGCTCCGGCGCCAGGACCGACTCGGGTTCGCGGCCGTCGTGCCAGCGCATCAGGTCGCAGGCCGCGTGCAGGTGCTCCAGCTCCATGTTCAGGTGCAGCTCCCAGATCGCCTTGACCCTAGGGTCGCTCTCCTGCTCCATGAACGAGTAATACAGGTAGCACTCGTTGTACTCGTGGTTGACCAGCTGCTCCCACCACGTCTCGCCCGGGTCCACGAGGGACTCGTAGTGCGTGACGTGCTCCTCCTCGATCAGCCCGATCTCCTGGTAGAGCTGCCGGGCGATCGGCTCCATGTAGGTGGGGCCGGTGTTCATGTAGAAGTTCATCGTCTGCTGCTCCGCCGACATGATCGTCAGGGCGTGCAGCTTGGACATCGGGTTCGTGGCGTCCTTGTCGTAGGGGTCGCGGACGTTGTCGACCGGGTCGCGGTGGTGGAACCGGGTGGGCCGGCCCGGCATGACCTCGGTCAGGCCGTCGACGATCGACTCCGCCTTGCGGTGCTCGATCATCTCGTACAGGTTGGCGTACCGGTACAGATGGTCGAAGTCCTCCAGGACGCCGAACTGGTACGCCTGCTTCAGGTACGGGTCCGGCTCCATCCGCGCGACCCACGCCGTCAGGTCCACCGCCACCTGCTCGTACGCGATCGTCGTCTCCAGCACCGAGGAGACACCCGGCAGCAGCCAGTTGACGACCTTCTGCTGCTGCGCCTCGATGTAGCGGGTGGTGGCGAGCTGTCGCTTGACGTCGGGGTCGACGGTGTTGCGGGCCAGCTGGTGGCTGAACATGATCGCCTCGACCTCGATGCCGTTCATCGCGATGATGCGGCAGCGGGTGTACGGGTCGCAGTGGTCCGGGTCGATCGGTGCCACGTCGAGCTCCCGCCAGCTGCGGAGCTGGCGGTCCAGCGGGATGCCCCGCTGTTCGAGCGGATTGAACGTCATCCGAGTGCCTCCTTGAACCGGAAAGAACCGGAAAGCCGCCGCGGGGAACAGCACCGCGTCCGGGGCCCCCAGTACCCCGCCGGCGGCGAGGAGCACAGGCCCGCTCACGAGTCCGTGGACAACGGAGGACTTCCGGCCACCGCTGAGCGCCCGGCTGCCGGAGGCCGCCACGCCCCGAGGTGCGCGGGCAGCGCTTCGGCCGCATCGTGGCTCCCGCACTCTTCGTCCGGATCCCTCTCCCTTCGTCCAGATCACTCCCTCGGACCTGTTTGACCGCCGCGATCGGGGACAGACGGCGTTTCGACGTGCTTGGGCAGACAGGCACATTCACGGGAGCGGCCCCGACCAGGCCACCTCGCGATGTGTGGCGTCGCGCTCCCGTGCTGCCGATACCAGCAGTTCGACGGGAGGCCCCCCCATGCCGAGCAGGACAGCACACGCGCGCCGAGCGGCGGACACTCCGGACACCACCGCCGACTTCGAGCGGCTGGCCACGCTGCCGGCGGGCCCGGAGCGCCAACGGCTGGTCGAGCAGTTGGTGGAGGCCTGGCTGCCGATGGCCCACCGCCTCGCGGGCAAGTTCCGCGACCGCGGGGAACCGCTGGAGGACCTGGAGCAGGTGGCGGCCCTCGGCCTGGTCAAGGCCGTCGACCGCTACGACCCGGCGCAGGGTCCGTTCGTCCCGTACGCGATGCCGACGATCGTCGGAGAGGTCAAGCGGTACTTCCGCGACCACGCCTGGAGCGTTCATGTGCCCCGGCGGGTCCAGGAGCTGCGCAACAAGGTGCGTGCCGCCATCCGGGAACTCTCCCTCGCCGACCAGGACCGCTTTCCGACGGTGGCGAAGATCGCCGAGCACACCCACCTGAGCGAGGAGGACGTGCTGACCGGCATGGAGGCCATCGACAGCTTCCGCGCCGTGTCGCTGGACGCCCAGTTGAGTGCCCAGGGCTCCCGGGACGACTCGTTCGCGCTGGCCGACGTCCTCGGCGCGGACGAGCCGCGCTACGACGTCGTCATCGCGCGGGAAGCGGTCAAGCCCAGCCTGGCCCGGCTCAGCGAGCGCGAGCGCCGCATCCTGAACATGCGGTTCTTCCACGACATGACCCAGGCCCGCATCGGCGAGGAACTGGGCATCTCCCAGATGCACGTCTCCCGCCTGATCACCCGCGCCTGCAAGCGCGTACGGGCCCACGTCGAGAACGAGGCCGCCGAGCACCGGTCGGCACAGCTCGCGGCCTGATCCGAAAGAGAGGCCCTAGGCCGCGGTGGTCTCGTTGATGATCAGGTCGACGACGGCCCGCAGGCCGCCCTCGGCCAGGGCGCGGCGCTGCCGGTCGGCCGCCGTGCCCTCCTGGAGCAGGCGGTGCACGAGCGCGGTGACCTCGCGGGTGTCCCCGGCCTCCGCGAGGGCGGGCGTGATGTGGTCCATGAGCTGGGACAGCACGTCCCCGGCGCTGCGCAGCCTGCCCTCCCGGTCCACCAGCGATCCGCTGAGCCCGTGCCGTGCGGCGTGCCAGTTCGCGGCCTGGAGGAGTTCCGGGGCGCAGGGCGGCACCGGGACGCCCGCTTTGACCTCCTCGATGGCGGTCGAGACGAGCCCGCGGACGATGCCGGCGTACATCACCGCCTCGTCCGTGCGCAGCTGGACGTCCGAGCAGCGCACCTCGATGGTGGGGTAGCGGCTGGAGAGGCGGGCCTGCCAGTAGATCTGGCCCAGGTCCATGAGCGCCCCGCAGGCGAGCAGTCGGCGCACCCGGTGCTCGTGGTCGGCGAGGTCCTCGAAGTGCGGCGGCGGGCCGCTGACCGGCCAGCGCCCGAACACGACCGTGCGCCAACTGGCGAAGCCGGTGTCATGGCCCGCCCAGAAGGGGGAGTTCGCCGACATGGCCACCAGGACCGGCAGCCACAGCCGGACGCGGTTCAGGACGGCCACGCCGATCTGCGGGTCGGGCACCGCGGCGTGCACGTGCATGCCGCACACGAGCTGTTCGGCCACGAGCTGCGGTGCCTGCGCGCGCAGGGCGCGGTAGCGCGGCAGGTTCGTCACCGGCAGCGGCGCCTCCTCCTTGAGCGGCGGTGTGCCGCAGGCCGCGAGGCGGCAGCCGAGGCTCTCCGCCGCGCGCCCCAGCGCGAGGCGCAGGCGCAGCAGGTGGCCGCCGACCTCGTCGAGGTCGGTGCAGACCGGAGTGGCGACCTCGACCTGCGCCTCGATCAGTTCCGCCTGGATCTCCCGTTCCGCCACGATCGGCTGGAGGCCTGCGGCGGCACGGACCTGCTCGGCCAGCGGGACGGGAAAGCCGGAGGCGGGATCGAGCAGAAGGTATTCCTCTTCGACACCCACCGTGATCAGACTCATCGTCCCCTCACCTTATGCGGTGCATGCGGCTTATGCCTTGTGGGCGACGGTCTCGTCCGGTTTCAGTCGGTGGCCGTCCGCCGACAACACCGCCAGGTGCCGCAGCCGTTGACCTTCCCGGCGGTCCACCAGTTGCGAGTGTCCTCGCCGGGGGTGAGGATGTTCTGTTCAGCCCCCTGCCGCAGCGCCGCGATGACCGGGAATGAGCGGCTCACCCTTGGGGGTAAGTACGGACAGCCAGGACCTGACCGGCCTCCTGGACCGGGATCGACGAGATCACCCGCGGTCGGCGAGATCGGACACGGGCACTGGCCCACACGCGAGGGGCGCTGGGCTCAGGGTGTTCGCCGGCGCGTGGACGGACGTCACACAGCAGCAGCCCGGATGGTCGCCCCGGGCGTGTCAGGCCTTCTGGCGGGCCGTCTTGTAGAGCTTGGCGGCCAGCGCGGCGACCTCGTCCCGCGAGGCACCCTTGCCGCCGGTCATCGACTGAGCCAGGGCGAAGACGTTGGCACCGCCGAGGGTGGAGTGGTCGGCCCAGGCGCAGACCGGGAACTGGTACTCCTTGGCAGCGATCTCCGCGGGCAAGACGCTCTTGTCGAAGGTGACTTCCACGTCCTGGCACTTCATCAGCGCGCCCTTGAATCCGGTGGGACGCACGGTCTCGGCGCTTCCGACGGGCCGCAGCTGGACCCCTTTGACCTTGGCGCCGCCCTTGGGGCTCTTCTCGTCGAGGCCGGCGAAGTAGTTGTCGAGTGCCTCGGCGGGGTCGTCGATGTCACCGTAGAGGCCGTCGAAGGTCAGCCGTTTGCCGCCGGTCTTCGTCGGGTCGTCGGGGTCGGTGCTGGGCGCGTTGTAGACGCCGGACGCACCTCGGGGGTTGCTCACCCCGAGGTCCTCGGCCTTGCTCTTCTGCTCGGCGGTCAGCTCACCGGCCGTGTCGCCGGGGCCCGTCTTCCGGTAGTCGTCGACCGACTCGGGGGCGACGAGCTTGTAGCCCTTGGTGCTTTCGGCGACGGCGCTGTTGCCCGCGCTGTCGCCGTCGCCGTCATCGGCGAGCAGGAAGTAAGCGCCGCCGGCGATCACCGCGAGGGCGAGGACCGCGCCGGTGACGATCAGGCCCGTCTTCTTCTTGGGGGCCTGCGGCGGGGGCGGGAAACCACCCGGCGCGCCTTCGTAGGGGGGCTGTTGACCGTAGGAGGGCTGTTGACCGTACGAGGGCTGCTGCCCATAGGGGCCGGGAGGCTGCGGCGGGCCCCACCCCTGCTGACCTTGCGGCGGCTGCTGGCCGTACGGTCCGGACTGGTCGTGGCTCATGTGTGCTGTCCCCCTCCAGAAGTTCCTGCGTGACGAACGTCTTGGCCATGGCGCTCATGAGCAGCGGTCGATCTCACTTTCGTACGTAGGCGTTGATCGGTGAGAGCCCGCTCAGGTCGACCCGCAGCCCGCGCAGCGCCGGCGAGTACAGATAGGTCCGCTTCGGTACGTAGACCGGGATGGTGGCGGCCTGCTCCCTCACCAGGCGGCTCACCTCGGACCACCGCTCGCCCGCCTCTTTGAGATCGTCCGCGGCGTTCGCGGCGTCGATCGCCGCGTTCACCTTCTTGTCGTCGAGCCGACTGTAGTTGCTCGACTTCCCGGTGGTGTTGCGTCCGTCGAAGTAGTCGGGCAGGTAGTTGGAGGCGGTGGGCATGCCACCGCCGACGGCCATGCGGAACATGTCGTACTTGCCGCTCGCCGCGCCGCTCCAGAAGGAGACGGTCGGCACCTGTTTGACCGTCACCTCGAAGCCGGCCTTCTTCAGCCCCACCTCGGCGGCCTCCGCGCGCTGCTTGTCGGCGGTGGTGTCCGGGTGGGCGAGGGTCAGGCGGTAGCCCAGCTCGTCCGCGTCCTGGAGCAGCAGCCGGGCCTTGGTCGGGTCGCCGTCCTCGCGCGGGTCGTCGCCGTCGAAACCGGTCGAGCCGGGCACCCCCGGCGGAAGGAAGTGGGAGACCAGCTTCCCTTCCCCGCCGCTCGCCTTGAGGATCAGGTCCCTGGGCAGGGCGGCGGCGATGGCCTTGCGCACCTTGAGGTTCTTCACCCGCTCGGTGTTGATGACGTAGGACTGGGTGTGCCAGGTGGTTGCCTCGACGGACTCGGCGGTGCCCGCCGGGCCCTGGAGGCCGGCGGGTTGGTCGGTGCCGCTGAAGGTCATCAGCGCCTCGCCCTTGCGCGCCGCGCCGATGCGGTGCCGGATCTCCTCGACGCGCAGGCCGGTCTGGATGCGGTAGCCGTCGGGGTAGGCGCCACGCACCGGGTCGGTGTCCTTGCGCCACTCGGGGTTGCGGGTGAGGGTGAGGTTCTTGGGGTCCACAGGGTCACTGACCTGGTAGGGGCCGGTGGACGGCAGCGCCTTGAGGCCGCCGGTGCCGTCGGCGGACCCCTCCGGCAGCGGAGTCCCCCAGGGGCCCGCGAGGATGACGTCGAGGTCGCGGTGGGCGCCGGCGAGGTGGAAGACGATCGTGCGGTCGTCGGGTGTCTCGACCGCGCTCTTCCGCGGGGATCTGGCGTCCGCCCCTTTGAGGCCGTAGAGGAAGGTGCGCAGGGTGCGGTCGCCGCCGGCCAGGTCGGAGGCGAAGGTGCGCTCGATGGCGTACCGGAAGTCCTTGGCGCGCACGGGTCTGCCGTCGTTGTAGGTGAGCCCGCTCTTGAGCTTGAACGTCCAGTCGCGGCCGTTGGTCGTCCGCCCGGCGTCCTCGGCGAGGTCACCGACGACCTTCACGCGGCCCTCGGCATCGGTGCGAAAGGCGGTGAGGCCGCGGTAGACGAGGTGTGCGAGCTGTTCGTCGGCGCCGCCGGGCCACATCAGGGCGGGATCGAGCGAGGCGAACTCCGCCGGTTCGAGCACGGTGACCCGGCCGCCTCTGCGGGCGCCGGCGACGGCGGGTGCGGGGCCCTTGGAGTCGGCCGCGGTGCCGACGCTCAGGGTCTGCGTCATGGCCTCGGTCACCTTGTCGGCCCGGATCTCTCGGCCGCCGGATCCGCCCTCGCCCTGGCTCTGCTTCTCCTTCCGGCCGCTCCCCTCGTCGTTCCCGAACGGGTCGAGGAGCGTGAAGGTCGTCACCAGCGCGCCGGCGGCCAGCACCGCGACGGCGCTCATGCCCCACACCTTGGCCCGCGATCTGCCGGCGGCGGGGACCGAGGGCGGTCCGAAGCCGGCAGGGGGCGGGACGCGGCCGTCCGCGGGCGAAGGCGGGAAGGGGTATGGGTAGGCGGACGGAGTCGGGCCGGTGGCGGGGGCCCAGGGCGCGGGGGACGGCTCCGCGGCCGACGGGGGCGGCGGAGCCTGCGGCATCGGGGGCAGCGGCGGCGCGAGGAGGTAGGAGCCGGGGGCGGCCGGCCGGTGCGGGGCCGCGGCTCTGGGGCCTGGTTCGCTCAGGGCCTGCAGGGCATCCCCGGCCTCCCGCGCGTCCGGCCGGTCGCCGGGCTCCTTGGCCAGCATCCGGCCGAGCAGGTCGTCCCACTCGGGGGCGAGATCCGGGCGGCGCGCCGAGAGCCGGTCCGGGGTCTCGTACACGTGGCCGTGCATCAGCGCGGCGGCGGAGTCCGCGTCGAACGGTGGTGCCCCGGTGAGGAGTTCGTACACCATGCAGCCGAGCGAGTACACGTCGCAGTAGCCGTCGTCCGCACCGCGCGTGAAGCGCTCCGGAGCCATGTAGTGCAGGGTGCCGACGGGCGCGTCAGCGGTGCCCGTCAGATATCCGGCCGTGGTGGTGGCGTCGAGGAACTTGGCGATGCCGAAGTCGAGGACCTTGACCGTGTCCTCGTCCGTCACCATCACGTTCGCCGGTTTGATGTCGCGGTGGACGATGCCCGCCCGGTGCGCGGTGGCGAGGGCCCGGCAGACCTGCGCGGAGATGACGGCGACCCGCTGGGGCCTCAGGGGCCCGGCGTCCAGGACCAGCTCCCGTACCGTGCGCCCGGACAGCAGCGGCATCACGAGGTAGGGGACGCCGCTCGCCGACCCGTGGTCGAAGACCGGCACGATGTACGAACTGTCCAGGGCCGCGGCGGCCCGCGCCTCGCGCACGAACATGGCGAGGAAGCGTTCCGCCTCGGCCTGAGTCGTGCCGCGCGGCGTGCTGAGGACCTTGACGGCGACGCGCCGCTGGAGCCGCGAGTCCTCGGCCCGCCACACCTCGCCCATACCGCCCGCGCCGATGCGCTCCACGAGCGTGTACCGACCGTCCAGGACCGTCCCCTGCATCCCCGCGCCTCCCCCGGCGACAGGACGTCCCGCCTGTCGTTGATCCTCAATCTACCGTCAGCAAAACGGTGTTGGTCACGTGGTGGTCGCAGCGGGGGGGGGATGCGGGGTGGTCCGGTCGCGGGCGCCCGTACTTGCCCGTGGGCGTTCAACCCCTGCGACCGCGTAGGGGGAGGGCGGGCCCGTCGGGCGGGGAGCACGACCGGCGCCCCGACCGACGACTTCTCGGTAACGGCGACCACCTCCACCGTGAAGACCTCGGTGACGGCGGGACAGGCCAAGAGCGTGAACCTGAGCGCCAGCGGCACACCCGCGGGCGTCACCGCCACCCTCTCCATGGGCGAAGCCGACGGTCTACACCGGCGGCCAGTCGGCACCGAGGCGGTGGGCCGCGAGCCTCACGCGGGGTGCAGCTGCCACTGCCGGCCCCGGTGGTCGCCTTCGGCACCGGCCTGCTTGATCACCGTGCGCGCGTTGGTGTCGACCCGCAACAGCAGCCCGCTGTTCCCGTTGGCGATCTCGAACACCCGCGGTGTGTCGGTCGCCGGTCCCACGGGGATCAGGCGCCACTGCTGGTGACGCGCGCCGCCGCCCTCGTAGGCGCGCTGCGCGACCACCGCACCGGCCGACTCCTGCGCTTCGACGACTTCCAGGACCTTGCCGCTTCGCACGTTCTCGATCCTGTACAGGACTTCGCCGTTGTGCTGGCCCGCCGCGACCAGGCGCCACCGCTGGTGGTCCCCGGGGGCGGCCAGGGTCTGGTGGACCTCGGCCCCGTCCTTGGTCGACTCGCGCAGGACGCCCATCCGCAGCCTGCTGCGGACATTGGCCCAGGAGACCACGGTGCCCGAATCGGGCAGCCCGGCCATCTTCGTCGACGCGATCTTGCGCAGCCGGTGGTTGATGTGGTCGGCGATGTAGAGGGCGTCGACGCAGTCCACCGCGAGCCCGAACGGCGTGTTCAATTGGGCCGCGGTGGCCGGGCCGCCGTCACCGCTGAAGCCCGCGGTCCCCTTCCCGGCGACCGTGTTGATCGTCCCGTCCGCCGTGACCTTGCGGACGCGGTGATTGGCGTACTCGGAGATGTAGAGGATGCCGGTGCTGTCGACCGCGATCCCGTACGGCTTGTTCAATTGGGCCGCGGTGGCCGGGCCGCCGTCACCGCTGAAGCCCGCGGTCCCCTTCCCGGCGACCGTGCTGATCGTCCCGTCCGCCGTGACCTTGCGGATCCGATGGTTCTCGGAGTCGGCGATGTACAGCTCGCCCGACGCGTCCACGGCCACCGCGTACGGGCAGTTCAGCTGGGCCGCGGTGGCCGGGCCGTCGTCTCCGCCGAAGCCCCGGGTCCCCTTGCCGGCGACCGTGCTGATCGTCCCGTCCGCCGTGACCTTGCGGACCCGGTTGTTGCCGTACTCGGCGATGTAGAGGGCGCCGGTGTCGTCCACCGCCACCCCGTGCGGGTAGTGCAGCCGGGCCGCGGTCGCCGGGCCCTGGTCGCCGGCGAAGCCCGCGGACCCGTTTCCCGCGACCGTGCTGATCGTCCCGTCGACCGTGATCTTCCGGACCCGGTGGTTGGCGGCGTCGGCGACGTAGACGGCGCCCGCGTCGTCCACCGCCACCTCGCGCGGACAGTTCAGCTGGGCCGCGGCGGCCGGGCCGCCATCCCCTCGGTAGGCGGCGACGCCCGTGCCCGCGACCGTGCGGACCCTGCCGTCTGTGGTGATCCTGCGGATCCGGTGGTTGCTGTAGTCGGAGAAGTAGAGCGTGCCGGTGTTGTCGACCGCGATCCCGTAGGGGCGTTGCAACTGGGCCGTCAGGGCGGGTTCGTCCTCCCCCGCGAACCCCGCGGCCCCGGTGCCCGCGACCGTGCTGATCGGAGGGTCGGACTGCTCGTCGCCGTCGGCTGCCTTCTGGGGGGTGCTCATCATCATCCCTTCACCGCTGGACGACCGCCTGTGGCAGGCGGTCCCGGCTGATCTCAAGAAGTCACGAAAGGTCTGGGCGTCGGCGGTCGCCGGACCGGCGCGCGTCGGGGCAGGGCCGGGCCGCGCGCCGGGCCTGACCGCCCCGGGGACTACCGGGTTCTGAAGTGGCGGAAGAGATTGCGGGCCACGTGGACGCCCGGGCCGCCGAAGCCGACGATGTCGACGCGTCCGTCGCCGGTGACGTCGGCGAGGAAGCGGGGGTGCCGGTCGACCCGCCAGGCGCCGGCCTCCTCGCCGTACCCGAAGCCCCGGCACACCAGTTGGGCCTGCTCGAACCGGCCGCCGCCGGTGTTGTGCGACACCCAGACGCCCTCGTCGCCGAAGCCGACGACGTCCGGGGTGCCGTCCCCGGTGACGTCCGCGAGGAACCGGAGGTGCTTGGCGCCCGTCCACCCCTGGCCGGCCCCGAAGTCGTTCAGGACGAGCTTCGCGGGCTCGAACGTGCCGTCGCCGCGCCCGCGCGAGACGACGACGCCCTGCGGCCCGAACCCGACGAGGTCCACCGCTCCGTCGCCGGTCGTCCCGACGGCGAACCGGGGGAAGTCCGCGACCGATTCCCACCCTTGGTCGACCCCGAAGTCGTCGAGGACGTACAGGGGTTCGGCGAAGGTGCCGTCCTCGTCCTGGAGGGACACCCAGAGGCCGTCGTCGTGGCAGCCGACGACGTCGAGCCTGCCGTCGCCGGTGGTGTCGGCGAGGAAGCGGGGATGCTTGTCTGCGAGCCACCCGCCGGCCTCGTCGTGGTGGCCGAAGGCCCGGAGAGCGGGTCCCTTGGTGAGCGGCGCGAACTTCCCCTCCTCGTCCTGGAGGGACACCCAGACGCCGTCGTCGTGGCAGCCGACGACGTCGAGCCTGCCGTCACCGGTGGTGTCGGCGAGGAAGCGGGGATGCTCGTCGGCGAGCCACCCGCCTGCCTGCTTGCCGTGTCCGAACGCCGCGAGGACCAGTTCGCCGCCCGGCGGCGCGAACGTCCCGTCCTCCCCCTGGGTGGACATCCGGACGCCGTCGGTGGCGAGTACGACGACATCGGGCCGGCCGTCGCCCTTCATGTCGGCGAGGGTCCACAGGTCCGCCGGGCTGGGCGAGGGTGCGGGCTGGTGCAGGACGCGCTCGTCGTCGTCGAACGTGCCGTCGCCCCTGCCGGAAGCCGTCACGGCGCCCTTCCCCGGCTTCAGGCCGACGATGTGGTGCTGTCCCCCTCCCGTGGTGTCGGCGAGGAGCCGCGCGCCGAGCCCGGCCCACCGGCCCTGCTGCCCGCCGGACGGGCGATGGGGCCCTTCGCTCTTCCATCCGCCGGCGTCCTGGTCGCTCCCGAACCGTTTGAGTACGAGGAGCATGTCGCTGAAGGAGGGCGCCGCGCCGGGCACCGGGCGCAGCGCCGCCGAGCGGGCCAGCCGCCAGGACGTGCGGCCGTTCCAGTGGCTCAGCGGCGCCCAGTGCAGCGCGAGGTCGCCGGTGCGCTCGGGCTCGGCCGTAACCAGACGCCACCGCTGGCTCTCCGCGCTGTCGTCGTACGCGCGCAGGACGACCCGGGTCTCCGGGTCGCCGGGCTCGGCGAGATCGAGGACGGTGTCGGCGGACGCGCCCTCGATGAAGTAGAGGCCCGCCGCGTCCTGGACGGGGACGACGCGCCACTGCTGGCTCTTCTTGCCGGCGGCGGCGTCCCCCTGGCGGACACCGCGGTCCGCGGCGGCGGGGTTGTCGAGCACCTTGCCGCTGGCCGCGTTGCGGATCACGTAGGTCTGGTCGTCCTGCACGGCCTGCACAGGGGTGAGCTGCCACTGTTCCGGGCGCGGGCCGCCGTCGGGCAAGTCCCGGACGACGAGTGCCCCGTTCGCGTTCGGCGCGGCCATGACGCCGAGGGTCTTTCCCGTGGCGGCGTTGACGATCTCCAGTTTCAGTTCTTGCGTGGGCACGGGCATCGTGGTGCCTCTTCCGGGCGGTGCGGGCGTGGGTCGGGGACGGCGGGGGTACGGCGATGGCCACGGCTCACGTGAAGACGTGGTGGTACGGGACGTTCCACTCGTTGGGCAGGCGTGGGTAGAACGTGTTGATGACCGTGCCGGTGAAGTCTCCGCCCCAGTTGTAGGTGAGACGCGCCTCGCTGTCGGCGGCCACCGCGTGGTCCTTGAAGCCGAGGATGGCATCGGGGTGGGTGATCGGCACGAAGGTGATCCCGCCCCACGGCGTCACCGTGACGACCCAGAGCTGGGTGTCCTCGGGCGCGCCGTTCTTCCCGCGCCATTTGTCGCCCACCTTGTCGGGCAGGCCCACCTGGACGGTGTCGGCCGTGCTCTGAGGGGCGTCCTGGTGGACGGTGACGCGCCTGCGCCGCGGCTTGGGCGTGCCGTCGTCGCCGCGCCCGGCCTCGGCGTCGCCCGCGCCGGCCGGCTTGGGCGAGACCTGGCCCGCGGCGCTCTCGACGAAGTACAGCGGCCGCTGGCCGAAGAAGCCGGCGGGGGTGATGTGCCAGAGGTGGCCCTTGGCCTCCTTGGTCGCCGGGTCGAGCGCGGTGGCCAGCTTGACCCCCTTGTCGTGGCTCTCCTCCTTCAGTTCGGCGGGCCGCAGATAGCCGCCGTTGAAGGCGTGGACCAGCATGACCGGCCGGTTCTCGACCAGTGCGGCCACGATCGCGTTGTCGTAGCTGTTCACCGCCACCGGGCCGCCGACCACCAGATTGCTCATCGTCGTGCGTTCTTGGGTGTACATCGCGGATACTTCACCTTTCCCGAATTCGGGGAACAATGCTTCGAACACTCGATGCGGCGACCTGCCACGCCGAATTACGGCAGGCGGAATTGCCTCTGAAACGCCTTGCCCGAAAAGTGTCCGAAAACCATGGAATGGCTGGATCATGCAGCTCAGCCACTGCAACACTCCACGTCACATTACCCACGGATGGCGGCATCGGAAAGCCATCGATCGAGCGATGGACAGCGAAGCGAAGGTATGCATCCCTGGATACGAAGCGGTAGCCGAAAATCGCTCACTCGATGGTGTGCGATGTACGGGTGCGCCTTCCCGGAGAGCACGGGAAGCGATATTTTCGACTGCCGGAACGCGCACAGATATTCGCGCGAATTTCACCGCGTGCGGTCGGGCAGGAATTAATCGAGGACGGTCGGATGCCTTCCAACGCATACAGCCTGGTACAGGCCAGGCGTCAGCCCCTGACGAAGAAGAACCTGCGGGAACTCGACATCGAGCAGACCTGGCAGTCCCTCCTGAACCATCCCAACCTGGTGTACGTCGACTCCTACGGCGCGAAGCACAAGCCCGTCGGGTTCTCCGTGAACAAGTCGAGCTTCGGCTCGTTCCCCGGGACCGCGTTCCAACTGGGCTGGCTCGCCTACATGAACCTCGGGGAGCCGCTGATCGAGGTGCGGGGCGACATCGGCCAGCCCCCGCCCGACACCTTCTCCTCACGTACGTACGTGAACCGCAGCCAGTCCGAGATGACCTTCACGGACTCGGTCGACTTCACCGTGTCCAACGGCGTCACGTGGTCGCTCCACGGCGACGCCAAGCTCACCTTCGGCGGCAGCGTCGGCGCGTCGCTCCAGCTCCAGTTGCAGAACCAGCTCCGCCTGGACCTCCAGTCGCAGCTCGCGGCGTCGTGTCAGAACGGGACCGCGAACCGGAACGGGGAGACCGTCACCAAGAAGAACAGCAAGGACAACGTGGGCACGGATTCCGCCTCCACCACCGAGACGTCCGTGAGCACTTCCGCGACGAACTCCTCGTCGAACACGATGACGAACTCGGTGGGGTTCACGACCACGGGCAGCGCCACCGGCAACGCCTCGCTCAACGCCCAGTTGGCGCTGGGCATCGCGGCCACGGTGGGCGGCTCCCTGAACACCAGCTGGGCCTCGAAGTCGCAGATCTCCGGCAAGGTCCCGCCGAACTCCCGCGTACAGACCCTCGTCACGCAGCGGCGCACCCGCAAGCAGTACACCTACGAGATCCCGGTGACCTTCTCCGGACTGATCGCGGTGCAGTACGCCGTGCCGGTCACGGTCCTCTCACCCCCGCAGCCGGGCGCCTACCCCGGCCTCGACCGGATGGTCGCCCGCCCCATCGCCGACCTCGACCTGGCCCCCGGCGGCTTCCGCCTGAAAGGGCTCGCCGAGGTCGTCTCCGCGCTGGAGGTCCACCACACGATGCTCGACGACGAGAGCCTGGCCGTCAGCCGACAGACGCTGTACAAGCAACCCTGACCGCACGGCGCCCGCAACGACCAGCAGACCAGTCAGAGGTGACGACCATGGTGTTCGACAACATCTTCAACTCCGCGGGCAGGGGCGCGGGCCTGTTCTCGGTGACCACCGACAGCACCAAGCCGCAGCCCGGTGCCGACGTCGACTTCGAGGACTGTGACGACGACACGTACGACGACACGACTCCCAGCCTGTTCCACAACGCCATCCACGGTGCCTCCTCCCGCGCGAAGATCGTGCAGGAGACGTCGCCCGAAGCGCGGGCCGTCCTCGGCTTCCTCGGCTCCTTCATCCAGACCACCCAGGCGACCGCGGGCGCACAGGCCCAGTACGCCCGGGACCCCGGCTCGGTGACCAAGGTGGCCTCCGACGGCATGCGGGAGGCGAGCACGACGGTGACGGAGCACAGCGGCCTCCAGATGGACAAGGACCTGAAGAACAAGCCGGACAAGAGCGACTTCAACAAGCCCCCCAAGGCCCCGGAGACCCCCAAGGCCCCCAAGGCCCCCGAGGCGCCCGGCTCCTAGCAGCGGGTCGCGAGGGGGCCACTCCGCGCACGCTTGGGTGCTCCCGTCACCTGGCTCGGCGATGGCCCCGCCCGCAGACCCCCCGCCCGCACACGCCCAGAAGAGGTGCGACGTGCCCCGACACCCCGCCCACCCCGCCGACTCCTGGTGGAGCGACGCCGTGGTCTACCAGATCTACCCCCGCAGCTTCGCCGACTCCGACGGGGACGGCGTCGGCGATCTGCGCGGCATCACCGAGCACCTGGACCACCTCGGCGCGCTCGGCGTGGACGTGCTGTGGCTCTCCCCCGTCCATCCCTCCCCGCACGACGACAACGGCTACGACATCAGCGACTACCAGGACATCGACCCGCTCTTCGGCACCCTGGCCGACTTCGACCGGCTGCTCGCCGCCGTGCACGAGCGCGGCATGAAGCTCGTCATGGACCTGGTCGTCAACCACACCTCGGACGAACACCCCTGGTTCACCGCCTCCCGCGACCAGGGCCCCGGCGGGGACCGCCGCGACTGGTACATCTGGCGGCCCGCCCGCGCCGGCATGGAGCCGGGCACCCCGGGCGCCGAGCCCAACAACTGGGGCTCCTTCTTCTCCGGTCCGGCCTGGACGTACGACCCCGTCGGCGGCGAGTACTACCTGCACCTGTTCTCCCGCAAGCAGCCCGACCTCAACTGGGAGAACCCACGGGTGCGCCGGGCGGTGCACGCCATGATGCGCTGGTGGCTGGACCGGGGCGTCGACGGCTTCCGCATGGACGTCATCAACCTCATCTCCAAGGCGCCCGGACTGCCGGACGGTGTCGTGCCCGAGGGCGCCCGGCACGGCGACGGCAGCCCGCACTACATCTGCGGCCCCCGAGTCCACGAGTACGTGGCCGAGATGCACCGCGAGGTCTTCGCCGGCCGGCCGCGCCCGCCGCTGACCGTCGGCGAGACGCCCGGCGTCACCCTCGAAGAGGCCCGGCTCTTCACCGACCCGGCCCGCCGCGAGCTCGACATGGTCTTCCAGTTCGAACACGTGGGCCTCGACCACGGGCCCGGCGGGAAGTTCGACGTCCGCGACCTGTGGCTGACCGACCTCAAGGCGAGCCTCGGCCGGTGGCAGACGGGGCTCGGCGACACCGGCTGGAACAGCCTCTACTGGAACAACCACGACCAGCCCCGCGTCGTCTCCCGCTTCGGCGACGACAGCCCCGCCCACCGCGCGCGCTCCGCCAAGCTCCTCGCCACCGTCCTGCACCTGCACCGCGGCACCCCGTACGTCTACCAGGGCGAGGAACTGGGCATGACCAACGCGCCGTTCGCCTCGATCGACGACTTCCGCGACATCGAGTCCCGCAACCATTACCGCGAGCAGAGCGCCCTCGGCGCCGACCCCGAGACGCTGCTGGACGGGCTGCGGCGCCGCGGCCGGGACAACGCCCGCACCCCGATGCAGTGGGACGCCACCGAGCACGCCGGTTTCACCCGCGGCACCCCGTGGATCGCCGTCAATCCCGACCACACCCACGTCAACGCCGAGGCGCAGCGCGCCGACCCGGACTCCGTCTTCCACCACTACCGCCGGCTGATCGCCCTGCGGCACACCGAACCCGCCCTGACCCACGGCGACTTCCGCATGCTGCACCCCGACCACGAGCAGCTCTACGCCTTCACCCGCCACCACGCGGCCGGCGGCACCGAACTGCTGGTCCTCGCCAACTTCGGCGCCACCGACCTCACCGTCGACCCGCCCGAGGGCTGGCAGGACAGCGAGATCCTCCTCACCACGCTGCCCACGGCCACGCCCCTCACGGCTCCGCACACCCTGTGGCCCTGGGAGGCCCGTGTGCACCGCCGCCGTGCCACCTCAGGACACGGCACCGCACCGGGCGCCGGCGAAACCCCGTAACGCACAAGTCCCGCCCCGTGACCACGGGGCGGGACTTGATCGGAGCGCTGGGCAGGCCTTGCACCTGCATTTCCCCGCAGGAAGCGGGGCGTCTTTCCTTGGACCACCAACGCGCGCTCGGCCACCGGCTTTTCGGCGACCGCTCAAGATCCACTGTAGCCCATGGCGTGCCCGGTCGTCACCTCCACGGTCGGGCGTCGAAAATGCGGGTGCCGTGGCGTGGAAGGCGGTGCAGACTCGGCCCCATGGTGGACATGGGGGCGTTCCGGGACGCGGTCGACGGCTGGGCGGCGGGCGGTTCCGGCGGGCCGGCCGGTGAGCTGGCCGGGCGGCTGGGGGTGCGGACGGCGGTCCTGCTGGAAGGGCCGAGCGATCTGGCGGCCGTCGAGGCGCTCGCCGCACGGCGTGGCCGGGACCTGGCCGCCGAGGGCGTCTGCGTCGTGCCGATGGGCGGGGCGATGAGCATCGCGCGCTACGCGGCTCTCCTCGGGCCGCCCGGCCTCGGCCTGCGCCTGGTCGGGCTGTGCGACGAGCGCGAGTGGCCCTTCTACGAGCGTGGCCTCGATCGGGCGGGGGCGCTGCGGCGGGGCTTCTTCGTGTGCGTGGCCGACCTGGAGGACGAGCTGATCCGCGCGCTGGGCCCGGCCCGGGTGGAGGAGATCATCGGGGCCGAGGGCGACCTGCGCGCCTGGCAGACCTTCCTGCGCCAGCCCGCGCAGCACGGCAGACCCGTGGACGGAAGGCTGCGGCGGTTCCTCGGCACGAAGAAGGGCCGCAAGATCCGCTACGGCCGGCTGCTCGTGGAGGCCTTGGAGCCCGCGCGGGTGCCGGGCCCGCTGGACGAGCTGCTCGCGACCCTGTGAGGGACCCGGACCAGTACACCTGCGGCACATCAGTCATATCGTGATACTTGAGATAGTTTGTCCCTTTTTGCGGAGGGTACCGGCTATGCAGGAGGCGATCACCGGGTCCGGTTCGCGCGGCTCGTGGGAACCGATCCCGGCCGAGCGCCTTTCGCGAGTCCCGTCCCCGCACCCCTGAACCACCACCAAGCTGGAGGTGGACGCAATGACAACGTCCCCCAGGACCTCGTCCTCGATGGAAACGCATCCCGACATCGCCGACATCCGCGCCCGCCACGAGATGGCGGAGCGCGCGGCGAGCACCCCCAAAGTGCAGGCCGTCGAGGCAATGGCCTTCGTCACCGGCCTCTACCTGGCCGCCTCGCCCTGGATCGCGGGCTTCAACGGCCTGACGCGGCTCGCCGTCACCAACCTGATCGTCGGCATCGCCTACGCCCTGCTGATGAGCGGCGGCTTCGGCCGGGCGTACGAGCGGACCCACAGCATGGCGTGGGCGGCGTGCGCGCTGGGCGCGTGGACGATCGTCGCGCCGTGGGTCGTGGCGGGTGACGTCAGCACCACCAGGTCCGTGGTCAGCAACATCATCACCGGCGCCGTGGCACTCCTGCTGGGCCTCGCGGCCAGCGCGGCCGCCCGGGCCGGGCACGGGTCGGACTCGGGCCACGCGAGGGCGCGGACCTACCGGGCCGGCCCCGGCTGACCGGTCCGTCGCCGCACCGCGCGCCCTCCGGCACCCTCCGTGCCGGGGGGCGCGCGGCAGTGCGGGGAAGCGCCCCTTCCGGGCGGGGAAGCGCCCGGGTCAGATCGTTTGGAGGAGTGTGTCGCGGGCACTTCGAAAGACCGACGCGCGACCATCAGTGGGCCAGCGCGACGACCCAGATTCCCAAGCACGAGGTAGTGATGAGCGACCAGAACATGGCGGACGACGCCTACCAGCCCACGGGCGGCAACGAGGAGCAGGAGGACGCCTCGCCGCTCGACCTTCAGGACGCGCTGGACGAGCGCACCTACGACGACATCCTCGACGAGGGCTATTCGCCGCCGGAGAAGCCGCTCGGCGTCACCAAGACCGGCACCACGGCCGCGGAGCAGCACGAGGGCGAGTCGCTCGACGAGCGGCTGCGCCAGGAGGTGCCCGACACGCAGCCGCCGCTGGGGGACGGCGTCGGCGATCTGCCGGGCGGCGAGGGCGAACCCATGGACCCGGAGGTCGGGGACGACCGCGCGGGCCGTCTCGTGGCCCCGGACGAGGGCGCCCACGCGGACACCACCAAGGAGGCCGTGGCCAGGGACGAGGGCATCGACGGCGGTGCGGCCGCCGCCGAGGAGGCCGCCGTGCACGTGGTCCCGGACGAGGACCTGCCGACGGACCCCGAAGACCTGGTCTGAGGGTCGCCCCGGCGCCGGTCCCCGCCGAGCCTGCGCACATCCTGCTACCACCGGGAACCCGCTTCCCTGGAGGCCTCATGACGACCGCGAAGAAGCACTTGGGCCACGATGTGGCTCACGCCTACGACGAGGACGGGGCGGTGCCGCTGGCCGGGTACGCCGCCTTGATGACGACATTCGCGGCCGCGACCGGCGCCCTCGTGGCGCTGGGGCGCAGGCGCGGCGCCGCGCTGCCCGAGCGGGTGCCGCCCTGGGACGTGGCGCTCATCGGCGTGGCGACGTTCAAGACGGCGCGGCTGCTCACCAAGGGCAAGATCACCGGCTTCCTGCGGGCGCCCTTCGCCCGCCGTGAGCGGGACGCGTCGGCGGGCGAGGTCATGGACGAGCCGCGCGGCTCGGGCCTGCGGCTGGCGGTCGGCGACCTGGTGACCTGCCCGTTCTGCGTGTCCGCCTGGACGACCACGGGGCTGCTCGGGGCGTATGTCCTCGCTCCCCGGGGCACCCGGCTGGTCGGCGCGGGCTTCGGCGCCATGGCCCTGGCCGACTGGCTCCAGTACGCGTGGGCGTGGACCCAGGAGAACGCCGAGAGCTGAGCGGCGCGGGTGCGGGGGGGGGGGGGAGGGAGGGGGGGGGGGGA
>NZ_JBVIJT010000011.1:32567-337348 GCF_055581265.1 Streptomyces sp. NPDC031466
ACCCCGCAAGTAGAAAACCAACAACCACCCAACCCCCCCCCCCCCCTCCCCCCCTCCCCCCCCCCCCCCCCCCCCCCCCCCCCCCCCACCGCCGTGTCCTCACCGGGTCACGGTGTGCCGTTCGTTCGGGACGCAGTGCGTCATGGTCAGCCCGCTCACGTCGCGCGGCGGGTTCTCCCCGAGGTTGGCCAGCCGCTTGCGGTCCTCCTCGGTCAGCTCCTGGCCCGCCAGTGGTTCGAGGCCCGCCACGTCCTTCGGGCCGACGCCGATGCCCTCGCCGACCTTCAGGCCCAGCTCGTTCTCGACGAGCAGGAAGTGCCACACCATCCGCTCCTGGACCTCCCGGGGGCACTGGGAGAGCAGGTCGACGAAGTTCCGCACGAGGTCGTCGCGCTCCCACTGCTCCATCAGGCAGTAGCGCTGGCCCGCCTGGAGGTAGTCGTTGGTGCGCGGGATGCGCTTGCGGGTGAGCCGGCCGCGGATCTCCGGCCCCTGCTCGTCCTCGGTCGCGTACGGCGCCTCGCGCAGGCCGCCGGTGATGGACGGCTCGTAGTTGACGATGGGGTTCTCGCCGCCGCCGTCGACGTGGTACGCCATCTGGCCGTCGCGCTGGTTCGTGCGCACGCGGGCGTTCTTGGCCTGGTTGACGGGCAGCTGGAGGTAGTTGGGGCCGACGCGGTAGCGCTGGGTGTCGCTGTAGGAGAAGGTGCGGCCGACGAGCATCTTGTCGTCGGAGAAGTCCAGGCCGTCCACGAGCACGCCGGTGCCGAAGGAGATCTGCTCGTTCTCCGCGAAGTAGTTCTCCGGCATCCGGTCGAGCACCATCCGGCCCACGGCCCGCGGCGGGAAGTCCTGCTCGGGCCAGGTCTTCGTGTCGTCGAGCGGGTCGAAGTCCAGCTCGGGGTGGTCGTGGTCGTCCATCACCTGGACGAGCAGCTCCCACTCGGGGTACTCGCCGCGCGCGACCGCCTCGTACAGGTCCTTGGTGGCGTGTCCGAGGCCCTCGGCCTGGACGTTGGCCGCGTCCTGTTCGGTCATGCTGCGCACGCCCTGCTTGGGCATCCAGTGGTACTTCACCAGGCGGGACTCCCCCTGCGCGGTGACCCACTTGTAGGTGTTGACGCCGAAGCCCTGCATGTGGCGGTAGTCCGCCGGGATGCCGCGCGGGCTGAAGAGGTTGACGAGCATGTGCATGGACTCGGGGGTCTGCGACATGAAGTCGAAGATCCGCCGGGGCTGCTGCTCGAAGGTCACGGGGTCCGGCTTGAGGGCGTGGATGACGTCGGGGAACTTGATCGCGTCCCGGATGAAGAACACGCCCAGGTTGTTGCCGACCAGGTCCCAGTTGCCGTCCTCGGTGTAGAACTTCACCGCGAAACCACGCGGGTCGCGGGCCGCCTCGGAGGAGTCGCGGCCGCCGATCACCGTGGAGAAGCGCACGGCGACGTCCGTGCGCTTGCCCGGCTCCTGGAAGAGCTTCGCGCGGGTGAAGCGGTGGATGGGCTCGTCGCCGAACTTCCCGTACGACTCGAAGTAGCCGTACGCGGTCACGCCCCGGGCGTGCACGACACGCTCGGGGATGCGCTCGCGGTCGAAATGGCTGATCTTCTCCAGGAACTGGTAGTTCTCCAGCGTCGCCGGGCCGCGGGCGCCGACGGTGCGCTGGTTCTGGTTGTCGTGGACCGGGTGGCCCTGCCGGTTGGTGAGCGTCTCGCGGTCGTCGCCCGAGGCGGGGCCCTTGCTCGATACGTCCGTCACGTTCGTCGACTCCTTCGACCCGTTCGTCCCTTGTTGCCGTGCGTGTGTGGTGCCGTGAGAGTTCCTCTTGCTCCGGTTTATCAAGTTATGCGACTTATGGGCTGTGCGCCCTTCTCCCGGGGTACCCGCCCCGGGCCGCGAACAGGCCTGCGAGTGAACCGACCCACGACTTGGAGGACCCCATGACCGTCCCCACCGCTTCCGCCACCGGGGTGGCCGTCGTCACCGGCGCCGACTCCGGCATCGGCCGGGCCACGGCCGTCCGGCTCGCCGAGGCCGGCCTGGACGTCGGCATCACCTGGCACAGCGACCGGGAGGGCGCCGAGAGGACGGCCGAAGAGGTGAGCGGGCACGGGCGGCGGGCCGCCCTCGCCCACATGGACCTGACCCGGCTGCCCGAGGCGGCGGACGCCGTCGACGACCTCGCCGAGCGGCTCGGCCGCATCGACGTCCTGGTCAACAACGCGGGCACCGGCACCGCGACCCCCTATCTCGACCTGAGCCTGGAGACGGTCCGCGAGGTCATCGACGTCGACCTCGTCGGCCCGTTCCTGTGCGGCCAGCGCGCCGCGCGCCGCATGATCGCGCAGGGCGGGGGCGGCCGGATCGTCAACGTCACCTCGGTGCACGAGCACCAGCCGCGCGTGGGCGCGGCCCCCTACTGCGCCGCCAAGGGCGGGCTCGGCCTGCTCACCCAGGTGATGGCCCTGGAACTCGCGGAACACGGCATCACCGTGAACTCCGTCGCGCCCGGCGAGATCGCCACCCCCATGACCGGGCAGGAGGACACCGACGTGCACGGCGAGCGCCGCCCCGGCATCCCCCTCGGCCGGCCCGGCGACGCCCGGGAGATCGCCGCCGTCATCGCCTTTCTCGCCGGGCCCGAGGCCTCGTACGTGACCGGCGCGTCCTGGGTGGCGGACGGCGGCATGGTGCGGATGGGCCCCCAGGCGGGCTCGCACCTGCGCGGCGACGAGTGGCGGCGCCCCTGAGGGGTGCCGCGCGAAGAGGTGGCGCCCCGCGCCCTGCGGTATAAGGGAAATCCGAGTACAACAACTGGCCCGTGTCGAACCCGGCGGTCCGGGTACCGGAGCTGCCTGGAGCAGGGATCGTCGGAGACCGCCGGCCGGCACGCGCAGTGCGGCGGCCGGCGTCCCGGAAACGGAGCAGCAGGTGACGCCGAACGCAGAAGACACCACCCCCGAGGCGCGAAAGCCGCTCACCGAACTGCCCCCGACGGGCGGGTGGGCCGGGGGGTCCACGCATCACGAGGTGCCCGCGGAGGAGCTTCCGCCCGACCTCAACCAGGCCATCCTGGAGGCGACCAAGCAGGTCGGGGCCATCCTCAAGAGGCACGACCACGATTTCGCCCTCGCGGGCAGCGTCGCCGTGTACGCCCATGGCGGCACCGGCAACCTCCAGCACGACGCCGACTTCTGCATCCGGCCCGAGGACGCCCCGGCGGTCGCGGCCACGTTGGAGGAGGCCGGGCTGCCGGTGTTCGCGCCGCCCGAGGACTGGCTGCTGAAGGCCAAGTGCCTCGGCCAGGACATCGACCTCATCTTCGAGCTGGCCGCTCAGCCGGTCACCACGGAGCTGCTGCGCCGCGCCACCCCGCTGCCGGTGGACTCGGTGCAGATGCCGGTGCTCGCGCCGACCGACCTGATGCGGTCGCTGCTCGCCGCCTTCTCCGCGCACCACTGCGACTTCGGCGCCGTGCTGCCGATCGCCCGGCAGCTGCGCGAGCGGGTCGACTGGGAGGCGGTCCGCGAGGAGTACGGGCACGCGCCGATGCCGGCCGCCTTCCTCTTTTTGCTGGAACGCCTGGAAGTCATCGCACCGCGAGGAGCAGACCGATGAACGACCACGCCAACGTCGAATACCGCATCGCCCATCTCAAGGAGCGGCTGGCCGCCGAGGAGCTGGGCGAACTGGGCATCCGCGTCGAGTCCCGCGGGTCGTCCGTGGCCGTCGTCGGGACGGTGCCCTCCTCGCACTGCCGTGAGGAGCTGCTGCGCACCGTGCACGAGGAACTGGCCGGGCAGACGGTCCACTTCGACGTCGTGGTGGCCGGTGCCGCCGCCCCCGACCACCCGGAGGAACTGGCATGATCCGCATCGCCGCCGTGGGCGACATCCACATGGGCCTGGACAGCAAGGGCCTGCTCCGCCCCGCCTTCGAGACCCTGCACGAGTGCGCCGACCTGCTGCTGCTCGCCGGGGACCTCACCCGCCACGGCACCGTGGAGGAGGCCGAGGTCGTCGCCGAGGAGGTGTCCGGGCTGCCGGTGCCGGTCGTGGCCGTGCTCGGCAACCACGACCACCACGACGAGCGGCCCGAGGAGGTCACCGCCGTCCTGCGCGAGGCGGGCGTCCAGGTGCTCGAAGGGCAGGGCACGGTCGTCGAGGTCGACGGCGCCAGGGTCGGGGTCGCGGGCACCAAGGGGTTCGGCGGTGGTTTCGTCGGGCGCAGCGGGAGCGAGTTCGGCGAGCCCCTGATGAAGGAGTTCATCCGCTACACCCGCCGCTGCGCGGAGGGGCTGCGGACCTCGCTGGAGGAGCTGGCCGCGCAGGGCTGCGACACGCGGGTGGCGCTCACCCACTTCGCGCCCGTGCCGGACACCCTCGCCGGGGAGCCGCTGGAGATCTATCCGTTCCTCGGCAGCTATCTGCTGGCGGAGGCGATGGACGCGGCGGGCGCCGACCTCGCCGTCCACGGCCACGCGCACGCCGGCACCGAGCACGGCATGACCAGCGGCGGCGTGCCGGTGCGCAACGTCGCCCAGCCCGTCATCCGCAAGGCGTTCAACGTGTACCACCTGTCGGGCAGCCACCCGGCCCAGGCGGCCACGGCCGCCCGCGGGAGCCGGTAGTCGCGGGCCCGGCGGGTCAGCCGCTGCTCTTGAGCAGCTTCTGCACGCCGCGCAGCACGTCCTGGGCGGTGACCTCGCCCAGGCAGGGGTGGCCGGGCACCGGGCAGTGGCGGGCGCGGGTGCCCGCGCACGGACTGTCGCGGTCCCCGAGGAGCACGGCGTCCACCCCGTAGGGGCCCCGGCGCTCCGCCGGGACGACCGGGGCGAACGGGGAGACGACCGGGGTGCCGGTGGCGGCGGCGAGATGGGCCGGTCCGGTGTTGCCCGCGATGACGACATCGGCGGCGCGCAGCACACCGGCCAGGGTCCGCAGGTCGGTGCGGCCGCCGAGGTCCACGGCCGCCTCGCCGCTCACCCGGCGTGTCAGGTCGGCCTCACCGGGTCCGCCGGTGACGACGACACGGTGGCCCGCGTCGGCGAGCAGGGCGACCGCCTCGGCCGCGCGGTCGGCGTCCCAGGTGCGCGCGGGGGTGCCGGCGCCGGGGTGCAGGACGACGTAGGGGCCGTTGCCGGTGAGGCCGGCCGTGTCGGGGGTGGGCAGGACGCGCAGCCGCCCGTCGTCCCCGGCGCGGGGCGGGAAGCCGAGGGCGGCGGCCGCGTCGAGCGCGGCCTCGGCGTCGTGCCTGCCGGGCAGCCGCCGGTGGGGTACGTCGATGAGGGTGCCGGAGTCGTCGGCACTGTCGGCGCCGATATGACGTACGTACGCCATGCGCAGCAGGAGCGCGGCGGGCAGCGGGCTGTGCCCGTAGGGGGTGCAGACGAGCGCGACGTCGTACGCCGTGTCCCGCAGCCGCCGCAGGAGGCCCTCGACGTCCGCCTCGTCCACCGTGGGCGGGCGGGGTCCCACCCACGGCGCCTCCCACACCAGGACGTCGTCGACGTCGGGCAGCAGCCGGGCGGCGGCCTCGCCGCGCGGGCCGCACAGCAGCGTCACGCGGTGGGCCCGGGTGGCGACGGCGCGGACGGCGGGTCCCGCCAGCAGGACTTCCGTCATGCCGTCCAGGCAGACGACGAGCGCCTTCACGCGGCCCTCCCCCGGTCACCAGGAGCACGCAAGGTGTCCACCTCCCCCGGCGTTCGGCGGGGTCGGGGGCCTGTTCCGCGCGGGTCGGTCGAGGAAGTCGGCGACGGTGCGCTTGAGCCCCTCGTCCAGCAGGACCCTCGGCGTCCAGCCGTAGATCTCGTGGGCGAAGCCGGTCTCGGGCAGGGGCGGTCCCGGCTCGTCGGTCCGCGTGCCGGTGCACTCCAGGCGGGCGTGCGAACCGGTCAGGGCGATCACCCGGCGGGCGATCCCGGCGACGGTCTCCTTGGGCTCGGCGCCGATGTCGACCGGCCGCACCGAGCGGCTCGCGGCCACCAGGAGCACGCCGTCGACCGTGTCGTCCACGTAGCACAGGGAGGGCGCCCGGCCGCCGTCGCCGGGGACGGTCACGACGTCGCCGCTAAGCGCCTGCCGGATGAGGGTGGGGATCAAGGGGCCGTCCTCGGGCTCCATGCGGGGGCCGTACGCGGGAAAGAGCCGCACGATTCCCGCGTCGGCGTCCTTCGCGGTGACGAACGCGGTGGTCAGCGTCTCCGAGGAACGCCGTGCCGCGTCGTGCGCCCGGTGACCGCCCGCCTCGCAGGTGGAGACGAGCAGGAAGCGCGCCCCGTCCCGGGCGGCGACGGCGAGGGCGTTGCGGGTGCCGGGGCTGCGTGCGTCGGGCGGCGCGGGCGGGGGCGCGGCACCGGCGGCGGACGCGGTGGGGCAGGCCAGGTGCAGGACGAGGTCGTACGGCCCGGCGAGGGCCGCACGGCAGTCGGGCCGCTCGATGTCCTGGCGCACGTAGCGGAAGCGGGGGGCGGCGGCCAGGTGCGCGACGTCGGGGGCCGCGTCGGCCGGTACGCCGTCCACGCACGTGACCTCGACGCCCGCGCCGAGCAGGCGTTCGCACAGGTGCGAGCCGAGGAACCCGGCGCCCGCGGTCACCAGCGCCCTCTCCCACGGGGGCGGGGCCGCCGGTGTCATGGAGAACATCGTCGGCGTCATGGGACGACCTTCCTTCCGCCGGTGAGACGTGCGGGAGCCCGGTGCCTCACGGCCAGGACGGCTCCCTGCGCGGCACGACGACCAGCTCGGAGACGGCGCTGCCCGCGGGGACCGACAGCGCGTACAGCAGCGCGTCGGCCACGATGTCCGGGCTCTGCAGCATGGACACGTCAGTGTCCGGGAAGCGCTCCATGATGAACGGGGTTTCCATGCCGCCGGCGATGATCCCCGTGACGCCGATCCCCACGCAGTCGCGCTGGGCCTCCTTGAACAGCGTGTGGGTGAACGCCCGCAGGCCCGATTTGCCCGCCGCGTACGGGCCGGCCTCGGTCCAGGTGCGGTTGGCGGCGGTGGACAGGATGTTCACGATGTGGCCGCCACCGCGGGCGACCATGCGCCGGTAGGTCTCCAGGCACAGGTACATCGGGCCGAGGAGGTTGGTCTCCACGACCCGGGTCACCTCGGAGGCGGTGAGGTGCTCGATCGGCTTGGAGACGTCCACGGCGGCGTTGTTGACCAGGATGTCGACCGCCTCCCCCGCCTCCTCCAGGTCCCGGAAGACGGCGGCGACCGCGGCGGCGTCCCGTACGTCCAGCTCCACGAAGCGGGCGTCGCCGCCCTCGCGGACCAGTTCCTCGCAGAGCTGCTGGGCGAGGTCCTTGCGGACGTCGGCGGCGAGCACCCTCGCCCCCGCCCCCGCGAGCTTCCGCGCGATCGAGGCGCCCAGACCGCGCGCCGCGCCGGTCACCAGCGCCTGCTTGCCGTGGAGGTCGACCTGCGCCGCGCCGCCCATGCCCGTGCCTTTCCTCGTACCGGTTGCCGCGGCTCGCGCTCGGCGGCCGCTCCGCCTCCCACTGTGACGCGGCGCGCACGCTCCGGCACCTCGGGGCGGCCGCCCGCGCGCCCCCTGCCGCTGTGTCCCCCGTCACCGACGCCGGGGCGCCGGCCCCTGCCAGGAGCCGTGTGAGCAAGCACACCAGAAGCGCGAACGAGCGCTGGCCGCCCGGGACTTGGCCTCTCTCGACGGGGCGCCCGGGCACACTGCGCCGGACCCTCCGAGAGCCGTCTGCCACCATGGTCGACGCCGTACTCCGCAACGTCCGCCCGCCCGGCGCGCCCCAGGAGACGCCCTTCCGGCGACACGGCGCCCCCCAGATCCGGTGGAGTGACCGCGCAGTGCTGCCGGTGCCCCGCAGCTCCTGCCGGTCCTCCGCCCCGCCCGAGTCCCTTCGGGCTGCCTCCGAGTCCCGAGTACCTGTGCCTTCCTCTCTCGCCTCCCCTGCCCCTGCCGCGCCCGCTTCCGTCCCGCCCGCCGACGGCTCGCGCTCCCCGTGGCGGTCCCTGAAGTACCGCAGCATGCGCTGGTGGTCCGTCGCCAACTTCGTCTCCAACGCCGGTACGTGGATGCAGCTGACCGTGCAGAACCTGCTGGTCCTGCAGATCACCGGGTCCGCCGCCGCCACCGGCCTGTCCATGTCCGTGCAGGCCGCGCCCGCCCTGCTCATGAGCGTGGCGGGCGGCGCCGCCGTCGACCGCTGGCCCCGCAAGGTGACCGCCGCCGTCAGCCAGACCCTGCTCGGCGCCATCGCCTTCACGACGGCCGCCCTCGTGGCGTGCGGGCGGCTCGACCTGACCGTGCTGCTGGTCCTGGCCGGCCTCACCGGCGTCGTCGCCACGGTCGACGGTCCCGCGTGCGCCCTGCTCGGCAACGATCTCGTGCCGCCGCAGGACGTGCCTTCCGCCATCGGCGTGGGCTCGCTCGTACACAGCGCGGGCCGCCTCGCCGGTGCCGCGCTCGGCGGTGTCACGGTCGGATTCCTCGGCACGGCGGCCGCCTACGCCGCCAACGGCGTGTCCTTCCTTTTCGTCGCCTCCGTCATCCCCTTCCTGCGTCCCGTCTACGGGGCGGTCCAGGCCGCCGCGCTCGTGCCGCGCGACCCCGAGCACGTAGACCCCGGGCCCGACCCCGACGGCCAGGACATGACCGTGCGCCAAGGTCTCGCCTTCTTCCTGCGGCGGCCCCGGCTGGTGGCCCTCGCGGGCATCACCGGCATCAGCGCCGTCTTCGGGCGCAACTACACGCTGACCCTGGCCGTGCTCGTCACCGGGCCGCTCGCCGGGGGCGCCGGGTCGTTCGGCACGGTCTCGACCGTCCTCGCCGTCGGGGGCATCGTCGGCGCCGTCCTCGGGGCCCGGCTGCGCCGGCCGTCGGTGCGGCTGGTGGGTCTGCTGGCCGCGGCGGGCGCGCTGCTCCAGGTGGTGGCGGGTTTGTCCCCCTCCTTCGCGGTGCTGCTGGTCCTGGTGCTGCCCATGGCGGTCGTGGAGACCGTCTCCGACACCGCGGGCACGACGATCCTCCAGACCGACCCGCCGGCGCGGCTGCGGGGCCGGGTGCTCGGCGTGTGGGGCAGTGTCAGCACGGCCTGGGGCCTCGCGGGCCCGCCCGCGCTCGGCCTCCTCATGGAACTGGCGGGGCCGCGGGGCGCGCTCGTCTCCGGGGGCCTGATCATCGCCGGTTCCATCGGCGCGGGCTTCCTCCTCCGCGGACGCGAAGACGTCCCGGTGCCCGTGCCGGTACTCCTCCGGAGCGACGACCCGACAGCCCGCCCGACGCTGGGCGCGGCAGCGTAACGCCGCCTTACACCTCCTCGCGCCCCTGATAGGGCGCACTGCCACCCCCCAAGGGGCACGGGGAACTGCGCGACCAGCCCACGACAACCCGCAGCGACCAACCCCGCGTCTGCCCCCGAACGCCTCGCCCCCACATGCGGCCCGGCTCACAGTTGCGCGCGCAGTTCCCCGCGCCCCCAACGGGGCGCCAGCGACGGGCCGCAAGAAGGTGGTCGCACGCCGGGCCCCGCGAAGGGGCCTCACCGCCCGCGCGCGGGCAGCGCTTCCAGCGTCGAGCCCCCCGGCAGCATCCGTACCGCCTCCAGCACCTCCTCCGGAGTGATCCGCAGCAACCGTTCATCCGGGCGGAGCCCATGCGCGTCGCCCGGGCGGGCGGCCCCGTCGCCGTCGGGGTGCCACAGCGCGCGATGCCGGGGACCGGGCGGCGGCCCCCAGAGCCGGGGGGCGACGGGGCCGAACAGCACCACCGAGGGCGTGCCCAGCGCCGTCGCCAGATGGGCGAGCCCCGTGTCCCCGACGATGACGCACCGCGCGTGGGCCACGAGCGCCGTGAGCCGGTCGAAGGGCACGTCCTCGGCGCCGCCCAGCATGGCCCCCGGGGCGAGACCGGCTTCCTCGGCCACGCGCCGCGCGGTGGCCTCCTCCCCCGCTCCCGCGGTCACGACGACCTCGTGGCCGTCCCCCCGCAGCCGCCGCGCCACGGTCGCGAACCGCTCGGGCGGCCACCGGCGGGCCCCGGCGTCGGCGCCGGGGTGCACGACGACCGCGCCGGGCGCCGGGGAGGGCGTCGCGGGCACGGGGATGCGCAGGTCGTCCGGGTCCGCGTGGACGCCGTACCAGGTCAGGAGCCGGCACCACCGCTCCCGTTCGTGCTCGTCGTCCCGCCAGGCGGGGCCCTCGATGTCGGGGGTCCCGGGATGCGCGTAGGCCAGGAGCCGCCGGGGACGCAGCCGTTGGAGCAGGAGGTGGCTCGGCGGGCCGTTGCCGTGCAGGTCCACGGCGAGGTCGGGGGGCGGCCCCGTCCAGGGGAGCAGGGCGGGCACCCGGCGGCCGGGCGCCGAGGCGGGCAGCAGCCGGTCCACCAGGCCGGTCGTGGCGGCGGCGGGGGCCAGGCGTTCGGGCGCGGCCAGCACGATCTCGTGGTCCGGCAGCCGCCGCCGCAGGGCGCGCAGCGCGGGTACGACGGTCAGCAGGTCGCCGAGCCCGAGCGCCCGCAGCACCAGCGCGCGCGGCCGGTGCGGGGTGCCGTCCGGCGGCCCGCTCACGTCGGTGTCCCGGCGGCCGCCGCCGCCCGCCGGGTCAGCAGCGTCGTGGAGCGGCCGTCGAGGTAGGGCAGGACGACGGCCTGCCCGCCCCAGGCCCGCAGCGCCCGCGCCTCGGGCAGGTCCTGGACGGAGTAGTCGCCGCCCTTGACCCATACGTCGGGCCGCAGCTTGTTCAGGAGTTCCTGCGGGGTGTCCTCCTCGAAGACGGCGACGGCGTCGACGCTGGCGAGCGCCCGGAGGACGCGTACACGGTCCGCCTCCTGGTTGAGGGGGCGGCCGGGGCCCTTGCGGCGGGCCAGTGACGCGTCGGAGTTGAGGCACACGATCAGGCAGTCGCCGATGGCCCGGGCGCTGTCGAGGAGGCCGACGTGCCCGGCGTGCAGCAGGTCGAAGCAGCCGCCGGTCGCGACCACCGTGCCGCCGCGCGCGCGGACCCGCTCGGCGAGTTCGAACGCGTCGGTGGCCGGTGTCTCCTCGGCGCCGGGGGCGGGCGTGACGCGCCACAGGCCGGGGTTGGTGGCGCCGCCCGCCGAGACGAACGCGGCGGCTTCGGCCACCGCCCGCTGGAGGGCCTCTTCGGGAAGCGCGCCGTCCGCGAGCGCCGCGGCCGTGGTGGCGGCGAAGCAGTCCCCCGCGCCGCAGGGGTCACCGCCGGCGCGGAACGGCGGGGGGACGAGCATCGGCGTCCCGGAGCCGGGCCGGGTCAGCAGGACACCGCGCTCGCCGAGGGTCACGGCGACGCCGCTCACCCGCCAGCGGTCGGCGAGTTCGGCGCCCCGTTCGGCGTACGCGCGCAGGGTCTCGCCGCCGCCGGGGCACAGGGCGCGGGTCTCGGCCGCGTTCGGGGTGACCAGCCGGGCGCCCGGCACGGGGGTGTCGCCCTTGGGGTGCGGGTCCCACACGAGCGGGGTGCGCGGGGTGACGGCCGCGAGGTGGTCGCGTACGGCGCTCGCGGTGTGCCGTCCGTAGTCGGCGACGAGGACCGCGTGGGCCTGGGCCAGCGCGTCGCGCACCGCCGCGTCGGGTTCGCCCGGTGTGCCGCCTCCCCGGTCGATGCGCACGAGGGGGCGGCCCGAGGCCAGGACGCGGGTCTTCACCGGCAGGGTGCCGTTCAGCGGCAACTCCACCAGCCGTACGCGGCCCGTCAGTTCCCGGCGGACGGCCTCGCTCGCGGGGTCGTCGCCGAGTGCGGTCACGAGGACCACTTCGCGGCCGCCGCGGGCCGCGAGCGCCGCGGCGAGGCCGGCGCCGCCGGGGTGGCGCCGGTCGACGGTGACGTCGACGACCGGGGCGGGCGCGTCGGGGGCGAGCCGGGTGGCGACTCCTTCGATGTCCTCGTCGAGCAGGACGTCCCCGACGACGACGAGCGGCTTCGGCCCGCTCACGGCGTCCTCCCGTGGACGGGGACCGCGGCGGGCGCGGCCCGGCCGACGGTGGTGGCGGCGGCGACGGGTGGTGCGGCGAGCGCCGCGTCGAAGGCCTCGCAGAGCAGGTGGACGGCGACCAGGTGGGCCTCCTGCACGGTGGCCGTGGTGTCGCCGTCGATGTACAGCGGCTCGTCGGCGGCCTCGCCGAGCGGGTTGGGGCCCGGCCCGGTGAGGGACCAGACGCGCAGGCCCGCGGCGCGGCCCGCGACCGCCGCGGTGATCAGGTTGGCGCTGCGGCCGGAGGTGGACAGCAGGAGGAGGATGTCGCCGGGCCTGCCGTGGGCGGTGACCTGGCGGGCGTACACGTGGTCGAAGCCGTAGTCGTTGCCGATGGCGGTCATGCTGGAGGTCTCCGCGTGCAGGGAGATCGCCGAGTACGCCGGCCGCTCGTGCCGGTAGCGGCCCACCAGTTCGGCGGTCAGGTGCTGGGCCTGGGCCGCGCTGCCGCCGTTGCCCGCGGCGAGGAGCCGGTTCCCGGAGGGCAGCGCGGCGGCGAGCCGCCCGCCCCACTCCGTGATCCGGCCGAGGCTGTCCCGGCGCAACCGCCGAAGCGCCTGCTCCAGTGACCGGCAGTGCAGATGCGCGGCGTCGAGTGCGGGGGTTTCGTTCATGCTGCTCGGGCGCGCCGCCGCGCTGACGGGCGGCGACGGGCCCTGCCTCCTTCGGATGTCGGTGCTCCGCGGTGGGTCGGGGCGGGGCTCACACCACGCCGGCGCCGGTCGTGACGGGCTGGGGGTCCAGGACCTCGCAGTACGCCGCCTCGGTGGCCGCGGCGACCCGGTCCCAGCCGAACCGGCGCAGGGTGCGGCGGCGTCCCGCCTCGCCGCAGGCCTCCCGGGCGGCGGGGTCGGCGAGGAGGTCGGCGACGGCGCGGGCGAGGGCCTCGGGGTCGCGGGGCGGCACCAGGCGGCCGGTGGCCGGGTCGGCGACCGTGTCGAGCTGGCCGCCGACGGCGCTGGCGACGACGGGCCTGCCGCACGCCATGGCCTCCAGGGGGACGATGCCGAACGGCTCGTAGTCCGCCGGGCACACCACGATGTCGGCCGCGCGCAGCAGCGCCGGCACGTCGGCGCTCGGCACGCCGCCGGTGAAGCGGACCCGGTCGGCGACGCCCGCCTCCCGGGCGAGTGCGCGCAGCCGCCGGACCTCGGGGTCCTGGTCGAGGCGGTCGGCGGGGGGACCGCCGACGACGACCAGCTCCGTCTCGGGCAGCCGGGCGAGCGCGGCGATGGAGACGGCCGCGCCCTTGCGCGGCACGAGGCGGCCGAGCTGGAGCAGTTGGTGCCGTTCGGTGCCGCGTTCGGCGACCGGGCCGCGCGGGGCGAACAGCTCGGTGTCGACACCGCAGGGCACGACGGTGGTCTTGGCGGCGGGGACGCCCATCCTGCCCAGTTCCATGACCTCGTCGCGGCAGGTGGCGATGATCCGGTCGCAGCCGGAGCCCACCTCGGTCTCCAGGGCGATCCGTCTCGGCGGGCTGGGGTCGGCGAGCTGCTGGTGGCGCCGCTTGACGGTGCCGAGCGCGTGATACGTGTGCAGCAGCGGCAGGCCCAGCTCGCGTGTCGCCCGCAGGGAGGCGAGCCCGGACATCCAGAAGTGCGAGTGCACCAGGTCGGGCGGCCGGTCGCGCCAGGTGCGGGCCAGGTAGCGGCCGAAGTCGCCCATGTGGGGCAGCAGTTCGTCCTTGGGGATCTGCTCGGGCGGCCCGGCGGGTACGTGGTGCACCCGCACGCCATCGCGCAGCGGCACCGTCTCGGGCAGCTCGCGGTCGTCGCGCCGGGTGTAGACGGTGACGTGGTGGCCGCGGTCGGCGAGGGCGCCCGCGAGCGCGGCGACGTGCACGTTCTGGCCGCCGGCGTCCACGCCGCCCATCGTGGCGAGCGGACTGGCGTGTTCGGAGACCAGGGCGACGGACAGCTTGTCGGGGCCGGTGGGCGCCGCGCCGAAGGTGCCGGGGTCGTAGGGGCCGAGGGACGAGGTCATGAGCACGCCTCCGTCATCACGCGCTCCCAGTCGCCCAGGAAGCGCTTCAGTCCGTACCGTTCGAGAGCGGCCTGGCGCGCGCGGGCGCCGTCCTCGGCCGCGGCCCGCGGGTCCTCCAGGTAGCGCCGGGCAGCACGGGCCAGGACCTCGGGCCGGGTGGACAGCGTGCCCGCGCCGGGCGGCACCGCCTCGATCGCCTCGGTGGTGGCGAGCGCCACGACGGGCATGCCCAGCTGCATGGCTTCGAGCAGGGACAGGCCGAGGGACGTCCAGCGCACGGGGTGCAGGTACAGGCGGCGCTGCGCCAGCGCGCCGTGCAGTTCGCTCTGGGGCAGGTCGGCGGTGCGGCACCGGTCCTCGGGAACGCCGAGGTGCGCGGCGAGCCCTTGGGTGCGCATGCCGAAGACGTCGAGCGGGGCCGCCTCGCTGAGGGCGGGGAGCAGGTCCGTGCCGGTGTAACGGCCGCGGCGCACCGGTTCGTTGACGACGACGGCGGCTCTGGCGAGGCGCCCGGTGTACTGGTGGCCTGGGTCGACGATGCCGTGTTCGATGACTTCGGTGCGGGTGCTGCCGCAGTCCCAGAACAGCCGGTTGAAGTGGGTGACGTGGACCAGCGTCAGGTCGTCGCGGTCCGCGCAGGGGTGCCGGGTGTCGGGGACGTCGCCGTCCGGCGCGTTGTGCTCCAGGTAGACGGCGGGTAGGTCCCGTCCGGGGCGCCGGCCGCCGAGCCAGCGTTCGGCCAGCTCCTGTTCGTGCGGGCGCTGGAGGACGACGAGGTCCACCTCGGCGTCCCGCAGCTCCTCGGGCGTCACTTCCCGTACGGAGGCGGGCCAGGAGAAGGTCCGGGCCCGGCCGAGCCCGTCGGGGCCGCGGTCCGGTGTCACGGGAACGAGGTAGGTGTGGGGGCCCTGGACGAACGCGGTCGTCCAGGAACCGTGCACGTGCCACAGCAGGATGTTCATACGCTTGCTCCTCGTTCCGTTTCTGGCGTGCCGTCCGGTGCGGTGACCCGGGCGGGCGCCGCCCGCGCGCGGCGTGTCCGGTCGGCCGCGCCCTCGGCGAAGGACGCCACCGCGGCGAGCACCTCGCCGTCGTCGATCCGTTCGAGGCAGGGATGGCCCGGCACCGGGCACTGCCGGGCCCGGCTGTCCGCGCACGCGGCGTGCTGGTCGCCGAGCACGACGTGGGGGACGCCGTACGGGCGCCAGCGCTCGGCCGGCACGACCGGCGCGAAGAGGCAGACCACGGGGGTGCCGACGGCGGCGGCGAGGTGCATGGGCCCGGTGTTGCCGGACACCACCGCCCTGGCCCTGGCCAGGACGCCCGCCAGGCGCCGCAGATCGGTGGCACCGCCGAGGTCGAGGGCGTGCCGCCCGGCGACCCTGGCGGTCAGTTCGCGTTCGTCGGGGCCGCCGGTGACCACGACGCGGTGGCCGGCGGCGCTGAGGGCCGCCGCGGCGCGTTCGGCGCGTTCGGGGCTCCAGGCGCGGGCGGGCACGGCGGCGCCGGGGTGGAGCACGACGTAGGGTTCGCCGCCGGTGAGGGGGGTGGTGTCCGGCGTCGCCTCCACGCGCAGGGCGCCGTCGTCGCCGGGCGGCAGGGCGAAGCCGCAGGCCTCGGCGAGGTCGAGGGCCGCCTGCGCCTCGTGGCGGTGGGGCAGCCGTTGGTGGCGCAGGTCGAGCAGGGAGCCGGGGTAGTCCTCGCTGTCGGCGGCGGTCCAGCCGACGCCGGCCAGCTTCAGCAGCAGCGCGGCGGGCAGCGGGCTCTGGTGGTAGGAGACCAGCACGAGGGCCCGGTCGAAGCGGCCCTGCGTCATCTCGTCGAGGAGGTGCCGCGTGGCCGTGTGCGACACCGGCGCCGGTTCGAGCCCCACCCACGGGGCGTCGTACACCAGTACGTCGTCCAGGTCGGGCAGCAGCCTGCCCGCCTCGACGCCCTGGGGGCCGCACAGCAGCGCGGTGTACGAGGAGCCGGCCGCGACGGCGCGCACGGCGGGCCCGGCGAGCAGGACGTCGCCCGCGCTGTCCAGGCGTACGACGAGTGTGCGCGGCAGGGTTCGGAAACCGGTCATCGCTCCTCCACCTCCACGGGGCGGTGACCGCCCTCGGGGTCGGGGGTCAGCAGCAGGCGTACGGCGGTGAGCAGGTCGGGGGCCACGGCGGGCGCGGCCTCGATCTCCTCGGCTTGCGTCACCGGGGTGGGGACGAGGACCCCGCGGGCCCCGGCGGCGCGGGCGGCGCCCATGTCGGCTCCGATGTCGCCGATCACGGCGGCGCGGGCGGCGGGGACGCCGAGGCGGCCGCAGGCGGCGAGGACGAGGCCGGGCGCCGGTTTGCGGCAGCCACAGCCGTCGGCGGGGCCGTGCGGGCAGATCGCCCACACGTGCAGCGGGCCGAGGAGTTCGTCCACGCGCCGCCGCACCGCCTCGACCTGGTCGCGGGTCAGCAGGCCGCGGGCGACGCCCGACTGGTTGCTGACCACACCGAGGGGGATGCCCGCGGCCCGTACGGCGGCGACGGCGTCCCGCGCGGTCGGCATGAGCCGTACGCGCGCGGGGTCGCCGTTGTAGGGCACGTCCTCGACGAGGGTGCCGTCGCGGTCGAAGAGGACCACCGCGGGCAGGGTGCGGGCGGCGCCGCGTCGGGCCGGGCCCCGGGCGGGCGGGCCGTCGGCGAGCCAGGGGCCGCGGCCGTCGTCCCCACGGGCGGGGGCGGCCGGGGACGGGGGCGGGGGTGTGACGAGGCGCCGGTTCATCGTTGGACCCGCTCTTCCTCGGTGGGCCGGGTGGGCGCAGGCGAGGGGCCACCGAGGGCGGCCGTACGCGGGTCGAGGCGTGCGGCGTCGCGGTGCGCGACCTGGCCGCGCAGCCAGTGCCAGACGGCGGCGGGCGGAATGAGCGCGCTGGTCAGCACCATGGTGAGGACCTCGTCCCGGGTGCGGGGGCCCGGCAGGATCCGCGCCAGGGCGAATTCGGCGGTGCCGGCCAGCCAGGCCGCCGCGCAGGTTCCGGCGGCCGCTGGGCGTCGCAGCGCGGCGCAGGCCAGGGCCCCGGCGGCCGCCGCGGTGACCGCGAGGTGGCCGGGCAGCCGCCCCCGTGGCGCGGCCGCCCTGGTCCACCAGTCGCGGCCGTGCAGCCGCGTCATGAGGACGTCGTCGGCGTTGCCGGCCTGGAGGCGCACGGAGGTCCAGCGGCCGGCCGGGCGTACCGGGTGGGTCGTGCCGCGGGTGCCCTCGGCGATCGACCAGCCGGCCGCGAGGACCCGCAGGGCGAGGTCCGCGTCTTCCCTGAAGGCGCGGCGGAAGCGCTCGTCGAAGCCGCCCACGGCTTCCAGCGCCGCCCGGCGGTAGGCCATGTCGGCGGTGATCCACCGGGCGGTGGCAAGTCCGGCGGTGTTGCGTTCCCAGTCCGTCGGCCTGCGGTCGGCGGGGAGCGGCACGTCGATGCGGGCGGTGACCGCGCCTTCCTCGGGGGGGGTGGCGGCCAGGTCGAGGGCGAGGTCGTCGCACCAGGTGGGGCCGGGCACCACGTCGTCGTCGAGGAAGACGATCCACGGCGCGCGGCCTGCGGCGCGCCAGCCGGTGTTGCGCGCGGCGGCGGGGCCGCGGGCCCCGCCGCCGACCACGAGGGTGACGGGGCGCAGGGCCGCCGGTATCCGGACGGGCAGCGGGGTCGTGCCGTCCGCCCCCGGGCGGTCGTCGACGAGGACCACGCGCAGCGGCCCGGGCCCCTCGGCTCCGGCCAGCGCGCGCAGGGTGGCGTCGAGGCTGGGCCTGCCGAGCGTCGGGATCACCACGGCGTACGCGCCCTCGGCGGCGACGACGTCACCGATGTCCGTCGCGTGGCCGGTCATCGGATCTCCTCTCCCTCGGGTGCCCGACCGTCGAAGAGGTCGCGGCGCCGGATCGCGTAGGGGCCGATGGCGAGGAGGTCGACGGGCGAGGAGCCGAAGCACTCCAGGGCGTCGCGCGGGTCGTCCACCATCGGGCGGCCGGCCGTGTTCAGGCTGGTGTTGACCACGACGGGCAGGCCGGTGAGCTTCTCGAACTCGCCGAGCATGCGGGCCACGAGGGGTTCGCACGCGGGGTCCACGGTTTGAACGCGGGCCGTCCCGTCGACGTGGACGACGGCCGGGATCCGCTCCCGCCAGGGCTCGGCCACGTCGTGCACGAAGAGCATGTACGGGCTGGGCAGCGGCCCGTCGAAGATCTCGCGGGCGCGGTCGGCGAGCACCATGGGGGCGACGGGCCGGAACTGTTCGCGGCCCTTGACGTCGTTGAGCCGTTCGAGGTTGCCGGCGTGGCCGGGGTGGGCCAGCAGCGAGCGGTGGCCGAGGGCCCGCGGTCCGTACTCCGAGCGGCCCTGGAACCAGGCCACGATCCGGTTCTCCGCCAGAGCCCGCGCGACGGTCGCGGCGATGTCCGGCGGGCGTTCGAAGGCCACGGCAGCGGTCTTGAGCCAGGCGCCGAGTTCGGCGTCGGACCAGTCGCGGCCCAGGTCGGCGCCGGTCATGGGGTCGATCTCGTCGCCCTGTCCGGCGGACAGCAGGAGCGCGCCGCCGAGGGCGGTGCCCGCGTCACCGGCCGCGGGCTGCACCCAGACGCGGGAGAAGGGGCCCTCGCGGGCTATTCGGGAGTTGGCGACGCAGTTCAGGGCGACCCCGCCGGCGAGGGTGAGGACGCTGTGGTGCGTCTTGCCGTGCAGCCAGCGCGCGAGGTCGAGCAGCGTCTCCTCCAGGACGGCCTGGGCACTGGCCGCCACGTCGGCGTGGTCCTGGGTCCAGGGTTCGTCGGCGTGGCGCGGCGCGCACAGCTCGTGCCAGGGCACGGCGGTGGCGCGGAACCCGCCGTCGCCGGTCGGGTACACGTGGCGGCGCAGTTCGGGCAGCATGCGCGGGGTGCCGTGGGAGGCGAGGGCCATGACCTTGAACTCGTCGCAGGAGCGGAGGAATCCGAGGTGCCCGGTCAGCTCCTCGTAGACCAGGCCGAGGGAGTGCGGCAGGTCCTGGGCGTACAGCGGTTCCAGCGTGTCGCGCACGCGCCGGGCGGCGAGGTGTGAGGCGCGCTCGCCGCGGCCGTCCAGGACCAGGACGGAGGAGTCCTCGGCGCCGGGCGCGGCGAAGGCGCTCGACGCGGCGTGCGCCATGTGGTGCGGCACGAAGCGGACGATGCCCGGGTCGAGGCCGGGCAGCGCGGCCTTGAGGAAGCCGGGCGCCTCACGGGCGTACGTCTGCCGCAGGTGGTCCCAGGGGTCGTCGAGCCCCATGTCGGCCGCGGGCCGGGCGAGCGCGGGGTCGTAGGAGTAGGCGACGGCGTCGAGGTCCTGGGGCCGCAGGCCGGCCCTGCGCAGGCACCAGGCGGCGGCCTGCTCGGGCAGTTCCCAGGCGGAGAACGGCACGGGGCGTTTGCCGTGCTTGCGCCGGGAGAACCGCTCCTCCTCCGCGGCGGCGACGGTCCTGCCGTCGATCACGAGGGCGGCGGCGGGGTCGTGGAAGAGTGCGTTGATTCCGAGGATGCGCATGAGGGATCCGAGGTTCTGTCGGCGGTACGGGGCACGGGGCCGGGGCACTGGGTCGGGAGCTGTGCTCCGGTGGGCGCCCGGCGGGGGCTCTCGCCGGTCCGGGTCAGGGGCGGGCCGTGGCGCGGAACCAGTCGATCGTGCGCCGCAGGCCTTCCTCGGCGTCCACGCGCGGTTCCCAGCCGAGCTTGTCGCGTGCCAGCGTGATGTCCGGGCAGCGGACGGCGGGGTCGTCCGTGGGCCGGTCGATGAAGCGGATCTGCGCCTCGGATCCGGTCAGGTCGATGATCAGGCGGGCCAGGTCGAGCATGGTGATCTCGCCGGGGTTGCCGATGTTGACCGGGCCGCGCATGCCGTGGGCGGCGGCGGCGAGGATGCCGCGCACGGTGTCGTCGACGTAGCACAGCGAGCGGGTCTGGTGGCCGTCGCCGGTGACGGTCAGGGATTCGCCGTCCAGTGCCTGACGGACGAAGGTCGGCACGGCGCGGCCGTCGTGGCCGCGCATGCGGGGGCCGTAGGTGTTGAACAACCGCACGATGGCCGTGTCGGTGCCCTCCGCGTCGGCGTGGGCCGTGGTCAGGGCCTCGCCGAAGCGTTTCGCCTCGTCGTAGACGCTGCGCGGGCCCACCGGGTTCACATGGCCCCAGTACCGCTCGTCCTGCGGGTTCTGCTGCGGGTCGCCGTAGACCTCGGAGGTGGAGGCGAGCAGGAAGCGGGCGCCGTGGCGGTGGGCGAGCCGCAGCGCGTTGCGGGTGCCGAGGCTGCCCGTCTCCAGGGTGTGCAGGGGCAGCCGCAGATAGTCGGCCGGGGAGGCGGGGGACGCGAAGTGCAGCACGAGGTCCGGCGGCCGGTCGACGTCCATCCCCTCGGCGACGTTCGCCCGTATCAGCGTGAAGCCGGGATGGTCGAGCAGCGGGGACACGTTCTCCGGGCGCCCGGTGCTGAAGTCGTCGACGCAGGTCACCGCCGTGCCCGCGGCCAGCAGGGCGGTGCACAGATGCGATCCGACGAAGCCCCCGCCGCCGGTGACGACGGCGTGCTCCCAGTTCCGTGCCGGCGCTGTGGTCATGCGGATCTCCTCCATACGCGGTGCCTTCGTACGCGGTGCCGCCGTACGGCGGCGGGCCCCGTCCAGTCTTCGAACAGCCTCTGTCAGTTGGGCGGGGACGGCCCGGCGGTGTACGGCAGACGGGTGAGTGCGCGGAGTGAGGGGGCGGGTGGCGCGGGCGCACGAGTGCGGGACCCGGCGGAAGTGTCCTCGCCAGGTCCCGAGGGGCCGCGTCCACTGCCTCCGGCGTGCTCCGGCGGCCCGTCGCACCGGGGCGTGGCCCGCGTCGAAGGAGCCGGTCAGTCGGTGGAGAGCACTTCGAGCAGGTCGCCCACCCGGGAGTCGGGGAGGCTGCGGGTGGCGTCCGCCTGGAGGACGACGGCGACGAGGTCGTGGCCGTCGATGACGGGCAGCCTGCGGACCTGGTGCGCGGTCATCGTGCGCATGACCTCCCCGGCGTCGGCGTCCGCGCCGATCGTGACGGCTTCGTCGCCCCGGGCGAGCTCGGAGTTGTCATGTCACTCCCTTCGTGTGTGCGGCCGAAAGCGGCCCGTCACGTGTGCGCGCAGGGGGTGAAGGGGCCCGGAATTGCGGCGTTCTCAGCTGCCCAGGCCGCCACTGCCGAAGCTGCCGCCGTCGCCTTTCCGGTGGTCCTTGGGATCCTGCGAGGCACAGCGGTGCGTGCTCGACTGCCCGTAGCCGCCTTTCAGCTCGTGCGGGTTGAGCCGGTGGCCGTCCTCGGACACCTCGTCGGGCTCCCGGTACTCCCGCTCTTCCCTGACGGGACCCCCGTACGGCCGCTTCGGCTGCTCTTCCGGGCGCGGGGTCCTGGACTCGCGCACGCGGACGCGCTGCCCCCAGAAAAAGGCGCCTAGAAGGACCGCGACCACGACGACACCGGCGATCCACATGAGGAGGGCGGCGGTGTGCGAAATGGCAAGTTCCCACTCCATGGATTCCATATGAGTGTTGTACCCGCCCCGGCCGGAAAATTAGCGGACCGTTACGCCTGCCGATTCATTCTTGATGCACCCGAAAGAAAAGCGGGACGGCGTCGCGGCGGCTTATGGAATGCGCGCACCGGGGCCCTGCGCGCCCTCGGCCGGGGGCGGGGCCCCGTCCTCCACCACACCCCCGGGCAGACTATGAACACCCTGTATACACGGCGCGTATACGCACTCTGTATAGTCATCGCATGCCCGTCGAGAACACGCCCGTCGAGAACGCGCCCGCGACCACGTCCGCCAGGGACGCGCGCGCGGTCGCCGCACCCCCCGCCGCCATGAAGATGGCCCGCGCGTCGAAAAGGTTGCCCCGCACCGCCGCCGCCCTCGCGGCGGGAGCGGCCCTCGTCCTCGCGGTGAGCGGGTGCACCAAGCTCGACACCACCTCGCCGAGCGCCGTACGCAAGGAGGGCGCCGCCGCCAAGGACGCGGACCAGGGCGCGTTCGGCACGGTCGACTGCCGCAGGGCCAAGTGCGTGGCGCTGACCTTCGACGCGGGCCCCAGCGAGAACACCCCGAGGCTGCTGAAGATCCTCAAGGACGAGAAGGTCCCCGCCACCTTCTTCACGCTCGGCAAGAACCACATCGAGAAGTACCCCGAGCTGGTGAAGCGGATGGACGCGGAGGGCCACGAGGTCGCCAGCCACACCTGGTCGCACAAGATCCTCACGAAGATCGGGCCGGCCGAGGCGCGCCGCGAGCTGGAGCGCCCCAACAAGGCGATCGAGAAGCTCATCGGCAAGAAGCCGACGCTGATGCGCCCGCCCCAGGGCCGCACCAACGACGACATCGACAAGCTCTCCGAGGAGCTGGGCCTCGCGCAGGTCCTGTGGACCGTCACGGCCAAGGACTACACGACCGATGACTCCGCGCTGATACAGAAGCGCGTCATCGACCAGACCAAGCGGGACGGCATCATCCTGCTGCACGACATCTACCGGGGCACGGTGCCCGCCGTACCCGGCGTCATCGCGGAGCTGAAGAAGCGGGGCTACGTCTTCGTGACGGTCTCCCAGCTGCTCGCGCCGGGCAAGGCGGAGCCGGGCAAGATCTACCGCTAGGGCGTCCTACGTACGGGCTCTGGCCTGTTGCCCCTGCGGCCCGAACAGGTGCAGGACCTCCACGGCGGCGTCCCCGGCGGGTCCGAACCAGTGGGGTTCGGTGGTGTCGAACTCGGCGACTTCGCCGGGACCGAGTTCCAGCTCCCGCTCGCCGATGATCAGGCGGAGCCGGCCGGACAGGACGTACAGCCACTCGTAGCCGCCGTGGGTGACGAGCCTCGGTTCGCGCGGGGCCAGGATCTGCTTGAACACCTGGAGGCGGCCGGGGTACTCCGTCAGCGGCACGATCACCCCGCCGCCCTTGCGCCGTCGGGGGGTCAGGTGCACCCGCGGATCGCCGGTCGCGGGAGCCGCGATGAGCTGGTCGATGGCGACCCGGTGGGCCCGGGCCAGCGGGATCAGGAGATCGAGGGTGGGCCGGCGGATGCCGGACTCCAGCCGGGAGAGCGTGCTGACCGAGATGCCGGTGGTCCCGGCCAGGGACTCCAGGGTGAGACCGCGGTCGCGGCGCAGGGCGCGCAGCCGCGGCCCGATGCCGTCGAGGATGGCGGGGATGTCGTCCACGCCCCCATTTTGCGGCCTTCGCAAAAAGCGTCGGGGATCGGGGGGCGTTCGGCGGAGTGTGGGGTCACCGACCGCCCCCGACCGAAGGTGCCGCACATGACCCTGACCACGCCCCCTGTCGAAGCCGGGGCCGCCCCCGTTCTCGGGGTCCGCAGGCGCCGGGCCGTCCTGGCGATCTGCGCCCTGAGCATGTTCCTGGTCGGCCTGGACACGACCATCGTCAACGTGGGCCTGCCCGCGATCGGCGCGGGTCTGGGAGCGGGCACCCGCCACCTGGAGTGGATCGTCGACGCCTACACCGTCGTCCTGGCCGGCCTGCTGATCACCTCCGGGGCGCTGGCCGACCGCTTCGGCCGGCGCCGGGTGTTCCGGCTCGGCCTGACCGTCTTCGGCGCGGCCTCCCTGGCGTGCGCGCTCGCCCCGTCCGCCGGTGTCCTGATCGCGGCCCGCTCCGTCCAGGGCGTCGGGGCCTCGATGCTGAGCCCCGTGGCCCTGGCGATCGTGGTCAACACCATGCCGGACGCGCGGGAACGCGCCCGTGCCATCGGTGTGTGGGCGTCGGTCTTCGGCCTGAGCATGGCCGCCGGGCCGGTCACCGGTGGCGCCCTCCTCACCGCCTTCGGCTGGCAGTCCCTGTTCTGGATCAACGTCCCGGTGATCGCCGCCGCACTCGTCCTGAGCAGACTGTTCGTCCCCGAGTCGCGGGCCCCGCGGCACCGCGCGCTCGACCTGCCCGGTCAGATCCTGCTCATGCTCGTCGTCGGCCTCACCGTCGCGCTCCTCATCGAGGGCCCGCACCTGGGCTGGGCCTCGCCGTCGGCCGGGGTCGGCTACCTGGTCGTCGCCGTGTCGGCCCTCGCCTTCGTGGCCGTCGAACGCCGGCGCCGCGCACCGCTGATGGACCTCGCGCTGTTCCGCGCGCCCGCCTTCGGCGCGGCCGTCCTCGGCGCCGTGGCCGTCTTCACCGCGCTGAACGTCACCTTGCTGCTGAACACCTACTACTTGCAGCACACCCGGGGTCTCTCCGCGCTCCTGGCCGGCTCCGCCACCCTCCCCATGGCGCTGGCGGCCACCGTGTGCGCGCCCGCGGCCGGCGCCATGGTCGCCCGCCGGGGGGCCCGCCGCCCGCTCGTGATCGCCGCCACGGCCCTGACCACGGGCGCGGCGCTGCTCACCGGCCTCGGCGCCCACACGCCGTTCGCCCTCCTGCTCAGCGCCTATCTGCTCATCGGCATCGGTGTGGGGTTCGCCAACGCGCCGATCACCGACACCGCGGTCAGCGGCCTGCCCCGCGAGCGCGCCGGTGTCGCGGGCGCCATCACCTCCACCGCCCGCCAGCTCGGCGCGGCGATCGGCGTCGCGGTGGCCGGGGGCCTCGTGGCCGGGCAGTCCCCCGGGCAACTCGCCCGGGCGTCCCACCCCGGCTGGTTCCTCGTGGCGCTCTGCGGGGCGACGCTGTTCCTCGTGGCCCGCACCGCCCGCCCGCCCCGCGGAACCGGCGCGGACCGCTGAGGTGCGGGGCGGGTGGTCCCAGGGCCGCTCTTTCGGATCAGGCCGGATCAGGGAGCGACGACAACGCGGCGAGCGTGCGTGCCGGACGCCGCGAGCCCGGCAAGATCCGGAAGAGAGGCCCTAGGCTCGAGAGCGTGGCCCTCTTCCAGTTCGCCAGACGTACGCCGCTGCCTCCCGCCGATGCCTGGCACCGCCTGACCTCGTGGGAGCGGCACGGCGAGGTCGTCCCGCTCACCCGCGTGACGGTGCGCACTCCCCCGCCCACCCGCGTGGGCACCGTCTTCGTGGCCCGCAGCGCGCTCGGCCCCCTCGGCTTCGACGATCCGATGGAGGTGGTCGAGTGGCGTCCGCCGCGGGGCACCTCGCCGGGCCGGTGCCGGCTGGCGAAGCGGGGGGCGTTCGTGACGGGCTGGGCGGAGTTCGAGGTGCGCGCCACGCCCACCGGCTCCACCGTGCTGTGGCGCGAGGAGCTGGCCGTACGGTGGCTGCCCGCGCTGTTCGACGGGGTGCTCGCCGCGACGGCCCGGCGGATGTTCGGCCGAGTGGTCGACCGGCTCACGGACACCCGCGAGGCCGGTTAGCCGGGACGCCGGGGCGTCCCCTCGGGGTGGATGGGGGTGTGCGCCCCGGTGAGCGGGGCCCCGCCGCCGCCCCGCCGGTGGGCGACGATCTCCGCGGCGATGGACAGGGCGGTCTCCTCGGGCGTACGGGCGCCGAGGTCGAGGCCGATGGGCGAGCGCAGCCGGGCCAGTTCCGGTTCGGTGACGCCGGTGTCGCGCAGGCGGGCGGCGCGGTCCTCGTGGGTGCGGCGGGAGCCCATCGCGCCGACATAGGCGACGGGCAGCCGCAGCGCGAGGCGCAGCAGCGGCACGTCGAACTTGGGGTCGTGGGTGAGCACGCACAGCACGGTGCGGCTGTCGACGTCGGTCTTCTCCAGGTAGCGGTGCGGCCAGTCGACCACGATCTCGTCGGCGTCCGGGAAGCGCTCGGGCGTCGCGAAGACGGGCCGCGCGTCGCACACGGTCACGTGGTGGCCGAGGAAGGCGCCGACCCGCGTCAGCGCGGCGGCGAAGTCGATCGCGCCGAACACGATCATGCGGGGCGGCGGCACGCCGGACTCCACGAGGACCGTCACCGGCCGACCGCACCGCGACCCGTCCTCGCCGACCTCGACAGTCCCGGTGCGTCCGGCGTCGAGCAGGGCGCGGGCCTGCTCCGCCACCGCGCGGTCCAGCCGCGCGGATCCGCCGAGCCCGCCCTGGTACGCGTGCGGGGACCCACCCGGCGACGCGCCCGAAGGACGTACGAGCAGGGCGCGGCCCACCAGTTCGGCGGGCCCGGACACGACGCGGGCGACGGCCGCCGCCTCCCCCGAGGAGAAGGCGGCGAGGGCCGCCGCGACGACCGGCCTGCACGCGGAGTCCGCGCGGACCGGGGTGATGAGGATGTCGATGACGCCGCCGCAGGTCAGACCGGCGGCGAAGGCGTCCTGGTCGCTGTGGCCGAAGCGTTCGAGGACGCTTTCGCCGTCCCGGAGCGCCTGGGCGCACAGCTCGTAGACGGCGCCCTCCACACAGCCGCCGGAGACCGAGCCGATGACCGTGCCGGCCGTGTCGACCGCGAGGGCGGCACCGGGCCGGCGGGGCGCGCTCCCGCCGACCGCCACCACGGTGGCGACGGCGAAGTCACGCCCCTGCTCGACCCACCGGTGCAGCTCGTCGGCGATGTCCAGCATGTCGGCCTCCTCGGGGGTGCGGGGAGGGCTCCGGCGTCAGTGGACGCCCAGCCATCCTTCGATGGGGTTGAGGGCGAAGTAGACCAGGAAGATCACCGTCAGACCCCACATGAAGGCGCCGATCTCGCGCGCCTTCCCCTGGGCGATCTTGATGGCCACCCAGGCGATGACGCCCGCCGCGACACCGGTGGTGATGGTGTACGTGAAGGGCATCAGGACGACGGTCAGGAAGACCGGGATGGCGGTCGCGCGGTCGGCCCAGTCGACGTGCCGCGCGTTCATCATCATCATCGCTCCGATGACGACGAGCGCGGCGGAGGCCACCTCCTGGGGCACGATCGCGGTGAGCGGGGTGAAGAAGAGACAGGCCGCGAAGAACAGTCCGGTGACGACGGAGGCGAGGCCGGTGCGGGCGCCCTCGCCGACGCCGGTCGCGGACTCGACGAAGACGGTCTGGCCGGAGCCGCCCGCCACGCCGCCGATGGCACCGCCGGCGCCGTCGATGAACAGCGCCTTGGACAGGCCGGGCATGCGGCCCTTCTCGTCGGCGAGGTTGGCCTCGGTGCCGACGCCGATGATGGTGGCCATCGCGTCGAAGAAGCCGGCGAGCACCAGCGTGAAGACGATCATGCCGACCGTCATCGCGCCGACCTGGCCCCAGCCGCCGAACTCGACCTCGCCGAAGAGGGAGAAGTCGGGGGTGGAGATCGCGCCGCCGTGCAGTTCGGGGGTTCCGTTCGCCCACTGGTCGGGGGCGATGACGTCCGCGGCGTTGAGGATGACGGCGACGACGGTGCCGGTGATGATGCCGATCAGGATCGCGCCGGGGATGTTGCGCGCCTGGAGCATGAAGATCAGCAGGAGGGTGCCCGCGAAGAGCAGGACGGGCCAGCCCGAGAGTTCGCCGGCCGGGCCGAGGGAGAGCGGGGTCGCCTTGCCCGGGTGGACGAAGCCGCCCTTGACCAGGCCGATGATCGCGATGAACAGCCCGATGCCCATGGTGATGCCGTGCTTGAGGGCGAGCGGGATCGCGTTCATGATCATCTCGCGGAGCCCGGTGACCACCAGAAGCATGATCACCACGCCGTACATCACACACATGCCCATGGCCTGCGGCCAGGTCATCTCGGGGGCGACCTGCGAGGAGATCACGCCGGACACGGAGAGCCCGGCGGCGAGGGCCAGCGGCACCTTGCCGACGAAACCCATGAGCAGGGTGGTGAGGGCCGCCGCGAAGGCGGTGGCGGTGATCACGGCCTTGGTGGCCATGGTGTCCCCCGCCGCGTCCTTGCCGGACAGGATCACGGGATTGAGCAGCAGGATGTACGCCATCGCCATGAAGGTGGTGACGCCGCCGCGCACTTCGCGCGCGACCGTGGAGCCTCTCCGGGATATGTGGAAGTACCGATCGAGCCAAGACCGGCCGGCCGGGACGCGAGAGCCGTTGCCCGCGTCCTCCGCGGTGGTCTTGGGCTCCACTGATGACTGGGTCATGGTGCCTAACTCCCAAGGTTCACAGGGGCACCCGCATGTTTGCGGGATTTGGGATGGTGCGTTGGCTGCACGACCCGGGGGACGGCCCGAGACGAACGAAACGTGGTGCCGGACCTGGGCCGACCCGAGGTGAACGGGTCCGTCGCGGTCCGGTGCCGGGGGTGAGCTACACCGTGCCCGTGAGGTGCTCCGGGCGGACCGGTGTTCTGGTCGGCTCAAGACCCGTCGCGCCCCGGATGGCCGCGCGGACCGCCGGGGTGGACGACAGGGCCGGGGCCTCGCCGGCGCCGCACAGCCCGTAGGGGGCGTGCGGGTCGGCGAGTTCGAGCACGTCGACCGGGACGGGCGGCGTGTCGAGGATCGTGGGGATGAGGTGGTTCCGCTCGCGCGGGTCGGCGACGCGGCTGAGGTCAAGCAGGAACTCGGGGCGAGGGCGGTCGAAGTCGATCTCGACCAGCACGTCCGTGCCACCCGCAGTCGGCACAGCGGTCGGGTGCGCCGCCTCGGCGGCGAGCGCCTCCTCCCCACTGGCGGGGCGAAGGAAGTCCATGAGGTCTCTTCTTCGGGTCGGGGGTCGCGCACTGCGAGGGAGGCATTCCGTATCGGCCACTCGGGCCCTTCGCCCCCTCGACTGCTTGTTCATCTGCTGTTAACGCGGAGTGGAGCAAGTACACCGCCCGCTCCTCCGGTCGGGTCAGTCACCGAAACCATGAAGGAGTTGGCTGGCCAACCCGCGCGTCTTGTAGATTCGTATGAAGAACGGGCCCCAGAAGCCTCTCGGGTTCCCCCGGAAAACCGCTGACGCCCGGCGCCACAGTGCCCCGGCCTCACCGGAGCCCACTTGCTTGTACACCACATTCGAGACAGATCGGCGGCGACGACACCATGCGGCTGCGCGCACTCCTTGACACCGACGCGCTGGGCCTGCGGCTGCTCGGCGGCGAGGACGAGCTGGACCGCACCGTGCGCGGTGTGATGACCACGGACCTGCGGGACCCCAGCCGCTACCTGGCCGGCGGCGAGCTGGTCCTCACCGGCCTCGCCTGGCGCCGCGACGCCTCGGACACCGAACCCTTCGTCCGCGTCCTCGCGGGCGCCGGGGTGGCCGCGCTGGCCGCCGGCGAGGCCGAGCTGGGCGACATCCCCGCCGACCTCGTCGAGGCCTGCACTCGCCACCGGCTGCCGCTCTTCGCGGTCAACGAGTCCGTGGCCTTCGCGACGATCACCGAACACGTCGTGCGGCAGGTCTCCGGCGAGCGCGCCGGCGACCTGGCGGCCGTCGTGGACCGGCACCGGCGCCTGATGACGTCCGGCCCGGCCGGCGGCGGCCCCGACGTCGTCCTCGACCTGCTCGGCACCGACCTGGACCTGCGCGCCTGGGTGCTCTCCCCCGCGGGGCGCGCCATCGCGGGGTCGAGCGCGGGCGGCACGGCGCTGCCGGCGGCCGTGTGCGCGCGCCTGGCCGGGGAGCACCTGGCCGCCGCGCGCACCGGGCGGCGCGGGCCGCACCGCGTGTCCGTCGACGGGGTGACGTACTCCCTGTTCCCCGTGCGGACCAGCGGCCGGGGAGCCGGCGGTGTGGCGCGCGACGTGCGCGAGACGGTGCTCTCCGACTGGGTGCTCGCCGTGGAGGCCGACGCCGGCGACTGGCCCGAGGAGCGGCTGGACCTGCTCCAGGGCGTGACACAGCTGATCGCCGTGGAGCGGGACCGGCGCGACGCCGCCCGCACGGTGCGCCGCCGCCTCGCCCAGGAGGTCCTGGAACTGGTGCAGACGGGCGCGGCCCCGGCGGAGATCGCCGCGCGCCTGCGGGTCGCGGCGCCCGTACTGCTGCCGGGGCTCGGCACGGCCCCGCACTGGCAGGTCGTGGTGGCCCGCGTGGAGTGGGAGGGCGGGGGCATCGACGGCGGTCGGGTCGCCCAGTCGCTCTTGGAGGAGATCCTCGTCGACCCCGCCCCCCGTTCCCGGACCGACGCGAACAGGGGAGGCACCTCCTCCTCCTCGGGGGCGGAGCCGTTCGACCGGATCGCGGTCGCGCACACCGGGGACGAGGCCATCGCGCTGGTGCCGCTGCCCGCGGTCTCGACGGAGCACGACGGCTCGGAGGCGGGCCTGCTCGCCGACGCCCTCCTGGAGTCGGTCCGCGCACCGCTGTCGGCGGGCCTGGACGGTGACGGCCGCCTGACGCTCGGTGTCAGCGCGTCCGTGCACTCGGCGGAGGGACTGCGCGGCGCCCTGGAGGAGGCGCGGCACGCCCGCCGGGTCGCCGCCGCCCGCCCCGGCCGGGTCTGCGCGGCCGGCCACCAGGAGCTGGCCTCCCACGTCCTGCTGCTGCCCTTCGTGCCGGACGACGTGCGCCGGGCGTTCACGGCACGGCTCCTGGACCCGCTGCGGGAGTACGACCAGCGGCACCGGGCGGAGCTGATCCCCACCCTGGAGGCCTTCCTCGACTGCGACGGCTCCTGGACGCGCTGCGCCGCGCGGCTGCACCTGCACGTCAACACGTTGCGCTACCGGGTGGGCCGGATCGAGCAGTTGACGAGCCGTGACCTGTCGCGGCTGGAGGACAAGCTCGATTTCTTCCTCGCGCTGCGGATGAGCTGAGAAAAAGGGGGACCTGCCGCCCGGGAGCAGGTGGGCGGCAGGTCCCTCCCCCGTCCGCCCTTTGTGAATTCTTTCACCCGGCCCCTTGGCCGGACGCCGCCATCCATGCTGAGATTCGCCCACGACTCAACAGCTCAATGGTGTGCTCGGGGAGGGCAACGTGGCGCATACCGCCATGTCTGGTACCGGAACGATTGCAGGGGACGATCCACTCCAGACCGCGGTATGGCGGCTGCGCTCGCGCGGCTGCTGGACCGACGCGGCCGCGCTGCTGGCCTCGCGGGCCGGGGCGGCGCCGGCGCTCCAGCGGGCGGCGCTCCTCGTCGAGCGCTGCCTGTTCACGGGGGACGGCTGGGCCGAGGCCGAGGACGGTCTGCGGACCGCGGAGGCGCTGGCCGAGGACGACGACGACCGCGGGGGCGCGGCCTGCGAGCGGGGCCATCTCGCGTACGCGGCCACGGTGTTGGGCGTACGGGACCGGGCCGACGAGGCGCGTACGGCGCTCGGCAGGGCGGCGGCGCTGCTCGCCCCGGACGCGGCGGGGCGACCGCTCCTCGACTACCGGCGGGGTCTGATCGCCGAGCACATCGCCGACTCGCCGCAGGCCGCGAGGGCGGCGTACCAGCGGGCGCACGCGGGGGCCACCGCGCGCGCCGACCCGCTCCTGCTCTCCTTCACCTGGCGGCACCTGGCCGGACTCGCCCTGCGGGAAGGGGAGTTGGCGCAGGCGCGGCAGGGTTTCGCGGAGTCGCTGCGGTTGCGGGAGGAACTGGGGTACCTGGTCGGCACCGCTCCCGCGTTGGCGGCGCTGGCCGATGCGGAGCCGGAGCCGGAGGCCTCGCGGTTACGGGCCGAGGCCAAACGGCTCTTCCGCCTCCTGGGCGGAGTCCCCACCTGGCTCTCCCCCCACCTGACCCCTCCGCCCCCGACCCCCTGAGCCCCGGGGGGTGGGGGGCTCCCACCCACCTGTCCCCCGCACCACGCCCCGAGGCAATACGCCCCCGGCGGCCCGCCACGGACACACGGTCGGATACGCCCGCTCACCACGGACCAACGGGCGTCTCCCACCCACCCACCCGTTGCCCTGGGTCCGGGTGCCGGTGCCGGGTGGGAGACGCCCCGGGGAGGGGCACACGCCGGCACGAAACCGGGAGCAGAGGGGGCAAGCGCAGGCCCCCAGCAGCCCGACGCAGAGCAACGGGCGGGTGGGTGGGAAAACGCCCGGTGAGGGGGCGCACCGCGGCACGGAACCGGAAACAGAGGGGCAAGCGCAGCCACCCCCAGCAGCCCGACGCGGAGCAACGGGCGGGTGGGTGGGATACGCCCCGGCAGGGGCCACACCGCGGCACGGAGCCACAGGCCGAAGGGCCAAGCGCCGGCCCCCGCAACCCGACCCCGAGCAACGGGCGGGTGGGTGGGAGACCCCCCGGCGAGGGGGCAACCGCGGCACGGACCCAGAGACGGACCGGCAAAGGCAACCGCTAGGCCCCCGAGCCAGACCCCGCGAAGTGTTCCGCCACCAACCCCGGAACCACCCCCAACTCCCCCGCCACCAACGCCTCCAGCAACGCCACATGCTCCGCCGCGTCCGCCACCAGCTCGGCCCGTCGGCCCGAGACGGGGGCGCCGGCCAGGGGCCACTGCGCCCGCCGGTGGAGGGCGTCCGCGACGTGGACCAGCTGCCGGTTGCCCGACAGGGAGAGCATCGCGCCGTGAAAGGCCCGATCGGCCTCGGCGTAGCGCGTGACGTCGCCCTCGGCGGCCGCCGCGACGGTCGCCTCGGCCAGCGGCACCAGCTCGCCCCACCGCTCCGCCGGCACCGTGCGGGCCAGCCGCAGCACGACCGGCACCTCGATCAGCGCCCGCACCTCGGCCAGCTCGGCCCGTTCACGGGCCCCTCGCTCCAGAACCCGGAAACCCCGGTTGGGGACGACTTCGACGGCCCCTTCGGCCGCCAGCTGCTGCATCGCTTCGCGCACGGGCGTCGCGGAGACGCCGAAGCGTTCGCCGAGCACCGGCGCGGAGTACACCTCGCCGGGTGCCAGCTCACCGCCCACGAGCGCGGCCCGCAGCGCGTCGAGGATCTGTCCGCGTACGGAGGTGCGCCCCACCGCCCGGCGCGCCGCCTGCTCCGGCACCCGCCCTCCGGCCTGCCCCACGACGTCCACCCGCGTCCGCCCCGCCCCGTCTCCGTGTGCTGTGAAAGGTACGAGAGGCACCATAGGCGGACACGCCCGCGGTTGAAACCTCGATCATGTTGGGTAAGGTAAGGCTTACCTGCAATCGATCGCGATTCGGTGGTCCCCGCATGTCCGTGCCCACTTTGGCCGCGCCCGCCCAGAGCGCCTTCGGCGCCGTCGCGGACTCCTACGCCCGCCTCGCCGAGGTGTTCCCCGGACTCCGCGTGACCGAGCTGGGCGCCGAGGAGCGGGCCCCGCACGGCGGCGGCTGGGTGAACGCCGCCCGGCTCGTCCAGGGCGGGGCCGACCTGGACGCGTTCGTCGCGTGGGACGACGCGCAGGTACTGAAGGACTACGGCACCCAGGCCCGCCCCGACGTGGTGGCCGGCTTCGGCCTGCACCGCTACGCCTGGCCGGCCACCCTGCTGTTCACGGTCCCGTGGTTCCTGCACCGCCGCGTCCCCCGCTTCCCGGTGGCGGACGTCTCCTTCCAGCGGAGCCTCGGCCGCCTGGCCGTGCGCACCGAGTCCTTCGCCTGCCTGCCGGACGACCCGGCCGCCGTACTGCCCGGCGCCCATGTCGTACCGGACGAGGAGGCGCTGCGCGCCCAGGTGCGGGCGGCGGTCGCCGAGCACCTGGGTCCGCTCCTGGACGGCTTCGGCCCCCGGATGCGCCGCCGCTCCCGCGCCCTGTGGAGCCTCGCCACCGACGAGGTCGTCGAGGGCCTGTGGTACATCGCGCACCTCCTCGGCGAGGAGGGCCGCGCGATGACGGAGCTGGAGCGGCTGCTGCCCGGCGCCACGAAGCCGTACGTCGGCACGGCCGGTTTCCGGGAGCTGACGGGGCCGAACGGAGAGAAGCTGCCCACCCGCGACCGCGCGAGCTGCTGCATGTTCTACACGCTGCGCCCCGACGACACCTGCGTCACCTGCCCGCGTACGTGCGACGCGGAGCGCATCGCACGGCTGAGCGCCGACGCCGGCCCGTCCGCCTCCGCTTGAACCACCCTTTCGGTCCCGTTTAATCGAACTCAACACCCATTCGTATGAAGTGAGTTCGAGTAAATCCGGGTTCTGTGTGCTCTCTGGCACCCCCTTGGCGTTCTCTTGCCCCGAAACCCCCGTGCGGGCCGTCCGAATCGGGTCACTATGGCGCCCGAAACGCCCTACCGCGACGCAAGGGACCCCAGATGAGACTGACCGATATATCGCTGGATTGGCTGCTCCCCGGCGCCGTCCTGCTCCTGGGCATGCTGGTGGCGGTGGCGGTGCTCGCGCGCGGCAAGCGAGGCCACGACAAGGCGGCGAAGGCAGGCACGGGCGACGAATCGTGGGAACGCAGCGAGGAGCGCCGACGGCGCAAGGAAGCGGTCTACGGCACCGCCTCCTACGTCCTGTTGTTCTGCTGTGCGGCGGTCGCCGCCGCACTCTCCTTCCACGGCCTGGTCGGCTTCGGGCGGCAGAACCTCAGCCTCTCCGGTGGCTGGGAGTACCTCGTGCCGTTCGGCCTGGACGGCGCGGCCATGTTCTGCTCCGTCCTCGCCGTGCGCGAGGCGAGCCACGGTGACGCGGCGCTCGGCTCGCGTCTGCTCGTGTGGACGTTCGCCGGGGCGGCGGCCTGGTTCAACTGGGTCCACGCGCCCCGGGGGCTCGGCCACGCCGGTGCCCCGCAGTTCTTCTCCGGCATGTCGCTCTCGGCGGCGGTCCTCTTCGACCGCGCGCTGAAGCAGACCCGCCGGGCGGCGCTGCGGGAGCAGGGCCTGGTACCGCGTCCGCTGCCGCAGATCCGTATCGTGCGGTGGCTGCGTGCGCCCCGGGAGACCTTCGGCGCCTGGTCGCTGATGCTCCTGGAAGGCGTCCGCACGCTGGACGAGGCCGTCGAGGAGGTCCGGGAGGACCGCCGGGAGAAGGAGCAGACCCGGCTGCGCAGACGCGACCAGGAGAAGCTGGAGCGGGCTCGGCTCAAGGCGATCAGCCGCGGCCACCGGGGTTATGGCCGGGGCGGCGGCCGGCAGGTCGACGTGCAGGCCGTCCCGGCGGCCACGGGGTCCGCGCAGGTCGGCGCGGACCCTGCCATAGCAACGCAGGAACAGCTGCCGCTACGCGCCCGTCCCTCCCTCCAGGCCGTCAGGAGCGACTCTGACCAGGCCGCTCCCGTCGCCGTCGACCTCACCGCGGAGGACGACACGCAGACCCTGCCCCGGCTCGACTCGCTGGAGCAGAAATTGAAGGACCTGGAGCAGCAGTTCGGCTGATCGCGCCAGGAACCCGTCCCGGGCCGGGCGGTGGCGGCAGGGTGTCACACCCTGCCGCCGCCGTTCAGCTCGAACCACACCACCTTGCCCACGCCGTGCGCGCGCACGCCCCACGCGTCGGCCAGGGACTGCACCAGCACCAGGCCCCTGCCGTTCGTACCGTCGTCGGCGTCCGGTACGCGTGGCTCGGGGCGGCGCGCCACGAAGTCCCGCACCTCGACGCGCAGCCCGCGCGGCCCCAGGGTGGCGGTGACGATCGCGTCATGGTCGGTGTGCACCAGTGCGTTGGTGACGAGCTCGCTGGTGAGCAGCTCGGCGGTGTCGGCCCGCGCCGGCTGGCCCCAGCGCCGCAAGAACTCCCTCAGGGCGCCCCGGACCTCGGGCACCGCCGACAGATCCGCCCTCCCCAGTCTCCGCCTGAGCTGGGCGTGGTCCGGTCCGACCGGTGCCTCCTCGATCCACTCGTCGCGTACGTTCGGCGAAGAGGCCCCGAATCCCCCGGGGCCGCCCCCACGTGACTGCCTCGTCATGACCCCCGCCCACCAAGCGATGACCTTGCCTCCCTGCTCGAACAACCTCACGGAATGCATGCCCCGGCCCACAGACGGCACTCCTGTCGAATCGTCAACCAACGGTGTGGGTGTGCCGAGGCGCGGAGGGGAAGTGAAGCGGTGGACCCCGCCACCGAGCGTTCGGAGGAGCCCTGGTGCACGACGACAGACTGCTGGTGGAGGGCCGCCTGGAGCGGGCCCTGCGCCAGTTCATCCGCCCCGCCCAGTACACGCACAGGGTGCCGCTCGCCCTCTCCGTCTGGCATGCGCCGGCCGTGACCGGCTCCCCCGTCCACGGAGGGCCCGGAGCCAGCGGCACGGTGCCCGCGTCGGCCGCACTGGAAGCGTCGTACGAACCCTTCGAGACCGGTACGGAATGGGGAAGTCCCTGGTCGACGAGTTGGTTCCGGCTTCAGGGGCGAGTGCCGCAGGAGTGGCGCGGGCGCCGCGTCGAAGCGGTCGTGGACCCCGGATTCACCGGGGACGGCCCGGGATTCCAGGCGGAGGGCCTGGCCTACGACGCGACGGGGGTGCCGCTGAAGGGGGTCCATCCCCGCAATCGGCATATTCCGGTGGCCTCTCCCGCGCGCGGCGGGGAGGCGGTGCACTTCCTCCTGGAAGCGGCGGCCAATCCGGCGGTCCTGCACGACTTCCTGCCGACACCCCTCGGCGACGTACTGACCGCAGGCCCTACCCCCATCTACCGATTCGTGTCTGCCGATCTCGCCGTACTGAACGAGGACGTATGGCAGCTGACGCTGGACATCGAGGTCCTGTCCGAGCTGATGGCCGAACTGGACGCCGACCGTCCGCGTCGCCACGAGATCCTGCGGGCTCTGGAGGACATGCTCGACGCGCTCGATCTGCACGACGTGCCGGGCACGGCCGTAGCGGGGCGCGCGGCCCTCGCCGACGTCCTGGCCCGGCCCGCCCACGCGAGCGCGCACCGCGTGTCGGCGGCCGGGCACGCGCACATCGACTCGGCCTGGCTGTGGCCCCTGCGCGAGACGGTGCGCAAGGCCTCGCGCACCTTCGCCAACGTGACGGCGCTGGCGCGGGAGTACCCGGAGCTGGTCTTCGCCTGCTCGCAGGCGCAGCAGTACGCCTGGGTGCAGGAGCACCAGCCGCACATCTGGGAGCGGATCAAGAAGGCGGTGGCGGACGGCAACTGGGCGCCGGTGGGCTCGATGTGGGTGGAGTCGGACGCCAACATGCCGGGTGGCGAGGCGCTCGCGCGCCAGATCACGCACGGCATGCGCTTCTTCCGCGAGGAGCTGGGGGTCCGGACCCAGGAGATCTGGCTGCCCGACTCCTTCGGATACACCGCCGCCTTCCCGCAGTTGGCGAAACTCGCGGGCGTCCGCTGGTTCTTGACGCAGAAGCTGAGCTGGAACCAGTCCAACAAGATGCCGCACCACACCTTCTGGTGGGAGGGCATCGACGGCACCCGCGTCTTCACCCACTTCCCGCCCGTGGACACCTACAACTCGCAGTTTCACGGCGCCGAACTCGCCCACGCCGAGCGGAACTTCGCCGACAAGGGCCGGGCGAGCCGCTCGCTGGTGCCGTTCGGCTGGGGCGACGGCGGGGGCGGCCCCACCCGCGAGATGATGGAGCGGGCCCGGCGCCTGAAGTCCCTGGAGGGTTCGCCCCGCGTCGAGATCGAGAAGCCGTCGGCGTTCTTCGCGGCGGCCGAGGAGGAGTACGGCGCGCGGGCCCCGATCTGGTCGGGCGAGCTGTACCTGGAGCTGCACCGGGCGACGTACACCACGCAGGCGGCGACCAAGCGCGGCAACCGCCGCAGCGAACACGCACTGCGCGAGGCGGAGTTGTGGTGCACGGCGGCCGCGGTGCGCGAGCCCTCCTACGCCTATCCGTACGACGCGCTGGACCGGCTGTGGAAGACGGTCCTGCTGCACCAGTTCCACGACATCCTGCCGGGTTCGTCGATCGCCTGGGTGCACCGCGAGGCGCGGGAGACCTATGCGCGGGTGCTGGCGGAGCTGGAGGCGATCACCGCGTCGGCCGTACGTCACCTCGGCGCGGGCGGTCGCGCGGTCCTGAACGCCTCGCCCTACCCCCGCAGCGAGGTCGTGGACGGCGGGGACGGCGCGCTGGTGCGGGTCGACGTCCCGGCGCTCGGCACCCGGAGCCTGGACGCCGCACGGGGTTCGGGCCCGGCCGCGGTCGCGCACACGAGCGGCGACGCCATCCTGCTGACCAACGAGCACGTGAGCGTGCGCGTGGACGCCGCCGGGCTGCTGACCTCCGTACGGGACCTGGACGCGGCCCGCGAGGTGCTCGCGGCACCCGGCAATCTCCTCCAGCTGCACCCCGACCATCCCACGCACTACGACGCGTGGGACCTCGACCGGCACTACCGGCACCGGCACACCGATCTCACGGACGCCGAGTCCGTCGAGCTGGTCGAGGACGGGCCGCTGCGGGTCGCGGTGCGGGTGGTGCGCGCGTTCGGCCGCTCGCGGATCACCCAGGAGATCCGGCTGGCGGCGGGCAGCCGGCGCGTGGACATCGTCACGGACGTCGACTGGCGGGAGTCGGAGAAGGTGCTCAAGGTGGCCTTCCCACTGGACGTGCACGCCGAACGGTCCGCCGCCGAGATCCAGTTCGGTCATGTGCACCGGCCCACGCACGCCAACACCGGCTGGGACGCGGCGCGTTACGAGATCTGCGCGCACCGCTGGCTGCGGGTCGCCGAGGAGGGGTACGGTGTCGCGCTGCTCAACGACGCCACGTACGGCCATGACGTGACGCGCGCCGAGCACGGCGGCACGCTCGGCACCACCGTGCGGCTGACCCTGCTGCGGGCCCCGCACAGCCCGGACCCGCTGACCGATCAGGGCGCGCACCGCTTCACGTACGCGCTGCTGCCCGGCGCGGGCACGGGGGACGCGGTGGCGGAGGGCCTCGCGCTCAACCTGCCGCTGCGGGTGGCCGACGCGCCCGCCCTGGCGCCGCTGGTGAGCGTGGACAACCCGGCGATCACGGTGGAGTCGGTGAAGCTCGCCGACGACCGGGGCGGCGATGTGATCGTACGGCTCTACGAGTCGCGCGGCGGGCGGGCCGAGGGCACGCTCGGCACGTCGTTCCCGGTGGAGCGGGCCGAGGTGACCGACCTGCTGGAGCAGCCGCTGCACGAGGCCGACACGGGCGTGAGCGGGCTGGCCCTCGCGCTGCGGCCCTTCCAGATCGTCACCCTGCGGCTGCGGCCCGCCTGACCGGGGCGGCCGGGGGATGTGCCGGGGCCGGTGTCAGGGCCTCGGCACGTTCCGCAGGTTCGAGCGGGCCATCTGGAGCATCCGGCCCACCCCGCCGTCCAGCACGATCTTGCTGGCGGAGAGCGCGAAGCCGGTGACCATGTCCGAGCTGATCTTGGGCGGCATGGAGAGGGCGTTGGGGTCGGTGACGATGTCCACCAGTGCCGGACCGTTGTGCGCGAAGGCCTCCCTGAGGGCGCCGGCGAGCTGCTTGGGCTTCTCCACGCGGATGCCGTGGGCGCCGGCGGCGCGGGCCACGGCGGCGAAGTCGGGGTTGTGGTTCGCCGTGCCGTAGTTCGGCAGTCCCGCGACCATCATCTCCAGCTCCACCATGCCCAGGGACGAGTTGTTGAACAGGACGACCTTCACCGGCAGGTCGTGCTGGACGAGGGTGAGGAAGTCGCCCATCAGCATGGAGAAGCCGCCGTCGCCGGACATCGAGACGACCTGCCGTTTGCGGTCCACGAACTGGGCGCCGATCGCCTGCGGCAGGGCGTTGGCCATCGAGCCGTGGCTGAAGGAGCCGATGATGCGGCGCCTGCCGTTGGGGGTGAGATAGCGGGCCGCCCAGACGTTGCACATGCCGGTGTCGACGGTGAACACCGCGTCGTCGGCGGCCACTTCGTCCAGGACCGAGGCGACGTACTCGGGGTGGATCGGGACGTGCTTGTCGACCTTGCGGGTGTACGCCTTGACGACGCCTTCGAGGGCGTCGGCGTGCTTCTTCAGCATCTTGTCGAGGAACTTGCGGTTCGACTTGGCCGCGACGCGCGGGATGAGGCAGCGCAGGGTCTCGCGCACGTCGCCCCAGACCGCGAGGTCGAGCTTCGAGCGGCGGCCGAGGTTCTCGGGGCGCACGTCGACCTGGGCGATCTGGACGTCGTCGGGCAGGAAGGCGTTGTACGGGAAGTCCGTGCCGAGCAGGATCAGCAGGTCGCATTCATGGGTGGCCTCATAGGCCGCGCCGTAGCCGAGCAGGCCGCTCATGCCGACGTCGAACGGATTGTCGTACTGGATCCACTCCTTGCCCCGCAGCGCGTGGCCCACCGGGGACTTGATCTTCTCGGCGAACTCCATCACCTCGGCGTGGGCGCCCGCCGTGCCGCTGCCGCAGAAGAGGGTGACCTTGCGCGCCTTGTCGATCATCTTGGCGAGCTTGTCGATCTCCTCGTCGCCGGGGCGCACCGTGGGCCGCGAGGTCACCAGGGCCGTCTCGGCGGCCTTGTCCGGCGCGGGCTCGGAGGCGATGTCGCCCGGCAGCGACACGACGCTGACCCCGGAGCGGCCCACCGCGTTCTGGATGGCGGTCTGGAGCAGCCGGGGCATCTGCTGGGGGCTGGAGATCAGCTCGCTGTAGTGACTGCACTCCTGGAACAGCCGGTCGGGGTGGGTCTCCTGGAAGAAGCCGAGGCCGATCTCGCTGGAGGGGATGTGCGAGGCGAGGGCGAGGACCGGGGCCATGGAGCGGTGGGCGTCGTACAGGCCGTTGATGAGGTGGAGGTTGCCCGGGCCGCAGGAGCCCGCGCAGGCGGCGAGCCTGCCGGTGATCTGGGCCTCCGCGCCGGCCGCGAAGGCGGCGGTCTCCTCGTGCCGGACCTGGACCCAGTCGATCTCCTTGGTACGGCGGATGGCGTCCACGACCGGGTTGAGACTGTCGCCGACGACGCCGTACAGGCGCTGGACCCCCGCCCGGACGAGGATGTCGACGAACTGCTCGGCGACGTTCTGCTTGGCCATGCGGTACGCACCTCTTCACCCTTGGAACCTGCGGGCCTCTCGGAGCCCTTTGGGCCCCTTGTAACCCCTCGGTCCCCCCTTGAACCCTTTGGTCCGGGAACGGGGAACCCTTCGCTCCATGAATTCACAGGTACGGCGGTCATGCCTCCCAGACCGCGGCGGCCGTCCGGTCGTCGGCGTACCCCTTCACCCTGACCTGCACGTCGGCCAGGAAGGCGGCGAGCCCCGGCGGGGCGCTCTTCTCCCATCGGCGGGTGAGGTGTTCGGCCAGGGCGGGCTCGTCGCGCAGCGGTTCGGCGAGGCCTGCGCTGCACAGCAGGAGCGTGTCACCCGGCCGGGCGACCGAGGCCCGGAAGCGGAACGGCTCGTGAGGCCGCTCGGGGGCCGGTTCGTAGGGACTCGGGGGCGTGGTGATGCCCAGGTCCATGGTGAGCCGGTCGCCCTCGGGGGTCCGCGGCGGCGGTGAACCGAAGCCGACCACGGCGTCCCCGACGGCTTCGGCGACACGCGGCTCGATGTCCTGCCACTCGCCCTCGCGCAGCCGGAACAGACCGCCCGCGCCGACGCCGAAGAAGACGCGCGTACGGCACCGGGGGTCGGCCGGCAGCAGCAGGCAGCGCAGGGAGGCGGCGTACTCGTCCGGCTGGAGGCCGAGGTCGGCGGCGCGGGCGCGGAGCTTGCCGAGACTGCGGTCGGTCAGGCGGTGCAGGCCCGATTTCAGGTCGCCGCGCCGGGCGGCCCTGATGTCCTCGGCGAGCCGCTGATGGCTGCGTCCGACGGCCCGGCCGATCCACGCGCAGGCCTCGGCGGCCGCGCGGTGCGCCCCCGGGGTCGCGCGGGCGCCGGTGGCCATCGCGACCAGCACCAGGGCGCTGTCGCCGGAGCCGAAGCGGGCGGTCAGCAGGGAGTCGCGGCGGGGGTCGCCGCGGTAGCGGGCGGAGTCGCCGCGCACGGAGGCGGCGCGCAGGGTGGCGGAGCCGTGGCGCGCGCCGTCGAGCACGGTGTCCGCGACGAGACCGGCGAGGTCGTCGGGGTCGGCCGCGGGCAGGGCGGTGGGCTCGGGCTCGTACGTGGGGGGTCCGTCGCCCACGTGCGCCGGGCCGGCGGGGTCGGGGCGCTCGGCCTGGTCCCGCGGGGCGCCCGGCCCGTCCGCGCCTTGGAGGCGTCCGCCGGGCGGTGCGGCCTCCTCGGAGCCGTGCGGGCCGGGCGCGGGTCCTGCCACCGGCCCCGACCCCGATCCGAAGGTCACCGGTCCGCTGGGGCCGACGAGGGGTTCCCAGGGGGCGGGGCTGACGGGGGTGCGTGGCGTGTCGGGAGTGGGGGCGGCGGAGGTACGGGGCGTCTCAGGAGCGGGAACGACGGGGGTGCCGGGCGTGTCGGGGGCGGGGTCGACCGGGGTGCGGGGCGTGTCAGGAGTGGGGACGACCGGTGTGCGGGGCGTGTCGGGGGCGGGCGGGGTGTCGTCGCGGCCCCGTGGCGAAGGGAGTCTCTCCTGCACGGTGTCCGCCGCGGAGGCGAACCTGTCGTCGAGGCTGTCCGGTGCGGGCGTCGGGCCCGTGTCCTCGGTGGTGTCGTCGTACAACTGCCCCCACCAGTCGTCGTCGCGACCGGTGCGCCTCTCCCCCTGCTGGCTCATGCCCCTATTTTCCACCGCGGAGGCCGCCCGAAAACGGTGCATCCGGAAATTCCGGCCATCCTGGCCACGGCGGGGCGGCGGAGGGGCCGCCGGGCGGACCCACCCCCCACAGGGGGACCGCCCGGCGGCGTCTGTTCGGCGCGCGCACGTCAGGGGCGCGGGCCACGGCCTGGGGTGACGGAGGTGGGTGCTCCCGGCCTGTAGGCCCGCGTGCCCAGTGGCGCCGGGTTCAATCCACGTACCGCCCCCTTCCCTGGGCCCTTGTCATCGGGCGGGGAGGTGCGGGGATGATGTCCTCCGGCGGATGCGCGCCGTGGCTGTTTTCCGCCACGGCGCCGTCGGAACGGAGTTCGGGGAGGGACGACGCCGCATGCTGGCAGCGATAGGGCTGGACGAGACGCACGAGTCGGCGTACCGGGCGCTGGTGTCGGTGGGCGCCGCCGATGTGCCGAGCCTCGCGCGCAGACTCTCCCTCGGCGAACCGGAGACGGAACGGGCGCTGCGCCGCCTGGAGCGCCACGGCCTGGCCGCGCAGGCCTCCGGCAGGGCGGGTCGCTGGGTGGCCGCGCCGCCCGGTGTGGCGCTCGGCGCCCTGCTCACGCAGCAGCGGCACGAGCTGGACAAGGCGGAGTTGGCGGCGAAGGTGCTCGCGGAGGAGTACCGCGCGCGGGCCGTCGAGCCCGGCGTCCACGATCTGCTCGAGGTGGTCACCGGCGCGGCCGCCGTCTCGCAGCGCTTCCTGCAGTTGCGGCTGGGGGCGAGTCGGGAGGTGTGCGCGCTGGTCAGCGGCGGTTCCGACGGAGCCGGCGGCATGGGGGGCAGCGCCGAGGAGCAGGCCGTGGGCCGGGATGTCGGCCACCGCGTGGTGGTGGAGCGGGCCGTCCTGGACACACCGCTGGGGCTCGGCGGGCTGTCGGCGGCGCTCGGCCGAAAGGAGCGGGTACGGGTCGTGGACCGCGTCCCGACGAAGCTGGTGATCGCCGACGGTTCGCTGGCGATGGTGCCGCTGACCTCGCGGACCGCGGAGCCCGCCGCGCTGGTCGTGCACGCCAGTGGGCTGCTCGAAGCGCTGACGGGGCTCTTCGAGGCGGTCTGGCGGGAGGCGCTGCCGCTGCGTCTGGGCGAGGGCGCGGGCGCGGTCAGTGAGGACGCCCCCGAGGGGCCGGACGGCACGGACCTGGAGATCCTCTCGCTGCTCCTCGCGGGCCTGACGGACGCGAGCGTCGCCAAACAGCTCGACCTCGGGCTGCGCACGGTGCAGCGCCGGGTGAAGCGGCTGATGGAGCTGACCGGTGTGACGACGCGGCTCCAGCTGGGCTGGCACGCGTACGAGCGGGAGTGGGTGTCACGGCGCGTCCGCGTTCCGCAGGACTAATTTGACCTGCGGTTTCGCCGGATCTGCGGCACGCTGGACAGATGGGAGCGTGGGAACTCCTGCTGGTCGGTGTGGTGATGCTGCTCGGCCTGTGCGGAGTGCTGGTGCCCGGGGTGCCGGGGCCGTGGCTGGTGTGGGCCGCGGTCCTGTGGTGGGCGCTGCAGGACCCCGACGGCCTCGCCTGGGGCGTGCTCGTCGGCGCGTCCGTCGTCCTGCTCGCCGCGCAGGCCGTGCGCTGGCAACTGCCGCCCCGCCGGCTGCGCCAGAGCGGCGCCACGCGCCGGATGGCCGTCTTCGCCGGGGCGGGCGCGCTGCTCGGCTTCTGCGTGGTGCCGGTGCTCGGCGCCATCCCGGGCTTCGTCGGCGGGATCTACGCCGGGGAGCGGCTGCGGCTCGGCGGCCACGGCGAGGCGGCCGCGGCCACCCGCACGGCGATGCGGCTGGGCGGCACGAGCATCCTGACCGAACTCTTCGCCTGTCTGCTGATCCTCGCGGCGTGGCTGGGGGCGGTCTTCTGGGGTTAGGGCGCGCCGGGGGTCGAACTGCTCACCGGTTCGCTTGGGTTGGGGCCGCGCTGCCGGCGGCTCTGAGGTGGCGCGTGGCGTAGGAGCGCCAGGGGCGCCAGTCGTCGAGGGACGGTTCCGGCTCGCCGGGCAGGGGTACGTCGGGGTCGCCCAGCGCCCGCATCCTGATGAGGGCGGCGGTGCGCGTGTCGATGCCGGGCAGGGCGAGCAGCGCCGCCTCGGCGTCGTCCCGGTCGGCTCCCGCGTCCAGGCGCAGCGCGCCGTCCGCGAGCGCCGTCGCCAGCGCGCCGAGCGGGCCTGGTTCGGCGGCCAGTTCGGCGGGGGCGGGGAAGACGTGGGTGAGGCGTCCGCACGCGGCGTCCAGCGTCTTGCCGTAGCGCTCCACGAGCCGCTGGGCGCCGGTCCGTCCCACGAGCGCGCGCACCGCGAACTCCTCCGGGTCGGCCGCGCCCGGGGAGCGCAGCCCGGGCCGGGCGGCGACGAGCGGGGCGAGGCGGGGGTCGCGGGCCAGCCGGTCGTCCACGGCGTACGGGTCGGCGTCCAGGTCGAACAGGCGGCGCAGCCGCTGTACGGCCGTGGTGAGGTCGCGCAGGTCGGTGAGGTGCAGGCGGGCGTCGAGCCAGCCGCCGCGGTGTACGGCCCGCGTGCTCGGGCCACCCGTGCCCGCGACCCGGGAGAAGGCCTCCTCGACGGCCACGATCGCCGTCCCGTAGGGCAGGCGGAGCGTACGCCGGTAGGTGCGGGTGCCGCGCTCGCCGGTGACTTCCTCGACGCCGGGGACCGCTTGGTCCGCGAGCAGGTCGAAGACCGGTGCCGCCTGGTAGGGGCCGCGGTGGGCGAGGCGCAGGGGGATGCCGGCGGCGGGGGTGGCCCGTGCCGTGCCGCGCTGTGGGGCGGCGGCCCGCAGGGCGGTCGGGGTGAGCGCGTACACGGCCTTGATGGTGTCGTTGAACTGCCGGACGCTCGCGAACCCGGCGGCGAACGCGATCTCCGTGACGGGCAGATCCGTGGTCTGCAGCAGGACGCGGGCGGTGTGCGCCCGCTGCGCGCGGGCCAGCGCGACGGGGCCCGCGCCCAGCTCGGCGGTGAGCTGGCGCTGCACCTGCCGGGCGCTGTAGCCGAGGCGCCCGGCGAGCCCGGGGACGCCCTCACGGTCGACGACGCCGTCACCGATCATGCGCATGGCCCGGCCCACGACGTCGGCGCGGACGTTCCACTCGGCGGAGCCCGGGGCGGCGTCCGGCCGGCAGCGGCGGCAGGCGCGGAAGCCGGAGGTCTGGGCGGCGGCGGCCGTGGCGTAGAAGCGGACGTTGCGCCGTTTGGGGGTGATGGCGGGGCAGCTGGGGCGACAGTAGATGCCGGTCGTCTCGACGGCGAAGAAGAACGCGCCGTCGAAGCGGGCGTCCCGGCTGCGCACGGCCTCGTATCCGGTCTCCTCATCGATCACGCCTCCCAGTGTGGGACCTGGCGGCGCGGGAGGCTGGCGGGATTCGGACACGGAACTCCCGGGGAGCCGGTTCCGGGTCGTGTGCCGTTGGCCCAGGGCCGTGCGGCCCCGCGCGGACCTGGCGGTCCCCGGGCGACCCCGCCAGGCTGTACGGTCCCGACAGGCCCGAGGCGGCCCTCGACCGGGCCCCCCGGACCTGCCCCAGGCACGCCCTTTGCGGGCCCCGCCGGGCGCGAGCAACCGCGACACGCACGCCGCGACTCCCCCGCCCCGGCGAAGCCCGCCCGGCCCCGCCCCGCGGGCCACTACCGGAGGCGCCCCCGCTTCACCTCCAGGGCCGCGCGGCCCTCCGCGTGCCGCAGCCGCCACACGCGGCGCAGCTCCGCGCGGGCCCGGACGTCCGTCTTGGCGACGATGCGCTGGTTCTCGCGGATCAGCTTGCGGTAGCTGTCGAGACGGCGTTCGGGAAGCGTGCCGTCCGCGACGGCGGCGAGCACCGCGCAGCCGGGCTCCGCGCCGTGGGCGCAGTCGTGGAACCGGCAGTTCTCCGCCAGCTCCTCGATCTCGGAGAAGACCTGCCCGACGCCCGTCTCGGCGTCCCACAGGCCGACGCCGCGCAGCCCCGGCGTGTCGATGAGGACACCGCCACCGGGCAGCGGCAGGAGGTTGCGGGTCGTCGTGGTGTGGCGGCCCTTGCCGTCGACGTCACGGATCGCCCGGACCGCCATGATGTCGGCCCCGGCGAGCGCGTTGGCCAGCGTGGACTTGCCCGCGCCGGACTGGCCGAGCAGCACCGAGGTGCCCCCGGAGACGACCGCGGCGAGGATGTCGACGCCGGTGCCGGTCGTGGCGCTGACCGTCAGCACCTGTACGCCGGGGGCGGCGGTCTCCACGTCCTCGACCAGGTGGGCGAGTGTGGCGTCGTCCGGCACGAGGTCGGCCTTGGTGAGCACGACGACCGGCTGCCCGCCCGACTCCCAGCCGAGGGCGAGGAACCGCTCGATGCGGCCGAGGTCCAGCTCGACGGAGAGCGGGACCGCGATGATCGAGTGGTCGACGTTGGCGGCGAGGATCTGTCCCTCGGACCGCTTGGACGAGGTGGAGCGCACGAAGGACGTACGCCGCGGCAGATACGCGCGTACGTAGCGGGGGTCGCCGCCGTCCGGGTCGACGGCGGCCCAGTCACCGGTGCAGATGACCTTCAGCGGGTCGCGGGGCGTGACGAACTCGGTGTCGGCGCGCACGGTCCCGTCGGCGGTGACGAGGTCGCACTGCCCGCGGTCCACGCGCACGACCCGGCCGGGCAGCAGCCCCTGGGCCGCGTAGGGCGCGAACTCGGCCTCCCAGCCCGCGTCCCAGCCGTAGGGGGCCAGGGGGTGGGCGGCGGAAGCTGCGGGAGAGGGGGACGAACCCGTGTAAGACGGGGTGGAACCCAGCGCGGAGGAGAACGGCAGAGAGGAGAAAGACAAGGGGTGACCCTTCACAGGGGTGGCCCCGGCGCGCGCGCCGACAGACGCGCGGCGACATGACGGTTGGTCAGCCGGTGGCCACGGAGGTGGAGTTGACGTACTTCCTGATGTGGGCAACGCCCGTCACGACGACAGCCATCGGTCACACCTCCTGGTTCTGCCGGGCCGATACCGGCGGCCGGGACTCCGGCCGCCGAGGAACGAGACGCAGCTTAGATCCCCTGCCTCTCGGGGCGCCAACGATTTAATCGTCGGGGCCGGACCCGCTATCGGCCGGGGCCGGACCCGTCGCCCCGGTCCTGTCGCGCGGCCCGCCACTCGGGGGCGAGCACCGCCCAGACCTCGGTGTCCTGCCGGACGCCCCGGTAGAGGTCGTTCTCCCGCTGGACGCCTTCCAGGCTCATGCCGAGCCGCTTGGCCACGTTGACGCTGGGGCGGTTCTCGGGGGCCACCAGCCACTCCACCCGGTGCATCCCGCGCACCTCGAACGCCCAATCGATGAGAACGCGCACGGCGCGTGTGACCAGGCCGCGCCCCGCGGCGGACGGTTCAAGCCAGCAGCCCGCCTCGCAGGTGCCGGCGGCGGCGTCGAAGGCCCGCAGGAGGACGCCGCCGACGAGGCGCCCGTCCAGCCAGATGCCGCACAGCCGGCCGGAGTCGGCGGCGGTCTTGTCGGCGTAGACCTGGAGCCAGGCGCGCACGGCCGCCAGGTCGGCCGTGATGTCGGGGAGGCCGACGTACTGGCCGATGAAGTCGCGGCCACGGTCCATGTGGGCGAGGAACTCCTCGGCCCGCCACGGCTCCAGCGGGCGCAGTTCGGCTCCGTCACCCAGCGATGTCGCGAACATTTCCCTCGTCCTCTTCGATGGCCGCGCGGTCGTCGTGGATCTTCGCACGGCCGGTGGCCGCGTCCCGGGGGCGTTCGGAGCCCCGGACGGGGAGGGCTCAATTCCGGACAGATCAATGACCCCGGCGATCTGGCCGGTTGTGTGGTGTACGAAATAGATGCCCCAGGCATCCACTGGGGGCAGGTACCGGGAACATCCGCGCTTGCGAGGTATATCCATGACGAAACCGGCCGAACCGATGCGGCGGACCGCCCCCATCGACTTCCCCCAGGACCGCACCTGCCCCTACCACCCGCCCACCGCCTACGCGCCCCTGCGCGAGGCCCGGCCGCTCGCCCGCGTCACCCTCTTCGACGGCCGCGAGGTGTGGGCGGTGACCGGGCACGCGGTGGCCCGCGACCTGCTCGCCGACCCACGGCTGTCCGCCGACCGCACCCACCCCGACTTCCCCGCGCCCACCGAACGCTTCGCCCGCGTCCGCAACCGCAGCGTCGCCCTGCTCGGCGTGGACGATCCCCGGCACAACACCCAGCGCCGGATGCTGATCCCGAGCTTCTCGGTCAAGCGCGTCGCCGCCCTGCGTCCGGCGATCCAGGAGACCGTCGACCGGCTCCTGGACGCCATGGAGGCGCAGGGGCCGCCCGTCGAGCTGGTGGAGGCGTTCGCGCTGCCGTTGCCGTCCATCGTGATCTGCGCCCTGCTCGGGGTGCCCTACGCCGACCACGACTTCTTCGAGGAGAGGTCACGGCGGCTGCTGCGCGGCCCGAGGGCCGAGGACACCGAGGCGGCCCGGGACGAACTCGACGCCTACTTCCACCGGTTGATCGACCACAAGCGCGCGAACCCGGGTGACGGCCTCCTGGACGAGCTGATCCACCGGCAGCTCGCGCAGGGCACGGTGACCCCCGAGGAGCTGGTCAGCTTCGCCACGATCCTGCTCGTCGCGGGGCACGAGACCACGGCGAACATGCTCTCCCTCGGTACGTTCACCCTGCTCCGGCATCCCGAGCGGCTCACCGAGATGACGGCCGGGCCCGGCCGCGAGGAGCGGCTGCTGCCCGCCGTGGTCGAGGAGTTGCTGCGCTATCTGTCCATCGCGGACGGGCTGCTGCGGGTGGTGAAGGAGGACATCGAGATCGCGGGCAACACCCTGCGCGCCGGTGACGGCGTCGTCTTCTCCACCTCCCTCATCAACCGCGACGACGCGGCCTTCGAGGCACCGGAGGAGCTGGACTGGCGCCGTGCCACCCCGCACCACCTGGCCTTCGGGTTCGGCGTCCACCAGTGCCTGGGCCAGAACCTCGCCCGCGCGGAGATCGAGATCGCCCTGTCCTCCCTCTTCGATCGGCTGCCGGGCCTGCGTCTCGCCGCACCCGCCGAGGACATCCCCTTCAAACCCGGCGACACGGTCCAGGGCATGCTCGAACTCCCGGTCACATGGTAGGAGTTGCTCCCATGACACAGGGCGCGGCGGACAGGGCGATACGGATCGACACGGACCGGTGCGTGGGCGCGGGCATGTGCGCGCTCACCGCGCCGGGCGTCTTCACGCAGGACGACGACGGCTTCAGCCAGGTGCTGCCGGGCCGCGAGGACGGCGGCGGCGACCCGATGGTGCGCGAGGCCGTTCGGGCGTGCCCGGTGCAGGCGATCACCGCACCGGGGGCCGCCGAGGACTGAACGGGCGGCACGCGACCTCCGCCCAACGGGGGTTCAGGCACGCAGGGTGACCGTGAAGCTCCTGCCGTACGCGTGGTGCGTGTCGACGTCGATCCGGGTGCCGCCGGGGGCCCGGCTCACCCGCACGCCCGGGTCCGCGGCGACCTTGCGCAGGCCGCGCCCCCGGAGGAGGACGGTGATCGTGTCCCGGCCCGTCGTCGGGTCGGACACCGCGACGGTGACGCCCCGCCCAGGACGTGCCTCACGGCGCACGATGACCGAGGCGGGGCCTTCGACGCGCACGCCCGCGGCCTCGTGCCGTCCGGGCGTGAAGGTGTTGACGGCGGTCAGGCCGAGGCCGGTGTGGGAGAGGGCCTGCGACCGGGTCGAGTTGGCGAGGACCCTGAGCGGGCCGTGCCGGGTGTGGGCGCGCAGCCGGTCCTCGGTGGCGTTCGGCACGAGGGCGTAGGCCAGGCGGGCCGGGCCGGCCCCGGCGGGAGTGTCGAGGCGCACGCCGAGGACGGAACGGGTCACCTGCGTATCGGCGTTGGCGGTGCGCACGAGGCGGCGGCTGCGGGTGACCCGGTCCAGGCTCACCCGCACCGGCGGGGTGTCGAGGAAGACATAGCCGACGGCGGTGTCCCGGGTGGCGTTGGCGTACCGCAGCCACCACAGGTCGGCGGTGCCGGGGCCGGACCAGGCGCGGCCGTCACGGCGCGCGCCGGTGAGCGAGGTCAGGTCGTCGGGGGCGGCGGTGCGGGCGTCGACGGTCGTGGTCACGGCCCGTCCTCCGCCGTCGCCGACCCCCGCGGCGAGCACCACGATCTCGTCGTCCAGCAGGAACCACGACTTGGTCGCCGTCGCGCCCCGGTACACCACGAAGTCGTCCGGGAGCAGGGCCCGGTCGCGGTAGGCCGCGTCACTGGACTGCACCATGCTCGCGGTGCCGTACGCCCCGAGGACGGCGCCACCCGAGTGGGCGTTCGTGCCGCGCGGGAAGTACACGTACTTGTTCTGCGACTCGGAGGACGCGGTGAAGTGCAGCGGGTGACCGGGGTTGTCGTAGAAGGCCTTGCCGTACAACTCCGGTACCGTGCGCCGCTGTTCCACGGGGGCGGTGACGCCGGCGAGGCCGTAGGGCGAGACGGTGGTGTAGTGGTCGACGCCGTACGCCTGGGTCTGGTCCTGGCCGGAGAGGTAGAGGTAGTAGGCACCGTCGCCCTGGAACCACGGCATGAGGTTCTCGCCGTTCATGTACTCGTACTTGCTGATCCGCTCGGAGCTGCGCGCGAGGGCGAAGGCGTAGCCGGGCCTGCGGTGCACCGTCCGGTCCATGGCGTTGAAGGCGACGCTGCGTTCGGCGGGGTTGAGGTCGGCGGGGCGCACGGCGGGGTCGCCGAGGATGTCGGCGTGGCGCACGATGCTGACCGGGGAGACGAACCGGGCCGGGTCGAGGGGCGCCCGCGAGGTGGCCGCGATGTGCTTGACGTAGCTCTTCAGCGCGTCGGCCGCGCGCTCCAGGGCGCTGGTCCCGGCTCGGGCCGCCAGGGAGGCGAGGTCGACGACGGCCTCCACGACCACCGCCACGTCGGCGTATCCGGAGTCGGCGCGTGCCACGGCCCGGCCCTTGACGATCTCCATCATCCAGCCCTCGAAGATCAGCGGGGCGAAGCCGTCCTTCACCCAGCCGTGGACGGTCGGCAGCAGTTCCCCGCCGTGCGCGAAGCCGGTGCCGTCGAGGAACTTGAGGGTCTGCACGACGCGGGTGAGCAGGCCTTTGCCGTACGAGCCGGTGTAGGCGACGGAGGCGTGCTGGAGGAACGAGCCGTCCGCGTAGTGGCCGTCCGTCACCCCGTGGCGCGGCCGGTAGGGGTCGACGGTGAGGAACACCGTCAGCTGGTCGGTGAGCGCCTTGCGGACGCGGGCCTCGCCGCCTTCGTCGAGGAGGGCGCCCTGGAGGATGCGGTTGGTGGTGATGTCGGCGAGGTTGGCGCCGGTGTGGAAGCGGGAGTCGAGGTTCACGTCGCCGTCGGTGCCGTTGCGCAGGTAGGCGTCCATCGAGGCGACGTAGGTGCGCACGAGGGAGGGACGGTGGGCGCGCACTTCGTCGGCGAGCAGCACCAGGGTCCTGCTGATGTGCTGGGAGATGCCGATCTCCCAGTGGAACCAGTTGCCGTAGTAGCCCTTGGTCTGGTCGCCGTAGTGGCGCTCGTGCAGCCAGGCCAGGCCGTCGATCACCCGGCGCTGCACGGCGCTGTCGCCGTACAGCCCGGACGGGCCGGGCGTGCGGGTGGCCAGGGCGATCTCGTACAGCCGGCGGAAGGCGGTGTCGAGGTTCGTCTCGTCGGTGCCGAGCGGCAGGCCGGCGAACAGCTCGCCCTGGCCCGCGCCGTCCATCGCCCTGAGGTTCGCCCGCGCCGTCCGGTCGACGGCGGCGAGCTTCGCCGCCGTCTCCGGCCGGGCGTTGGAGGCGGCGGTCCCCGCGAGGACGGCCACCGTGTTGGCGATCAGCAGGGCGCGTCCCTCCGCCACGGCGGCGGCGTCCGCGCGGCCCGCGGGGACCACCGCCAGGAGTCCGGCGGCCGACAGGGCGGACAGCAGTTGTCTGCGGGTGATCTCCATGGCGGCCTCCGCCGGGGGTGTGAGGGGGGCGTTCAGGCGGGCGGAGTCAAGCAGATGCCCCCACCGGCTACAAGGGTCCGCGCGCCGACGCGCCGGACGGCATTGATAGCGTCCCTGTGATCTTGACGCGGTGCGCGGGGGAGACACGGGGGAAAGGGGAGCGCCATGCCCGGGACGGGCGCGCCGCGTGTGGCGCGGGCCGGCACGAAGTGGCTGGTGGCCGCGCTGGCCGCCCTGGTGGTGGCCGTGGCCTGCGTGACGTGGGTCGCCGTGGCGCGCTCCGCGGACGGCGCGGACCGGCTCGCGGCCGGTCGGCGGCAGTTGGCACGGGCCTGTGCGGGCCTGCTCCCGCCGGAGCTGGGCTCCCTCGTGCCGGACGACGGGCCGGGCGTACGGGAGGAGTTCGGCACGATGCTGCGCTCCCGCGAGGAGAGCCGCGCGCTGCTCGACTGCACTCTGTCGTGGGGCGGCGGGGGTGACGCGTGGGAGCCCGACGCGCGCGTGCGGGTGCGGGCCGAGGCCGTCCTCACCCGCGCCTCCCCGCCCGCGCTCGACGCCGGCTTCGCTCTGCCGCTGCCCGAGAGCGCGCTCGGCGCCGTGTCGACCGACGGCCGGCTGAAGGGCAGCACGGTGTCGGCGTCGCTGCTCGCCGACTGCCCCAAGGGCCTGACCGGCCGGATGCGTCCGGCGCGCGACCTGCTCGTCACGGTGGACCTGCCCTCGGCCGCCGACGAGTACCACGTCCCCAGGGCCGACCGCCTCCTCGCCGCCCGTACGGCGGTGCGGGTGGCCGACTGGGTGGCGAAGAGGCAGGGCTGCGGCGGCGCGCCCCTCAAGGCCGCCGCCCACGCGGCACCGGCCAAGGCGCCGAAGCTCTGCGCCTGGCTCTCCCCCGAGGCGCTGCGGTTCGCCGAGGGCGACTGGACCTTCGACCGCGTGGCACCGGCGTTCAGCAGGCGCGCCGGCGCGTGCGGCGGGCGGTGGGAGGACACCGCGGGGCAGCCCGCGGAACGCGCGATCAAGGCCGCGAGCGCGGAGAGCTGGTCGGGGGTGCTCGCGGCCGGGGCGTACGACAGGTTCCGCGGTGAGTCCCAGGTGCCCGGCGCCCACGAGCGGCAGGGCGCCGCGGAGCCCGGTCGCTCCGACGCCGGAAAGCCCGTGACGATCGCCGAGTCCGGCGACGATCCGCTGCTCGCGCTGTGGGCCCGGTCGCGCTGTGCGGCCGGACCGACGTACCACCGGGTCACGGTCACCCCCCGGCTGAGCTTCACGGACGGGCCACAAGAGGGCCGGGCGGTGCTGGAGCCGACGGAGCTGCGGCGGCTGTCGCGGCAGGCCCGCGCCGTCCTCGACCGCTATCTGGCGGCGCCCGGCGGCTGGCCGGAGCGCGCCCGGTGCCGGGACACGGAGATCATGGGAGAGGTACGGCAGTGGCACGACTGACGTGGGGGACGAGGGCGGGGCGTGTGGTCCTCACGTCCTGCGGGGCGCTGGTCGCCCTGGCCCTGCTCGCGGGCGGCTTCTACTGGTGGGGCGGGCCGCGCGAGCGGCACGAGGCCCAGCGGGTGCTCGACGAGGCGTGCGGGGGTGTGCTGCCCTCGGACGAGGTGCGGGCCGTGCTCGGCGAGGGGCCGTTCGCGAGCGGGCCCGGCAGGGTGGGCGTGGTGGCCGAGGACCGGGGCGTACAGGCCGACACGCGCGCGGTGACGTGCACCGTCCGCCGCGACATCGAGCACGGCGCGGGCCGTCCGACGCACGACGCGTCGGTCGGGGTCACCGTGCAGCGGGTGCCGGAGCGGCGTGGGAGCGGCGCGGCCGCGGAGCGCGCCGACCGCCTCCCGCGTGGCAGTGCGTCGTTGTATCCGCAGCTGGCGATCGATCTGCCGCCCGCCGCGCTCGGCCACGGCTGGCGGGGCCTGTTCACCACCGGGGAGAGGCCCGGGGAGAGCGGCACGGGCCTGGCCGGCGGCGGGGCGGCGACCACCGCGGTGTTCCTGGACTGTGCCCGGGGGCGCGGCGGCCTGCTCGTCACCGTCGACGTGGAGGAGGAGGACGCCACGCTCGACGACCCGAGGCGTCGCACCGCCTTCGCGCGCGTCGCCACCGCGACGGCCGCGAAGGCGTCCGGGAAGTGGGGCTGCGACGCCCGGCTCGGCAGGTCGCCGCGGACCGTGGCGCTGCCGGTGAACGCCGACGAGGACGTGCGGCTCGCCGACGCCTCCGGCTCGTGCCGGGGCGTCCCGGGGCCGGGCGCGCGGGGCTCCCGGGCGTGGGAGGGCGCGGGCGCCGGCAGCCCGGTCGAGGTGTGCGTGCTCGCGGCCGGCCGGGTCGGCACGCCGCCCGTCGCCGGGGCCGGCCCGGCGCGCCGCCACCGGCTCGTCGCCTACTACGGGCCGTACGCGGCCGAGGAACGCCTGCGTCAACAGGACCGCTACGGCGGGTACTCCGATGCCCCCGTCCCCGGCGAGGCCCCGGCGGGGAAGCTGGCGGACGGCGGCCACTGGGCGAGCGCGGTGTGCCACGACGGCGCCGGCCCGGCACTGTTCACGGCGCGGCCGGACGACGCGACGCCCGGGACGGACGGTGGGCGACGCTCCCCCAGGGCCTCCGCCACCGACCTGGCGTACGAGCGCGCCGCGCTGAAGGCCTTCGCACGCCGCTCGGCACGCGCACACGGCTGCGAGGCGCCGGAACTGCCCTGAACCGGACGGAGGCCAACGGGCGGGGCGCCGCTCCCCCAGAACCACCGCCGCCGATCCGGCGTACGAGCGCGCCGCGCTGAAGGAGTTCGCGCGCCGCTCGGCACGGGCACACGGCTGCGAGGCGCCGGAACTGCCGTAAGGCAATCGCTCGTTCTCACCCCTGCCGGGTGCCGCCGCGCGCGGTGATGTGGGGCGGTGGCGTGATCCCGGCGGGGAGCAGGGGGTCGGCGACGGGCTCGCCCCAGGTGGCCGTCAGCGGGAGGTTGCCCGCCCAGACGTCGAGCGCGGCGTCCGGTCCCCGCCCGTCCTCCGGCGGTCCGACGGCGGTCTTGACGGAGGCCTCGGCCAGGGAGAGCGCGAGCAGCGTGGTCGCGGCCAGCTCCTTGCGGCTGGGGCGGCGGGCGTAGTCCCACTGGCCGGGCGTGGCGTGTTCGGTGAGCAGGCGCAGGCCGCGCAGTTTCTCGTCGGGGTCGGTCACCTTGCGCGGGACGCCGTGGATCATCGCGCTGCGGTAGTTGACGCCGTGCTCGAACACCGACCGGGCCAGGATCAGCCCGTCGATGTGGGTGACGGTGACGCAGACCGGTGCCCCCGGGTCGGCGGCCAGGCTGCGGCTGGCGACCGAGCCGTGCAGGAAGAGGTGCGTGTCGTCGCGGCCGTAGACCGTGGGCACGACCACCGGGTGGCCGTCGACGACGACGCCTAGGTGGCAGACGAAACCGGCGTCCAGGATCGCCTCGAGGTCGGCGCGCTCCAGGCTGCCCTGTGCGCGCAGGCGGCGGTGGCGGGTGCGGTCGGTCACGGGCAGTTCCGGGGGCAGCGCCGGCGGCTGAGATGGACTGTTCACACGGCGACAAGTTACCGATACCGCGACGCAGTTGCCATCCTTCAACGGATTCAGTTCCTCCGCACACATGCTTCCGCGATATCCGTACCCCGTGCCCCTTCTGTCCAAGTGGCGCCCGCAAAGTCCATCGACTCCCGCTCCGAAACGATGGTCGGCCCCGGCCCCGGCGCGGTCTGATGGAAGGCATGGTTCGCATCGCTCTCCCCCACGACGACGTGTCCCCCGGCACCGGTTGCCTCCCGCCCCGCGCGTGGTACGCCACGTCGGACGCCCCCGCCCTCTGCCTCAACGGCAGTTGGCGCTTCCGCCTCTCCCCCACCGCCGACGCCGAGGACGACGCCTTCGCCGCCGACGGCTACGACGCCGACGACAGCGGCGCCTGGGGCGAGATCACGGTCCCCGGCCACTGGGTGCTCCAAGGGCACGGCACACCGCACTACACCAACCAGCTCTACCCCTTCCCGGTGGACCCGCCGCGGGTGCCGACGGACAACCCCACCGGCGACCATCTGCGCGTCTTCGACCTGCCCGGCGACTGGCCCGCGGCGGGCACGACGGCGCTGCGTTTCGACGGCGTGGAGTCCTGCGCCCGCGTCTGGCTCAACGGCACGGGGCTGGGCGACTTCAAGGGCTCGCGGCTGCCCCACGAGTTCGACGTGGGCCCGCTGCTGCGCCCCGGACGCAACGTCCTCGCGGTCCGCGTCCACCAGTGGTCCGCGGGCTCGTACCTGGAGGACCAGGACCAGTGGTGGCTGCCGGGCATCTTCCGCGACGTGACATTGCTGCACCGGCCCGAGGGCAGCGCGGGCGACCACTTCGTCCACGCGGCCTACGACCACCGCGCGGGGACGGGCACCCTGCGGGTCGACGCGGACGTCCGGGGCCGCGTCACCGTCCCCGAACTGGGCATCGACATGGCGACCGGCGAGAGCGCCACCGTGCCCGTCGAGCCGTGGACCGCCGAGACACCGAGGCTCTACGGCGGGGTCCTCGTTACCGCGGGCGAGCACGTCCCGCTGCGGATCGGCTTCCGTACGGTCGCCGTCGAGGACGGGGTCATCAAGGTCAACGGCCGCCCGATCCTCTTCCGCGGCGTGAACCGCCACGAGTTCCACCCGCGGACGGGCCGCGCCCTCGACGCCGACACGATGCGCGCGGACGTCCTGCTGATGAAGCGGCACAACATCAACGCCGTCCGCACCAGCCACTACCCGCCCCATCCGGCCTTCCTGGACCTCTGCGACGAGCTGGGCCTGTGGGTCGTCGACGAGTGCGACCTGGAGACCCACGGCTTCCAGGCGGTGGGCTGGCGCGGCAACCCCGTCGACGACGACCGCTGGACGCCCGCGCTCCTGGACCGCGCGGCCCGCATGGTCGAGCGCGACAAGAACCACCCCTCGGTCGTCGTCTGGTCGCTGGGCAACGAGTGTGGCACCGGGCGGGGCCTGACCGCCATGGCCGAGTGGATCCGCGCCCGGGACGACAGCCGCCTCCTGCACTACGAGGGCGACCGTTCCTGCGCGGACACCGACCTGTACTCCCGGATGTACGCCGACCACGCCGAGGTCGAACTCATCGGCCGCGGCGAGGACGAGGGACCCGAGTCCCGGCGCCGGCTCCCCTTCGTCCTGTGCGAGTACGCGCACGCGATGGGCAACGGCCCCGGCGGACTCGCCGAGTACCAGAGGCTGTTCGAGAGGTACGAGCGGCTCCAGGGCGGCTTCGTCTGGGAGTGGATCGACCACGGCATCGCGCACCCCGCGTACGAGTACGCCTACGGCGGTGACTTCGGCGAGGAGCCGCACGACGGCAACTTCGTCTGCGACGGGCTCGTCCTGCCCGACCGCACGCCGTCCCCCGGCCTCGTCGAGTACAAGAAGGTGATCGAGCCGGTCCGCATCGACGGCGACGGCCGCGCGGGAGTCGTCCGGATCACCAATCTGCACGACTTCGCGACGCTGGGCCACCTCTCCTTCACCTGGTCCTACGGGGCGGACGGCGCGCCCGTCGCCGACGGCCCGCTCGCCGTGCCCGCGCTCGGACCCGGTGAGCACGCCGAGGCGAAGCTGCCCCCGGCCCCGCCGCACGCCCCGGGGGCCGAGACGGGCTGGACGGTACGCGCGGTGCTCGCCGGCGACACGGGGTGGGCGGAGCGCGGCCATGTGGTGGCCTGGGCCCAGCTGCCCCACGAGGCCGGTACCGTCCGCCCGGCGGCGCGCGGGGCGAGCCCGGTGCGCGACGGCCGGCGGATCGCCCTCGGCCCCGCCGTCTTCGACGAGCGGGGGACGCTGCTGACCCTCGGCGATCTGCGGATCGAGGACCTGCGCCTGGACGTGTGGCGGGCGCCCACCGACAACGACAACGGCATGCCCTGGCGCCCCGAGCCCGCCCTGGCCACGCGGTGGCGCGAGCTCGGCCTGCACCGGATGCAACACCGCCTGGACGCCGTCGAGTCGAGCGAGGACGCCCTGACCGTACGGACCCGGGTGGCGCCCGCCGCGAGCGATCTGGGCCTGCGGACGGTGTACCGCTGGCAGTCGGACGGGGCCCGGCTGCTGCTCGCCCTCGAGGTGGAACCGGAGGGCGAGTGGACGGTGCCGCTGCCGCGTCTCGGCATCCGTTTCGGGCTGCCCGGCGCGCGCGGCCCCGTCCGCTGGTTCGGCGGCGGTCCCGGCGAGGCCTACCCCGACACCCGTGCCGCCTCGATGACGGGCCTGTGGGAGGCCGACGTCGACGCGTTGCAGACCCCGTACGTGCGGCCCCAGGAGAACGGCGCCCGCCCGGACATCCGCTGGGCACGGATCGGCGGTCTGCGGATCGACTCCGGTCACCGGCCGTGGCTCACCGCGCGCCGCTGGACCACCGAGGAACTCGACGCCGCCCGGCACCGCGCGGACCTCGTCCCGGGCCCGACCGTGTGGGTCAATCTCGACATCGGCCAGCACGGCATCGGCACGGGGTCCTGCGGCCCGGGCCCCCTGCCCCCCTACCAACTGCACGCCCGGCCGACGCGGTTGGACGTCACCTTCTCCACCGCCGCGCCCCGGGGAAACGGGGCCGCCCGCAGCCGCTGCACGACGCGTGCGTGGACCTGACCAACACCCGGGAAGAGGTGCGCCGCCCGCACCCCGTGGACTCCTGGCGCCAAGAGGTCCTGCCTCTGTGGATGACCTATCAGGACCTTTCGGCGCTGCGCGCACATGCCGTATGGATGTATCAGCCGGGTACCTGAACCCCGGGACCGGCGCGGACGCGCCCGGACGAGGGAGAGGGTGCTGTGGGTGTTCGGCACGTGCACAAGGCCAAAAGGCTTCTGGAGGAGGCCCTGGCCGGCTCCGGGGAAGGGGAAGCGGAGGGCGACCTGGTGCGGGCCGCCCGCGCGGTCGTGGCGGAACTGGGCGCGCCGGAGCGGCTGCTGCCGCTGGTGACGGAGCTGGCCGCGGGCGTCGGCGACCCCGCGGGGTGCGCGCTCCTGTCGTACCGCCACGTCCTCGGCTTCGACAAACTGCTGCTGATCGACGGCGGGCCCCGGCACCGGCTGCGCGTCCATATGTGGCATCCGGGGGCGAGCGCCCGGGAGGACGTGCACAACCACCGCTCCCCGCTCGCCTCGCACGTGGTGCGGGGCGCGCTCGGCATGGAGCTGTACGAGCCGGTCGGGGACGGCGTGGGCGGGCGGGCCACCGAGCGGTACCGGGAGGCCCTCGCGGACAAGGGGGGCGACTGGCTGCTCGAACCCGTCGGGCGGGCGCGGCTGCGGCTGACGCAGAGCGCGCTGTACGCGGCGGGGAGCGGGTACGCCCTGCCGTCGTACACCCTGCACCGGGCGTGGTGCGCGTCGGCGGCGACGGCGGTGACGCTGTTCCTGGAGACGGGCGCGGGGCGGCGGCGCTACACGGATGTGTTCACCGACCCCGACATGGCGGACGCGCCGGCGCGGGTGGTGGCGAAGAAGCCGCTGGAGGTACGGGACTACCTGGCGGAGCTGAAGGTCCTGACCGGGCTCATCGACTGAAGGCCTGGCGGACGATGCAGCGGTTGCGGTCGTCGATGTCGACGGTGTCCAGCTCGACGGGGGTCGGCCGGCGGTGCTCCCGGTCGGGCAGCGGCAGCGTCACCTCCAGGGTGAGCGGCCTGACCAGGAGGTGTCCGATTCCTTCAAGACCGGTCATCCGTGTGGCACATACGCTCGCGGACATGAACAGCACACCGGTTCCACGATTCGATCTGATCGGCCTCGTCGTCTCCGACATGGCCGCCTCGCTCGCCTTCTACCGCCGGCTCGGCCTCTCGTTCGCGGAGGGTTCACAGAGCGCGCCGCACGTCGAGGCGGAGCTTCCGGGAGGCCTGCGCCTCGCCTTCGACACGGAGGAGACCATCCGCTCCTTCCACCCCGAGTGGCGCCCGCCCACCGGCGGAGGACGGATCGGGCTCGCCTTCCACTGCGGGAGCCCCGAGGGCGTCGACGCCTCGTACGCGGAGCTGACGGGATGCGGGTACCGGAGCGAGCTGGCGCCGTTCGACGCGCCCTGGGGGCAGCGCTACGCGGTGGTGCTCGACCCGGACGGCAACGGCGTGGACCTCTTCGCGCCCGCGGCGGCCGCCGGGCGGTCAGGGAGCGCCGAGTAGCGCGGTCAGCGAGCGGCCCGTCAATTCCTTGACGTCGCGGGCGAGATGGGCCTGGTCGGCGAAGCCGGCGGCGGTGGCGGTGGCCGCGTACGGCAGTCCGGCGCGGGCCAGCGCGAGGGCCCGCTGGAGCCGCAGCACCCGGGCCAGCGTCTTGGGGCCGTAGCCGAACGCGGGCAGTGAGCGGCGGTGCAGTCGGCGGGCGCCGACCCCGAGGGCCGCCGCCGTCGCGGCGACCGATCGGCCCGCGTCCAAGAGGCCGACGACTTCGGCGAGGAAGGGGTCGGGCGGTCCGGTGCCGGCGGCGCGGTCCAGGGCGAGGTCCTCCAGGGCGGCCACCGGATCGCGGGCGCCGTCCACCCGCGCCGTCAGACGGCGCGCCCGTGCCGCGGTCCACAGGTCCGCCAACTCCACCCGTCTGTCCCGCAGTTCGTTGGCGGGGACGCCCAGGATGGCGGGCGCGGTGCCGGGGTGGAAGCGGATGCCCACATGGCGTCCCGCGGCCCCGGCGGCGCCCGGGAGGTGCGCGCGGGTGTCGGGGCCCGCGACGAACAGTCTGCCCTCGGTCCACAGCAGGTCCATGCAGCCGTCGGGCAGTACGGGGCGGGTGGCGCCGGGGCCGGCCGCGGGCGTACGGGTCCACATGACCGCGCCGGGCAGCCGGGACGGCCGTTCGCGGTACTCCCCCTGGTCGCCGGTGCCGTGAGCCATCCCAGCAGGCTACGCGGTACGGATGCGGTGCTCCTGTGGGCTGACCCCGTACACCCGTTTGAAGGCACCGGACAGGGCGAAGGCGCTGCCGTATCCGACCTTGCGGGCTATCGAGGCGATCGTCTGCTCACTGTCGCGCAGCAGGTCGGCGGCGAGCGCGAGCCGCCAGTTCGTCAGGTACGTCATCGGGGGCTCGCCCACCAGGTCGGTGAACCGGCGGGCGAGCGCGGCCCGGGAGACGCCGGCCTTCGCGGCGAGGTCCGCGATCGTCCAGGGGTGCGCCGGGTCGTCCTGGAGCAGCCGCAGGGCGCGGCCCACGACGGGGTCGCCCATGGCCCGGTACCAGGCGGGGGCCGCCGCCTCGGGCCGGGAGAACCAGGCGCGCAGCGCGGCGATCAGGAGGAGGTCCAGGAGCCGGTCGAGGACGACGTCCTGGCCCGGCTCGTCCTTGCCGAGCTCGTCGGCGACCAGCGGGGTGAGCGGGCAGTCCCACACCTCGCCGGGCAGCACCAGCAGCGGTGGCAGCGCGTCCAGGAGCCGTCCGGTGAGTTCGCCCCGCAGCTGGTAGGTGCCGATCAGCATCTCCACGGAGCTGTCGCGGGACTCGCCCCAGGCGCGCAGGCCGAGGTCGGCGTACTTGTCGGGCGGGGCGCCGCCCAGCGGGACGCAGCGCTCGCCCGGCCGGATCTCGGCGAACGGTGCGGTGGCGGGGTCGCCGGCGCAGGTGTAGTGGTCGGGGCCGCGGGCGATGGCGAGGTCGCCGGGGCGGATGCGCTGGGCGGGCGTGCCGTCCTCGGGGACGATCCAGGCGGTGCCGCGCACCATGACCATGACGGACAGGGGCGCCTCGTCCGCGATGCGCACCGACCAGGGCGGGTCGAACAGCGCGCGGATCATGAAGGCGCCCCGGGCGCGCGGGCCCTCCAGCAAGCCTGCGAGTACGTCCATGGCGGCAGCGTAGACGCAGGCGTATGGGCGTGAGCGCCTGGGCGATGGTTGCGGCGCGGGCCGGGCAGTTGACTGAAGCCATGACGACGAACACGGCGAACACGGCGAACACGACCGACTCGATGGACACGGCGAACATGACGGTTTTGGTGACGGGCGCGACCGGGCGGGTGGGGCACAGGGTGGTGGAGTCCGCGGCGGCGGCAGGTCACACGGTGCGGGCGGCCTCGCGGTCCGGGGCGGTGCGGTTCGACTGGACGGACAGCTCGACCTGGGCGGACGCCCTGCGGGGTGCCGACGCGGCGCACCTCGCGTATCTGCCGGACGTCGGCGCGCCCGGCGCGGCCGAGAAGGTCGGCGCGTTCGCCCGGCTCGCGGTGGAACTCGGCGTGCGGCGCCTGACGCTGCTCTCGGCGCGCGGCGAGCACCAGGCGCACGCCACCGAGCAGGCGGTACGGGACTGCGGCGCCGAGTGGACCGTCGTGCGGGCCGCGTGGTTCGCGCAGAACTTCAGCGAGGGACCGCTGCTGGACGGCATGCGGGGCGGGGAGCTGGTCTTCCCGGCCGGTGAGGTGCTCGAACCGTTCATCGACGCGCGGGACATCGCCGACGTGGTGGTGGCCGCGCTGGGCGGCGGCGACCGGTGGGCGGGCCGGACCCTGGACCTGACCGGGCCCCGCCTGCTGTCGTTCCGGCAGGCGGTGGCGGAGATCGCGGGGGCGGCGGGGCGGGAGATGACCTACGTACCGGTGCCTGCGAGGGACTACGGGGCGGCCCTCGGGGAGTTCGGGGTGCCGGCCGAGGAGGCGGAGTTCCTGGTGGAACTGTTCGAGACGACCCTCGACGGAGGCAACGCGGTGCTCTCCGAGGGGGTGCGGGAGGTGCTGGGCCGCGAGCCCAGGGACTTCTCGGAGTTCGCCGAGGAGTGCGCGGCGGTGGGGGTCTGGTCGGCGTGATGCCGCGGGGCCCCGGTCGCCGAAGGGGCCGTGCCGTGCGGCCCCTTCGGTGACCGGGGCGGATGGAGCGGAGCCGGTGACCTACTCCGGTGGGTGGTCGTCCGACCCATGGCGCTTCACATGCGCCCGCAGCCGCGAGGTCACGTCGTCCGGGGGCAGGAAGCGGGACCACCGCTCGGGGAACTCGGACGGCATCTCCGGGTCGTCGGGGTCGAGCCCCTCGCGCGCGGCGGCCGCGCGGGCGACGACCTCGGCGGCCTGGGCCTCCCTTATGCGGTCGTTGGCGGCGCGCGCGGCGGCCGTGGCGACGGACGGCCAGACGCGGTCGATCGCCGCGTTGACCGCGGCGCCCACCAGGACCGCGAAGGCCGACACGCCGATCCACAGGAGCACGGCGACCGGGGCCGCCAGCGAGCCGTAGATCGTGGGGCCCTCCACGGTGCTGGTGAGGTAGATGCGCAGCAGGAAGCTGCCGAGGACCCACATGGCGAGGGCGATCAGCGCGCCCGGCATGTCCTCGACCCACGGCGAGCGCACCGGCACCGACACGTGGTACAGCGTCGTCAGGAAGACGATGGAGAGGATGACGACGACCGGCCAGTACAGGATCTGGACGACCGTCGTCGAGCCGGGCAGGAGTTTCACCACCGCGTCCGGCCCCGCCACCATCAGCGGCAGCGCGACCGAGCCGATGAGCAGCGCCACGATGAAAAGACCGAAGGCGAGGAGCCGCGTCTTGACGATGCCGCGGACGCCGTCGAGGCCGTACATGACGGTGATCGTGTCGATGAACACGTTCACGGCGCGCGAGCCGGACCACAGGGCGAACAGGAAGCCGATGGAGATGATGTCCGGTCGGCTCACCTTCATGACGTCTTCCAGTATCGGCTGCGCGATCTGGCTCACCCCCCGGTCGGACAGGACCGTGCGGGACGCCTCCAGGATGTTGTTCTCGACGCTGGCGATGGTGTTCGCGCCGGTCCACCGGTCGACGTAGGCGAGCAGTCCGATGAGGCTCAGCAGCAGGGGCGGCACGGAGAGCAGCGTGAAGAACGCCGCCTCGGCCGCGAGCCCCAGGATGCGGTACTCGACGCACGAGTTGACGGTGTCCTTGAGCAGCAGCCAGGCGGTCCTGCGCTTGGAGACGTTGCGGTAGAGAGCGCGGGCCCGTTTCCAGCGCCCCGAGGGCCGCCCGGGTGTTTCATTTGCCTGGTGCACCTCCTTACCGTAGCGGCATGGCAGCCAGCACCCACACAGTGACCAACCAGGCTCCGCCCCTGGTCGGATATGACGTCTTCGCCTCCGACCGGGCCCTCGTGGAGGGCGTCGAGCGGCATCTGGATCCGGCGCTCCTCGATTCCACGCGCGAGGAGCTCTCGCTGCTCGGCCGCAGCGCCGGCTCCGCCCAGGCGCAGGAGTGGGGGGCACTGGCCAACGACCACCCGCCGGTGCTGCGCACCCACGACCGGTACGGGCACCGGATCGACGAGGTCGACTTCCATCCGTCCTGGCACCGGCTGCTGGGCAAGGCGGTCGGCGCGGGCCTGACGGCGGCCTGGTCGCGGCCCGGCGGGCACCTGCGGCGGGCCGCGGGGTTCCTGGTGTGGACGCAGACCGAGGGCGGGCACGGCTGCCCGGTGTCGATGACGCACGCCGCGGTGCCCGCGCTGCGCGCCGATCCGGCGCTCGCCGCCGAGTGGGAGCCGCGCCTCACCTCGACCGTCTACGACCAGGGGCTGCGCCCGGCGTCGCAGAAGGCGGGCGTCCTGTTCGGGATGGGCATGACGGAGAAGCAGGGCGGCAGCGACGTGCGGGCCAACACGACGCGCGCGCGGGCCCTGTCCGAGGAGGGCGCCTACGAGCTGACCGGCCACAAGTGGTTCTGCTCCGCCCCGATGTCCGACGGCTTCCTGGTGCTCGCGCAGGCCGAGCAGGGGCTGACCTGCTTCCTCGTGCCGCGCGTGCTGGAGGACGGCACCCGCAACCCGTTCGCCGTCCAGCGGCTCAAGAACAAGCTGGGCAACCGCTCCAACGCCTCCGGCGAGGTCGAGTTCGACGGGACGTGGGCGCGGCGGGTCGGCGACGAGGGGCGCGGGGTGCGCACCATCATCGGGATGGTCGCGGCGACCCGGCTCGACTGTGTGATCGGTTCGGCCGCGCTGATGCGGCAGGCCGTCGCGCAGGCGGTGCACCACGCCACGTACCGGGAGGCGTTCGGCGGCAAGCTGCTCGACAAGCCGCTGATGCGCAACGTCCTGGCGGACCTCGCGCTCGAATCGGAGGCGGCCACGACGCTGGCGCTGCGGCTCGCGGCCGCGTACGACGACGGGGGCGAGCAGGAGCGGGCGTTCCTGCGGCTCGCGGTGCCGGCGGCCAAGTACTGGGTGACCAAGCGGTGCACGCCGATGGTCGGGGAGGCCCTGGAGTGCCTCGGCGGCAACGGCTACGTCGAGGAGTCGGGCATGCCGAGGCTGCTGCGCGAGGCGCCGCTGAACTCCATCTGGGAGGGCTCGGGGAACGTCCAGGCGCTGGACGTCCTGCGGGCGTTGCAGCGGGAGCCGCTGGCCCTGAACGCGTTCCTCCAGGAGGTCGGCGAGGCCCGGGGCGCCGACCACCGGCTGGACGGGGCGATCAAGGACCTGCTGACGGAGCTGGCCGATCTGGACGGCATCGAGGCGCGGGCACGGCGGCTCGTGGAGCGGATGGCGCTGGTGCTCCAGGGCTCCCTGCTCGTGCGGTACGCGCCCCCGGAGGTGGCCGACGCGTTCTGCGCCTCGAGGCTCGGCGGCGACTGGGGCGCGGCGTTCGGCACGCTGCCGCACAGCCTGGACCTGGCCTCGGTGGTGGAGCGGGCAGCGCCGCGTTCCTAGGCGGCGCCGGCCTGGACACGGGTGGTGCCGCGCCGGCACGGGGCCACCCCTGTCCTTTGCGGGTACCGCTACCACTGGGGCGATCCGGGGCGCGCGGAACGGGGCGGGGCCTTGAACAGCGCAGTACGGACGGGCGCGCGTGCGACCGGGCGCGTGCGACCGGGCGCGTGCGGCCGGGCGGGGTGGGCGTGCGGAAGGGGCGGGCGCGCACGAGAGCGGGCACGAGTGGGGCCGGGTGGGCGCGAGTGAGGGCGGAGCCGACGCCCGGGCGCCGCACGGCCCTCCGCCCGGCCCCGGCAGCGGGGCCCGGCCCGGCGCGTGGTTCGCTGAGTCCCATGAGTCTCACCGTCACCACATGGTCGCTGGAGCAGACGTCCCCCCGCGATCTCCTGCCCGCCGCCGCGCCCGAGGGCGACGTGCGGATCGTGCGCGCCGAAGTGCCCTCGCCCGAGTTCAGCCGGTTCCTGTACGCCTCCGTCGGCGGGGACATCCGCTGGACCGACCGGCTCTCCCTCACCTATGCCGAGTGGCGCAAGCTGCTGGAGCGGCCGGGCGTGGAGACGTGGGTCGCGTACGACAGGGGGACGCCCGCCGGGTACGTGGAGCTGGCGGCGCAGGGCGAGCGGGGGGACGCGGCGCCGGGCGTCGTGGAGATCGTCTACTTCGGGCTGCTCCCCTCCTTCCGGGGCCGGCGCATCGGCGGACACCTCCTCTCGTACGGGGTCGCGCGCGCCTGGGACCTGGCCGAACGGTGGCCCGGCCTCGCGCCGACCGAGCGGGTCTGGCTGCACACCTGCTCCAAGGACGGCGAGCACGCCATGGACAATTACCTGCGGCGCGGTTTCCGGCTCTTCGACACCAAGGTCGAGCAGGAACCGGAGGGCGCCGCTCCGGGCCCGTGGCCGGGGGCCCAGCGCGACTGACGCGGCGACCGACGCTGTGACCGACGACACCTCTGTCCACGATACGGGACAGAGGTGTCCACATTCTGGATAATGCTGGACTGGGCCGAAAGTCCCGTGACACGCTTCCGTCATGGATCGCACTGGAACCGCCTTGGTGAGTCGGCGTCACGTCGACCTCGGCCGCATGTCCAGCGCCATGTGTCCGGCCCGCTGACCGCCTCAGCGCCGCCGCACCTCCACCCCCTCGCTCGTCCCTGATCCCCTCCCTGCGCAGCGCCGCGCGCACATTTCCGCATGTGCCCATACCCGCAGGTCAGAGAGACGTTTCTCCGCTGCCCCGAAGGACGTACACCCATGCCCGCCACGCCAGAGAAGCCCGCCCCAGCCACGCCCCGCCGCAAGGCGAGCCGTCACCGCGGCGAGGGCCAGTGGGCCGTGGGCCACTTCACGCCCCTCAACGGCAACGAGCAGTTCAAGAAGGACGACGACGGTCTCAATGTGCGGACACGTATTGAGACGATCTACTCCAAGCGGGGCTTCGACTCCATCGACCCCAACGACCTGCGCGGGCGCATGCGCTGGTGGGGCCTCTACACCCAGCGCAAGCCCGGGATCGACGGCGGCAAGACCGCGGTCCTGGCGCCGGAGGAGCTGGACGACGAGTACTTCATGCTGCGGGTGCGCATCGACGGCGGCCGGCTGACCACCGAGCAGCTGCGCGTCATCGGGGAGATCTCCGAGGAGTTCGCGCGCGGGACCGCCGACCTCACCGACCGGCAGAACATCCAGTACCACTGGATCCGCATCGAGGACGTCCCCGAGATCTGGCGGCGGCTCGAAGCCGTCGGGCTGTCCACCACCGAGGCCTGCGGCGACACCCCCCGCGTCATCCTCGGCTCACCGGTGGCCGGGGTCGCCGAGAACGAGATCATCGACGGCTCCCCCGCCATCGACGAGATCCAGCGCCGCTTCATCGGCAACCCCGAGTTCTCCAACCTGCCGCGCAAGTTCAAGACGGCGATCTCCGGCTCCCCGCAGCTGGACGTCGCCCACGAGATCAACGACGTCGCCTTCGTCGGCGTGCACCACCCCGAACACGGCCCCGGCTTCGACCTGTGGGTCGGCGGCGGCCTGTCCACCAACCCCAAGCTGGGCGTGCGCCTCGGCGCCTGGGTGGCGCTGGCGGACGTACCGGACGTGTACGGCGGCGTCATCGGCATCTTCCGTGACTACGGCTACCGCCGGCTGCGCAACCGCGCCCGCCTGAAGTTCCTCGTCGCCGACTGGGGCCCGGAGAAGTTCCGCCAGGTCCTGGAGGACGAGTACCTGGGGCGCAGGCTCACCGACGGGCCCGCGCCCGAGCAGCCCGCCGGCACCTGGCGCGACCACCTCGGCGTGCACCGGCAGAAGGACGGCCGCTTCTACGTCGGCTTCGCACCGCGCGTCGGCCGCGTGGACGGCGCCACCCTCACCAAGATCGCCGAGGTCGCCGAGGCCCACGGCTCGGGGCGCCTGCGCACCACCGCCGAGCAGAAGATGATCGTGCTGGACGTGGCGCGGGAGGACGTCGACTCGCTCGTCTCCGCCCTGGAGGCGCTCGACCTCAAGGTCAACGCCTCGCCGTTCCGGCGCGGCACGATGGCCTGCACCGGCATCGAGTTCTGCAAGCTCGCCATCGTCGAGACCAAGGCCCGCGGCGCCTCACTCATCGACGAACTGGAGCGCCGCATCCCGCAGTTCGACGAGCCGATCACCATCAACATCAACGGCTGCCCGAACGCCTGCGCCCGCATCCAGGTCGCCGACATCGGCCTCAAGGGCCAGCTCGTCCTCGACGAGGCCGGCGACCAGGTCGAGGGCTACCAGGTGCACCTCGGCGGCGCGCTCGGCCTCGACGCCGGCTTCGGCCGCAAGGTGCGCGGCCTGAAGGTCACCGCCGACGAACTGCCCGACTACATCGAGCGGGTCCTCAAGCGCTTCCAGGAGGAGCGCGCCGAGGGCGAGCGGTTCGCCACCTGGACCGCCCGCGCCTCCGAGGAGGCCCTGCAGTGAGTGAGCGAGCCGCCCCCTTCCACTGCCCCTACTGCGGCGACGAGGACCTGCGACCGAACGAGACCGGGCACGGCGCCTGGGAATGCGCCGCGTGCAACCGGGCCTTCCAGCTGAAGTTCCTCGGGCTGCTCGCCCGGGGGGTTCGGCACACCGACGGCGGAGGGGATCAGATATGACGTCCACTCAAGCAGTGCGTACGAACGACGAGTTGAAGACGCTGGCCGAGCGGGCCGGGCGCGACCTGGAGGACGCGTCCGCCCTGGAGATCCTGCGCTGGGCCGCCGACACGTTCGGCGGCGCGTTCTGCGTGACCTCCTCCATGGAGGACGCGGTCGTCGCCCATCTCGCCTCGCGGGCCATGCCCGGCGTGGACGTCGTCTTCCTCGACACCGGCTACCACTTCCCGGAGACCATCGGCACCCGCGACGCCGTCGAGGCCGTGCTGGACGTCAACGTCATCACCCTCACGCCCCGCCAAAGCGTGGCCGAGCAGGACGCCGAGTACGGCCCGAAGTTGCACGACCGCGACCCCGACCTGTGCTGCAAGCTGCGCAAGGTGCAGCCCCTGGAGGACGGCCTCAAGGGGTACGCCGCGTGGGCCACGGGCCTGCGCCGCGACGAGTCGCCGACCCGGGCGAACACCCCGGTCGTCGGCTGGGACGAGAAGCGGCAGAAGGTCAAGGTCTCGCCGATCGCCCGCTGGACGCAGGACGACGTCGACGCCTATGTGGCCGAGCAGGGCGTTCTCACCAACCCGCTTCTGATGGACGGCTACGGCTCCGTGGGCTGCGCGCCCTGCACCCGCCGCCTCCTGGAGGGCGAGGACGCGCGCGCCGGCCGCTGGTCCGGCAACACCAAGACCGAGTGCGGGATCCACGGATGACCGCGGCACGACGAGCAGTTCAGGAGTCCCACGTGAGCGGAGCCACTGTCTGGCTCACCGGCCTGCCCAGCGCGGGCAAGACCACCATCGCGCATGAACTGGCGGGCCGGCTGCGCGCGGAGGGCCGGCGGGTGGAGGTGCTCGACGGGGACGAGATCCGCGAGTTCCTCTCGGCGGGCCTCGGCTTCAGCAGAGAGGACCGGCACACCAATGTGCAGCGCATCGGCTTCGTCGCCCAGCTCCTCGCGCGCAACGGCGTGTTGGTGCTTGTCCCGGTGATCGCGCCGTTCGCGGACAGCCGTGCGGCGGTCCGCGGGCGCCACCAGGCGGCGGGCACCGCCTATCTGGAGGTGCATGTCGCCACGCCGGTGGAGGTGTGCTCCGTACGCGATGTGAAGGGCCTGTACGCCCGGCAGGCGGCGGGCGAGATCTCGGGGCTGACGGGGGTCGACGACCCTTATGAGGCGCCCGAGTCGCCGGATCTGCGGATCGAGTCGCAGGACCAGACGGTGCGGGAGTCGGCCACGGCCCTGTACACGCTGCTCACCGAAAGGGGTCTGGCATGACCACTGTTGCCACCGCGACCGGCGAGGGCACCCGCAGCCCCTACGCCCTGAGCCACCTGGACGCGCTGGAGTCCGAGGCGGTGCACATCTTCCGCGAGGTGGCGGGCGAGTTCGAGCGGCCGGTGATCCTCTTCTCCGGCGGCAAGGACTCCATCGTCATGCTGCACCTGGCGCTGAAGGCGTTCGCCCCCGCCCCCGTGCCCTTCTCGCTGCTGCACGTGGACACGGGCCACAATTTTCCCGAGGTCCTCGACTACCGCGACCGGGCGGTGGCCCGGCACGGGCTGCGGCTGCACGTGGCGTCCGTGCAGGAGTACATCGACGCCGGAAAGCTGCGCGAGCGCCCCGACGGCACGCGCAACCCGCTGCAGACGGTGCCGCTCACCGAGAAGATCCAGAGCGAGAGGTTCGACGCGGTCTTCGGCGGCGGCCGCCGGGACGAGGAGAAGGCGCGCGCCAAGGAGCGGGTGTTCTCGCTGCGGGACGAGTTCTCGCAGTGGGATCCGCGCCGGCAGCGCCCCGAGCTGTGGCAGCTCTACAACGGCCGCCACGCGCCCGGCGAGCACGTGCGCGTCTTCCCGCTGTCCAACTGGACCGAGCTGGACGTGTGGCAGTACATCGCGCGGGAGGGCATCGAGCTGCCGCAGATCTACTTCGCCCACGAACGGGAGGTCTTCAAGCGGGCGGGGATGTGGCTGACCGCCGGCGAGTGGGGCGGCCCCAAGGGCGAGGAGCGGGTGGAGAAGCGGCTCATCCGCTACCGCACGGTGGGCGACATGTCCTGCACCGGCGCCGTCGACTCCGACGCCACGACGCTGGACGCCGTCATCGCCGAGATCGCCGCCTCCCGGCTGACCGAGCGCGGGGCGACCCGGGCCGACGACAAGATGTCCGAGGCCGCGATGGAAGACCGCAAGCGCGAGGGGTACTTCTAACCATGAGCAACACCACCACCGCCGACGCCCAGTTGGGTGACCTGACGGCCACCACGCTGCTGCGGTTCGCCACCGCCGGGTCCGTCGACGACGGCAAGTCCACCCTGGTGGGCCGGCTCCTGCACGACTCCAAGTCGGTCCTGACCGACCAGTTGGAGGCCGTCGAGCGCGTCTCGGCCAGCCGGGGCGCCGACACGCCGGACCTCGCGCTGCTCACCGACGGGCTGCGCGCCGAGCGCGAGCAGGGCATCACCATCGACGTGGCCTACCGTTACTTCGCCACCGCCCGGCGCCGGTTCATCCTGGCCGACACCCCCGGCCACGTGCAGTACACGCGGAACATGGTCACCGGCGCCTCCACCGCCGACCTCGCCGTCGTGCTGGTCGACGCCCGCAACGGCGTCATCGAGCAGACCCGCCGCCACGCCGCGGTCGCCGCGCTGCTGCGCGTCCCGCACGTCGTCCTGGCCGTGAACAAGATGGACCTGGTCGCCTACGACGAGACGGTCTTCGCGAAGATCGCCGAGGAGTTCACCGCCTACGCGGGCGAGTTGGGGGTTCCGGAGATCACCGCGATCCCGATCTCCGCCCTCGCCGGGGACAACGTCGTCGAGCCCTCGTCCCACATGGACTGGTACGGCGGCCCCACCGTCCTGGAACACCTGGAGACGGTCCCGGTCAGCCACGACCTCACCTCGTGCCACGCCCGGCTTCCCGTGCAGTACGTGATCCGCCCGCAGAGCGCCGAGCACCCCGACTACCGCGGCTACGCGGGCCAGATCGCGGCCGGCACGTTCCGCGTCGGCGAGTCCGTCACGGTCCTCCCCTCGGGCCGTACCTCGAAGATCGCCGGGATCGACCTCCTGGGCAAGGCGGTGGACGTGGCGTGGACGCCGCAGTCCATCACCCTGCTCCTGGAGGACGACATCGACATCTCGCGCGGCGACCTGATCGTGCCCAGCGGCGACACCCCGCCGACCTCGCAGGACATCGAGGCGACGGTCTGCCATGTCGCCGACACACCGCTGAGCGTCGGCCAGCGGGTGCTGCTCAAGCACACCACCCGCACGGTCAAGGCGATCGTCAAGGAGATCCCCTCGCGGCTGACCCTGGACGACCTGTCCCAGCACCCCGAGCCCGGACAGCTCGTCGCCAACGACATCGGGCGCGTGAAGGTCCGCACCGCCGAGCCGCTGGCGCTCGACGCGTACGCGGACTCGCGGCGCACCGGATCGTTCCTGCTCATCGACCCGGCCGACGGCACGACGCTCGCGGCGGGCATGGCGGGCGAGGCGTTCGCCACGCCGGCGGACGACGGCGCCGCCCCGGCCGACGACGAGGACTGGGACTTCTGACATGCCCCCACTCGACATGTTCTCCACCTTCGCGAAGGAGGGCGGCCGCATCGGCAGCGGCGCCCTCGGCAGCGGGCAGGGCGGGGTGGCGCGATGTGCGCGATGACGTACGCGCACCGCTCGCGCGCCCACGGCCGCCCCGTCCCCCGGGCCGCCTCTGTACGACGACGAAGACCTGCCGACCTCCCGGCCACGACCTGACGGCGTGCGCCCGGGCCGACGAGAGGAACACCTCCCGTGCCTGCTGCACCACGTACCACCCTCACCGCCCTGCTGGCGCTCCCCCTGCTGGCCCTGTCCCTCGGCGCCTGCGGCTATGGCTCCGGGGCGAGCGAGGAGGACGGCAAGACGAAGATCGCCGCGGGCGCGAAGAAGATCGACGGCCTGGACAGCGTGAAGATCGGCTACTTCCCGAACCTCACGCACGCCACCGCCCTGGTCGGCAACCGCGAGGGCCTGTTCCAGAAGGAACTGGGCGGCACGGAGGCGAAGTACTCGCAGTTCAACGCCGGTCCCTCGGAGATCGAGGCGCTGAACGCGGGCTCCATCGACATCGGCTGGATCGGCCCCTCCCCCGCCATCAACGGCTACACCAAGTCCGCCGGCAAGAATCTGCGCATCATCGGCGGTTCGGCCTCGGGCGGCGTGAAGCTCGTGGTGGACCCCAAGAAGATCAAGTCCCTGGCCGACGTCAAGGGCAAGAAGATCGCGACACCGCAGCTCGGCAACACCCAGGACGTGGCCTTCCTCAACTGGATCGCGGAGCGGGGCTGGAAGGTCGACGCGCAGAGCGGCAAGGGTGACGTGTCGGTGATCCGCACCGACAACAAGATCACGCCGGATGCCTACAAGTCCGGCTCCATCGACGGCGCCTGGGTGCCCGAGCCGACCGCCTCCAAGCTGGTCGCCGAGGGCGGCAAGGTCCTCCTCGACGAGGCCGACCTGTGGCCGGACAAGAAGTTCGTGATCACGAACATCATCGTGAAGCAGAGCTTCCTGGAGGAGCACCCGAAGGTCGTCGAGGCCGTCCTGCGCGGTTCCGTGAAGACCAACGCCTGGATCGGCGAGAACCCGGACAAGGCCAAGGCCGCGGCGAACGCCCAGCTCAAGGCGGACTCCGGGAAGGCGCTGCCCGCCGAGGTGCTCGACCCCGCGTGGAAGTCCATCAGCACGACCGACGACCCGCTGGCCGCCACCCTGGACGCCGAGGCCGAGCACGCGGTCAGGGCCGGCCTCCTGGAGAAGCCCGACCTCAAGGGCATCTACGACCTCCGGCCGCTGAACAAGGTCCTCCGGGCCGCGGGCGGGTCCCCGGTCGACGACGCCGGTCTCGGCGTCAAGTAGCCCCGGAAATATTCCCGTTCCCAGGAGGTGACGACCATGGCGACCACCCTCGCCAAGGCCGCGGAGGACATCCGCACCGAGACAACGCACGCCGCCCGGATCGCGCACGTATCGAAGTCCTTCGCCGGTCCCGCCGGGACCCAGCTCGTCCTCGACGACATCACGCTCGATGTCGCGCCCGGCGAGTTCGTCACCCTCCTGGGCGCCTCCGGCTGCGGCAAGTCGACGCTGCTGAACCTGGTCGCCGGGCTCGACAAGCCGTCGGCCGGGGCCATCACGACCGACGGACGGCCCGCCCTGATGTTCCAGGAGCACGCGCTGTTCCCGTGGCTGACGGCGGGCAAGAACATCGAACTGGCCCTGAAGCTGCGCGGCGTGGCGAAGGCCGAGCGCCGCCCGAGGGCCGAGGAACTGCTCGAACTGGTGCGGCTGCACGGCGCGTACGGCAAGCGGGTGCACGAGCTGTCCGGCGGCATGCGCCAGCGGGTGGCGCTGGCCCGCGCACTCGCCCAGGACAGCAGGCTGCTCCTGATGGACGAGCCGTTCGCGGCGCTGGACGCGATCACCCGGGACGTGCTGCACGACGAGCTGACCCGCATCTGGCGCGAGACGAACGTCTCCGTCCTGTTCGTCACGCACAACGTCCGCGAGGCCGTGCGCCTCGCCCAGCGCGTGGTGCTCCTCTCGTCGCGTCCGGGCCGGGTGGCGCACGAGTGGCGGGTCGACATCCCGCACCCGCGCCGCATCGAGGACTCCGCCGTGGCGGAACTGTCCGTCGAGATCACCGAGAAACTGCGTGGGGAGATCCGCCGCCATGGCCAGCACTGAGACGACCGGTCCGGTCACCGGGACGACCGGTCCGGGTTCCGGGACGACCGGTCCGGGTTCCGGGACGACCGGTCCGGGTTCCGGGACGACCGGCGCCCGCAAGGAGTCCGACGGGCCCGGTGACGGCCAGGACCTCGCCGGCCTGGAGGCGGGCCTCGACGCGCTGGAGACCAGCGCGGGACCCGGCCGCACGCCGCTGCGCCAGGTCCTGACGCAGAAGGTGCTGCCGCCGCTCACCGCGGTGCTGCTCGTCCTGCTGGTCTGGCAGGCGCTGGTGTCCTTCGAGGTCGTCGACGACCCGAGCAAGCTGCCCTCGCCGTCCGCGGTCTGGGACGAGGTGCGCGCGGCCTGGGTGCAGGGCACGCTGCTCGACTACATCTGGACGTCCGTCTCACGCGGCCTGCTCGGCTTCCTGCTCGCCCTCGCGATCGGCACGCCGCTCGGTCTGGTCGTCGCCCGGGTGCGGTTCATCAGGGCCGCGATCGGCCCCATCCTCTCCGGACTCCAGTCGCTGCCCTCGGTGGCGTGGGTACCGCCCGCGGTGCTGTGGCTGGGCCTGGAGAACAAGATGATGTACGCGGTGATCCTGCTCGGCGCCGTGCCGTCCATCGCCAACGGCCTGGTGTCCGGCGTCGACCAGGTGCCGCCGCTGTTCCTGCGCGCGGGCCGCACGCTCGGCGCGAGCGGCTTGCGCCACACCTGGCACATCGTGCTCCCGGCGGCGCTGCCCGGCTATCTGGCGGGGCTCAAGCAGGGCTGGGCGTTCTCCTGGCGCTCCCTGATGGCCGCCGAGATCATCGCGTCCTCGCCCGAACTGGGCGTGGGCCTCGGCCAGCTCCTGGAGAACGGCCGCAACGCCAGCTCCATGCCCATGATCTTCCTGGCCATCTTCCTCATCCTCATCGTCGGCATCGCCATCGACCTGCTCATCTTCAGCCCGCTGGAGCGGCGTGTGCTGCGCGGCCGCGGCCTCCTCGTGAGGAGCTGACCCGCCATGCGCCGACCCGCCCCGCCCGCGCACCGTCCCGTGCTCCTCGTCATCGCCCACGGCAGCCGCGACCCGCGGCACGCCGCAAGCGTGCGCGCGCTGGTGCGGCAGGTGCGCTCGCTGCGCCCGGGGCTGCGGGTGGAAACCGCCTTCCTGGACTTCAACGCCCCCTCTGTCTCCGGGACGTTGGAGCAGCTCGCGGCCGAGGGCGTACGGGACGTGGTGGCGCTGCCGCTGCTCCTGACGCGGGCGTTCCACGCGAAGGCGGACATCCCCGCGGTGCTGCGCGAGGCCCCCGCGGCCCTGCGCGTCCGCCGGGCGCCGGTCCTCGGCCCTTCCCCGCTCCTCCTGCACGCCTTGGAGCAGCGGCTGCACGAGGCGGGGCTCGACCCCGCCGACAGGTCCTCGACCGGGGTCGTACTGGCCTCGGCGGGGTCATCGGATCCGGAGGCGATCGCAGTGATCGCTGAAATCGCGCGGGAGTGGCGGCTCACCGGTTGGTGTGCCGTGCGGCCTGCGTTCGCCTCCGCTTCCTCGCCACGCACCCGGGACGCCGTACGCGCACTGCGTGCCGTGCCCGGCGTACGTCAGGTGGCGGTCGCCCCCTACGTCCTCGCGCCCGGTTTCCTGCCGGATCGCATCGCGCGGGACGCCGTCGAGGCCGGCGCCGACATCCTGGCGGACGTCCTCGGGCCCGCGCCGTCGGTGGCGCGGCTGCTGCTGCGGCGCCACGACGAGACGTACGCGCCGGACACCTGCCCTGTTGCTCCTCTGGCGCGGACCCCCGCTCTGGCCTAGCTTGTGGGTTCATGACCCCGAGCCGTTCCCGCACGCTGTGGCTGCGGACCGAACCCCTGCACGCGGTGATCTACTTCGAGGAGCGCTGCCGAGGACTCGGCCGTGCGGTGGGCCTCAAGGGCTTCTGGATGGGGTATTTCGCCGCCCGCACCGCGCCGATGGGGCGCGTGGGCCCGGGCGTCGCCTCGGCGGCACTCGGTGTCTTCGCGCCGGGCATGGTGGCCCGCGCCCTGCCGTCCGCCTGGGAGTACGCCTCACCGGACCGGGTCGTCGAGGAGCGGGCCCGCCTCGCGGCCCGCGCCCTGCGTCAACTGGTCCCGGACATCGCCATCTTGACGACGTCGTCCAACCCGCCGCTGACCGCCGTGGTGGAGGACGCCCCTCCCCTGGCCCGTCCGCTGTTCGCCGCCAACCGCGACCTGGTGGGCCGCACCGACCCGGTCGAGCGCCTGTGGCAACTGACCACGTGCGTCCGCGAGTTCCGGGGCGACGCCCACATCTCGGTGCTCGCCGACCACGGCCTGGACGCCCGCGAGGCCCTCGCCCTGGCCGCCGTGACCGGCAGGGTGGACGCGGCCCGCATCCGGCAGGACCGCGGCTGGAGCGAGGAGGAGTGGGAGACGGCCATGGACCGGCTGCGCTGCCGGGGCCTGATCGACACGGCGGGCCGGGTCACCGAACGGGGGCTCACGGAACGCGAGTTGATCGAGGACGACACGGACCGCCTCGCGGACCGCCTGCTGCGCCCGCTGTCCGCCCCGGCCGCGGACGCCCTCCTCGCCGCCCTGCACCCGGCGGCCCGCGCCATCCAGAACTCGGGCCTGCTGCCCTACCCGAACCCGATCGGACTGCCGCGTACGGTCGGATGAGCGGCGTATCGCCGGGCGCGGAGGCCCAGGGCCGCCCGAGGGGGGCGCACAGCCGGTCGAAGAGAGGGCGCAAAGTGCTTGCTCCGCCTGCCCCCGCCCCCATACCGTCTCGCGGATGACACCCGAGCTGCGGTCCGATCGACTCTCCCTGACGCCCTACGTCGCCTCCGACGAGGCGCACTTCGTCGCACTGTTCCAGGACGAGGCCGTGGGGCGGTGGTTCGGCGAGGGGGTGCAGAGCGCGGCGGAGGACCGGGCCCTGTTCGGCCGCATATTCAGCCTCGTCTACGCGGAGGAACGCTTCCCCGTGTGGGCGGTCCGGCACGAGGGCCGCTATGTCGGGCACGCCGAGATCAAGCCCTCGCCGGAGACCTGGCTGGACGGCCACGAGATCGTCTACGGCCTGACCAGGGAGAGCTGGGGCCTCGGTCTCGGCACGGAGCTGGCGCGACTGCTGACCTCGTACGGGCACGAGAGCCTGGGGCTCGCCGAGGTGCACGCCACGGTGGACTCGGAGAACACCGCCTCCCTCTCCGTCCTCAAACGTCTCGGCTACACCCAGGGCCGGGAGGTCCCGGAGGAGGACGGCAGGACCACCCTGCTGCTCACCTCCCGGATTTCGGACCCGGGTCGGTGAACAGCGTGCCCTGATGGAACCAGAGCCGCCAGCCGCCGCCCGTGCGGCGCCACAGTGAACTGCGGTGCGCGCGGCGGCCGTTGTCGTCCGTGTCGTAGGTGAGATGCACCAGGTCGTCCGCGAGCTGGACGCCGCGCATGCGGGAGACGGTGGTGGCGGGGCGGCCGGCGGGTGCGGACCCGTCCATGAGGACCTCCACGATGGTCTCCCGGTCCCAGCGCGTGCCGGAGGCCCCGAACTCCGTGAACTCCGGGTGCAGCAGCGCCCCGAACAGCTCCGGTGACGTCCGCACCTCGGGATCGAGGAGGCGCAGCTCGCCCTCCATGGCGGCCTCGACGGCGGGGGTCGGCTCAGGCACGGGTCAGCTCCACCAGTCGGGCGACGGTGTTCCAGTTGCGGGTGGTGGCGATCAGGCCCTTGTTCAGGGCGGGCCGCGACAGCTGCTCGCCGAGCTTGGAGCGGCCGAGGCCGTCGGGCGCGTACAGGTACAGGGCGCGGTCGCCGAGCCGGAATTCCTCGGGCAGGAAGGCGGCCTGGTCGATGGCCGAGAAACGCGCCGGGTCGACCGGCGCGGAGAAGTAGGTGACGTGGAGCTGCTTGGCCTCCAGCTCGGCCGCGGGGAAGGGACAGGCGTCCGCCACCGCCCGCAGATACGCCCCGTCGCGGACCAGGACGTCGACGGCGAAGCCGAAGTGCTCCTCGATGGCCGTCCGCAACTCGGCCCCGAGCGAGTCCTCGTCGCCCCGCGGCGCGGTGAACACGGCGTTGCCGCTCTGCAGGTACGTCTGCACGTCGCCGTGCCCGAGCCCTTCGAGGAGCGCGCGCAGCCCGGCCATCGGCACCTTCTTGTGACCGCCGACGTTGATGCCGCGCAGCAGCGCCGCGTATGTCCTGATCGCCATGCGCACACGATAGGGCACCCGACGAAGCGGCCGCCGTGCCCCGTGGGGGCGGGCACGGCGGCCGCGGCTCAGTGGACGGCGAGGATCACTCGACGATCTTCAGGAGCTTGTTGGGCGTGCCCTCGCTCGGGTTGGAGATCTTGTCCGGCGTGGCGCCGTCGGTCAGGGCCTTGGCGACGTCCGCGGGCTTGGCGTCCGGGTGGGCGGCGAGGTAGACGGCGGCGGCGCCCACGACGTGCGGGGTCGCCATCGACGTGCCGGAGATGGTGTTGGTGGCGTCGTCACCGGTGTTCCAGGCGGACGTGATGTCCGAGCCCGGGGCGTAGAGGTCCACGGCGGGGCCGAAGTTGGAGAAGTCCGACTGTTCGTCGTCCTTGGTGGAGGAGGCGACCGTGATGGCCTCCTGCACGCGGGACGGGGAGCCCTGGGAGGCGTCGGTCGACTCGTTGCCGGCGGCCACCGCGAAGGTGACGCCCGAGGCGATCGCCTTGCGCACGGCCGCGTCGAGCGCCTCGTCCGCGCCGCCGCCGAGGCTCATGTTGGCGACGGAGGGGCCCTGGTGGTTCTTGGTGACCCAGTCGATGCCCGCGACGACCTGCTCGGTGGTGCCGGAGCCCTGGTCGTCCAGGACGCGGACGGCGACGATCTTCGCCTTCTTGGCGACGCCGTGCGACTGGCCGGCGATGGTGCCGGCGACGTGCGTGCCGTGGCCGTTGCCGTCGTCGGCGTTGTCGTCGTTGTCGACGGCGTCGAAGCCGGAGGTGGCGCGGCCGCCGAAGTCCTTGTGGCTGACGCGGACACCGGTGTCGATGACGTACGCGGTGGCGCCCTCGCCGGCCGCGTCCGGGTAGGTGTACTTGTCGTCGGCCGCGGTGTCCGTCTGGTCGATGCGGTCCAGGCCCCAGGAGGGCGGGTTGTCCTGGGTGGCGTCGATGGTGAACTTCTTCGACTGGACGACCTTGCCGACGGCCGGGTCGGCGGCCAGGCGCTTGGCCTCGGTCTCGCTCAGGCCCTTGGCGGAGAAGCCGTTGATGGCGGAGGAGTAGGTGCGCTTCAGTTCGCCGCCGTACTCCTCGGCGAGCTTCGACTTGGCCGCCTTGTCGGCCTTCTCGTCGAGCATCACGATGTAGCTGCCGGCCACGGCGCCCTTGGCGTCCAGGCCGTACACCCTGCCCTCGGCGGGGGTGGCCGCGCCGGCGAAGGAGGTGGCGAAGACGGTGACACCGACCGCGGTGGCGGCGGTGGTGATCGCGGCGGTGAGCTTCATCGTGCGGGCACGCCTGTGAGTTGCCATGAAGAGGGGTCTCCTCAGTGCTGTGTGGGGGGAATGTGGGGGGTATTCAGCTGTCTGCCCAGGGGTGCGCCGCGGCGGGAAGTTCCTCGGCACGTCCCCGGACGCCCGGAAGATCTCCGGGTGTTGGGACGAAACCCTGACCGATTGACGCGCGCAGATCAATACCTACATGCAGCTGTGACTTGTTCAACAAGGTTTCGTAATAACAAACCGGACCTCTTGCGGTGGAACCTGACATCTCGCGGACCGGCCACGGCAACTTCCGGCCACAGCAGGCATCTTGCGCCCCACACGTAACACCGGGCGGACTGGAGTACCACCAGCCCGCCCGGCGCGAGATGCACTGCGGCCCCGCTCAGACCGCGGCGGCGACCTTCTGCTCCTCGAAGGAGTCGATCGTCCGCGTGAAGTCCCGCGTGGAGAGCAGCAGTTTGTAGATGATGGCCAGTTCGAAGACCAGCAGCAGGGCACCGGAGACGATCGTCGCCGGCATCACCACGTCGAAGAGCGGGCCGATCATGAAGACGCCCATCTGGAACTCGATGCCGCTCACCAGGTGCGCGCGGATGCGGTGGCGCAGCAGGAAGGAGCGGGCCCGCAGATAGGCGGGGAACTTCCGGCGGAACTCCTGGTGCAGGTCGATCACCTGGGGCTTCGGGACGACCGGTGTCGCCTCCCCGTCGGCGCCGACCCCCTCGGCCCCGGCCTCGGGAAGGTCGTAGGCGGCCTCCCCGGCGGCCCGCTGGAGGTCCTGCTCGATGTCCGCCGAGGGATTGTCGCGGAGCAGGTCCTCCATGAAGGCCACCTCCGCCTCGTTCTGCGCGCGCCGCGCGGCCCGCATGCGGGCCTTGATCTGCTTGCGCATGGTGTGGCGGATCTTGAAGATCTCCAGGGAGTTGATGTAACGCAGGGTGTCGAGCGCCACGACGGCGAGCGCCAGCCAGATGTAGCGGGTGTCGCCGGTGCGCTCGTACTGGCCGCCCATCAGGGCGACGCCGCACACCATGACGCGGATCCGGTCGAAGACGAAGTCGAGCCAGGCGCCGAAGACGGAGCCCTGCCCGGTGAGGCGGGCGATCTTGCCGTCCATGCAGTCGAGGATGAAGCTGAAGTGGTAGACGACGGCGCCGAGGGCGAGCCACTTCCAGTCGCCGAACGCGAAGCACGCGGCCGAACCCAGACCGAGGAGGAACGCGCCCCAGGTGATCTGGTTGGGCGTGATCCTCGTGCGCATCGCGGTGAACCGCACGAGCGGGGTGGCGACGGGGTCGACAAGCAACACGGTCCACCACGCGTCGCGCTTCTTCTGAGTGATGCGACGCACCTCGGCGAGGGGCGGTATGTCTCGACGCATGGGGGTCAACTTCCTGGCGTTCGACGAAAGTTCATCTCACGCTAGGGAGTGATTCACCCCAGGAACAAGATGTACGCAGCGCAACCTTTCCCCGGGGGTAACGGTCAACCTTTCGCACTGAGTCCATGGCCATTCCAGGACATTGGGTGTGTTACCAGAGTGTTATCGAATAGAGGGAACGGCTGAACCCTCACAGAGCGTCACTCCAGGGCCCCTCGGTCCACGCCGCCGCCCCCGGTGCCTTCGGCCGCCTCGTTGTACCGCAGCAGATACTCCGCGAACCGCGCCAGGTCCGGCCCGCTCCACTCGGCGAGCCGCTCCTGGAACGCGACCCGGCGCGCGGCGCCGACCTGCGCCAGCACCTCGTGACCGCGCGCGGTGAGGTGCAGTACGTGGACCCGGTGATCGGCCGGGTCGAGTCGCCGCTCGACGAGCCCGGCCTTCTCCAGGGTCCCGACCTGCCGGCTGATCGTCGATTTGTCGAGGGTGTAGTGCGCGGCCAGGTCCGTGGCCCGGCAGCCGCCCTGGTGCTCCAGGTGGCCGAGCAGCGTGAACGAGACGAGCGACAGCTCGGGGTGCATGCGCGCGGCGGTGGCGCGCGCCCGCCGCGCGAACGCCGTCATCTCCCGCTGGATGACCTCGATGGACTCATCCCGCGCCCCCGGCTCGGGCCTGTCTCGATCGGTCACAGTTTTTCCCTCTCCGCGAATGGTTGTAGAGTACAACATTAGAGAGAGTTGCATATACCAACCATCGGGAGTCCCCCATGTCCGCCACCGCGGCAGCCGCCCCTCGAACACGTGACGCCCTGCGCCATGTCCTCCTCCACCTGGTGACGCCCCTGCTGATGTGTCTCGGCATGGGCCTCGCCTACATGGGCGCGTTCGTCACGCCCGAGCCGCACGACATGCCGATCGCCGTCGTCGGCTCGGGCCCGCGGACCGAGGCCCTCGCCCGCACCGTCCAGGACAAGGCGGGCGACGCGCTCGACGTACGCACCTTCGCCGACCGCGAGCAGGCCGTCGACGCGCTCAAGTCCCTGGACATAGCCGGGGCCTACCTCCCGGACGCGAAGGCGCCCGAGCTGATCGTGGCCTCCGCCGGGTCCGACATGAGCGCGCTGGCCGTGCAGAAGATCTTCACGCCGGTCGCGGCGGAGCAGGGCGTCCCGCTGAAGGTCACCGATGTGGCGAAGCCGGTCTCCGACGACCCCACCGGGCAGGGCCTGTTCTTCCTGCTCGTCGCCGTCAGCATCGGCTCCTACGCCTCGGTGGCCGTACTCGGCGCGGCCGGTGCGGCGCTGCGGATGCGGGTCCGCGCCGCTCTCGTCGTGGGCGTCTCCTTCGCGGTCAGCCTGATCGGCGCGGCACTCGCGGGACCGGTCTTCCACCTGGCGCACCAGGGCCTGTGGGGCGTGTGGGCGATGTCGTGGCTGTACTCGGCCGGGGTCCTGTTCATCGGCGTGGGCCTGCACACCTTCCTGAAGCGCTGGACGACGCTGACGATGATGGTGCTCTTCGTGATGCTGAACTTCACGACGTCCGGCGGCCTCTTCCGGCCCGAGCTGCAGAACGGCTTCTTCGGCTCGCTGCACGCGTTCTGGAACGGCGCCGGCTTCGTCGAGGGAATCCGCGGCCACCTGTACTTCGGCGGTCACGACCTCGGCCGGCACGTCGTGACGCTGGCCGCCTGGCTGGTCCTCGGCCTGCTGATGACCGCCGTCGCGGGGCTGTGGGAGCGGCGCCGGCGTCCGGCCCCCGTCGCCGCCGCCCGCGAGGCGGAGCAGGAGGAGGAGATGGAGGAGTCGGTCGCGGTGTGAGCTGCGGCTCGCCCCAGAGCCCGGCAGCCCCAGCAGCCCCGGCAGCCCCGCTACGAGGCTTCGCCCCGCACCCTCCCACCGGCGCCGGGCCGGACGCGGCTCAGCGCTGGTACCGGGCGAGGACCAGGTTGCCGTCCTCGACCAGCCGCTCGCGCAGCTCGGCGAGGTCGATCGCGCCGCTGTAGTACTCCTGGAGGGCCGGGGTGGCGACCTTGTCCTTCCACTCCGGATAGCCCCGCACGGACTGGGCGGGGGCCGAGCGCAGGTGTTCGGCGAGGGCGGTGCCCACCGCCCAGTCGTTCTCCGTCGTGTGCAGCGCGCGGTCCTTCAGCGCCTCCTTGCCGGTCGGCAGCATCCAGTCGCCGCGCGCCAGCCGGACCATGTTCCGCGGCTGGAGGAAGAAGTCGAGGAACGCGGCCGCCTCCTTCTTGTGCGGGCTGTCCTCGGCGACGGACAGGGTCTGCGGGCTGACCCCCTGGGCGAGCCCCTCCGGCCCGGCGGGCGCGGGCAGCACCTGCCAGTCGAAGCCCTCGGGGGCCTGCTGGGCGAGCTGCTGGCGGTAGGAGAACCCGAGCGGGACCATCGCGTACTTCCCGCCGAAGAAGCCGGGCAGGGTGTCGGAGCCGCCCATGCCGAGGGTCGTGGCGGAGGCGCTCTTGTCGCTGTTCACCTGGTCGTGGACCGTGCGCGGCATGATCTCGTCGGCCTTGTCGAAGCGGACCTCGACCTTGCCGTCCCCGCCCCGGTGGAACATCGTGCCGCCGGTCGACAGGGAGAGGTTGAGGGTCGCCGAGACCGGTTCCTTCAGCGGCCAGGCGACACCGTACTTCCCCTCGTCCGCGTCGCCCAGCTCCTTGGTGACGTCCCTGAACTCGGCCCAGCTCCAGGGCTTTTCGGGGGTGGGAACGCGTACGCCCGACTTCTTCAGCCACGTGGCGTTGGCGACCAGGACGCGCGGTTCCTGGAGGAACGGCACGCCGTAGACCTTGCCGCCGAACGTCGTCGTCCGCCAGCTGCGCCGGGGGATGTCGGACTTCAGGCGGTCGGGCAGCAGCTCGCCGAGATCCGCGAGATAGCCGCCGTACGCGAAGTCGGCGAGGTCGTCGGAGGCGTCGTGGATGATGTCCGGTGCCTCGCCGCCCTCGAAGGAGGTGAGCAGCTGGTCGTGGACGCTGTCCCAACTGCCCTGGACGTACTCGACCCGCACCTCGGGATGCGTGGCGTTCCACTCCGCGACGAGGGCCTTGTTGGCGTCGACGGACTCCTTCTGCCAGGCCAGGGACTGGAACCGGAGGGTGATCTTCCCGTCGTCGTCGCCGGAGTCGCCGCCGCACCCGGTGAGCAGCAGGGCGAGGACCGTGGCGGCCGTGGTCAGCATGCGGGGTGCCGTGCGCATCAGGCCTTCACCGCCCCGGCCAGCATGCCGCCCGTGAGCCGCTTCTGGATGATCGCGAAGAGGACGAGCGAGGGCAGGGTCGCGAGGAACGCCGCGGCGGCGAGCGGCCCGAGGTCGGCGACGCCCTCCGCGCCGATGAAGCGGTTGAGGATGACCGGCAGTGTCTGCTTCTCGGGGGTCTTGAGCAGGACGAGCGCGAAGAAGAACTCGTTCCACGCGGTGATGAAGGCGAACATCGCCGTGGCCACGATGCCGGGGGCGAGCAGCGGCGCGACGACGGAGACGAACGTCCGCACCTTGCTCGCGCCGTCCACCGCCGCCGCCTCCTCCAGCTCGGCGGGCACCGCGCGGACGTATCCGACGAGCATCCACAGCGCGAAGGGCAGCGACCACACCACGTACACCATGACCAGGCCGGTCAGCGAGTTGATCAGGTGGAGGTTCTTCAGGACCAGGAAGAGCGGGATGATGATCAGTACGAACGGGAACGCCTGGCTGATCACCACCCAGCCGGTCGCCGCCTTCGCCAGGCGGGTGCGGTGCCTGGCCATGACGTACGCCATCGGCGTGGCGACGACGACGGCGATCAGGGCCGCGCAGAGCGCCGCGAGCAGGGAGTTGCCGGCGGCCCGCAGGAGCGGCTGCTCGTCGAAGGCCTGCCGGAAGTTGTCCAGCGTGGGGTCCTTCGGGATCCAGGTGGGGTGCAGGCTGCCCAGTTCACGGGCGGGTTTGAAGGCCGTGGAGATCAGCCAGAGGAACGGGAAGGCGAGGAAGACCAGATAGGCGGCGAGCGCCGTGTACTGCGCGGCGCGTGCGGACTTCTTGGTGCGCGTCACGTCTCGTCGCCTCCTTTCAGCCGGCCCACGAGGTAGCAGGCGAGGAGCACGGAGATGACGGCGACCATCACGCAGCCCATGGCCGCGGCGTAGCCGAACTGGCCGTAGCGGAAGGCCTCTTCGTAGGCGAAGAGCATGGGCAGGCGCGTGCGGCCGCCGGGGCCGCCCTGGGTCAGGACGTAGACCAGGGCGAAGGAGTTGAAGTTCCAGATGAAGTTGAGCGCGGTGATGGCGAGGGCGACCGGCTTGATGGCGGGCCAGGTGACCGTGCGAAAACGCCGCCAGGCGCCCGCGCCGTCCATCGCGGCGGCCTCGTGCAGCTCGCGCGGCGTGTTCTGGAGCCCGGCGAGCAGGGCGACGGTGGTCTGTGGCATGCCCGCCCAGACGCCGACGACGATCACGGCGAAGAGGGCGGTGGCCGTGCCGGTCAGCCAGTCCTTTCCGTCGCCGAGGCCGAGGTCGGCGAGCGTTTCGTTGAGGATGCCCGCGTCGGGGTGGTAGACGAGGCGCCACATGATGCCGACGACCACCTCGGGCATCGCCCAGGGGATGATCGCGAGCGCCCGCGCCGGCCAGCGGAAGCGCAGATCCTGGTCGAGCAGCAGGGCGAGGCCGAGCGCGAGCAGGAACTGCGGCACGGTGACGCCGGCCGCCCACAGCAGGCCGATCCGGAACGAGTCCCAGAACAGCGTGTCGTGCAGCAGGTCCTGGAAGTTGAGGGCGCCGATCCACCGGGTGGGCTCGGTGCGGCCCGACTGGGAGTCGGTGAAGGCCAACGCGATGCCGTACAGGAGCGGGCCGACGCTCAGGACGAGGATCGGGATCAGCGCGGGCAGCACCAGGAACCACGCGCCGTGGTCCGCGACGGTGCGGTGCGGCGCGCGTGACGCTGACCGCTTCGTCGCGGTCGCCAAGGTCACGGAATCGGCTCCTTCGGGCGGCTCGTACGGTCCGGCCGCCCCGGCGGCCCCCGTCATCGTGCTGATGTGGTCTTGATACGTCAAGGAGCTGCGCGTCCCCCGTACGCCTGTTGGCCAGTGCGAATGCGAGACTGTCGGCGAACGGGGCAATGGGCGCGGGAGGCACGGATGGACGAGGCACGGGCGCGGCGCGTACTGGAGGCGGCCGATCTGCCGGTTCCGGTGGGCGGGGCCGAGCTGCTCGCGCTCGGCGAGAACGCGGTGTTCGGTGTCGACGGCCTCGTCGTCAAGGTCGGCCGCGCCGCCCCCGGGCTCCTCGACCGGGCGCGGCGCGAGCTGGGCGTCGCGGCCTGGCTGGAGCGGGCCGACGTCCCCGCCGTACGGGCCGTCGAGGCGGAGCCCCGGGTCGTGGACGGGCACCCGGTGACGCTCTGGCGCCGGCTCCCGGCGGCCGTGCGGCCCGCCGAGCCGCGTGACCTCGCCGTGCTCCTGCGTGCCGTCCACGAACTGGCCCCGCCCTCCTTCGCCCTGCCGCGCCGTGAACTGCTCGGCGGCGTGGAGCGCTGGCTGCGTCTGGCGGGCGACGCGATCCACCCCGCCGACGCGGACTATCTGCGCGCGCGCAGGGACGGCTTCGCCTCCGCCGCCGCCGCGCTGACCCCGCGCCTGGCGCCGGGACCGATCCACGGCGACGCGTTGCCCCGCAATGTCCTGGTCGGCCCGGACGGGCCGGTCCTGGTGGACCTGGAGACCTTCTCCTTCGATCTGCGGGAGCACGACCTGGTCGTCATGGCGCTCTCCCGCGACCGGTACGGCCTGGCACCCGAGGCGTACGAGGGCTTCGTGCGTGCCTACGGGTGGGACGTACGGGAGTGGGAGGGCTGCGCGGTGCTGCGCGGGGCCCGCGAGACGGCCAGCTGCGCGTGGGTCGCCCAGCACGCGCCCGCCAACCCCGAGGCGTTGGTGGAGTTCCGCCGCCGGGTGGCATCCCTGCGGGAGGGGGACACCGCGGTGCGGTGGTACCCCTTCTGAGACCAGGCGGTGCGACGCCGGACCGGTGACGAGCCGCCCTGGGGATATCCCCCCTCCCGGGCCTGGGGTGTGCCGGATGGCCTCTCGTCGGGGGCGAATCTAGCGTTCGGCCATGACGTGGACTCCGCGAAAGCACCTCGCCGTGTCACTCGGTGTCGCTGCGCTGCTCGCCGCCGAGGTGGCCACCGCCGTCGCCCGGCCCGCCTGCCCCTCCCCCGTGGAGCAGTTGCGTCGGGACACCGAGGCGATCCACGCCCTCGGTGTCAGCGGTGTGCAGGCCCGCACGATCGCCCCTGACGGTCGGCAGTCGGTCGCCACCAGCGGCGCCGCCGACGTGCACACCGGCCGCCCTGTCGCTTCCGACGGTTACTTCCGCATGGCCAGCACGTCCAAGACGCTGGTCGCCACCGTGGTCCTCCAGTTGGCGGCCGAGAGAAGACTGTCCCTGGACGACACGGTCGACCACTGGCTGCCCCACATCGTGCGGGGCAACGGCAACGACGGCCGCCGGATCACCATCCGCCAACTGCTCCGGCACACCAGCGGCATCCACGACGACCTGCCCGGCTACACCACGCCGGAGGAGTACTACCGGCAGCGCCACGACGTCCACGGCCCCGAGCAGCTGGTTGCCCGCGCCCTGGCCCACGCGCCGGACTTCCGGCCCGGCAAGGGCTGGGCGTACTCCAACACCGGCTACGTCCTGCTCGGCATGATCATCCAGCAGGCCACCGGGCACCCCGCCCACCAGGAGATCGAAGAGCGCGTCCTGCGCCCGCTCGGCCTCGACCAGACCCGGTGGATGGGCACCTCGCCCACCCTGCCCCGGCCCCACGCCCAGGCGTACCAGCTCTTCGGCCCCGGCTCCCGGGTGAACGTCACCGACCAGATACCGGTGGACCACGACAACCTTTCATGGGTCACGACCACGCGGGACGAGAACCACTTCTTCCGCGCGCTGCTCTCGGGCCGCCTGCTACCGACCCGGCAGCTGGCGGCGATGAAGCGGACCGTCCCCGTGAGCGCGGAGCTCCGAAAGCTGTGGCCCGGCGGCCGCTACGGACTCGGGCTGGTCGAACGCCCTCTGAGTTGCGGAGGAACCTACTGGAGCCATGAGGGCGGGGACGGCGGCTACATCACCCTCAACGGCGTCACCGAGGGCGGCAGGCGAAGCGCCGTGGTTTCCATGTCCGAGGCCCGCGGCGACACCCGGAAGCACATGATGGCCCAGGAGAACGCGGCCAGTGCCCTGATCGACCACGCACTGTGTGCCAAGAGCCCCCACACCCCCTGAGCGGAAGCGTCGTCGGGGTGGACGGTTGGCTCGGCGCGGTGCTCGCCGGTGCCGCGGATCAGTGCCGCGCACCTCCGCCTCACCCTCCCGAGGCACCTTGCGGACTCACCTCGGCGACACCTCCCGCGTACGGCACGATCGGCCAGGCCGGCTCGATCGTCGCCTCGGGGTTGGAGGTCCGGCGCAGGTACTTCTGCAACGAAGCCGCCTGCTCGGCCGCCGCACGAACCTGCAGATCGTGCAGCTCCGCCGGCCCCAGCGTTCCTATGGCCGCATAGGTGAGGCCCATGGATCGCGCCGCACGCGCTGCGGCCACCGCGTCCGCGACCGCGTTGTGCGCGTCGTCGAGCGGCACTCCGTAGTGCTCGCAGAGCGCCTGGAGGTTTCTCGACCCCTTCCTGTACCGGTCCACGTGCTTGTCCAGGACCAACGGGTCGACGACGGGCGAGGGCCAGGCCCCTGCGCGCAACCGCTCGGCCAACGGCTCTATCCCGTGCCGTCGGCACTCACGGTCCAGGAGCGAAAGGTCGTAGCGCGCGTTCATCACCACCAGCGGGGTCCCCGAGTCCAGCACGTCGGCGACGGCTGAGGTGATCTCCTCGATCGCGGGAGGGGCCATGACCCCATGCCTGCGGGCGTGTTCCGTGGAGATGCCGTGGATGGCCGAGGCCTGTCGCGGGATGCTCACTCCCGGGTCGAGCAGCCAGGTCCGGGCCTTCGGCGGTCGGCCGTCCGCCTCCACGGCCACGACCGCCGCGGTGACGATCCGGTCGGTCTCGATGTCGGTCCCTGTGGTCTCCAGGTCGAAGGCCATCAACGGCCCGCTGATCCAGCTCATCACAGGGCCCCGACCTCGATCACCGCGCCGGTGACGATGCGCGCCTCGGCCGGATCCGTCCCCGTCGTCCCCAGGTCGAAACCGATCAGCAGCTCCCGGTGCCGGCCCATGCCCGCCCCCTTCTTTCGTGGTGCTTTCCCCCAGTGACCACCACGATCGCATGCGCCACTGACAATCCGAGGGGCACCTTCCGCTTCCGGTGGCCGAGCCTTTTCAGGACACCGGCCGCGAGTCCGCCCACGCCACCTCGAACTCCTCACGATATGTGAGGAAAAGACCACCCTCACCCTGATCGCCCGATTTCACCACGCGGCCGCCGCCGCGCAGCACGAGCACCGGCGCCTCCATCCCCCGCGTCCTGCGCAGGTACGACTGGACGACGGCGATGCCGTCCGCTCCGTCCCCGTCGACCAGGTACGCGGTGAACCTCGGCGTCTCGTCGAAGACCTGGATCTCGAAGGCGCCGGGATCGCGCAGCCGCGCCCGCACCCGCCGCATGTGCAGGATGTTCATCTCGACCGAGCGGCTCAACTCGCCCTTTTTGATGCCCAGTTCGCGCTCCCTGCGCTTGACCGCGCTGCTCGCCGGGTTGAGGAACAGCAGCCGCACCCGGCACCCCGACTCGGCCAGCCGGACCAGGCGGCGCCCGGAGAAGTTCTGCGCCAGCAGGTTGAGCCCGATGCCGATCGCGTCGAGGCGGCGGGCGCCGCCGAAGATGTCCTCGGCGGGAAACTGCCGCAGCAGGCGCACGCGGTCCGGGTGCACCGCCACCACGTCGGCGTAGCGGTCGCCGACCAGGTCCTCGACGGCGTCGACGGGAAGGCGGCGCGCGGAAGGTGTGTCGGTGCCCGCGCCGAGGATGTCCAGGAGTCTGGCCGAGGCCCGCTCCGCCTGCGCGAGGACGGCCTGCGAGAGGGCGCGGTTGCGCGAGACGACGTTCCGCGTGACCTCCAGCTCGTCCAGGGCCAGCTCGACGTCCCGCCGGTCGTCCAGGTACGGCTCGAAGCACGGCCAGTGCTGCACCATCAGCTCGCGCAGCTGCGGCAGCGTCAAAAAGCTCAGGACGTTGTCGTCGGCGGGGTCGAGCAAGTACCCCTTGCGGCGGCTCACTTCGCGTACGGCGACGGCCCGCTGCACCCACTCCTGCCCCGCCGGGCCCGCCGCGGCGACCACCCAGTCCTCGGCGTGGACGGGTTCGTAGACGGGACGCAGAACAGCGGCCACGACCGCGCGCAGCCGCTGCTCCACCAGGTTCAGCCAGATGTAGGCCCGCCCCGCCCGCTGGGCGCGCGTACGGACCTCGCGCCAGGCGTCGGTGTCCCAGTCCAGTTCCGGTCCGATCTGGGACCCCGTCTCGATCGGCCGCGCCAAGGACACCGCTGAGGCGGGTACGTCCACGGAGCCCCCCTCGCGACCCTCGTCACCGGGGGCCGGCTCCCGCCCACCCGAGCTCACCCGCGCACCGCCTTTCGCTCCCCCGAGCCACTCCCCCGGTCAACGATCAAGGAAGGGTACTCCGGGAGCGGTGGGCGGTGCAGCCGGATGCGCCGGGTGGTTCCTCAACCGCCCATCGGAGGGCGACCGTTCTGGTCCGACAGCTCCTGCGGAGTGAGCGGACTCATAGCGGTGACATCGCGGGCGGCCAGCGAGAAGCCCTGCCAGTGGACCGGCATCGGCTGCTGGTCCTCGTCGCGGGCGATGTGGTGGAAACCGATGTGCACCCAGGTGATGGGGTGCGTCAAGGCCTCGCCGTTCGCCCACTTGTCGACGCTGTTCGGCGTGCCGTTCGGGCAGCCGATGTTGTTGCTCGCGTACTGCTCGCACTTCTTGTACTGCGTGAAGTACACGTCGTGCTTGGTGAAGGGCCGGCCCGCGTGCTTGTTGCTGGCCCCGGGGACGATCTCGTACGACCTGGGGTGGCCGTCCTTGTTCTTGCCGGCCCCGCTGACCACGCGCCACCAGCGCATGTCCTTGCGGTCGCCGGTCAGTTCCTTGGTGACCTTCGTGCGGGTCGTCCTCGTGGTGGGGCTGCCCTGGCCGGTGGGCGGGGTGACCTGGGAGTCGTACTGCTCCACCTTGGCCTTCGGGGAGCCGTCCAGGCCGAAGTTGAGCCGCCAGAAGACGTTGTGGGCGTGGCTCTCGGCCTTGGCCTGGTCGCCCTTGCCGATGGGCCAGCCCCGGTCGTCGCCGCCGTCGTAGTCGTAGGGCGAGAGGCTGCCCGTCGCGCCCACGTTGGAGGTGATGGTGCCGTCGGAGGAGAAGCGCCACTCGGTGATGTACTCGTACCAGGAGGCCTTGTTCACCGTGTACACGAGCAGGTCCTTGCCCTGGCCCGTGAAGACCTTGCCGGTGCCGCCGGTGCTCTCGTCGTCGTTGAGGCGGTACGCGTGCCCACGCGCGCGCGTGGTCGTGCACAGGCCCTTCACGTCGCCGCGGCCGGGGACCTTGACGGTCTTGATGGTGCCGCCGGGGCACTCGCCGGGCTGGAGGTTCTGCAGCGCCTGGCCGAAGTCGGTGCCGGTGACGTCGTCGTACTCGGCCTGGCCGTCGTCGTAGGGCACGTGCACCTGGGCGAGCCGGGCGCTGGTCAGGACGGGTATCGGCTTGGCCTCGCCCTTCGGCTGGTAGCTGATCTTGTCGAGGATCAGCCCGGAGAGCGTGTTGTAGTGCCAGCACATGCGCCAGGTGGTGCCGCCGTCGAGGGTCTGCTCGATCTGGTAGGCGGCGCTGCAGTCGGCCCCCGGGGCGGGGGCCTTGCCGGGCGGCTTGGGGGCGGCGGAGGCGGGAGCGGTGGCGCTCAGTGCGCCGCCGAGGAGCGCGGACACCGCGACGGCCAGTGCGGCCCCTTTGCGGGCGCGCGAGACTCTGTTGACGTGCATTGCTGAATGGACTCCCTCGTACGAGGAGAAGTTGGTGAGTGGTGTCCCGTGCGGACGGCCCGCGTCCGCGGGTGGACCGGCGCGGCCGGCGGCCGCGTCAGCCGAGGCGGCCGACGGTGCGGGTGCTCAGGTCGACGACGAGGGCCCTGGTGTCGATCCACGGCCCGTTCTTGACCTTCGTGACGACTTGGAGGCACCGGTGCTCGCCGCACTCGGTGAGGTCGGAGGGCACCCGCTTCACGGTCTCCTTGCGGAAGACCATGCCGCTCAGCTGGAGCTGGTCCGGGCTCTTCAGCGCCTTGCCCGTGGCGTGCTCGAAGTCCTTCTTCAGGCCCTTGCCGAGCCGGTCGGCGATCAGGAGTCTGGCGCCCTCGGCCAGTTCTTCCTGGCTGGGCGGCGGCTGGACGTTCCGTGCGGTGGTCGTGTCGTCCACCTTGCCCGTCTCCAGGTTCACCGTCTTGGTGATGACGGCGTCCTTCTTGTAGTCGTAGTAGACGACCTCGGCCTTGCGCGGGGCCGCTGCCCCGGTGTTGGCCGGATCCGGCTCGCTGAGGTTCGTGGACAGCAACTGCGGCCCGCGGTCCCCCTCCACGTCCCGGGCGCGGGCGCGCAGCTGCCCGGTGACCGACGCCTTCTCGGCCCGCTCCATCTCCTGATCGGTCAGCGGGTCGCTGCCGATGCCCTTGGCGCCCTCCTCGGGCGCGGCCTCGACGACGCCGTCCTTGGCGATGGCGTCCTGCCTGCCCGCCGCCGCGTTGGCAGGGCGGTCCCCCGACCCGCCCGAGCCCGACAGACCGGCGCCCACCAGCACGGCGGCCGCGGTCACCGCGACCGCCGAGCCCGCCACCACCTTCCCCAGGTGGCGTCCGACTATTTCACGCACTTACTCCCCCTACTCCCCTGGCGCCCCATTCGTGGGCATGCCAAGTATGTGGTCAGCCGGATAGACGGGTACAACTCCTGGGTGGTTGCCCCACTTTCGGGCAGACTCCGGCCAAAGTGGCCGGGGCCCTGGCGGGCGTGAGGGAAAGAGTCGTATTCATGCAGGTCTGGCCTGGGCAGGCATACCCCTTAGGCGCCACGTACGACGGTGCCGGCACGAATTTCGCGGTCTTCTCCGAGACCGCCGAGCGCATGGAGCTGTGCCTCCTGCACGACGACGGCTCGGAGACGGCCGTCGAGCTGCGCGAGTCCGACGCGTTCGTGCGGCACGCGTACCTCCCCGGCATCATGCCGGGACAGCGGTACGGCCTACGGGTGCACGGCCCCTACGCACCCGAGCGGGGACACCGCTGCAACTCCGCGAAACTGCTCCTCGACCCGTACGCGCGCGCGGTGAGCGGGCGCGTCGACTGGGGCGAGGAGGTGTACGGCTACCACTTCGAGGACCCCGGCCGGCGCAACGACCTGGACTCGGCCCCGCACATGATGACGTCGGTGGTGGTCAACCCGTACTTCGACTGGGGCGACGACCGGCCGCCCCGCACGCCGTACCACGAGACCGTGCTCTACGAGGCCCATGTCAAGGGCCTGACCATGCTGCACCCCGACCTTCCGGACGAGCTGCGCGGCTCGTACGCGGCGCTCGGCCACCCGGCGATCATCGAGCACCTCACACGGCTCGGGGTGACCGCGCTGGAACTGATGCCGGTCCACCAGTTCGTGAACGACCACCGCCTGGTGGACATGGGCCTGAACAACTACTGGGGCTACAACACGATCGGCTTCTTCGCCCCGCACAACGCCTACGCCTCCTGGGGCGACCGCGGCGAGCAGGTCCTGGAGTTCAAGCAGGCCGTGAAGGCGCTGCACGAGGCGAACATCGAGGTGATCCTGGACGTCGTCTACAACCACACCGCCGAGGGCAACCACCTGGGCCCCACCCTGTCCTACAAGGGCCTGGACAACGCCTCGTACTACCGCCTGACGGACGATCCGCGCTACTACATGGACACCACGGGGACGGGCAACTCCCTCCTGATGCGCTCGCCGCACGTCCTCCAGATGATCATGGACTCGCTGCGGTACTGGGTCACGGAGATGCGCGTGGACGGCTTCCGCTTCGATCTGGCGGCGACGCTCGCGCGGCAGTTCCACGAGGTGGACCGGCTGTCGTCGTTCTTCGACCTCGTGCAGCAGGACCCGGTGGTCAGCCAGGTCAAGCTGATCGCCGAGCCCTGGGACGTCGGCGAGGGCGGCTACCAGGTGGGGAACTTCCCGCCCCTGTGGACCGAGTGGAACGGCATGTACCGCGACACGGTGCGCGACCTGTGGCGGGGCGAACCGCGCACCCTCGCGGAGTTCGCGTCCCGGCTGACCGGCTCCTCCGACCTGTACCAGGACGACGGGCGCCGCCCCCTCGCCTCGATCAACTTCACCACCTGCCACGACGGCTTCACGCTGCACGACCTCGTCTCGTACAACGAGAAGCACAACCACGCGAACGGCGAGAACAACCAGGACGGCGAGAGCCACAACCGCTCCTGGAACTGCGGCGTCGAGGGTCCCACCAACGACCCGGACGTGCTGGCGCTGCGCGCGCGGCAGATGCGGAACCTCATCGCGACGCTCATGCTCTCCCAGGGCGTGCCCATGCTCAGCCACGGCGACGAGTTCGCGCGCACGCAGGGTGGCAACAACAACGCGTACTGCCAGGACAACGAGGTCGCGTGGGTGCGCTGGCCGGACGGCGACAGTCCGGTCCTGGAGTTCACGCGCGCGATGGCGATGCTGCGGCGGGACCACCCGGTGTTCCGCCGGCGCCGGTTCTTCCACGGCCGCCCGGTGCAGGGCACCCGCGACGAGCTGTCCGACATCGCCTGGTTCACCCCGGAAGGGCGGGAGATGGAGCAGCACGACTGGGACGCCGCGCACGCGCGCGCCCTGACGGTGTTCCTGAACGGCAACGCGATCTCCGAGCCGGGCCCGCGCGGCGAGCGGATCAGCGACGACTCGTTCCTGCTGATGTTCAACGCCTCGCCCGAGCCGCTGGACTTCGTGGTGCCGGTCGACCACGGCCGGCAGTGGCAGGTGGTGGTCGACACGGCCCGACCGGAGGGGGTGCCGGAGGAGGCGGGCCCGAAGGTGGGGGCGGGCGACCGCCTGACCCTGACGGACCGCAGCCTGACGGTGCTCCAGCGGCCGGCCTGAGTGCGCCACCCCGTCGGCCCATCGGGGCCGGGCGCCGTCGCACGGACACGCGCGTGGAGGGGTGAGCGGACACGCGTGTGGAGGGGTGAGCGGACACGCATGTGGAGGGGTGAGCGGACACGCGCGTGGAGGGGTGAGCGGACACGCGCGTAGAGGGGTGAGCGGACACGCGTGTGAACGGATGACAGGAAAGCCGCCGGGACGGGTACGTACCTTCGCATGACGCCACAGCGCTCCCGTCCCGCGGTGCCGCCCGCGCCGACCGCCACCTACCGGCTCCAGCTCCAGCCGGAGTTCCCCTTCGCCGCCGCCGAGGCGGCCGTGCAGCACCTCGCCGCGCTCGGCGTCTCGCACCTGCACCTCTCGCCGGTGCTGGAGGCGGTCCCCGGGTCGACCCACGGCTACGACGTGGTGGACCACGCGCGGGTGCGGGCCGAGCTGGGCGGCGAGGAGGGGCTGCGCTCCCTGGCGCGTACCGCGCGCGCGGCCGGGCTCGGCCTGGTGGTGGACATCGTGCCCAACCACATGGCGGCGGCCCCCCGGCACAATCACGCGCTCTGGGAGGTGCTGCGCGAAGGCCCCGGCTCTCCCTACGCGCGCTGGTTCGACATCGACTGGGAGGCCGGGGGCGGGCGCGTCCTGCTGCCCTTCCTCGGCGGCAGGCTCGGCGAGGAGCTGACTTCGCTGCGGGTGGACGGCGACGTGCTGCGCTATCACGAACACGCGTTCCCGCTCCGGGCGGGCACCGAAGGACTGCCGCTGCCCGCGCTGCTCGACGCCCAGTTCTACCGCCTGTCGTGGTGGAGGCTGGCCCGCACTGAGCTGAACTACCGGCGGTTCTTCACCATCTCGGACCTGATCGGGGTACGCGTCGAGGACCCCGAGGTGTTCGACGCGACCCACGGCAAGATCCTCGAACTGCTGCACGAGGGGGTCGTCGACGGACTGCGGATCGATCACCCGGACGGGTTGGCCGATCCGGGGGCCTACCTCCGCACGCTGCATGAGGCGACCGGCGGCCGCTGGACCGTGGTGGAGAAGATCCTCGCCGACGGCGAGCGGCTGCCCGCGGCCTGGCCGGTGGCCGGCACCACCGGTTACGACGCGCTGCGGCACCTCGACGGGGTCTTGGCCGACCCGGCGGGCGCGCAGGAACTGCTCGGCCACTACCGGCGCTTCGCCGCGCCGCCGGCCGACCGGGGCGGCGACTGGGAGGCGACGGTGCGCCGCGCCGCGTACCGGGTGGTCACGCGGGAGCTGGCCGCCGAGGTGGACCGGCTCACGCGCGAGGCCGCCGCGATCTGCGCGGCCGACCCCGGGCTGCGCGACCACGCGCCGTGGGCGCTGCGCACGGCCCTGCGGGAGCTGCTCGTACGGCTGCCCGTCTATCGACCGTACGTCTCCGGGGGCGCCGCTCCCGAGACGGTGCTGACCCCGGAGGCGGCCGAGGAGGCCAAGGCGGCGTTCGGCGTGCCCGAGGAGGCGGCGACGGTCGACGTCGTACGGGATCTGGCGCTGGGCCGGGCCGGGGCGGCGGACGCCCGGTCCCGGGAGGCCGTGGCCGGGTTCCGCGCGCGGTTCGCCCAGACCGCCTCGGCGTTGCGCGCCAAGGCGGTCGAGGACAGCGCCTTCTACCGGCACGCGCCGCTCCTGTCGGCCGCCGAAGTGGGGGGCGCGCCCGAGCGTCCCGCGGTCCCGGTGGCGGAGTTCCACGCGTACTGCGCGCGGGTCCAGCGGGACTGGCCCGCCACGGGGACGGTCCTGACGACGCACGACACCAAGCGCAGCGCCGACGTACGGGCGGGCATCTCGGTCCTCACGCAGTGCCCGGGGCGCTGGGCGGACCTGCTGGCCGACCTGACGGAGCGGACGGCGCGCGAGAGCGGTGTGCGCGCGCCCGACCCCCAGGTGGCGTGGGCCGTCTGGCAGACCGCGCTGGGCTTCGGCCCCCCGGATGCCGCACGGCTGCGGGACGCGCTGGTCAAACACGTGCGCGAAGCGGGCCTGCACACGAGCTGGACGGAGCCGGACGAGGCGTACGAGCGGGCGGTGGCCGAATTCGTGGAGGCGGGCCCGTGCGGACCGCCGCGACACGCGCTGGCGTCCTTCGCACAGGACCTCGCGCCCCATGTCCGGGCGAACGTCCTCGGGGCGGCGCTCCTGCATCTGACGATGCCCGGGGTGCCGGACCTCTACCAGGGGACGGAGGGCGAGTACCGCGCCCTGGTCGACCCGGACAACCGGCACCCCGCCCGCTTCCGCGCGGACGTCCTGGAGCACCTGGAGGCGAACCCGGGCAGCCGGGACCTCTCGGAGGAGAAGCTGGCGCTCACCGCGGCGGCGCTGCGGCTGCGCCGGCGGCGCCCGGAGCTGTTCGGGGAGGCGGGGACGTACGAGCCGTTGACGGCCGAGGGCCCGGGCGCCGCGCACTGTGTGGCGTTCGCGCGCTCCGGGGAGGTGGTGGTGGCGGTGACGCGCCTGTCGCTGCGCCTCGCGGAGGAGGGCGGCTGGCGCGACACACGGCTGGCGCTTCCGGCGGGCCGGTGGACGGATCTGCTCGCCCCGGTCCGGGAGTTCACGGGAGACGCCCCGGCACGGACCCTCTTCGCCGAGTCTCCGGTGGTGCTGCTGCAACGGTCGTAGGCGGCAGGGGGCCGCCCGCGTCCTTGACACGGTTCCGGAGGCTTCGACCCTCCTGCACCTGGTCGAACGGGCCGTACGGGACCGGCGCCTGCGCGCCGACACCTCCTGGCACTTCCTGCTGTGCGCGGACCCCGACGGGGCGAGCCTGCGCGAGGCGCTGCCCCGGCCGGCGGGCGCCGAGGGGCCGTTGCTGCGGGCGGTGCGCTGGGCGCTGGGGCTGGTGCCGGGGCTCGCGGACGACTGGGGGCGGCTGCCGCCAGCGGTGACGAGTGTGGCGCACGTCGGGAGCGTCGACGCGTTCGGGCGGCGCCTGCCGCTGCGGGCGGCGGCGATGCTGCTGCGCGTCCTGGAAGAGGCGGGCGACCGGGCGGCGCACCGGCTCGACCGGCTGGTGGAGCGAGGAGTTCGCCGCGCGGTTCGAGGCGCGCTGGGTGCCGGTGGAACACCAGGTCGAGCACCAGTCACGGACAACGGTGGCGGCGGCGCGGCACGCGCGCGGAGGTGGGTGAGGGCCGCGCCCGTGAGCTGCCGACAAGCGCCTGAGCCGGCCGAAACGATGCAGTCCGTACGCCGGCACGGCGCCGGTCCGGCGCCGCCGGGGCTCACCGGTTCAGTTCGTGGAGAGCCGGAAGGCCATCCGGCCGAAGCTCACCAGGTCGCCGTCCTGGACGAGGGCGGCGCCGACGACCCTGCGGCCGTTGACCGACGTGCCGTTGGTGGAGCCGAGGTCGCGCAGCACCCACATGCCGCCCTGGCGGCGCAGCTCGGCATGGACGCGGGAGACCGTGTCGTGGCTGAGCCGCAGGCCGTTGGCCGGGTCGCGGCCGATCCGCAGCGGACAGGGACTGTCGGGCGAGGGCAGCAGCAGCTTCGGCAGCCGCTCGGCCTGCCAGGCCCTGCGCAGTTTCACCGTGAACCCGGACACCGCTTCCACGCCGCCGAGCACCCGGCGCGCCCAGCGCCCCTCGGTGCGCAGGTCGGCGGTGAGGACGGCCAGTTCGTCGGGCCTGCGGGCGGCGAGCGCCAGTTCCATGCGCCGCAGGAAGGTGTCGTGCGAGAGCCTGCCGACGGCCGCGCCCTCCTTGAGTGCGTCCAGCGCCCGGTCGCGCTCGGCGTCCGTCACCCGCGCGGGGTAAGTGGAGAACTCGAAAGAGGATGTCACCAGCTGATTGTCGGGCAACGCCACCCCGGGTGTCCAGAATGGGCCGCGCGGCGGCCGATCGATCTCTTCCGCCCACGGACACGGCACTTCTGACGCACCATGGGACGCAGGTGTGACGACGGACAGCGGACGAGGGGAACGTCGGTGAGGTTCGAGGTGTGGGCACCCGAGGCGGAGCAGGTCACGCTGGAGTGCGCGGGCGCCACGCGCGCCATGGAGCGCGACGAGGAGCGCGCGGGCTGGTGGACGGCGGAGGCGGCCGCCGAGGACGGCACGCGCTACGGCTTTTCGCTGGACGGCGGCCCACTCCTGCCCGACCCGCGCTCGCGGCGCCAGCCGGACGGCCCCGACGGCCCGAGCGCGGTGGTCGACCACGGCCGCCACGTCTGGCGGGTGCCCTGGGCCGGGCGCGGGGTGCGGGAGGCGGTCCTGTACGAGCTGCACGTGGGGACGTACACCCGTGAGGGCACGCTCGACGCGGCGGCGGGCCGGCTCGGGCACCTCGCCGAGCTGGGGGTCACCCATGTGGAGCTGATGCCGCTGTGCCCCTTCCCGGGGCGGCACGGGTGGGGGTACGAGGGGGTGTCGCTGTGGGCGGTGCACGAGCCGTACGGCGGCCCCGAGGCGCTGAAGCGCTTTGTCGACGCGGCGCACGGGCACGGTCTCGGCGTGGTCCTGGACGTCGTCCACAACCACCTGGGCCCGTCGGGCAACTACCTGCCGGCGTTCGGTCCGTACTTCACCGAGACGCACCAGACGCCGTGGGGCGCCGCGGTCAACCTGGACGCGCCGGGGTCGGACGAGGTGCGCGCCTTTCTGGTGGGCAGCGCGCTGGCGTGGTTGCGGGACTACCGCCTGGACGGGCTGCGGCTGGACGCGGTGCACGCGCTGCGGGACACGCGCGCGTGCCACTTCCTCGAAGAACTCTCCGCCGCGGTCGACTCCTTGGCGGAGGAACTGGGCAGGCCGCTGTCGCTGATCGGCGAGTCGGACCAGGGCGACCCCCGGCTGGTCACCCCGCGCGCGAGCGGCGGCCTGGGCCTGCACGCGCAGTGGAACGACGACTTCCATCACTCGCTGCACACCGCGCTGACGGGCGAGGCGCAGGGCTACTACGCGGATTTCGCGCGCGCCCCGCTGGCCGCGCTCGCCAAGACGATGACGCGCGGCTTCTTCCACGACGGGACGTACTCCTCGTTCCGGGGCCGCGCCCACGGCCGGCCGGTGGACCGCGCCCGCACACCCGCCCACCGCTTCCTCGGCTACGCGCAGACCCACGACCAGATCGGCAACCGCGCGCAGGGCGACCGGCTCGCCGCCTCGCTGTCCCCCGGGCTGCTGGCGTGCGCCGCCACGCTGACGCTCACGGGTCCCTTCACGCCGATGCTGTTCATGGGCGAGGAGTGGGGGGCCACGACGCCCTGGCAGTTCTTCACCGACCACACCGATCCCGAGCTGGCCGAGGCGGTGCGCCGGGGCAGGCGGCGGGAGTTCGCGGCGCACGGCTGGGCGGAGGAGGACATTCCCGACCCGCAGGACCCGGCCACCCGCGAGCGGTCCTGCCTCGACTGGTCGCAGCCGGAATCCGGCCACCACGCCCGTCTGCTGGCCTGGCACCGCGAGTTGATCTCCCTGCGGCGGGCCCGCGCCGACCTGATGGACGCCGACCTGGCGGCGGTACGGGTCGCCTACGACGAGCGGGCGCGCTGGTTCGCGTTCCGGCGCGGGGACCTGAAGATCGCCGTCAACCTCGGCGACGAGCCCGCCACCGTCCCCCTCGGGCACAACCACGCACGCGTGCTCGCCGCCTGGGACCCGGTCGAACCGCCCGGCGCGGACGGCGCGCTGCGACTGCCCGCCGAGTCGTGTGCCGTCCTGGGTCTCGCCTAAGTCGCCTAAGCCGCCTAAGGGGTGTCGCAGAACTCCGCCTCGATCACCGCGTGGCTGTCCCCGGACCAGTCCCCGTTGAAATTGAAGGCCAGCGAGTGGCGGCCGTCGGCGGTCGTGACCGCCTCCGAGGTCCAGCCGGTGATGCCGCCGTGGTGTCCCCAGACCGTGACGCCGCAGCTCAGCTCGCGCTCGGCCAGACCCAGGCCGTAGCGGACCTTGGGGAGCCCCTTGGCCTCGACGGTCGTCTTCATCTCGGCGAGCTGCTTCTCGGGCAGCAGCTCGCCGCGCAGCAGGGCCGAGTAGAAGCGGTTCAGATCGGCGGCCCCGGAGATCATGTCGCCCCCGCCCCCGGCGCGTGTCGGGTTCAGTTCCGTGACGTCGTGGCTCGGGCCGTCGGTGGACTCGGCGAGCTTCGCATAGGCCCGGCTGCTCGGCCGGGGCACCCGGGGGTTCGTACCGGGGAGGGAGGTGGCGCGCAGGCGGAGCGGTCTGATGATGCGGTGGCGGATCTCCTCTCCGTACGGGTTGCCGGTGGCCTTCTCGATCACCATCGCAGCCAGGGAGTAGTTGGTGTTCGAGTACTGCCAGGAACTGCCCGGCGTGAAGTAGGGCTTGTTCGCCATGGCGTACTTCACGTGCCGGTCGAGGGTGACTGTGTCGTAACGGGTGCGGTAGAAGGCGTCCTTGAGGATGTAGGTCCGCACGAACTCCTCGTCGTCGCGGTAGTTGAAGATGCCGCTGGTGTGGTTGAGGAGCTGGCGGAGGGTGATCCGTCGGCCGTCGTGGAGGTTGCCCCGGACCACTCCGGGCAGCCATGTGTCGACCTTGTCGTCCAGGGACAGCCGGCCCTCCGCCTCCAGCTGGAGCAGCACGGTGGCGACGAAGGTCTTGGTGATGCTGCCGACCCGGTAGTGGTCGTCGGCCGAGCGCGGCCGCCCCGTCCTGAGGTCACCGACGCCCGAAGTGCCTTTCCAGGTGCCGTATTCGTCATTCGCCTGCCCGACGACACCGGGGACGCCGTCCTGCACGGCAGCGTCCATCGCTTCCCGTGTCGCACTGTGGTCACCGGTGGCCGACCCGGAGACGGGGGCGGGGGTGGGGGCGGGGGCGGCCAGCGCGTCGGCCGCGAGCGAGGTCGCGGTGAGAGCGACAGCTCCCACCAGTCCGAGGCGCAGGCTGCGGAGTGCTCTCATGAGTCGGTACGTCCTTCGGTCGAGGATCGTTGATCTTCGAGGGAAGGGACACGGCGACAGACGAGCGGGTTGCCTGTCACTGAGCGGGTTGAGCGCTTTTGAGCCTCGTCGGGAACCAGGAAGGCACCCTCGCCCCGCACCGCCCATCGAGGCATGAGGCGAGACGTGGCGACCTCCCTGCCCCCGCCGGGCCCGGCGCTCAGGTCACGACGCCCGGCCTGGCACCGAGATACTGGCGTCGCCCGTCCTGGTGGCGGACCGTCAGTGTCAGTGTCCTGCCGGGGTGTGCGGCGGCGACCGCCGACGCGAGGCGGGCCGCCGATTCGACGCGGGCCCCGCCGACCGCGAGCAGCGTGTCGCCGCGCGTGAGCCCCGCCGTGTGACCGGGGCCCGGGACGCGCACGCCGACGACCAGGGCGCCCGGGCCGGCGGGGGTGTCGACGGCCTCGATGCCGAGGGTGGCGGACCCGGCCGGCTTCGCGTGCCCGGCGCCGGGCACGGGGACGGCCCCCGGCTTCGGCGCCTCAGGAGCGGAAGCCCGCTGCGGCACGGGCGCGGCCCGCCGTGTCTTGGCGAGATCGGCCATGCTGACGACGCCGACCGCACCGGCACCGAGCGCGCCGATACCGATCCCCGCGAGCACCAGGAGCACCGCGAGGAGCAGCCCGGCCAGCACGGCCGTCAGCCGCCTCCCGCGGCGCCCGACGGCCTGCGGCCGGTGGCCCTGTCCGGAGTGCTCGGCGGGGTCGGGCCACGCGTTGTGGCCGGGGTGGTCGCCGGTGGCCCGGCGGGGGTGGTCACCGCTGCTCAGGCCGGAATTCCGGCCCGGCATCGGCTTGGGACGCAACGCGGTCTGGTCCATGGCTCGCCTCCGGCTCCTGCCTACCCGGCGCGACCCGTCGGCGATGCCTCACGAACGGGTGATGTCCCCTCTGCCCACGCCGGGCCGACCGGCCAGGCCGTCAGCGCGACCCGGCGATCGAGGGGACCCTGGGCGCGCGATCGGGCAGGAAGCCGTGCGCCCTGCGGGCCAGGTCCTGCGCGCCGTAGCGACGGCAGCCCGCGTGCCAGTTGAGGATGCCCGCCAGCCAGTTCTGCAGCTCCGTGACGTAACCGTCCAGGACGGCGCGCCCCTCCGCCGTGAGCCCGAAGTCCTCGTACAGGACGGGGAACTCGTGCGCGGCGACATGCTGGAACTGGCGCATGCGCTGGGTCATCAGGTCGTGGATGACCTTCAGCCCGGTCGGATAGTCGCAGCCGAAGAAGTTCTGCACGACCAGGATGCCGTTGTGGACCTCGCCCTCGTACTCGATCTCCTTCTGGTACGAGAAGACGTCGTTGAGGAGCATCGCGTAGTCCATCGCGGCGTTCTCCAACGACCGCACGGGGCCGCTGCGGTAGACCTCCGGCGGCACGGCGGGGCCGTGGCCCATCCGGCACAGGCTCATCGTCAGCTCGGAGCCGAAGGTGGCCCGGCGCATCTCCAGATAGTCGACCGGGTCGGGGATGCGGTTCTGCAGCTGGTTGGCCAGCTCCCACAGCCAGCTCTCCGTCATGACCACCACGGTCTGCCGCATGGTGCGCCGCTGCTCCGGGCTCATGTTCTCGGTGGTGCGGGCCCACAGGTCGGTGAGGCCGCGCTCCATGGCGTTCACGGGGACGGTGGCCGGCCCGCCCTCCACCGGCATGCACCCGGCGAGGCGCTCCGTGCAGATCTTCGCGGCGGCGACGTCACGGCGGTGGCCGAAGACCAGGGGGTAGTAGTCGTCGCCGTAGGTGCCCCAGGCCAGCCACTGCGAGCTGAGGTCGAGGGCCTCCGCGGTGCCGTCCGGACCGATCCCGGCCGCACACAGCGGAAGGTCGTACGCGTCGAGCTTGTCCTCGTCCCAGACGCCCTCCGCCAGGATGCCCATCGCGTGCGACCAGGCGGTGAGCCGGGGGCGCGCGCCGGCCAGGTGCGGATTGAGCCGCAGCGGGAACGGCATCTCGAAGTCGGGCAGGATCGAGGGGCCCACCTTCTGGAACGGGACGTGGGTGTAGGAGCGCAGCCGCCGCGCCCCGGCGGCCGCGAGCAGCGCGCCCACGTCGGCGGCGGAGGTGCCGAGGCCGGTGGGCCCGGCGAGCGGCGAGGTGCTCAGCGCGCCCTCGTTCATGTACCGGCTGGAGCGCAGGTGCCATTCGTGGCCGCCCGACTGCCAGTCCTGGAGCCCCCGGGTGTAGGCGGCGACCGCCGCGACCTCGGCGGGGGTGAGGCCCTTCTCCAGGGCCAGGGCGGGCACTTCGGTGAGCGCCGTGTGCTCGAACTGGTGCAGGCGCGAGGTCAGGACGTCGTTGACGATGTCGGCGGCCTGCTGGGTCATGCAGTCGAAGAAGGTCTCCAGGACGAGCACGCCGTTGCTCAGCTCGCCCTCGTCCTGGACCTCGCGCTGGTACGAGAACAGGTCGTTGCGCAGGTGGACGGCGTCCGAGAAGGTCTCCATGAGCACCCGCAGCGGCCTGGAGCCGGCGACGGCGGCGGGGACCTCGGCCGTCGCGTACTCGACGAGGCCCGCCGACCAAGGAGCGCCGCCGACCTTGCGGCGCATCTCGATGTACTCGACGGGGTTGGCGATCCGCCCTTCGTTGATGTTGGACAGCTCCCACAGGGACTCGTTCAGGAGGTGCTCGGTGGACTCGGCGAAACGGCGGCGCCAGTCCGCCGACATCGCGGGCACGGTGCGCGCCCACAGGTCGGCGAGGCCCGCCTCGACCGGGTTCCGCGGTTCGGGTACGGGTGTCGCGAGGTCCATCGGCATGAAGAGGGGGAGCCGGTCCAGGTGGGCCTTCCCGGCGGCGCGGTCCTGGCTGCGTTTGTACATGTCCAAAAAGTGGTCGTCGAAGAAGAAGACCCACACGTACCAGTCGGTGATCAGCGACAGCGCGGGGCCGTCGCAGTCGGGATGGGTGTACGCGCACAACAGGCCGTAGTCGTGCGCGTCGAGGTCGCTCTGCTCCCAGATGCCGGAGCCCTCCAACATGCCCATGTCGCGCGCCCACTTCGCGGAGTGCGCGCGCGCCTCCTCCAGGTGGGGATTGAGCCGTGCGGGATATGGCATGTAGAAGTGCGGCAGTTCGAACGGCTGCGTCATGGCCCGGCCCTACCCGTGGTCCGGCTCCGCCATCCGGGTGGGGGCACACGATCGCACCATCGCGTGAATCGGGGGCGCGCCGGGGCGCGAAGGGGGCGCACGGGAATGGAAAGCCCCGCCGAGGCGAACGAGGCGTACGTGACGGGGGCGCGGACGCGCCGGTCACCCGCCCCGACGTCCGATCTCGTGGCGCCAGGCAGCCCACCCCCGCACGTCCTGGCCCTCGCGCTGGAGCACGGCGGCGACGCGGCGGAGGTGGTGGTCGTCCACATGCGCGAGGACGGGCGCGAGGACCCGGTCGAGCAGTTCGGCGGCGGTCTCGCGCCACTCCTCGCTGACGCCGTGCCCCTGCCGGGGGCGCCAGATGTGGAAGTACGCGGCCAGGGCGGCGGGCCGCTCGGGCAGCTCGCGCAGGAGGCGGGCACCGGTGTCCTCCTGCAAGAAGTGCGCGCGATAGGGCCGCAGCAGTTCGGGCCCGGCCGCGAAGAGGATCCGCGCGCCGTGGGACCCGCAGACGTCGAGCGGACCGGCCCGGGCGAGCGCGCGGCCGACCCGCTCGTCGATGCCGCGGCGCAGGACGGGGCCGGGCGGCGGTGCCTTGCGGAACAGTTCGCCGAGGCGGTCGACGGAGGACCGGTTGAGGGGTGCCCGGCCGTCGGCGAGGTCCTGGGCGGCCACGAGCAGGGCGGCGGTGCGGCGGTCGCCGGCGCCCGCCCTGCCGTCGTCGCGCAGGACCCGGGCGAACGCGACCAGTTCGGCATCGCAGCGGTCGGGGTCCCGCAGCCAGCCGGTGACGCGGCGGCCGAGGTCCGCCTCGATGATCAGGCGGGGCGTGACGGCACGCACGATCCAGGACTGCTCGGAGGGGTCCGGCGGGCCGTCGCGCCACACGAGGTGCCACAGCAGGGTGAGCGTGGTCCTGTCCTCGACCTTCCGTCCGGGCAGTAGTCCGGTGAGCCGCCCGAAGAGTTCGGCGCCGCCCAGGTGGTCCGGGGGACCGCCCCAGCGGGCGGCGGACGCGGTGAGCCGGACGGTGCGCGGCGCCGCGTCCAGGTGCCGCCACAGCCACTCGCCCTGCGGCGAGACGGCCAGCTCCCGCAGGCGGTTGAGCTTGTGTTCGTTGAGGTCCGCGCCGAGCCGGCGCAGCACCCGGCGGGTGAGGGCGCGGTCGTCGACCTCTTCGAGGACTTGGACCGCGTACGCGCTCTCGCGCTTGTCGGGGCGCAGCAGCGCCCGTGCGAGCCGGTCCAGGGCCTCGGCGAGCCCGGGGCCACCGTCGGCGTCCATGGCGAGGGCGAGGGTGAGCCGCAGTGCCCGCACCCAGGTGTGCACCGGGTCGCGCAGTGTGCGGCGCAGGGCGCCGTCGAGGTCCCCGCGGAGCCGGGCGAGGTCGTCCGGCGCGCGGGCGTCGCTCTCGCCGCGCGCCGCGGACCGGGCGAGGGCCTCGAAGAGCGCGCGCGGGTCGTCGGCGCCGGGCCCGGCGAGGTCGGCCCGTGCCCGGCCCGGGTCGTCGTACGCCCCAGAGACGAGCGGGAGCAGCGCGAAGGCGTCGTCGAGGCCGGGTGCGGGGCGCGGCGGGTTGCCGGAGAGCCAGCGGCCGGCGGTCAGCCGGGCCCAGGCGTCGAAGTCGGGTGGCGGGCTCTGGCAGCCGCCGGTGCCGTCGTGCACGCGGTAGAGGTGCGCGGCCGTCGCGGGGTCGCTCCGGTCGAAGTCCGCTTGCGGGCCGATCCCGATGATCTGTTGGGGGGCGCGACGCGGGTCGGTGGTCCAGACGGCGAACGTCAGCGCGGGGACGCAGGCCTCGGGCAGGGAGGCGCAGGCGAGCGCGATCCAGCGGACGACGGTCTCGGGGTCCTCCTCGACCAGGACGATCCGCCGTCCGGCGGGGTCCTCGAAGAGCCGGCGGACATCGGCGAGGAAGGGCTCGACACGGTCCGCGTGCTGCCGGGCGAAGTCCACGAGCAGCTCGCGGTCCAAGAGCGCTCTGGGCCCAGGCGGTTGGGAGTGCACGAAGCCGACGCCGGGTTTCTCCCCGGCATTCGGGTGCCAGTCGGCGGAGCGCCAGGTGTCGATCGGCCACCCGGGTCCGGGCCCCGGCGTGCCGGCGCTCAGGTGCAGCGCCTCGACGCGCTGCCCGGGCAGTCGCGCGCACAGCAGGCGGCCGCCGTCCGGGAGCAGGCTGTAACTCAGCTCGGCGCCCGCCCCCATGACGCGTTCGACGGTGGCGCGGAGATCGTCCGGGGCTGTTGTCGCTTCCTGCCCTGGTTTCCCCGCCCCGACTCCTGGCTCCCCCGCCCCGACGGGGACCAGGCGGACGGCGCCGGTGTCCGGCTCGTGGTCGAACCGGTAACTGAGGCGTCGTATGGCCATGCCACATTCTGGCCACCCGCGGCACCCGCCCGCAGGCCACCCGGCAAGTTCGCCGCGGCCTTCGCGTACGCCACCCGCACCGGCGTTCGCACCGGTGTTCGCCCCGGTCACGTGGCTCCCGGCCCGGAGCGCGCGCGGCCGCGTGGCACCCTTGCGCGGGCGGGGAGTTGGGGTCACCGTGGTCGCGGGCCGACGCCGTCCGGCGCCGGCCGGCGCGTGCCGGTGATCGGAGTCGATGTGGCCTCCTTCCTGCTCCCCCACACCCTGCTCGGCGACGGGCCGCACAAGGTGGTCGCGGTCCACGGCTGGTTCGCGGACCGGTCCGCGTACGATCCGGTGCTCGCGGATCTCGACGGTAGGGCCTTCCAGTACGCGCTGGTGGATCTGCGCGGTTACGGCCAGGCCAGGAGCGCGGTCGGCTCGTACACCACGGGCGAGGCCGCCGACGACGTGCTCGAACTGGCCGACCGGCTCGGGTGGGAGCGGTTCTCCCTGATCGGCCACTCGATGGGCGGCAGCGTCGCCCAGCGGGTCCTGGCCGCCGCCGGGCACCGGGTACGGCGTCTCGTCGGCGTATCGCCCGTACCCGCGTCGGGTCTGCGGATGCCGCCGGAGCAGTGGGAGTTGTTCGCCTCCGCGGCGCACACGCCGCAGAACCGGCGCGCCATCATCGACTTCACCACGGGCGGCGTACGCCCCGGCGCCTGGCTGGACCGCATGGTGGACCGCTCCCTCGCGGTCAGCGACGCCAAGGCGTTCCGGGCGTGGCTGGACTCCTGGGCGGGCGACGACTTCCACGCCGAGGTGGCGGGCTCGCCGGTGCCCGCGCTGGCCGTGACCGGCGCGCTCGACCCGGCGCTGTCGGCGGACCTCATGCGGGACACGTGGCTGCGGGCGTACCCCCGAGGAGAAGTGACCGAGCTGCCGGGGGCCGGGCACTACGCGATGGACGAGGTGCCCCTGGAGCTGATCCGCACGGTGGAGGACTTCCTGCGGGCGGACGCGGGCACGGGTGCGGACGCCGGTGGAAGTAAGGGCGAGGACGCGAACGCAGGTGGAGGTACGGACGCGGACGCCGGCGCCGATGGAGGTACGGGCCCGGGCGCCGGTGGAGGTAGGGACGCGGGCCCGCGCCCGGCGCGCGGGGCTTCCGGCGCGTGAGTCGGCGCGGTGCCCCCGCCCCGCCCGTCCCCGACGTCTTCGACCCCCGGCTGTACGCGGACGGGGTCCCCCACGACCGTTACCGCGTGCTGCGCGACCACCACCCGGTGGCCTGGCAGGAGGAGCCCGGGGTGCTGGGCTGGCCCGCGGGGCCCGGCTTCTGGGCGGTCACGCGGCACGCCGACGTCGTCCGCGTCCTGAAGGACCCGGCCACCTTCTCCTCGCACCTGGGCGCGACCCAGATCCGCGACCCCGCGCCCGACGACCTGCCGTTCATCCGCCGCATGATGCTCAATCAGGACCCGCCGGACCACGGCAGGCTGCGCCGGCTGGTCAGCCGGGCGTTCACGCCGAAGCGGGTGGCGCGCTTCGAGGCGGGGGCGCGCGAGCGGGCCCGTACGTCGCTCGCGGCCGCCCTGGCCCGGGCCCGCGCGGGCGACGGCACCTTCGACGTCGTCACCGAGGTCACCGACGACTACGCCCTGCTCAACCTCGCCGACCTGCTGGGCGTCCCGCCTGAGGACCGCGGCCTCCTGCTGCACTGGACGCGGCGCGTCATCGGCTACCAGGATCCGGACGAGGCCGCCCCGACGGCGACCGGACCCGACGGCGTGCCCGTCGACCCGCGTTCGCCCGCGATGCTGCGCGACATGTTCGACTACGCGCGCACCCTCGCCGCGTACAAGCGCGAGCACCCCGGCGACGACGTCCTCACGACCCTCGCCACCGACCCCGAACTCGACGGTCCCGAACTGGAGATGTTCTTCTTCCTGCTCACCGTCGCGGGCAATGACACCGTGCGCAGCGCCGCGCCGGGCGGGTTGCTCGCGCTGGCCGGCAGCCCCGGCGAGTACGCGCGGCTGCGCGAGGGCACGGCCCCGATCGCCACGGCCGTGGACGAACTGCTGCGCAGCCAACCGCCGGTGCTCAGTTTCCGGCGCACCGCCACCCGCGACACGATGCTCGCGGGGACGCCCGTCGCGGCCGGGGACAAGGTCGTCGTCTTCCACGCCTCCGCGCACCACGACGAGCGCGTCTTCACCGATCCGCACCGCCTGGACCTGTCCCGCTCGCCCAACCCGCATGTGGCGTTCGGCGAGGGACCGCACGTCTGCCTCGGCGCGCACTTCGCCCGTCTGCAACTGCGCGTGTTCCACGAGGAGGTGGCCCGCACCCTGCCCCGGCTGCGCCTCGCCGCGCCGCCGCGGCGGCTCGTCTCGCACTTCATCAACGGCCTGAAGTCGCTACGCCTGGAGCTGCCCGCGTAAGGTGCAAGATCCATTCGCGTGTCCCCCGACGGACCTGGGACGCGTACCCCCGACAGACCCGGAAGCGGAGAGCAAGGATGCACGCGGCGGCCGAGGCCGAGGACGAGTTCCACGACGAGATCTTCCCCTTCGTGCCCGCACCGGAGGACGGCAGCCGCTGGCAGGCCCCCGCCGACCTCGAGGAGCATCTGTACGAACTGTGCGAGGCCGACGACGCGTACACCTACCTGCGGGCCGTCGCGGTGGCGGGCCTGTACCGGCCGGTGGCGCTGCACGGGAAGGACGCCGGGGCGGACGCGAGCCCGCTGCTCACCGTCGACCTGCCGGACGGCCGCAAGGCGGCGCAGGTGTACACGTCGGGGCTGCTGCCGCGCCCGCACCCCGCGGTGGTCTACGAGTTCGTGACGCTCGGCGCGCTCGCCGAGGGCTGCCCCGACGACGTGGACATCCTGGTGATCAACGCGGCGACACCGTGCGAGCAGTACTACCTGACCACCGACGAGGAGCGGCAGGTCTGGGCCGACCTGCACGAGCGCCACCACCGGGACGGCGGCCTCGGCGACCGCATCGAGACCCGCCGCACCGGGGCGCCCCCGCCCGGCCCGCTGCTGCACGGCCTCGCCTGCGGCGCTCACCTGTGCTTCGCCAACGGCGACCCCTGGAACACCCTCGACTGGCACGGCGCGGGCCACCACAACGAGGTGGGGCGTCTCGCGGAGTCCTGGGGCGTGCACGGCCGCGAGCAGTGGCTGGCCACCCAGGAGCGGCTGCTCACCCGCGAAGTCAGCCCCTGGTACTGGGACTTCGTCCTCGGCGCCCGCCTCGCGGTGCTGGCCGAGGTGGGGCCGCGGCTCGACCCCGAGCGGTGGCGGGAGTGCGTCGAGGTGACGCTGCGCAACCGCGTCGTGGAGACCGGCGGCCCCGACACCCCGCACCGGCCGGGCGACGACCCGGAGCTGGACGACTTCGTCACCGCCATGCGCGGCCTGGTCGGCAAGATCCTGCGCTACGAGGCCCGCTTCCGCGCCGACGGACTGCTGGCCCCCGACGGTTTCGTGCACTCCGTGGCGGCCTGGGACCTCGGCCGCGCCTCCAAGATGGCCCGCTGGGGACGGGGCGCCCGGTACGCGACCGAGGCGGAGCTGCGTGCCGCCGTCGAGCGGACCTCGCACGCCGCGCGGGCCGCCTACTCCTCGTGGGAGGAGTTCTCGGCGGGGTACGTCCTGGGCCGCTGCCTCCACTTCGACGAGGAGTCGTTCGGCTCCTGGTACACGGATGTGCTGCACGCCCACCGCGCCCTGACGACCGACCCGGACAGCCCCTGGCTGACGGTGCCGTTCGAGCCGGCCGGGGGATCGGCCCGGAAGTGAACACCCCCTCGGCCCGCCCCGGAGGCGGGCCGAGCACGCGGTTCTCCTGACGCGCACCGGACGCCGGGACGGCCCGCGGACGTGTGTGGCGGCCTTGGTCACGATCAGGTCTCACTGCCCTGCGCCTCTTGCCACACCCCCGTGTAATCGATTCCAATCCTCCGTGTAATCGATTCCACAAGGAGGTGGACCGACGATGGCTTCCAGCTCGGTGAGCATCAAGGACGTCGCGGCCGAGGCCGGGGTGTCCGTCGCCACCGTGTCGCGGGTGCTCAACAGCCACCCCTCGGTCAGCCCCGGGTCCCGCGCCCGCGTGGTCGCCGCCGTGGAGGCGCTCGGCTACCGGCCCAACGCCGTCGCCCGGTCGCTGCGCACCGACCAGACCCGCACCCTCGGTCTGGTCATCAGCGACGTGCTCAACCCGTACTTCACCGAGCTGGCCCGCTCCGTGGAGGAGGCGGCCCGCGCGCTCGGCTACAGCGTGATCATCGGCAACGCCGACGAGCGGCCCGAGCTCCAGGACCACCACGTGCGGACCCTGGTGGACCGGCGGATCGACGGCCTCCTGGTCTCCCCCACCGACGGCGGCTCCCCGCTGATGCTCGACGCGGTGCGCGCCGGCACCCCGATGGTGTTCGTGGACCGCTGGATCCCCGGCGTGGACGTCCCCGTCGTCCGCTCCGACGGGCGGCAGGCCGTCCGGGACCTGGTCGCCCATCTGCACGGCCTCGGTCACCGCAGGCTCGCCATCATCGCGGGCCCGGCCGCCACCACCACCGGCAGCGAGCGCGTCGAGGCCTTCCGCGAGGCGCTGCGCGAGCACGGCATCGCCCTGCCCGACCCCTACATCGGCCAGGGCGACTTCCAGGCCGACAGCGGACGCCGGGCCACCGAGCGCTTCCTGGCGCTGCCCGAACCGCCCGAGGTCGTCTTCGCCGCCGACAACCTGATGGCGCTCGGCGCCCTCGACGCGATCCGCGCGCACGGCCTGCGCGTCCCGCACGACATCGGGCTCGCGGCCTTCGACGACATCCCCTGGTTCGTGCACACCGACCCGCCGGTCACCGCCATCGCCCAGCCGACCGCCGAGCTGGGCCGGGCCGCCGTGCACGCGCTGATCGACCGGATCGAGGGCAGGGCCCCGAGGTCCGTGACCCTGCCCGCCCGCCTCGTCGTGCGCCGCTCCTGCGGTGAGGGCGCCGGTGAGGACACCTCCGTACGAAGGAGCAACCCGTGAGCGACCAGGACGAGTTGCTGCGCATCGAAGGCATCCGCAAGACGTTTCCCGGCGTCGTCGCGCTCGACCGCGTCGACTTCGATCTGCGGCGCGCGGAGGTGCACGTCCTGCTCGGCGAGAACGGCGCGGGCAAGAGCACCCTCATCAAGATGCTCTCCGGCGCCTACCGCCCCGACAGCGGCCGCATCGTCGTGGACGGGAAGGACGTCCGCATCCACGGCGCGCAGGACGCCGAACGGCTCGGCATCGCCACCATCCACCAGGAGTTCAACCTCGTCCCGGATCTCACCGTCGCCGAGAACATCTTCCTGGGCCGCCAGCCGCGCCGCTTCGGCATGATCGACCGCAAGCAGATGGAGGCCGACGCCGAGGAGCTGCTGCACCGGGTCGGCGTGCGGGTCTCGCCCCGCGCCAAGGTGCGCGAACTGGGCATCGCCCGGCTCCAGATGGTGGAGATCGCCAAGGCGCTGAGCCTGGACGCGCGCGTGCTCATCATGGACGAGCCGACCGCCGTGCTCACCTCCGAGGAGGTCGACAAGCTCTTCTCCATCGTGCGCACCCTGCGCGCGGACGGCGTCGGCATCGTCTTCATCACCCACCACCTGGAGGAGATCGCCGCGCTCGGCGACCGCGTCACCGTCCTGCGGGACGGCCGCAGCGTCGAGCAGGTGCCCGCCTCCACCCCACAGGAGGAACTCGTCCGGCTCATGGTCGGGCGCAGCATCGAGCAGCAGTATCCGCGGACACGGCCCGACGTGGGGCCGCCGTTGCTCTCGGTGGCCGGGCTCACCCGGGACGGTGTCTTCCACGACGTCGGCTTCGAGGTGCGGGCCGGCGAGGTCGTCGGTCTCGCGGGGCTCGTGGGCGCGGGGCGCACCGAGGTGGCGCGCGCGGTCTTCGGCGCCGACCCGTACGACGCGGGGCGCGTCGAGGTGGGCGGCGAGCGGCTGCCCCGCCATGACGTGAACGCCGCGATGGGCGCGGGCATCGGTCTCGTACCGGAGGACCGCAAGGGCCAGGGCCTGGTCCTCGACGCCTCCGTGCGGGAGAACCTCGGCCTGGTCACGCTGCGTTCGGCGACCCGGGCCGGGCTCGTGGACCTCAAGGGCCAGGCGCGCAACGCCGCCCGGATCGCCGAGCAGCTGAAGGTGCGCATGGCCGGGCTCGGCCAGCACGTGCGGACGCTGTCCGGCGGCAACCAGCAGAAGGTCGTCATCGGCAAGTGGCTGCTGGCGGACGTCAAGGTGCTCATCCTCGACGAGCCGACGCGCGGCATCGACGTCGGCGCGAAGGTGGAGATCTACCAGCTGATCAACGAGCTGACGGCCTCCGGGCACGCGGTCCTGATGATCTCCAGTGATCTGCCCGAGGTGCTCGGCATGAGCGACCGGGTCCTGGTCATGGCGCAGGGCCGGATCGCCGGCGAACTGAGCGCCGCCGAGGCGACCCAGGACGCGGTGATGGCCCTCGCCGTCACCGCCGCGTCCCCCATGGACGTACAGAAGGAACCCGTGGACGTACGGAACGAATCCGTGGACGTACGGAACGAAGAAGAAGCGGAGGGCTCCCGTGGCCACTGAAACCCTGAAGCGCGACGCGGGTGGCGCACCGGCGCTCCGCCGCGTCCTGCTCGACAACGGCGCGCTGAGCGCCCTGATCGTGCTGGTCGTGGCGATGTCGCTGCTCTCCGGCGACTTCCTCACCACCCAGAACCTGCTCAATGTCGGTGTGCAGGCCGCCGTGACGGCGATCCTCGCGTTCGGCGTCACGTTCGTGATCGTCTCGGCGGGCATCGACCTGTCGGTCGGCTCGGTCGCCGCGCTGTCGGCCACCGTCCTGGCCTGGACGGCCTCGTCGCAGGGGCTGCCGGTCTGGCTCGCGGTCGTCCTCGCCGTCGCCACGGGCATCGCGTGCGGCTTCGTCAACGGCGTGCTCGTCTCCTACGGGAAGCTGCCGCCGTTCATCGCGACGCTCGCGATGCTGTCGGTGGCCCGCGGCCTGTCCCTGGTGATCTCGCAGGGCAGCCCGATCCCGTTCCCCGAGTCGGTTTCGCACCTGGGTGACACGGTGGGCGGCCGGCTGCCGGTCCCCGTCGTCGTGATGGTCGTGATGGGCCTGCTGACGGCCCTGGTCCTCGGGCGCACGTTCATCGGCCGCTCCATGTACGCGATCGGCGGCAACGAGGAGGCGGCGCGCCTGTCCGGGCTGCGGGTCAAGCGCCAGAAGCTCGTCATCTACGCGCTCTCCGGTCTCTTCGCTGCCGTCGCCGGCATCGTGCTCGCCTCCCGGCTTGTCTCCGCGCAGCCGCAGGCCGCGCAGGGCTACGAACTCGACGCCATCGCGGCGGTCGTCATCGGCGGCGCGAGCCTCGCGGGCGGCGTCGGCAAGGCGTCCGGCACGCTCATCGGCGCGCTGATCCTCGCGGTGCTGCGCAACGGCCTCAACCTCCTGTCGGTGTCGGCCTTCTGGCAGCAGGTCGTGATCGGCGTCGTCATCGCGCTGGCGGTCCTGCTCGACACGCTGCGCAGGCGGGCCGGGGCGACTCCGGGTGCCTCATCGGGCGCGAGCGGAGGGATACGGGGCAAGGGGCCGCAGGCGGCCAAGTACGCGGTGGCCGCCGTGGTCGTGGCGGCCGTGGTCGGCGCGGTGTCCTTCTTCAACTCCGGTTCCTCGGGCACGTCGACGAAGCTCGGCATGTCGCTGTCCACCCTCAACAACCCCTTCTTCGTGCAGATGAAGGAGGGCGCGCAGGCCGAGGCCGAGAAGGCGGGCGTCGACCTGACCGTCACCGACGCGCAGAACGACGCCTCCCAGCAGAGCAACCAGCTGCAGAACTTCACCGGCGAGGGCGTCAAGGCCGTCATCGTCAACCCGGTGGACTCCGACGCGGCGGGCCCCGCCGTGCGCGCCGCCAACAAGCAGGACATCCCGGTGGTCGCCGCCGACCGCGGCGTCAACAAGGCGAGGACGGCCACGCTCGTGGCCTCCGACAACGTGGCGGGCGGCAGGCTCGCCGCGAAGACCCTCGCCGCGAAGCTCGGCGGCAAGGGCAAGGTCGTCGTCCTCCAGGGCACGCCGGGCACCTCCGCGAGCCGCGAGCGCGGGCAGGGCTTCGCCGAGGGTATCAAGGCGTACCCCGGCATCGACGTCGTCGCCAGGCAGCCCGCGGACTTCGACCGCACCAAGGGCCTGGACGTCATGACGAACCTCCTCCAGTCCCACAAGGGTGTGAACGGCGTCTTCGCCGAGAACGACGAGATGGCGCTCGGCGCGGTCAAGGCGCTCGGCGACAAGGCGGGCCGGACGGTGCCGGTGGTCGGCTTCGACGGCACCCCCGACGGTCTGAAGGCGGTCGAGGCGGGCACGCTGTACGCGTCGGTCGCGCAGCAGCCCAGGGAGCTGGGCAGGATCGCCGTGGAGAACGCCGTCCGGGCGGCGCGCGGCAAGAAGGTCCGGGAGACGGTGAAGGTGCCGGTGAAGGTCGTCACGTCGAAGAACGTGCAGGATTTCTCCTGAGCGCTCCGCAACAGCGCCGCGCAGCATCACCGTACGAAAGCAGGAAGCAGCACATGAACGACGACAACGCCGGCCGCACGGGCGGCGCCGACCACGAACTGCTGGTCGTGGGCTCGGCCAACGCCGACCTGGTGGTCGGTGTGGAGCGCCGGCCCGCGCCGGGCGAGACGGTCCTCGGCTCGGACCTCGCCGTCCACCCGGGCGGCAAGGGCGGCAACCAGGCGGTGGCCGCCGCCCGGCTCGGCGCCCGTACGGCCCTGCTCGCCCGGGTCGGTGACGACGCCCACGGCAGGCTCCTGCTGGACGCGCAGCGCGCGGCCGGGGTGGACACCGCCGGGGTGCTGGTGGGCGGCGCGCCCACCGGTGTCGCGCTGATCACGGTCGACCCCTCGGGCGACAACAGCATCGTGGTGTCGCCCGGCGCCAACGCGCGTCTGACGCCCGAGGACATCCGCGCGGCGGGCGACCTGCTCGCGGCGGCCCGGGTGGTCTCGACCCAGCTGGAGATCCCCCTGGAGACGGTCGCCGAGGTCGTCCGCACGCTGCGGCCCGGCGCCCGGTTCGTCCTGAACCCCTCGCCGCCGGCCCCGCTGCCCGCCGAAGTCCTCGCCGCCTGCGATCCGTTGGTGGTCAACGAGCACGAGGCGCGGGTGATCCTCGGCGAGGACGCCGGGGACGCCCCGGAGGACTGGGCGCGCGGGTTGCTCGCGCTCGGGCCCCGGTCGGTCGTGATCACCCTGGGTTCGGCGGGCGCGCTCACCGCGGACGGCTCGGACGTCGTACGCGTGCCGAGCCCGAAGGTCGACGCGGTGGACACCACGGGGGCGGGTGACGCCTTCACCGCCGCGCTCGGCTGGCGCCTCGGCCTCGGCGAGGACCTGGCGACGGCGGCCGGTTACGCGGTGCGGGTGGGCTCCGCGGCGGTCACCCGCAAGGGCGCGCAGGACTCGTATCCGACGGCCGCGGAGCTGGCGGAACGGGCGCCGGACACCTCGGAGGGCTCGTCGCGGTGAAGAAGTCCGGCATCCTCAACCGCGCCCTCTCCGGCGCCCTGGCCGAGTTGGGCCACGGCCACACGGTCCTGGTCTGCGACGCGGGCATGCCGATCCCCCGCGGACCGCGCGTGGTGGACCTGGCGTTCCGCGCCGGGGTGCCCGCCTTCGCGCAGGTCCTCGACGGCCTGCTCGCCGAGCTGGTGGTGGCGGGCGGGACGGCCGCGCGGGAGGTCCAGGAGGCGAATCCGGAGGCGGCGCGGCTGCTGCGGGAGCGCGTCCCGGCGCTCGGTCTCGTGCCGCACGAGGAGCTGAAGCGGCTGTCGGCCGAGGCCCATCTGGTGGTCCGCACCGGGGAGGCACGGCCGTACGCGAATGTGCTGTTGCGCTGCGGAGTCTTCTTCTGACGGCCTGACCTGCTTGCCCCCCTCGGCGGCCACTTGTCCGTTATCTGAACGTCGCTTCCCGATTTCTGACCGGTTTCCCCCCTTGACGGAAAGTCGACCCACCCGGAACATCAGGCAACGCACAGCTCCAAAGGCGCCCCGCGGCACCCGCGTCGCAGGGCGCCTCGTACGTTCCGTCCCCACTTCTGTTCGGAATACGGAGCCCCACCCATGAGATTCCTCAGACGGGCGGCCGCCTGCGCCGCCACCCTGGCCGTCGGCGGCCTGCTGGCCACCGCCGCGCCCACGGCCCTCGCGGCCCCCGCCCCGACGCTCGCGGCGCCCGACATACCGCTCGCCAACGTCAAGGCGCACCTCACCCAGTTCCAGTCCATAGCCTCGGCCAACGGCGGCAACCGCGCCCACGGCCGCCCCGGCTACAAGGCCTCCATCGACTACGTGAAGGGCAAGCTGGACGCGGCCGGATTCACCACCACCGTCCAGCAGTTCACGTCCAGCGGCGCCACCGGGTACAACCTCGTCGCGGACTGGCCGGGCGGCGACCCCGACAAGGTCCTGATGGCGGGCGCGCACCTCGACAGCGTCTCCGCGGGCCCCGGCGTCAACGACAACGGCTCGGGCTCGGCCGGCATACTGGAGACGGCGCTCGCCGTCTCCCGCGCGCAGCTGAAGCCGACGAAGCACCTGCGGTTCGCCTGGTGGGGCGCCGAGGAGCTGGGCATGGTCGGCTCCCGCTACTACGTGAACAACCTCCCGACGACGGAGCGTTCCAAGGTCAGCGGCTATCTGAACTTCGACATGATCGCCTCGCCGAACCCCGGCTACTTCGTCTACGACGACGACCCGACCATCGAGAAGACCTTCAAGGACTACTACGCGGGTCTGAACATCTCCACCGAGATCGAGACCGAGGGCGACGGCCGCTCCGACCACGCCCCGTTCAAGAACGTCGGCATCCCGGTCGGCGGCCTGTTCAGCGGGGCCGAGCGCGCCAAGTCCAGCGCCCAGGCCCAGAAGTGGGGCGGCACGGCCGGCCAGGCCTTCGACCGCTGCTACCACTCGTCCTGCGACACGACGGCGAACATCAACGACACGGCGCTGGACCGCAACAGCGACGCCATCGCCCACGCCGTCTGGCAGCTCGGCACGGACACCCCCGTCCCGCCCGGCGACAGCTACGAGAACACCGCGGACGTCGCCATCCCGGACAACGGCGCGGCGGTGACCTCGACGGTGAACGTGGCCGGCCGCACCGGCAACGCCCCCGCCGCCCTCAAGGTCGACGTCGACATCCGCCACACCTGGCGCGGTGACGTGGTCGTCGACCTGCTCGCCCCCGACGGCACGGCGTACCGCCTGAAGAACTCCAGCAGCAGCGACTCGGCGGACAACGTCATCGCGACGTACACGGTCGACGCGTCCAGCGAGAGCGCCAACGGCGCCTGGAAGCTGCGGGTGCAGGACGTGGCGGCGCAGGACACGGGCTACGTCAACAGCTGGAAGCTGACCTTCTGAGGTCGGTGCCCCGCGGGACGCGCCTCACCCGCGGGGCCGTCCCCGCCCCGCCGATCAGCCCTCGTCGGGCGTGAGCCGCAGCGAGATGCTGTTGATGCAGTACCGCTGGTCGGTGGGCGTGGGGTAGCCCTCACCCTCGAAGACGTGCCCGAGGTGCGAGCCGCAGCGCGCGCAGCGCACCTCGGTGCGCACCATGCCGTGCGAGGTGTCCTGGACCAGTTCGACCGCGTCGGTGTCCTTCGGGTCGAAGAAGCTCGGCCACCCGCAGTGCGACTCGAACTTCTCCGCCGAGGTGAACAGCTCCGCGCCGCACGCGCGGCAGGAGTAGACGCCCTTGGCCTTGGTGTCCGTGTACTCGCCGACGAAGGCGGGTTCCGTGCCGGCCTGGCGCAGCACCGCGTACTCCGAAGGGGTCAGCTCCGCGCGCCACTGCTCGTCCGGCTTCTCGACGTCGTACGACATGGGTGAGGTCCCCTTTGCTTCTTACTTCGACAGCTCGGCCAGGATGTGCGGGCCGAGGTCCGTGACATCGCCCGCGCCCATGGTGAGAACGAGATCGCCGGGCCTCGCCATTCCCGCGATCGCCGCGACCGCCGCCGCCTTGTCCGGGGCGGCCGTGACCTCGGCGTCCGCCGCGCGGGCCGCGTCGATGATCAGGGCGCTGGTGACGCCGGGGATCGGGTCCTCGCGGGCCGGGTAGATGTCCAGGACCACGGAGGAGTCGGCGAGGGCGAGGGCCTGGCCCATCTCGGTGCCCAGCTCCTGGGTGCGCGAGAAGAGGTGCGGCTGGAAGAGCACGAGGATGCGGGAGTCGCCGGCGGCGGAGCGCATGGCCTCCAGGTCGGCCGTCATCTCGGTGGGGTGGTGCGCGTAGGAGTCGATGACCTGGACGCCCGCGGCCTCGCCCTTGAGCTGGAGGCGGCGCTTGACACCGGTGTAGGAGCCGAGCGCGGAGGCGAGGTTGTGCGCCGGGATGCCGAGGGCGATGCCGGCGGCGAGGGCGGCGACGGCGTTGTTCGCGTAGTGGCGGCCGGGCACGGACACCTGGAAGGTCAGGAACTTGCCGTTCAGGACGACCGTGACCTCGCTGGTGAGCCCGCGCGCGGTGATCTTGTGGATGCGCAGGTCGGCGGTCTCGGACTCGCCGTACGTGACGATCTTCGGCCCGCCGAGGTCCCGCACGCGCTTCGTCAGCTCGACCGCGCCGTGCTGGTCCGCCGAGATGACGAGGGTGCCGCCGGGGACGACCTTGCCCGCGAAGATCTCGAACGACTCGTAGATCTCGTCCATCGAGGCGTAATTGGCGTGGTGGTCCAGCTCCACGTTGAGGACGATGGCGACCTCGGGCGCGTACTTGTGGAAGCTGCGGTCGCTCTCGTCGGCCTCGGCGACGAAGATGTCGCCCTCGCCGTGCAGCGCGTTCGATCCCGGCACGTCCAGGTCGCCGCCGATCGCGTACGACGGGTCGAGGCCGAGGGTGGCGAGCGTGACGGCGAGCATCGACGTCGTCGTGGTCTTGCCGTGCGTGCCCGCCACCGCGATCGGGCGCAGGCCGTTCATCAGGGAGGCGAGGGCGTCCGAGCGGTGCACGACGGGGATGCCCAGCTCGGCGGCGCGCACCAGCTCGGGATTGTCGGCGCGGATCGCGGAGGAGACGACGACGCAGCTCGCGTCGTCCGCGAGGTGCGCGGCGGCGTGCCCGATGTGGACCGTGACGCCCAGCGCGCGCAGCGCCTCGGCCGTGGCGGACTCCCGGGCGTCACTGCCCGCGACCTTGGCGCCGCGCTGCGCCAGGATCTTGGCGATGCCCGACATGCCGGCGCCGCCGATGCCGATGAAGTGCGGTCGGTCCATGTCGGCCATGGACTGGGGCAGGCCGGGTGCCATGCGTGTGTCTCCCCTGGTGGTGCGACGAGAGTCGCGTTCGTACGACGGTGAACGGTCCCCAGCCTATTGCCTCCGTGGGCGGCCGCATCGCGCGCCGCCGGGGGCGCCCGGAAGGGGCGCGGTGACCCGCGCGCCCGGCCCCCACGAACCCCGCGGACCGCATGACCCGCCCGGCGGAGCGCTCAGGCCTCGCTGTGCGAGAACAGCTTCAGCACCGGCACGCCCACCTTGTGGCGCGCCCGCGAGGCCCAGTCCCGGTGGAAGAACTCCTCCACGTAGTGGGGATCGGTCAGCACGATCACCTCGTCGGCCGCCACCTCGTCCACGAGGGTCTTCAGCGCGTCCAGCGGGTGATCCTCGATCAGCCGCCCCCGTGCCTCGCAGCCCGCGGCCCGCAGCGCCGTCAGGGAGACGTGCAGTGCCTGCTCGCCGGGGCCGGTCGCGTCCGCGCCCTCGGGGGTCTCGCCCTCGCGCGCCGCCTCGTCGAGCTCGCCGAGGGCGACGTCGTCGATGGCCCGCAGCAGGCGGTCCGCCTGGTCGCCGCGGGGCTGGAGCAGCACGTGGAAGGTGACCGGCTCGTCCCCGTGCAAGGTGGTGACGAACTCCACGTCGGCGGACGTCAGCGCCTTCTCGATCATCAATACGCTTGTGAACACGACAGGCGCCCTTCTCCTCCGTGGGCCGTCCTGAGGCCCTTGCGGAAACCATCCTGCCCCGTGGCCGCACGGGGTCTGCGAGATCTAGTGTGCCCGGCGCGAGCCAAACGGAACGGCTGATTCCGCTGATTGTCGGCTACGACGGTATCGGGTGAAGAGGAACCCGTCCTCCTCCAGCATGGACGCCAGTACGAATTGATCGGGTTCGGCCAGCGCGGGTCCGCCCGCGATCCGCTGCGCGTCCCCCGCCGTGAGCATCGGCGAGACCGTCAGGCACAGCTCGTCCAGCACCTTGGCCGCCACGAACTGCCCGAGCAGCCGCGGGCCGCCCTCGGTGAGCAGCCGGGTGAGTCCCCGCTCCGCCAGGGCGGGCGCCACGCGCGCGGGGTCCACCGTCGCGCCCTCCCCCGCGACCAGCACGACGGCGCCCGCCCGCTCGGCGGCCGCGACCTTGTCGGCGGGCGCGGCCGCCCCCGTCAGCACGAGGGTGGGCGTCAGCGGCTCCGTGAAGAGCGGGAGGGAGAAATCCAGGTCGAGGCCGGCGCTGACGACCGCGACGGCGGGCGCCGGGGTCTGTCCGGCGGCGGCCCTGCGGGCGGCGAAGGCCTCCCGCGCGCGGGCCGGGCGGTACCCCTCCAGGCGAACCGTTTCAGCTCCGACGATCACGGCGTCGGCGAGCCCGCGCAGGGTGCCGAAGATCCGCATGTCGGTGGGGTTGGAGATCGGCCGGGAGCGGCCCTCGTGCTGGGCGGCGCCGTCGAGCGTGGAGACCATGTTGGCGCGCAGCCAGGTGGCCGCCCCGGCAACCCCGGCGGGGTAGGCGTAGGCGTCGGCCAGCTCGTCCAGGCTCCACTCCCGCGGGTCCGTGGTGTCCGAATCCGCCGACTGGTCGGCCGGGCGGTCGGCTGTCTGGTCGGTCACAGGGAACAGGCGTCGCATATCCGCAGTCTCGCATGCCCCTTAAGCTGGGGAACCGTGCCCTCCTCCACCGCCGCCCACGGGCCCGATCCCCTGGCCGAAGTGACTCCGCTGTCCCTGTGCGCCCGCCGGCCCCACGTCCCCGCCGACCGGCTGGTCGCCGAGATGGTGCCGCCGCCGCGCTTCGACGCGGTCCGCTTCGACACCTACCTCCCGGACCCGAATCAGCCCAGCCAGACCGAGGCGGTCCGCGTCCTGAGCGGCTTCGCGGCCGGCCTCGGCGGCGCGCACGCCTCCGGCGCCGGCAAGAAGCGGTGGTTCCAGCGGAAGGCCGCGGCCCCCACCGGGCCCCGCGGTGTCTACCTCGACGGGGGCTACGGCGTCGGCAAGACCCACCTCCTGGCCTCCCTGTGGCACGCCACGCCCGCCGCGCCCGAGCAGAAGGCGTTCGGCACGTTCGTGGAGCTGACGAACCTGGTCGGCGCGCTCGGCTTCCAGCAGACGGTGCGCACCCTCAGTGAGCACCGACTGCTCTGCATCGACGAGTTCGAGCTGGACGACCCGGGCGACACGGTGCTGGTCTCCTCGCTGCTCGCCAAGCTCGTCGAGCAGGGCGTGGCGCTGGCCGCGACCTCGAACACGCTGCCGGGCAAACTCGGCGAGGGCCGGTTCGCCGCCACCGACTTCATGCGCGAGATCCAGGGCCTGTCCGCGCACTTCAAGGCGTTGCGCATCGACGGCGAGGACTACCGCCACCGGGGTCTGCCGCAAGCCCCCGCCCCGTACTCGCAGGAGCAGGTCACCAAGGCGGCGTACGCCACCGAGGGCGCCTCGCTCGACGACTTCCCGCACCTGCTCGCGCACCTGGCCGAGGTCCACCCGAGCCGGTACGGCGCGCTGACCGACCAGGTCAGCGCCGTGTGCCTGACGGACGTGACGCCGGTGCCCGACCAGTCGACCGCGCTGCGGCTCGTGGTGCTGGCCGACCGGCTGTACGACCGGGAGGTGCCGGTGCTCGCCTCCGGTGTGCCCTTCGACCGGCTCTTCAGCGAGGAGATGCTGAACGGCGGGTACCGGAAGAAGTACTTCCGGGCGATCTCGCGGCTCACGGCACTCGCCCGCGACGCCAAGGGTCTCGTGCACTAGTCGGAGCGCGTGGTACACACATCCGGTCACATTCCTGTCCGCCAGCAGGAGGTTGCCCGTCATGTCTGCCACTCGACGTCAGGTCCTCGCCCGTTCCGGGGCCGTGGGCGCCACCATCGCCTTCACCGGCGCTCTCTCGGAACTCTTCGCGGGCACCGCCGCCGCGCACGGGAAGGCCGGTTACGGCCCCCTCGTCCCCGACCCCAAGGGTCTGCTCGATCTGCCGAAAGGTTTCCGCTACCGGGTGCTCTCCCGCGAGGGCGACCAGCTCCGCTCCGGTGAGGGCGCCGTGCCCGGCAACCACGACGGCATGGCCGCCTTCCGGGGCGAGCGCGGGGGCGTCCGCCTCGTGCGCAACCACGAGAACCGCGTCACCGCCAAGATCGCCGTGCCCACGGTCGAGGGGCTCACCTACGACCCGGCGGCCAAGGGCGGCTGTACGACGCTGTCCCTCGACGGCCGGAACGGTGTCCTGGACGAACGGGTGGGGATCGCCGGGACCGCCGTCAACTGCGCGGGCGGGCCGACCCCTTGGGGCACCTGGCTGACCTGCGAGGAGACCGAGGACAAGGCCGGCACGAACGGCTACACCAAGGACCACGGCTTCATCTTCGAGGTCGACCCGGTGGACCCGCGCCGCACCGGCGCCGTGCCGCTCACCGCGATGGGCCGCTTCCAGCACGAGGCGATCGCCGTCGACCCCGGGCGCGGCATCGTCTACGAGACCGAGGACGCCTTCCTCAAGCCCTTCGGCCTCTTCTACCGCTTCCTGCCGGACAAGCCCAAGGGCGGCCGGGGCTCGTTGCGGGCGGGCGGCAGGCTCCAGGCGATGCGCGTGCCGGGTGCGCCGGACCTGTCCTCGATCCAGGAGGCGGGCACGAGCTTCGACGGCGTCGAGTGGGTGGACGTCCCCGACCCGCTGGCCGCGCAGACGCCCATCCGCCTCCAGGACTTCGGCCCGAAGGGCATCACGCACGCCCAGAAGCTGGAGGGCTGCTACTGGGGCGGCTCCTGCGTCTACTTCGTCTCGTCCTTCGCGCGAAAGACGGACGGCTCGGCGGGCGACCACTTCGGGCAGATCTGGCGCTACGACCCCGCCCGGCGCCGCCTCACCCTGGTGATCGTCTTCGGCCCTGGCACGGACGTCCAGCTGCCCGGCGACTCCCCCGACAACATCTGCCTCGCGCCGACCGGCGGCCTGATGGTGTGCGAGGACGGCGACGGCGCCCAGCACGTCTACGGCGTCACCCGGCGCGGCGAGGTCTACGCGATGGCCCGCAACCGCCAGACCATCGGCGCCCCGGACAAGCCGGAGTGGGGGGAGTTCGCGGGTGTCACGTTCTCCCCCGACCACGGCACGATGTACGTCAACTGCTACACGCCCGGCACGACGTTCGCCGTGACGGGCCCGTGGCACAGGTGATGTGACGGTGGGTCAGGCCTAGTACGCCGTCACGGGGTAGTGGTCCGACAGGTTCGTGTACGTGTACTGCTTGCCCCAGCTGGAGACGGTCCAGGGCGCGCTCTGCTCCTTGAGCACATTGTTGTGCCAGGTGGCGGGGCGCGCGTGGCCCTTGCGGTGCAGGACGAAGTCGAGGTCCTCGCGGGGGTCGTCCGGGTAGCGCTCGGCGGCGATCGAGTTGTCCCGGGTGTCGAAGGAGTACGGGTGGCCGGTGCGGCCGTCGGCGGGGGCGAGGCCCGCGTCGGCGAGCATCGAGGCGTACTCGGGGCTGTGCGAGTCGACGTTGAAGTCGCCCGCGACGAGCACCTGTTCGCCGGCCGGGATGTTCTTGGCGTCGAGGAAGGCGTCCAGCTCCTTGAACTGCTCGGCGCGGGTGGCGGCGGCCTCGCCGCTGCCGCAGCCCGGGTCGGTGGACTGGGCGTGGGTGCCGACCACGTGCGCCCTGGTGCCGTTCACGTCCAGCACGGCGTAGACGAAGCCCTTGTTGGAGTAGGAGTCGGAGCCGCAGGCGTCCTTGTAGACGTACTGCTCCTTGCGCAGGATCGGCCACTTGCTCAGGACCGTCACGCCACCGTCCTCGGGCGCCACCGAGGAGTACGCGCCGCCGGTGGCGTCCCAGCCGCTCCGGCCGCGCCCCATCACCGGCGTCTGGTGCGGGTAGCGGCCCTTGGCGTTCGCCATCAGCGCGTCGGAGGCGGAGTTGTCGAACGCCTCCTGGAGCACGACGACGTCCTGCCCGCCGAAGAAGCCGGCCGCCGGTATGGCCTTGGCCCGGTGGTCCTGGCCCCAGTTCGGGTAGAGCGTCTTGCTGAACAGGAACGTGTTGTACGTGAGCACCTTGAGCGAGGGCGTGGCGACGGACGCGTCGGCGGCGCTCGCGCCGGGGGCGACGGCGGCGAGCGTGGCGGCGGCGAGCACGGCGGTGATCGCCGCCGCGTGGGACCTGCGCAGCGCGGAGTGCGGCACTGAATCTCCTGAGGGCGGGGGGCTGTTGCTGCTGTTCCGGCCGGGCCGGAAGCGGCCGTGGGCACGGCGCCCGCACATCCAAGCAGCTGCGATTACTTCTGGGGATACTTCACGTGAACACACCGTTCGCCTCCCTCGCGAAAGTCGCCCCGGCGACGCCGCGCGAGGCCCCGTGCGGCCATCTGACGGCGGCACGGGCGCCTCTTGGGAGTGGGGGCGGGGCGCCGGGCCCGGAGCTTGCGCACGGGCCCGTCGAGCGCCCGCCCACGACCTCCGGAGGACTCCCGCGAACAGGCTCTGACCTGGGCTTTCACCAGCCGTGCGGCCTACCATCACCCTCTCGGGAAGGGGACTTGATGGATCGCGACATCCGCACGATCGACGACGTGCTGAACCTCTTGGACGGTCTGTTCGCGCCGGCGGCCGACCGCTGGACGAGCGGCGGCAGCGGCTGGTGGGACGACTTCTACGCCGACCGCACCAGGCCCGTGCCGTTCTTCGCGGCGAAGCCGGACGAGAGCCTCGCCTCCTACGTGGAACGGGGCCTGCTCACGCCGGGCCGCGCGCTCGACCTCGGCTGCGGACCGGGCCGCAACGCCCTGTATCTGGCCTCGCTGGGCTTCGAGGTGGACGCCGTCGACCTCTCTCCCGCCGCCCTCGCCTGGGCCGGGGACCGCGCCCGTGAGGCGGGGGCCGACGTGCGCTTCCACCAGGGCGACGCGTTCGCCCTGACGCGGGCCGAGTTGGCAGGACCGTACGACCTGGTGCACGACTCGGGCTGCTTCCACCATCTGCCGCCGCACCGCCGCGTCAGCTACCTCGACCTCCTGGACCGCGTCCTGGCCCCCGGCGGCCACTTCTCCCTCACCTGCTTCGCCGCCGGCGACGACGGCATGGGGTCACGACTGCCCGACGCGGACTTCTACCGGCAGGGCGCCCTGCACGGCGGCCTGGCCTACGAGGACGGCTCCCTGCGGTGGATCTTCGGCGATCTGACGGAGGTCGAGCTGCGCCGCATGCGCGACGAGCCCGAGAACTCCGCGCACTTCGGCGAGCCCTTCCTCTGGACGGCACTCTTCCGCCGGGACACACCGGCTCCGGTGGCCGGCCCGGCCCGTTAGGCCGGTCGTACCAGTCGCACCTTGTCGACGCCGAGCAGCCCCGCGAGGGGGACCTTGGCGGTGGTCTGCCGCGGATCGACCGTCAGCCCCTCGGAGCGCAGCATGTCCAGCAGCATCCCGGCCAGCGGCATCACCATGTGCCGGCCCCAGCAGCGCTCGGAGGCGTGGCCGAAGGGCAGGTAGCCGGGGTGGTCGTCGGGGTCGAGGCCGGCCCAGCGCTCGGGGCGGAACGCGTCGGGGTCGTCCCACAGGGCCGGGTCGCGGTGGCTGAGCAGTGGCAGCACCAGGACGTCGTCGCCGGCGCCGATGCGGGCGTCGAGGGCGGGGTACTCCGGGGACGCGTTGCGCAGGACGTTCCAGGAAGGGGGCAGCAGGCGCATGGCCTCGTACAGGATGTGCTCGTTCGGGACGTCGGCCGCGAAGGGCGCGCCGAGCCAGTAGGCACTGGCGACGAGCGTGGAGACGGTGAAGCAGACGGGCGCCGCCGCCCGCCGGTACATGCCCATCGCGTACCGCCGGTCGCTGTAGCTTGCGGCGTCGGCGGTCAGGCCCGCGATCTCGGTCACGGGCGCGCCCGGCCGGAGCCTGCCGGGCAACGCGGCGCCGACGGCGATGACCGTCCACGTCAGCTTGGGCGTCAGCTCCAGGGTGCGGTCCATGAGGATGCGCAGCCGGTAGGGGTCGGCGCCGAGGATCAGGTCGCGCAGGTAGACATGGCCGACGTGCGGCCACTCGCCGGTGAGGTCGGCGGCGCCCGGCACGGGGGCCCGCAGGGCCGCGCGGACGTCGCGGCCGATGGCCCGCATCACGTGGGAGGCCTCGGTGCGGTGGATGGAGCGGCCGTGCAGGGGTTTGAACGTGGGGCGTTCGTGCTCGGTGGCCGGCCGGGCGGCGAGGATCCGGTCGGTCAGCTCGGGCCCGGCGACGCCCATGGTGTCGGCGTCCAGGCGGAACGCGTCCGCACCGCGGTGCTCGCGCAACAGGGCGTGGAGCCGCGGCGCGAAGACGGTGGTCCGGGTGGACCGGTCGGTACCGGAGAGGGGCATCGGTGGTCTCCAAGGGCGGGAGGCCCGTGCCCGGCGGCCGCTCGGGCACGCCGGGCACGGGGCACTCAGAGGGACGATTCGCCGGTTTAGTACCAGTGGTACCAGGCGTACGCCTTCAGGCTCTTCTCGCCGGTGATCCTCTTCTTGAGCGAACGGACCATCTTCATGTACGTGCCTCCGGTCGTTTCCGTTGGTGCGTGACGGACTGGACGAGCGGAGCGTGCAGGGAGGCGATCAACAGGCGATAAACAGCGAAGGGGCCGCGTGAGCGGTACGTGAGCGCGCCGCGGGCCGCGCCCTTCCGGAGGGCCGCCCTCGGGGGTCACCGTGTCCCCAGCGCCCCCAGGATCTGCTCGGTGGCGCCGGACTCCACGGCGCGGCCCTCCGCGAGGACGAGCAGCGCGTCCGTGCGGCTCGCCACCAGCCGCAGGTCGTGGCTGATGAGCACCAGGGCCAGGCCGCGGCTCTCCCGCAGCTCTTCGAGCAGGTCCATCACCGCGCCCGCGGTCCTCTCGTCCAGGGCCGAGGTGACCTCGTCGCAGACCAGGACGTCGGGGTCGGCCGCCAACGCCCTTGCTATGGAGGCGCGTTGCCGCTGGCCGCCCGACAGCTCGTGGGGGTAGCGGTCGGCGAAGTGCGCGGGCAGGCCGACGCTCTCCAGGAGTTCCAGGACGCGCCCGGGGGCCTCGGCGCGCGTGGCCCGCTCGTGCAGGCGCAGCGGGCGGCCGAGGGTGTCGCCCACGGTGCGGCTCGGGTTGAGGGTGCCGAGCGGGTCCTGCGGCACGAGTTGGAGCGCGCGGCGCTGGGCGCGGGTGCGGCCGTGGGCGGCGGGGTGCAGGCGCACGCCGTCGAGGGCGACCGTGCCCTCGGTGGGCCGGTGCAGCCCGACCACGGCACGCACCAGCGTGGTCTTGCCGGACCCCGACGCGCCGACGATGCCCGTGCTGGAGCCGGCGGTGACGCTCAGGTCCACGCCGTGCAGCACGGGCACGCCCCGGCCCCGCCGGGTGAACGACGCGCGCAGTGCGGTGACGGCGAGCTTGGGGACGCCGTCCGGCGCGGGCCGGACCTCACGCGTACGGGGGCACGGCGCGGGCAGCGGGATCGGCGGGGCCCCTTCGGCCGCCAGGTCGACCACGTCGTCCGCCAGCCGCGAGACGAGGTCCGCGTCGTGGCAGGACAGGGCGACGGCGAGGCGGTGGTGGGCCGCCAGGTGGCGCAGCAGCTCGGCGATCTCGTCCCGCACCCGTGGGTCGAGGCCGGCGGTGGGCTCGTCCAGGAGAAGGACGGCGGGGCGGCGGGCCAACGCCCTGGCGAGGGCCACGCGGCGCTGCTGGCCGCCGGACAGCTCGCCCGTGCGGCGGTTCTCCAAGCCCTCGCCGAGAGGCAGGCGCACCTCTTCCAGCTGGGCGCGCAGCGCTTGGGGCCCCCGGTCGACGGCGACCTCGGCGATGAGGCGGCGCACCTTCATGCGGGGGTTGAGTCCGGAGCCCGGGTCCTGGCCGAGGTAGGCGAGGCGGTGGCGACGCAGGGCGCGCAGGTCGGCCGGGCCGAGCGCCAGGGGGTCCTGGCCGAGCACCTCGACGGTGCCGGCGGTGCGCCGGGCGCCGGGCGGCAGGACCCCGGCGACGGCCCGCAGGAGGGTGGTCTTGCCGGACCCCGAGGGGCCGACGAGCGCCGTGACGCGGCCGGGCCGCACCTCCATCCCGCCGCCCGCCAGGAGGAGACGGCCGTCGTCGTCGGCGACGGTCAGCCCCTGGACGCGTACGGCCACGCCGGAGGCGGGCACTTGGCCCTCGGGGTACCAGTCGGGCATGTGGTTCACGAGGCGACCCCCCGGGTCATCGCGGTCTCTGGCGTCACCGGCGCGCTCTTCCGTCCCACCGCACGCTTTCTTCTCACTGCGCGCTCTTCCCTCTCACAGCGCGGTCACCGCTCGGCGGCCGGCGCGCGGCACGAGCGCCGACGCCGCGAGGTTGACGCTCATGGCGAGCAGGCCGATGGCGAGGGAGGGCGCGAGCACCGCCCACGGGTTCAGGACGATGCCGCCGGAGTTCTCGCGGATCATGAGTGCCCAGTCGGCGGCGGGCGGCTGCGGCCCCACCTGGAGGAAGCCGGCGGTCGCCACGATGTAGACGGCGGCGACGAAGCGCAGCCCGAAGAGGGCGAGCAGGGTGGCCCGCAGGTTGGGCAGGACCTCGCGCACGACGAGGTGCCACAGGCGTTCACCGCCGACCGCCGCGGCCTCGATGTACCCGGAGGCGGCGACCGGCGCGGCGGCGCCCGCGACCAGGCGTACGGCGTAGGGCACGCCCATCACCACGGCGGCCGCGATGACGGCGAACCGCCCGCCGCCCGGCCAGGACAGGGCGATGAGCAGGATGCCGAGGACGGCGGGCAGCAGCATGAGGACGTCGGCGCAGCGTTCGACGATCCGTCCGACGGCGGGGCGCAGCGCGCCGAGCGCGCCGAGCAGCGCGGCGGCGCCGGTCACCAGGAAGGCCACCAGCAGGGAGGTGGCGATGAGTTCGCGGCCGCCGGCGAGCAGCCGGCTCAGGACGTCGCGGCCGAGCTGGTCGCCGCCGAGCGCCGCCTTGCCGCCCGGTTCGGCGTAGGGGGCGGTGACGGGGCTGTCGATGGCGTACGGCGCGAGCCAGGGCCCGGCGAGGGCGAGGGCGACGAGCAGCAGGGCGGGCAGGACGCGCAGGACCACCCCACGGCGCGGGAGGCGGCGTACGGCACGCTTCGACAGGGTGTGGGGCGCGGTCATGTACGGCCTCCCGAGGCCCAGGAACGCACGAGGTCGGCGAGGAGCAGTACGCCGGTGATGACGACGCCGGTGACGGCGACGACACCGGCGACGAGCGGGCCGTCGCGGTCGGTGACGGCACCGGCGAGGACCGAGCCGATGCCCGGGTAGTTGAAGATGGTCTCCACCACGACGGCGCCGCCGAGCAGCATGCCGGTGGAGGTGGCGATGCCCGCCGCGACGGTGGGCAGGGCGCCGGGCAGCAGGTGGTGGGTGAAGACGCGGTGGCGCGGCAGTCCGTCGATGACGGCGCTCTCCACATGCGGTGCCTTGGCCTCGTCGGCGAGGGCGGCGCGCACGATGCGGACGTTCCAGCCGATCTGCGGGATGGCGAGGGCGAGGACGGGCAGGATCAGCATCCGCCAGGAGGCGGGCGAGCCGTCGGCGTCGGTGAGGGTGACGGCGGGCAGCAGGTCGGTCCAGAGCGCGAAGACGAGGACGAGCGCGACGGCCACCACGAACTCGGGCAGCGCGAGGATGCCGGTGGCACTCGCGGAGATGGCCCGGTCGGTGGCGCCGCCCGGCTTGAGCGCGGCCCAGCAGCCGAGGGCGAGCGAGGCGACGAGGGTGACCAGGAGCGCGAGGCCGCCCAGAAGCAGCGTGTTGGGCAGCGGCTTGGAGAGGATGTCGGCGATCGGCTCGCCGCGCGCGGAGGTGCCGAAGTCACCGGTGGGCAGTCCGGTCATCCACTCCCAGAAGCGGGTGAGGACGGGCCGGTCGAGGCCGAGGAGTTCGCGGCGGCGCGCGAGGTCGGCGGCGCTCTCGCCGCGCTCGGAGGTGGCATTGGCGGCGTCGCCCGGCAGGAGTTCGACGGCGACGAAGACGGTGGCGAGCAGGACGGCGAGCAGCAGCGCCCGGCGTGCGAGCAGTCCGGTGAGGCGCAGGGTCCCGGCGAGCACGGGTCCGGCGGGCCGCGGGCGAAGGCCCGCGACCCGCTCGCTCACCGTGCCGCTCAGCGGGCCAGCCATGCCCGCTCGAGCTGAACGCGTCCGTAGCCGGGCAGCTTGGGCAGGCCGTGCACGGGGGCGGCGGCCAGGTCGATGCCCTCGGCGACGCCCCACAGCAGGTAGCCGGAGTCCTCGTGCTGGATCCGCTGGAGCTTTTCGAGGGCCTTGGCGCGCGCGCCCGCGTCCTTGGCGCCGATGGACTCGCGGTAGGCGGCGTCGAACTCCGTGTTCTTCCACGCGGCCTCGTTCTGGCCCGACTTGGACTCCATGGTCTTGCTGGCGAAGAAGATCACCGAGTCGTTGGTGCCCCAGTAGGTGGTGTAGAGGTCGGCCTTGAGCCACGTCTTGTCGTAGAAGGTGGCGGACTCCTGCTTGACCACCTGGATCTTGACGCCCGCCTCGCGCACCTGGCTCGCGAAGAGCGTCGCGGACTCGGCGAGGCCGGCGATGTCCTCGGTCGTCATCAGCTTGTACGTCTTGGAGGTGTCGAAGTCCGCTTCCTTCAGCAGGGACTTGGCCCTGGCGAGGTCGCGTCCGCGCTGCGGGATGCCCGAGTCGTAGGCCGGGTCGCCGGTGCCCATGATGTCGTTGCCGACGGTGCCGTAACCGGACAGGACCTGCTTGACCATGGCCTTGCGGTCGACGGCCAGGCGCAGCGCCTCGCGGACCTTGGGGTCGGCGAAGGGGCCGCCGGCCGTGCGCATGACGATCGGCATCGCCATGTCGTCGGGGCGGCGCACGACCTGGACGTCGCCGCGCTTCTCGGCGGTGCGGGCGGCGACGGCGCCGACGTTGGAGGCGAGGTCGATCTGTCCGGCGAGCAGCGCGTTGGACATGGCCTGGGGGGACTCGAAGATCTTGACCTCGATGGCGTCCAGCAGGACGTCGCCGCCGTGCCAGTGCTCGTTGCGCACGAGGCGGGCGTTGCCCGAGCGGAACCAGTCGAGCTTGAAGGGGCCGGTGCCGGGGGCCTTGCCCAGGTCCTTCTTCTCGGTGCCCTTTTTCAGGACGAAGGTGGACAGGCGGGTGAGCAGGGGCAGTTCGGCGTTGGCGTAGTCGGAGACGAGGACGACGGTGTCCTTGCCCTCGGCCTTGATGTTCTCGGCCTTGATGCCGGGCAGCCGGGAGGCGCCGGAGGGGGTGGCGCGCAGCCGCTTGAGCGACCAGACGACGTCGTCGGCGGTGACGGGGGAGCCGTCGTGGAACGTGGCCCCTTCCGCGATCTTGAAGCGCCAGGTCTTCAGGTCGGCGGAGGGCTTCCAACTGGCGGCCAGGCGCGGGGCGGTGTTGTCCTTGGCGCCGGGGGCGGTGAGGGTGTCGTACACCAGGGCGATGATGAGGTAGTCGCTCTCGTTGGCCTGGGTGCCGTGCGGGTCCCGGGTGATGGCCGAGGCGCGGCCGAGGGCGCCGACGCGCAGCGTGCCGCCCTTGCGGGGCTTGCCGCCGCCCGCCTTGGACGAGGTGTCACCGTCCCCGGAGCACGCGGTGAGCAGCGTCGCCGTACCCAATGCTCCGCCGGCCCACAGCACTTGGCGCCTGGTGATGTCCACGTACGTCCTCGTTCCAGTTCAGAGCGGTATGTCGATGCGCAGGGCGGGACACCGGCCGAATCGCAAGTCGATTCGCAGGTCGAAGCCGATACGATCGGATAATCTTAGGGTTGCCTATCCTAATGGCATCCGTGTGCGCAACCCAGCGCACGTGGTCAAGTGCGCCCCCGGCCTCCCCACTTGCCGGACGGAAGGCGACAGTTCCCCTTCGAAGTCTAAGGTTTGCCTTACCTAAGTTTACTGCTAGCGTTCGGCCCGTCACCGGAGATCGCCCGCCCGGATTCCTCCACCAACTCGACGGAAACGGACTTATCTCGCGATGAGCACGGCAGCAGACGCACCAGTCCGCCGGCTGGACCCCCACTCCGTGGGCGAGCTCCGCACCGCGGCCCGGAAGATTCTCGACGAATTCGGCACATCCGCGACATCTCCCCGCCTCCTGGAGCGAGTTGAGCAGTCCGCGGCGGGGTTCGGCGACACTCTGCGACACCACTGCCGGCCCGTCGACACCGATGACGGCCTCTTCGTCCTGCGCGGCCTCGACGTCGACGACGCCGAGATAGGCCCGACCCCGCCCGGCTGGGCCCACGCCGGTGACCGCGGCGCCGTCCACGACATCGTGCTGCTGCTGCTCGCCGGCGTGATGGGCGACCCCATCGCCTGGCAGGGCCAGCAGGACGGCCGGTTCGTGCACAACATCGTGCCCTCGCCGGGCCACGAGTCCGAACAGACCGGCGCCAGCAGCACCGTGCTCCTCAGCCCGCACACCGAGGACGCCTTCCACCCCGGCCGCGCCCACCTGCTGATGCTGGGCTGCATGCGCAACCACGACCGCATCGCGACCACCGCGGCCAGCATCCGCAAGGTCCGGCTCAGCGAGAAGGACGTGGAGCTGCTCTCCCGGCCCGTCCTGCCGATCCTGCCCGACGACGCCTACGCCGAGGCCCAGGGCTACGCCGACGCCGCTCCCCCGCCGGTGCCCGCCCTGTTCGCCGCCGAGGACGGGCTCACGCTCCGCTTCGACCCCGCGTACACGCCGATGGAGGACGCCGACGAGGAGTACCGGGCCGCCTACCGGCGCCTGGCGGACGAACTGGCCCGGGTATCCGTCGCGGTGAGCCTGGAGCCGGGCGAGGTCCTCGTCGTCGACAACGACCTGGTCGTGCACGGCAGGGTGCCCTTCAAGGCCCGCTACGACGGAACCGACCGCTGGCTCAAGCGGGCCTCGGTGCGGGTGCCCGGCCGACGCCGGCGCCCCTTGGCCGAGGCCGACGAGCACGGTTACGGTCAGGCGGCGCTGGAGGCGTTCGGCCGCGGCCGGGTCGCGCTCGCAGCGCACGCCGGCTGAACGCGCCCCCCCCACGCACCGGAAGGAAAGGACACCATGACCGGCACCACCTCCCCCGGCCCCGGCGCCTCGGCCGGCCCCGAAAGCCCCGCCGGGAGCCGAATATCCGGCGACGACCAGCACCTGCGCATCCTGTCGACCAGCGACCTCGCCGGCCTCGACATCTCCCTGGCCGACGTGATCTCCACCGTCGAGGGCGCCTACCGCACCCTGCACGCCGGGGAGTCGGACAACCCGCGCAAGCTGACCGTCAAGCCCAAGGACGGGCACTCCGTCTCCTACGCGATGCTCGGCCGTGACGGCTCCCGCGACGTCGTCGCCATCAAGACCTCGTACAAGCACGGCCTCGACAAGGGCCGCGAGGAGCAGCACTACTACACCTCGCTCACGATCTACGACGATGTGACCGGGCTGCCGGTGGCGATGATGGACTGCGCCCGCATCGGCTCGCTGCGCACCCCCGCCGTCTCCGCGCTGCTCGCCCGCGAACTGGCCGCGCCCGGCGCCCGCAGCGCGCTCGTCGTCGGAACGGGCACGCAGGGGCGGCTCGCGCTGCCGTTCCTGCTGACCGCCCTGCCGGGTCTGGAGCGGCTGATGCTGTCCGGCACGCACCCCGAGGGCATCCAGGCGGTACGCGACGAGCTGCGCCGGCACTTCCCCGACCGCGAGGTGGAACTGGTCGAGGACCTGCGCGCCGCCGCCGGGGACGCCGACGTCGTCGTCGCCACCGCGGGCGGCCACACCCCCGCGGCGATCGAGGCCGACTGGCTGAAGCCCGGCGCCCTGTCCATCCTGGTCGGCCACGGCCTCGCGCCCTCGACCCTGCACCGGGCCGACCGCGTCATCGCCACCAGCGAGGCGCAGATGAACGTCACGGGCACCGACATGGCCGACACCAAGGGCGAACTGCCCGCGGTGGACGCGGAGTTCCCGCCGGTGATCGCGGGCGCGGCGGCGGGCCGGACGGGCGCCGAGGAGCGGATCTTCGCGTACAACAGCGGTCTCGTCGTCACGGACATCGCCCTGGGCCACCGCTTCGCCCAGCTCGCACTGGAGCAGGGCCTGGGCCACGAGGTGGCGCTGTGGCGCTGAGCGGGACCGACGGGGCGAGCGCGGCCGCCTTCTCCGCGCGCCTGCCCTCGCTGCCCGACCCCGGCACCGACGCCGTGCTGGCCAGTGGCCTCGTGCGGGAACTCGCCTACGCCTTCGGGGGCCCCTTCCACTTCCTGCTCCCCGATGCCTTCGACGCCAACCTCCGCGCCATGCGGGAGGCGTTGGAGGAGGCGGGGGTCACCGGGTTCGTGTACTACGCGAAGAAGGCCAACAAGGCCGCCGTGTGGGTCGAGCGGTGCGCGGCCCTCGGCGCGGGCGTCGACGTCGCCTCTCTCGGCGAGCTGCGCGAGGCGCTCGGCCACGGCGTGCCCGGGGAGCACCTGATGGTCACGGGGCCCGCCAAGGGGCACGATCTACTGCGGCTCGCGGTGTGCCAGGGCGCGCTGATCGCCGTGGACGCCCTGGACGAACTCGACGCGGTGCTGGGCCTGGTGAGCGGCGTCGAGCGGGTGGCCCGCCCTGCGCGCGTGCTGCTGCGCGCCCTGCCCCCCGGTCAGCCGCACAGCCGCTTCGGTCTCGACGAGGCCGAGCTGGCGACCGCCATGGACCGCTGCGCGCGGGCCGGCGAGGCCGCCCTGCGCATGGAGGGCTTCAGCTTCCACCTCTCCGGATACGACATCGCGGCCCGCGCCGAACTGGCCGCCTCGCTCGCGGAACTCTGCCTGAAGGCACGGGCGTCGGGCCTGCGGGCCGATCGCGTCAGCGTGGGCGGCGGGCTGCCGATCAGCTACGTCGGCGCCGACGACTGGCAGGTCTTCCTCGCCGCACGGCACGACGGGCACTTCCACGCGGGCAAGTCGTTCGCGGACGGCGACTTCTACCCGTACCACTCGCCCCTCGCGGGCGCGGACGCGCTGCGGGCGCTGCTGGCCCATCGGGCCGGTGGGCACCAACTCGCGGATGTGCTGAGGGACTTGGACGTTCACCTGTTGCTCGAACCGGGGCGGGCGCTGCTCGACCGGGCGGGTGGGACGGTGTTCCGCGTCCAGGGCGTCAAGGAGCGGACGGGCTACCGGCTGCTGACCGTGGACGGGAGCAGCCTGAGCCTGTCGGAGCAGTGGTTCGCCAGCGAGTACCTGCCGGACCCGGTACTGGTGCCGGGCGACGGGCTCGCGGGGCCGACGGGCGCCACGGGGGCGGCAACCGGCGGGGCGGACGAGACGTACCCCGCCAGCGTCGGCGCCGCGACCTGCCTGGAGTCGGACATGCTCACCTGGCGCAAGATCCCCTTCCCGCGGCGGCCCCGCGTCGGTGACCTGCTGGTCTACCCCAACACGGCGGGCTACCAGATGGACTCCAACGAATCCCCCTTCCACGACCTGCCGCTGCCGCCCAAGGTCGTGGTCGACCGCACCGAACTGCCGCGACCGCGCTGGCGGTTGGACCGCCACTTCACCTGACGCCGCCCCGCCACCCTCTCTACAGGAGCACATCGATGCCCGGAGCCCTGCAGCGCCCCGCCGTGGTCTCCCACGTGTCCGACCTCATCGGCCGCACGCCCCTTCTGGAGCTTGCCACCACCGAGACCGGCAGCAGGCTGCTGCTGAAGCTGGAGATGTTCAACCCCACCGGCACCGCGAAGATCCGCATGGCCCGGCAGATGATCCTCGACGCCGAGGAGCGCGGCGAACTGCGCCCCGGCGGACGGATCATCGAGTCGACGTCCGGCAACACCGGCCTCGGCCTCGCGGTGGTGGCCGCCGAGCGCGGCTACACCTTCACGGCCGTCGTGGACCACCACGCCTGTACGGACAAGCTGCGCGCGATGAAGGCCCTCGGCACGGAGCTGGTCTACGTCGACGAGGGCGGCGACAGCGAGGAGCTGGCGACCGCCGCGCGCGAGGAGCTGGCGGAGGAGATGGCGCGCGGCAAGGACAACACCATCTTCACCGAGCAGCACAACAACCCCAGCAACGGCGTCGGTTACTTCCCCGTGGCCCACGAACTGCACGAGGCGCTCGACGGCCGGCTCGACGTGCTGATCGGGGCGGTCGGCACGGGCGGCGCCCTGTGCGGCACGACCCGTGAACTGCGCAAGCTCGTACCGGGGTTCGCCACCGTCGGCGTCGAGCCCAAGGGGTCGATCGCGTTCGGCGGGCCCGCCCACGACTACTACCAGTCGGGCACGGGCACGCCCGAGGGCGCCGAGATCGGGGCGCTCGTCGACTTCGACCTGATCGACGAGGGCGTCAAGGTCGGTGACGTCGAGGCGTTCGCGACCTGCCGGGCCGTGGCCCGCACCGGGCTGCTGATCGGCGGCTCCGCGGGCGGCGTGGTGTACGAGGCGCTGACCCGCCTCGCCGCCCTCCCCCCGGGCAGCACTATGGTCGCCCTGATCAACGACGGCGGCGAGAAGTACCTGGACACCGTCTTCGACGACGCCTGGATGACCGCCCGCAACCTCCTCGATCCCGACGCGGAACGCGAGATCGACGAGCTCCTCACCAAGCTCCGCAGGAACCGATGACCTCGATGCCCCCCAAGCCCGACTCCCCCGCCGCCGAGGCGTCCGGACGGGACGCGCCGCCCTCGGCGCTCGCGACGCTGCTCGGCGACAGCCGGGCGCTCGCCACGCTCGCCGTTCCGCTCATCCTCACCCAGCTGGCGCAGGTCGCCCTGACCACCACCGACACGGTGATGATGGGCCTGCTCGGCACGCAGGAGCTGGCCGCGGGCGGTCTCGCCATCGTCATCTTCAACCAGCTGCGCACGATGGGCGTCGGCCTGGTCACCTCGGTCGGCAACCAGATCGCCGCGGCGGCCGCCCGTGCCGAGAAGGCCGACGGGCAGAGCGCCGAGAAGGGCGCCGAGAGGAGTGCCGCGAAGGCGGAGGCGGGCAAGGCGGGCGGTCACGAGGAGGTGCGCGGCATCGTGCGCGCGAGCATGGCCGTCGCCACGCTCGCCGGTGTCGTCGGCGCTGTCCTCATGGTCCTCATCGGCCAGTGCCTGACGTGGCTCGGCCAGGACGCCGCCGTCGTCGACCGCACCCAGACGATGCTGCTGGCGCTCGCGCCCGGTCTGCTGCCGTGCCTGTGGTTCCAGGCGATCCGCCAGTTCACCGTCGGCATGCGTCGCCCGCAGGCGCTGCTGCGCATCACGGTCGCCTCGATCGCCGTCAACGCGGCGCTCAACTGGGTGCTCATCCACGGCACATGGGGCCTGCCGAAGCTCGGCCTGACCGGCATCGGCGTGGCCACCTCCACCGTCTACCTGCTCTCCTTCCTCGCGCTGTACGCCTCCGCGAAGCGGGACGCCACCCTCGCGCCGCTGCTCACGCTGAACGCCGCCAAGGCCGATCCCGCCGCCGTGAAGCGGCTCATCGGGCTCGGGGTGCCGATCGCGGCGACGTACGGCTCGGAGGCGGGCTTCTTCTCCGTCACGGCGCTGATGGCCGGTGCCTTCGGGCCTGCGGCGCTAGCCGCGCACACGGCCGTGAACCAGCTCGTCTACATCGTCTTCCAGGTCGCCGTGGGCCTCTCGCACGCCGCCTCCATCAACGTCAGCAGGGAGTTGGCGCTCGGCCGCACCGACGATGCGCGGCGCATCAAGAACACGGCGCTCGCGTGCGCGGCGGCGGTGATGGCGGTCGTCGGCATCGCCTACCTCGCCGTGCCGCGCCTGGTCCTGGCCCCCTTCATGGACTCCGGCTCGGACCGGGCGCTGACCATCGCCACGCATCTGCTGATCGTCACGGCGTTCCTGCAGTTCTTCGACTGCGCGCAGAACATCGGCGTCGGCCTGCTGCGCGGCCTGGACGACACCAAGAGCGGTTTTCGCATCACGGTCATCGGCTACTGGGCCGTCGGCCTGCCCGCGGCCTGGCTCCTCTCGCACCCGCTGGGCCTGGAGACCGTCGGCATCTGGCTGGGCCTCCTCACGGGCCTCGCGACGACGGCGGTCCTGCTGCTGCGGCGGTACGGGGCGTCGCTGGCGGCCCGGGAGAGGGCCCTGTCCATCTGACGCCCGGCCCGTGACAGGGCGGCGCCCAGGCCCTCCTTGTGGTCCGCGCCGCCCGAGGGGCCGACGACGTCGCCGCGGGAGCAGTTGTGCCTGTGGTCGCCGGTCCAGTCACCGAGGGCCGGGATGACGCCGGCTTCCTGGCGACACACATCTTCGCCGGTGAGGTTCAGTCACCGGCCGCGGTGGTTCCTTTGCCGGTGCCCTCATCGGCGTGGACCTCAAGGGGGGCGCCAGGCCCTCGCCCCGCGGGCCGCTCGCCCGAAGGTCGCGCCCCGGCTGGCCTCTCGCCCGACGGCCCCGTCCCGGTGAACCGCGCCAACAGGCCGTCCACGAAGTCGCGTACGCCCTCCGGGTAGATGTCCCGCGCCGCCAGCTCGCCCCACCGGTCGCCCACGGCGGCCAGGTGGGGGACCTGTGTGGCGTCGAAGGACTCGCGGAAGGTGAGCGGTCCGGCGTCGGGGCGGCGGCGGGCGGTGTTGGCGCGGACCAGGACCTCGCCGACGGTGTAGTACCAGACGTCCCGGAAGACGTCAACGGACTGGGCGGGCGTGCAGCCGCAGTCGACGGCCCCCGAGAGGATCGCCTCGACCATCCACAGCGCCGATTCGTCCAGGAGCCCGACGAACCCGTCGGCCGTGAGGATCTCCGCCGCCCACGGCCACGCCGCGAGGGCGTCGCGCATCGCCGTGGCGGACGCGATGACGCGCTCGCGCGGATCATCCGGCAGCCGCACGCGCCCGAGCTGTGCCAGGTGCTGGTCGAGCATCAGGACCAGCAACTCGTCCTTGTTCCTGATGTGGTGGTAGAGGGTCGTCGCCCCGACGCCCAGCTCGGCAGCGAGTCGACGGATCGTCAGTTTCTCCCAGCCGTCCACGTCGATGAGCCGCCGGGCGGCCTCCAGGATCTGCGGGCGGGAGGTCACGGGCGGCCGGCCGGTCCGGCCGTGCGGTGCGGGCGTTCGGGACATCGCCCCATCATGCCGCGCCTCCTCCCCCACCGCGCGACCGGGCGCCAGTGGCGCCCGACCGAGGCGCCACTGGCGCGGCACGAGCGCGGGCAAGCAGCGGAGGGCCGGCGACCAACCCCCGTACGACCAAAACCGTTTCGAGATTCCGCGTGCACTCCCGCCACCCCCGATGCTACTTTCGGAACATGTTCGGAAAGTTGCTCGGCGCCTCGGCGCCCGCTCACCCCACCCCTCAGGAACGGAGTCCGCGATGACGGAGAGAACCGACGCGCGGCCAGGGCTCACGCTCGCCGCGGTGGCCGTGGTCCAGTTCATGGTGTCGCTGGACCTCGCGGTCGTGAACGTGGCCCTGCCCCGCGTCGCCGACGGCCTCGGCTTCGACGCGGCGGGCCTGACCTGGGTGATCCACGCCTACGCCCTCACCTTCGGCGGTCTGCTCCTGCTGGGCGGCAAGGCCGCCGACCGCTACGGCCGCAAGCGGGTCCTGCTGGCCGGCCTCGCCCTGTTCGGCGCCGCCTCGCTCCTCGGCGGCCTCGCCCAGGAGCCCGGCCACCTCGTCGCCGCGCGGGCCGCGCAGGGCATCGGAGCCGCCGCGCTGGCCCCAGCCGCGCTGGCCCTGCTGGCCGAGACGTTCCCCGCCGGCCGGGCCCGCGTCCGCGCCTTCGGCGTGTGGAGCGCGACCAACGCCGCGGGCGGCGCCTTCGGGGTCCTGATCGGCGGCCTCCTCACCGAGTACGCCGGCTGGCGCTGGGTGATGTTCGTGAACGTACCGATGGTCGCCGTCGTCCTGCTCCTGGCCCGGCGCGGGATCGCCTCCGGGCGCCCGGCCGCTCCCGCCGGCCGCCCGGACGTGCTCGGCGGCGTCCTCGCGACGGCCGGCATGACCCTGCTGGTCTTCGGCGTCGTGCGCACCGACCGGCACGCGTGGACCTCTGCGGCCACCCTGTCCACCCTGGCGGCGGCCGTCGCGCTGCTCGCCGCGTTCCTGTACGTGGAGCGGACCACCACCCGCGAGCCCCTGGTGCGGCTCGGCCTGTTCGCCAACCGCTTCGTCGCCGGCGCGAACGCCTTCAACCTGCTGGCCGGTGCGGCCATGACGGCGGCCTTCTACTTCATGTCCCTCTACGTCCAGCACGCCCTCGGCAAGGGACCGGCCGCGGCCGGCCTGATGTTCCTGCCGCTGTCCCTCGCGGTGGTCGCCGGCTCCGTGTTCGCCGTGAAGCTGGGGTACCGGCTCACGCCGCTCACCCTCCTCATCGGCGGCGGGCTGCTGACGGCGGCCGGGCTCGCCTGGTTCGGGCTGATCGACGCGGACGGCTCGTTCACCGGTGACGTGCTCGGGCCGTCGCTCGTCATCGGAGTCGGCTTCGGGCTCTGCCTCGGCCCGATCGTCGCCACCGCCACCACCGGTGTCGCGCCCCACGAGACGGGCACCGCCTCCGGCCTGCTCAACAGCTCCCGCCAGATCGGCGCCTCGCTCGGGCTCGCCGCCCTCGGCACCGCGGCGAACCACCGCACCGGCCGGAGCACCACCCCCGAGGCCCTCACCGACGGCTACGCGCTCGGCCTGACCCTCGGCGCCGGGCTCGTGGTGAGCGCCGTCCTCATCGCCGTGGCCGTGCTGCCCCGCGGTGGCGCGCCGATACGGGCCGGACACGACGATCACCACGAGGACAGCTCGCCCGCCACGAGCCCCACGACGGCGGGTGGACGATGACCGGCACCGACCTCACGAAGCCACCCGCGCCCACCGCGCCACCGCCGGACACCGCCGCCGGCTCCGGAACCGGCCACGCCCCCGGACGGACCATGACCAGGCTGCTGCGCCCCTACGCCTGGGGTTTCGCCGCCGTGGTCCTTCTCCAGGTCATCGGCGCGCTCGCCGGCCTCGCACCGCTGCTGGCCGTCGTCGAACTCGGGCGTACGCTGCCGGCACCCGGCCCGCCGGACCGCGACCACGTGTGGCGCGTCGTCCTCACGGGCGCGGCCGGTCTCCTCGTACGCCTGCTGCTCACGGCCGCCTCGACCGGCATCGGCCATGTCCTGGACGGGCGCGTGCAACTGACGCTCCGTCGGCGGCTGGCCACCCAGCTCGGGCGGGTGCCGATCGGCTGGTTCTCCCGGCGCGGGACGGGTGAGCTGGCGAAGGTGGTCGGGGAGGACGTGAGCGCCGTGCACCCGTTCATCGCCCACGCACCCGGCGAGCTGGTCTCCGCGTTCGTGGTGCCGGCGGCGTCCCTGGTCTACCTGTTCGCCGTCGACTGGCGGCTCACGCTGATCACGCTGGCCCCGGTGGTACTGGCGATGGCGCTGGTGCCGCTGATGATGACGCCCGCCCGGCTGCGCGAGCAGGAGGAGTTCGACGCGGGCATGGGCCGGATCTCGTCCTCCGTCGTCGAGTTCGTGCAGGGCATCTCGGTCGTCAAGACCTTCGGCGGGTCCGGGCGCGCCCACCGCGCCTTCCTGACGGCCGCGGACGACTTCGTGGCCACCTTCCGGCGGTGGGTGCACGGCATCTCCCCCGTCGCCGCGGGCATGCAGCTCGCGCTGTCACCGCCGTTCGTCCTGCTCTCCGTGCTGACCGGCGGCACGGCGCTGATCACCGGTGGCGGTCTGGACCCCGCCGACCTGCTGCCCTTCGTCCTGCTCGGCCTCGGGCTGACCGCTCCCGTGGCGGCCCTCGGGCACGGCTTCGACGACCTCCAGGCGGCCCGGCGGGCGGTCGGCCGCATCCGGGACGTCCTCGACGTCCCGCCGCTCCCCGAACCCGTGCGCCCGCGCACGCCCCAGGGGCACCGCGTCGAACTGCGCGACGTCCGCTTCGGGTACGAGCCCGGCCACGAGGTGCTGCGCGGCATCGACCTGGTGCTGGAGCCGGGGACGGTCACCGCGGTCGTGGGGCCCTCGGGGAGCGGCAAGTCCACGCTGGTCCAGCTGTTGCCGCGGTTCTTCGATCCGTCCCACGGCTCGGTCGTCCTCGGCGGCGTCGACCTGCGTGAGCTGAGCGGCCGGGAGCTGTACCGGAGGGTGTCCTTCGTCTTCCAGGACGTACGGCTGCTGCGTACGTCGATCGCGGACAACATCGCCCTCGCGGTGCCGCACGCCGGCCGTGACGAGGTGGTGCGCGCCGCCCGATCGGCGCACATCCACGAGCGGATCCTCCACCTGCCGCGCGGCTACGACTCGGTGGTGGGCGAGGACGCGGGCCTGTCGGGAGGAGAGGCCCAGCGGATCGCGCTCGCCCGCGCGCTGCTCGCCGACACGCCCGTCCTGGTGCTCGACGAGGCGACCGCCTTCGCCGACCCGCAGACCGAACAGGCGGTGCGCCGCGCTCTCGCCAAGCCGGCCGGCGGGCGGACGGTTCTGGTCATCGCCCACCGCCTGGAGACCATCGCCGACGCGGACTCCGTCGTCGTCCTGGAGAACGGAACGATCGCCGAGCGCGGCCGGCCCGACGAACTGCTCGCACAGGACGGGCCGTTCGCCTCGTTCTGGCGGGCCCACCGGGCGGCGGCGGCCGATGAGGGCGAGGTCCCCGGCCGTACTCCGCACGACGAGACCTTCGTCCGGACACCCCAAGGAGACGAGCCCCGATGATTTCCCTGCTGCTGCGTGTGCTCGGCCGCGAGTACGCCCGGCCGTTGCGCCGCACGGTCGCCCTGATGACCGCCGCCGCCGTGGCCGAAGGGCTGTCCTACGCCCTGCTCGTCCCCGTGCTGCGGGCCCTGTTCGGCGACTCCCCCGCCGACGCCTGGCCGTGGCTGGCGGCGTTCGGGGCGGCGGTCGCGCTCTACGCGGTGCTGCGCTACCTCAGCGATCTGTCGGGCTTCAAGGTGGGCAGCGCGCTGCTGAGCGGCATGTACCACCGGCTCGGCGGCCATCTGGCCCGGCTGCCCGTCGGCTGGTACACGGGCGGGCGGCTCGGTGAGCTGTCCGTCCTGGCCGGCCGGGGCGTCCTGCAGGCGATGAGCGTGATCGCGCATCTGCTGGCGCCGTTCGTCTCCGCCACGGTGACCCCCGTGACGATCGTCGCCGTGATGCTCGTACAGGACTGGCGGCTGGGACTGGCCGCGCTGGCCGCCGTGCCGGTCGTGGCGGCGGTGCAGATCCGCACGGGACGCTCGATGTCCGCGGGTGACGCCGAGCGGGCCCGGCGGGACGACCAGGCCACCGGGCGGGTCATCGAGTACCTCCAGGTCCAGCCGGTGCTGCGGGCCGGTGGCCGGACGGCCGAACGCTTCGAGCTGCTCGACGGCAGTCTGCGGGACGTGGAGCGCGCCTCGCGCCGCTCCACGCTCTCCGCGCTGCCCGGCGCCGTGGGCCTGACGCTCACCGTGCAGGTGACGTTCACCGTACTGCTGGCCCTCGGCGCCCGTCTCGCGCTCGACGGGAGCATCGGTGTCGCGGAGCTGCTGACGGTCCTGGTGCTGGCCGCCCGGTGCGCGGACCCGCTGCTGTCGCTCGCGGACATCGGCGGCAGACTCCGCGGGGCGCGTACGGTGCTGGCCGGACTCGACAAGGTGCTGCGCGCCGAGCCCCTGCCGGAACCCGCCGATCCGGTCCGGCCGGCCGGGCAGGACGTGGAGTTCGACGCGGTCACCTTCCGGCGCGGGGGCAGCGCCGTGGTCACCGACGTGTCGCTGTCGGTGCCGCAGGGACAGCGGCTCGCCGTCGTCGGCCCGTCCGGGGCGGGCAAGAGCACCCTGCTGCAGTTGCTCGCCCGCTTCCACGACGTGGACGCGGGTGCCGTACGGATGGGTGGGGTCGACGTCCGCGCGATCGGCACCGAGGCGCTGATGGACCGGATCGCCGTCGTCTTCCAGGACGTGTACCTCTTCGACGGCACGATCGAGGAGAACGTACGGCTCGGCCGTCCGGACGCCGACGCGGCCGAGGTGCGGGCGGTGGCGGCCGCGGCCCGCCTGGACGAGGTGGTCGAGCGGCTGCCCGGCGGCTGGGCGACGCGCGTCGGCGAGGGCGGCGCGCTGCTGTCGGGCGGTGAGCGCCAGCGGGTCTCGATCGCGCGGGCGCTGCTGAAGGACACGCCGGTGGTGCTGCTCGACGAGGTGACCTCCGCGCTGGACCCGGTGAACGAGGCCGCCGTCCACGAGGGCATCGACCGCCTGATGGCGGGCCGCACGGTGGTGATGGTCGCCCACCGCATGCGCACGGTACGGCGCGCCGACCGCATCGTCTTCCTGGACGGCGGCCGCGTCGTGGAGCACGGAACCCACGAGGAGCTGCTGGCACTCGGGGGCCGCTACGCGCGGTTCTGGGACGCGGAGTCCCGCTCCCCGGGTACAGGGGTCCGGGGGGTGGATGCCGTCTCCCGGGGCCTTTCGCAGTAACCCCGCTGGGTGGCTTCGCCTCGATAGTCTGTTCGGCGTGATCGACTCATACGCGGGTTCTGACGATGCCGCAGTCGCGATAGCCGGAGCGCGGGCCGGCGCGGACGTGGTCCGCACCCTGTACGGCCGGCGGCTCAACCGCATCGACAAGGGTGCCGGGGACTTCGCCACCACAGCCGATGTGGAGGCGGAGGCGGCGATTCTCGGCGTCCTCCGTGCCGCACGGCCCGATGATGCGGTACTGGGCGAGGAGGGCGGGCAGCGGGGTGCCGCCGACTCTGCGCGCCAGTGGTTGGTCGATCCCCTGTGCGGCACGCTGAACTACGCCGTCGGCAACATGCTGGTCGCTGTCAACGTGGCGCTGCGCGACGGGGCGGCGGCCGTGGCCGACCCGTTCAGCGGCGAGGTCTTCTTCACCGACGGGGAAAACGCCTGGGTGCGGCATGGCGGGGCCGACGACGCACTGCTGACGCCCACGCCGTCCACCCGATTGGTGGACGTCAACCTGGACCCGCCGTTCCCGAGTGCGCCGGGATTCCGGGCCGTGGATCTGCTGGCCCGCCCCGAGTTCGTCGAGCGTTTCCGCCCGCGCGTCGTCTCCACGACGCTGGCGCTCGCCTGGGTGGCCGCCGGCAGACGCGCCGCGTACGTCACCGATGGCGGTGACCTCTCCAGGAGCGTGCATTTCGCGGCCGGCATCGCTCTGTGCCGCGCTGCCGGCTGCGTCGTCACGGGCATCGACGGTGCCCCGACGGGTGAGGCAGGTCGCGGGCTTGTGGCCGCCGCCGACGAGGAGACCCACGGGCTGTTGATGTCGATGCTGTGCAGCCGGGGCGAGCGCTCATCGTCACCCGCCGGGATCGCACCGAACTGACGCCGCCCCGGCGCACGGTCTGTCGCAGCTTCCGCCCCTCCTGGTGGGTCAGTCCGCGCACCCGGACAGGCCCGGCCACCGCGCCTCCGGCGAGCGCGTCGGATAGCACCGCACATCCAACCGCCATGACCCACCGACCCGGCGAACCGGTGCGGTCACGGCACCGGAGGTCCGCAGGGAGAAGGCCGGCGTACCCCGGCGGCGGCGCGGACGGGTGGTCCCACGGGAGCCATGCGACCAGATAACCTATTTATCGCATTCGCACATATATCGTCACCGCGTGATCACTCTCGCACGGAGACGCGCCGCGCTCTGCGCCCTCGGCGCCCTGACCACCGTCCTCGCCGGCTGCTCGTCCGGCGACACCACGACGCACGGCCGCCCGGGTCACCCGGCTCGGTCCGCGGCGGCCCTCGCCCCCTCGCCGCCCGCCCCGCCCACTCTCGCGGCCGGCCCGTCGGGCCTCACCCCCGTCTTCACCAACGGCTCCCGCACGCACGGCCGTACCGTCGCGCTGACCTTCGACGCCGACATGACCGCGAATCAGGGGTCACGCGCGGCGGCCGGCGAGCGCTTCGACCACCCCGAGCTGGTCGCCACCCTGCGCCGACTGAAGGTGCCCGCGACCTTCTTCATGACGGGGCGGTGGGCGGAGGAGTATCCCGACCAGGCCAAGGACATCGGCCGGGACCCGCTCTTCGAGGTCGCCAACCACTCCTACAGCCACCACGCCTTCACCGGTGACTGTTACGGCCTGCCGAGCGTGCCCCGGGAGCGGATGCGCGCCGACATGGAGCGCGCCTTCGCAGCCCTCCGCGCGGCGGGGGTCGAGCGCCCCGTGCCGTACTTCCGTTTTCCCGGCGGCTGCTACGACCAGCGGGCGCTGCGCGCGCTCGCACCCGGCGGCGTCACCGCCGTGCAGTGGGACGTCGTGAGCGGCGACGCCTTCGCCACGGACGCCGGCGCGGTGGCCCGGCAGGTGATCGACGGGGTCCGGCCGGGATCCGTCGTCGTCATGCACTGCACCCGCAGCGCGGCCCCGACGACGGAACGCGCCCTGCGCACCATCGTGCCGAAACTGCGGGAGCGCGGCTTCCGATTCGTCCGGGTCTCGGAGCAGATCGCCTCGACGCGGACGCCGGCGCCGGCGAAGGAGGGCCCGGCGGGGGCACGGAGCTGACCCCGGCCGCGCCACGTCAACCCCGGCGCGAGCTGAGGGCGCAGGCCGCCCAGGACGCCGCCGCCGCCAGTGCCGCGGCCGGCGCTCCCAGGGGCCAGGGAACGGCCCCCTCACGTGACCCCGTGGTCAGGTCGGTGAGCACCGACCGGGCCGGGGAGCCCGCGATGACCAGCAGGAGCAGCGCGCCGAGCAGCATCGCGGGCACGGCCTTCGCCGGGGAGCGCAGCAGCGGCCAATTGGGCGTACGCCCCCGCGCCGAACGTTCCAGCCACTGCTCGGCGCTCCGCTCGGCCGACCGGCCGGCGAGGCCGTGCACCCGGGCCATGTGCGTGAGGTAGGCGACCGCGGTGAACGGCATCGCGGCGGGGAAGCGCTCGGGCACGAACGCCGTGCGGGGCCGTCCCTCGATCCGGCCCTCGCCGGGCGTGTCGATCCCGGCGAGCAGCCTCAACAGGGTGGATTTTCCGGTGCCGTTGGCGCCCCGCACCCGCACCAGCGCACCCGCCCGCACGTCGAGGTCGACGCCGCGCAGCACCCATGGGCCGCGCATGCCGTAGCGACGGCCCACCCCGGCCAGGCGCCTCACGAGGTCACGTTCCCCGCGGACCATCCTGTTCGGACCATCCTGTTCCATGGCGGCCATCCTCGCGCACGGCCGCGCAACCCCTTCCGGCGGTCCCCGGAGCCCGGGCGGGCGGCGTGCCGGGGATCTTCCGCCTGGCAGACTGGGCGGGTGAGCGACGAGACCACCACCCCCGACACACCGGACGGCGAACACACCCGGCACGCCCCGGCGCCCCCGGTCGGCCAGGACAGTCCCTTCCGCCGGGAGAGCGCCTCGCGTGACGACGCACCGCAGTTCGTGCTGCCCCTCGTCGCCCGCATCGAACGCGCCGCTCCCCCGGCCCGCACCGACGCCCTGGAGACCGCCGCCCGCGCCGTACTGGTGATGCTGAGCGACGCGCGTTCCCTCGGCGACGGCGCGTGGGCGCAGGCCGTGCGGGACTGGCAGGACGCCCGCATCCGCAAGGTGGTCCGCAGGGCGCGCGGCGCCGAGTGGCGCAGGGCCGAGGCGCTGCCCGGCATCACCGTCACCGGCAAGGCGGCCGAGGTCCGGGTCTTCCCGCCCGTACCGCTGGACGGCTGGCCCAAGGACCTGGCGCGCCTGCAGGTCTCGGGCACAGACCTGGACGACCCGGAGCCGCCGGCCGGCGCCGACCCCACGCACCCCGTCCTGTGGATGAACCCCGAGGTCGCCATGTCGGCGGGCAAGGCGATGGCCCAGGCGGGCCACGGCGCCCAACTGGCCTGGTGGGAACTGTCGGACGAGGACCGCGCGGCATGGCGTGACGCCGGTTTCCCGCTGTCCGTCCGCACCCCCGACGCCGCCCACTGGCGCGAACTCACCGCCCTGGGACTGCCGGTGGTGCGCGACGCGGGCTTCACCGAGATCCGGCCGGGCACGGCGACGGTCGTCGCGGACCACCCCGGCCTGCGCGGGCGCTGATCGCGCCCGTTCCGTTCGAGGTCTCGCAGGATTGAACGCCCCACCCGTATCTTCCGTACTCCCCGGTATCACCGGCGGCACCGGAGCACCACGGGAGGCACCTTGCGGCGCGTCAACGGCACGGCTCTGATCATCGCGGCACTCGTCGCCACACTGGGCGCGATCGCCTTCCCCGTGTGGTCGTACGCCGACCGCTCGGGCACCGGGCCCGCCAATCTGGCCGCCGGGTCGGTGCCCACCCAGTGGGGGCCGCTCTCGGCGGCCGACCGGGATCTGCTGGTGAAGGTGCGGCTGGCCGGGCTCTGGGAGATACCGGCGGGTCAGCAGGCCGTCGAGCGCGCGCCGACCGAGGCCGTCAAGGAGGCGGGCGATCACCTCATCGTCGGCCACACCGATCTCGACCAGCGCGTCCGCATCGCCGCCGGGAAGCTGGGCGTGGAGCTGCCCAATCAGCCCAACGAGCAGCAGCAGGGCTGGCTCAGGGAGCTGACGGAGGCGAGCGGCGAGACGTACCAGCGCAAGTTCGCGAACCTGCTGCGCGTCTCGCACGGCAAGGTGTTCGCCGTGATCGCCCAGGTGCGCGACACCACCCGCAACTCCCTGGTCCGGCAGCTCGCGACGGACGCCAACCAGACCGTCCTCGACCACATCACGATGCTGGAGGCCACCGGGCTCGTCGACTTCGACGACATCGCGAACGGCGCCGCGTCGAACGCCACCGCGAGCCCCTCCGGGCCTCCCCCGCCCTCCGGGAGCACCCCTCGCGAGCCCGTGCCCGCCGGGCCCAGCGGCGAGATCTCCACCACCTCCCGCCCCTCACCCGCCCCACCGGGCCAGGTCAACACGGGGCGGCCGGAACCTCAAATGTAGCTCTGAACGTCTCCCTCGCGGGGTTCGGCCGCTCACGCCGGGTGTAAGACGTGAGCACGGGGGACCGGGGGACGAGAAAAAGGGGGAGCGGCATGCGCCGTCTGGGGACCGGAATAGGGTGGCGGCCGGAGATCGCGGACGCCGTCGAGGCCATGCCCGGCATCGACTGGGTGGAGGCCGTCGCGGAGAACGTGTGTCCGGGGCATCTGCCCGCCTCCCTGTTGCGGCTGCGCGAGCGCGGCGTCACCGTCGTGCCGCACGGCGTCTCCCTCGGACTCGGCGGCGCGGACCGCCCCGACGAGGGGCGGCTGACCGCGCTCGCCGAGCGGGCCCTGGCGCTCGGCGCGCCGCTGGTCACCGAGCACATCGCGTTCGTGCGCGCCGGCGGCGACCTCACCGCCACCGCGCCCCTGGAGGCCGGGCACCTGCTGCCGGTGCCCCGCACGCGCGACGCGCTCGACGTGCTCTGCGAGAACGTCCGCGTCGCGCAGAACGCGCTGCCCGTGCCGCTCGCCGTGGAGAACATCGCGGCGCTGGTCTCCTGGCCCGGCGAGGAGATGACGGAGGGGCAGTTCCTGTACGAGCTGGTGGAGCGGACGGGCGTACGGCTGCTGATCGACGTCGCCAACCTCCACACGAACCACGTCAACCGCGGCGAGGACCCGGCGCGGGCCCTGGACGAACTACCGGTCGAGGCCATCGCGTACGTCCATGTGGCGGGCGGCTTCGAGCGGGACGGCGTCTGGCACGACAGCCACGCGCACCCGGTGCCGGAACCGGTCCTCGCTATCCTGGCCGACCTCGCCTCCCGGGTGAGTCCGCCGGGCGTCCTCTTGGAGCGGGACGAGAACTTCCCCGCACCCGCCGAGCTGGAGCGGGAGCTGGACGCGATCCGGGCCACGGTCAAGGCCTCGGGCGAGCTGCCCGCCGCCGACCTGCCCGGCAGGCGCGGCGAGGTCCCGCCCGCGCCCGGAGCCGCCCGGCAGCGTACCGCCCTCGCGCAGGCGGCCCTGCTCTCCGCCCTGGTCGCGGGCACCCCGGCCCCGGAGGGCTTCGACCACGCGCGGCTGAAGGTGCAGAGCCGCGCGCTGGCCGCCAAGCGGGCCGAGGTCGTCGCGAAGGTGGCGCCCGAGCTGCCCGGCATCCTCGGCGCGGGGTACCGCCCCGCCTTCCTCGCCTACGCCCGCTCCCGCCCCATGACGGGCGGCTACCGCCAGGACGCGCTGAGCTTCGCCGAGCACCTGCTGCTCGCCGGACGGCCCGAGGACGCCGACGCCAGGCGGCGGTTGAGCCACTGGTGGCTGGAGCGCTCGGGGCCCGCGCCGCTGGCCCGGCGGCCCGCCGCCCGGCTGCTGAGCGCCACCCGCCGCGTCCTGCTGGGGCGGTGACGGACATGGGCATCGCGGGTGTGCTGTACACGATCGCCGTCGCGCTCTCCTGCGCCGCGCTGATCAGGGGCGTGGCGGCGGCCGGGCGGGGCAGCGGCCACAGTGACGACGACCACGGGGACTTCGTGCGCGGGACGCTGGAGGCCGCGTTCCTCTCCGGTGGTCCCGCCCGGGTCGCCGACGCGCTGATCGCGGGCCTGCACGAGGACGGCCGCCTGGTCGTGGCCGGGCCGGGTGTCGTCGGCATCCCCCGGCCGACGGCGAGGAACGCCGCGGAGCAGGCCGTCGTCGACGCCCACCGCGCGGCGCCCAGCGGCGCGCTGCACTGGCTGCGGACGGCCGTCGCGCACAGCGGGCCGGTGCGGGAGACCGGCGACGCGCTCGCGGCGCGCGGCCTGCTCATGCTGCCGGGGCCGCGGCGCACATACCGGCAATGGGCCGGGGTCCAGCTCCTCCTGAGCATCTTCGGCTTCGTGGTGGCCGCCGTACTGACCCTCATGGAGTACACGGGCGGCCCCCCGGAGCCGGGCAGCGGCGACGAGGTGCTGGACGCCATCGTGCGCATGCTGCCCGCGGGCGTCGCCGGTGTCGCGACCGCCCTGATCTGCCTGTGGATCACCGACAAGCAGCTCACGTCCGCCGGGCGCCGCGCGCTCGACGAGTACGTCGCCTCCTCGCGGCACCTCGCGGGCGCCGGGCACCTCGTGGCGACCCGGGGCCTCGCGGCGGCCCACCCCGACCTGCGCGCCCAACTGGTCACCGCCGCCCGGCTGCGGGGGCGGGCGGTGCCTGCCCCGAGCCCGTACACCCCTTCGCACCAGGACCCGAACCTGTGGGTCACGGTCGGCGGATTCGCGTGCTCGGGCGGGACGGGCGGTTCGGCCTGCTCCGGAGGGGGCGGCTCGGCCTGTTCGGGGGGCGGCGGCTCCGCGTGTTCGGGGGGTGGTGGCGGCTCCTCGTGCTCCAGCGGTTCCTCGTGCTCCAGTGGTGGGGGCGGCTCCTCCTGTTCCAGCAGTGGAGGTGGCTCCTCATGCTCCAGCGGCGGGGGCGGGTCGAGTTGCGGCAGCTCGTCCTCCTGATGACTCCTGCTGACTCCTGCTCAGGGCACCCTGCCGCCCGCCGTGTCCCGCCCAAACCCCCTGTCCTGAGCGCGGCCACCAACGAAACGTGGTCCACCGGTCACGCGGTGTCCACATAGTGAAAAATCCCTGGCCCCGAGCTGGGGGCCTCGCGTAGAACACCGCCATGTTCTGGGTCCCCCTCTTCCTTCTCGCCTCGGCCGTCACCGCCCTGGCCTGCGGCCGGCTCTGCCTGGCCGCGAGCCGCGCCGCCGACCAGGAGCGGGCCGCGCCGCGCGGACGCGAACTCACCCTCTACGAGGCCGCGTTCCTCTCCGGCGGCCCCGACCGCGTCGCCGAGGTGACGCTGGTGGCGATGGCGGGGGCCCGGCGGCTGCTGATCGCGCACACCGGCTGGGCGACCGTGGTCGACCCGGTGGGCCGCGACGAGATGGAGCGTTCGGTGCTCGGTGCGATCGGCCCGGCGGGCCAGTCGCGCATAGCGCCGATACGCCGGGGCACGGCCACCGCCGCCGCCGTGCGGGCGCTCGCGGACCGGCTCGTCGCCGCGGGTCTGGCCGTCCCGGACGGAGCCGCTTCGGGCGTCGCGGCCGCCGTGCGCCAGGTGCGGGCGGCGGCGGTGGCGGTGCTCGCGCTCGGCGCCGCCGCGGCCCTGCTGCCCGGGCAGGGGCCCGAGAGCGCGGGGCAGGTGCCCGTAGCGGTCTGGTTCGGGCTGCCGCTGCTCCTGTGCGTGGGCTGCCTGGTGATCGCCCGGATCGAGGCGCACCCGTATCCGCGGTGGGCGTCCCCCGCCGGGCAGCGGCTGCTCGGCACGCTGCCCACGCGCGGCGACCACCTCACCGCCGTGGCCGTGCACGGGGTCCGCGCGGTCGCCGACCCGGGCCTGCGACAGGCGTTCAGTGGACGGGGGCGGCGGGAAACCACGCACGGGGGGCTTTGAACCCGACACCGGCGACCGGTGCTTTACTTCTCCGAATATCACACGAATCATCCCTTTTGTTCGAAGATCGCCTGGAACACATGGCCGAACAGAAGAGGTGGACACGCGCGATGAGAGCAGCAGCCGCCCGCTACGGAACCGCCGGATCCCTGGTCCTGACCGCCCTCGTCGCCGCCCCGGCGCACGGCGTGGGCGCCGCCCCGCCCTCCCCCGAGGACCGCGGCACCGCCGTCGCCGCGCAGCGCGCCGAGGCCGTCGGGATCCGCTGGGGCACCTGCACCAAGGCCGAGGGCCTGCCGCCCTTCGTCCGGTGCGGCACGGTGTCCGTGCCGCTGGACTACGCCCGGCCCGACGGCGAGCAGATCAGACTGACCGTCAGCAGGGGCAAGGCGCGGCGCAAGGACGGGGACCGGGCGGTCACCCGGCAGGGAGCACTCGTCTACAACCCCGGCGGGCCCGGCGGTTCCGGCATGTACTTCCCGATCCTCGGCGCCATGCCGGAGTGGAAGCGGATCGCGGCGGCGTACGACCTCATCGGCTACGCGCCGCGCGGCGTCGGCCGCTCGGCGCCGCTGTCCTGCCAGGACCCGAAGGAGTTCACCAAGGCGCCCACCCAGGCGCCGATCCACCCCGACGAGGCGGAAAAGCGCGAGCGTATCGCGCGGGCGAAGGCGTACGCGCTCGGGTGCGCCGCCCGCAACCCGGGCCTGCGGCACTACACGACGCTGAACAACACACGCGACCTGGAGGTGCTGCGGGCCGCGCTCGGCGAGCGGAAGCTGACGTTCATGGGGGCCTCCTACGGCACCTACTTCGGGGCCGTGTACGCCACGCTCTACCCCTCGCACGTGCGCCGCATGGTCTTCGACTCGGCGGTCGACCCGGCGCCGGAGCAGATCTGGTACCGCAACAACCTCGACCAGTCGCTGGCCTTCGAGCGGCGCTGGGCGGACTTCCGGGCCTGGGTGGCCAAGCACGACAAGACCTACCGGCTGGGCGCGACGCCCGAGCGGGTCCAGGACAGCTACCGGGCGGTGCGCGCCGCGCTGGCCCGGAAGCCCGCGGGCGGCAAGGTCGGCCCAGGTCAGCTGCACGCCGCCTACCTCAAGGCCGGGTACTACGACGACTACTGGCCGGCGCGCGCCGCCGCGCTCTCCGCGTATCTGAAGGGCGATCCGAAGCCGCTGATCGAGCAGGCCGCGCCCGAGCCGCGCGCCGCGGCCGAGGAGGAGAACGGCAACGCCGTCTACACCGCCGTCGAGTGCAACGACGCCGCGTGGCCGACGGAGTTCGCCACCTGGGACCGCGACAACACCTCGCTGGCGCGCGTGGCGCCCTTCGAGACCTGGGACAACGCGTGGATGAACCTGCCGTGCGCCTTCTGGACCGCGCCCCGGCAGCAGCCGGTCGACGTGGCGACGGCGCCCGGCGAGCTGCCGCCGACGCTGATCCTGGCGGCCGAGCGCGACGCGGCGACGCCGTACGAGGGAGCGCGGGAGCTGGAGCGCAGGCTGGCGGGCTCGGTCCTGGTCACCGAACGGGACGCGGGCACCCATGGCATCGCGGGCGGTCCCAACGCCTGCGTCAACGGGCACCTGGAGGCGTACCTGCTGGAGGGCCGGCTCCCGGTGCGGGGCGCGGCGTGCGCACCGCACGGGGAGCCGAAGCCGCGGTCCGGCGAGCGGGTGGCGGAGCGTCCCAGGGCCCTCTGAGGCAGGGGCCCTTGCGGGGGGTTACGCCAGGCCGGCCACGAGGTCCGCCACGGACTTGCGGCGGCCGGTGTAGAACGGCACCTCTTCGCGTACGTGCATCCGGGCCTCGGAGGCGCGCAGGTGGCGCATGAGGTCGACGATGCGGTACAGCTCGTCGGCCTCGAAGGCGAGCAGCCACTCGTAGTCGCCGAGGGAGAAGGAGGCGACGGTGTTGGCGCGCACGTCGGGGTAGCCGCGGGCCATCTTGCCGTGGTCGGCGAGCATGCGGCGGCGGTCCTCGTCGGGCAGCAGGTACCAGTCGTAGGAGCGCACGAAGGGGTACACCGAGACGTAGTTGCGGGGCGTCTCGTCGGCGAGGAACGCCGGGATGTGCGACTTGTTGAACTCGGCGGGGCGGTGCAGCGCCATGTTCGACCAGACCGGCTCCAGGGCGCGGCCCAGCTTGGTGCGGCGGAAGAGGTTGTAGGCCTCCTGCAGCTCGTCGGCGGTCTCGGCGTGCCACCAGATCATGACGTCGGCGTCGGCGCGCAGGCCGGAGACGTCGTAGGTGCCGCGGACCGTGATGTCCTTGGCGCCGAGCTGGTCGAACAGCTCCTGGACCTCGTCGGCGTAGCCGCCCCGGTCCGTGGCGTCAACGGGAAGCACATCACGCAGCTTGAAGACCGACCACAGCGTGTAGCGGATGACCTCGTTGAGGTCCTTGGCCTTCTTGCCGGCGTTGGGGGTCTTGGCGGGGGCGTCGTCACTCATGGGGCTATTCTCCTCCGCCGCCGTGCAGGCTCTGCACCGGGGCGCGGGTGAGCTGCTCCACACCGGTGAGGTCCCCCGCGAGCTGGTCGACGGCCGCGTTGGCGCTCGCGACGCAGGCGGGGATGCCCACCCCGTCGTACGCCGCCCCGCACACCGCGAGGCCGGGCAGCGCGGCGACATGCGCGCGGATGCGGGCCACGCGCGCGTGGTGGCCGACGGGGTACTGCGGCAGGCCGTCGTCCCAGCGGGAGACGCGGGAGGCGACGGGCTCGGCGGTCAGTCCGGTGGCCTCGCGCAGGTCGCGGCGGGAGACGTCGACCAGGTCGGCGTCGTCGCGGGCGAGGTCCGCCACGTCGCCGTGGCGCCCGACGGAGGTGCGCAGGACCAACAGCCCGGGGTCCTGCCGGTCGATCCACCCCCACTTGCGGCTCGCGAAGGTGGACGCCTTGATGGTGTGCCCGTCGACGGGCGGCACGAGGAAACCGCTGCCGTGGGGAAGGTCGGTCTCGGCACGCCGGTAGGCGAGGGTGATCAGGGCCATCGAGGCGTACTCGACGGTGCGCAGCTCGGCGGCCGCGGCCGGGGACTCGGCGGCCAGGAGCTTCGCGGCGGCGGGCGCGGGCAGGGCGAGGACGACGGCGTCGGCCTCGTGGACGCCGTCGGGGGTGACCACGTGCCAGCCGTCGCCGGTCCGGCGCAGCTCCGTGACCGGCGTGTCCGTGCAAATCCGGGCGCCACGCGCGCGTACCGACTCGGCGACGGCGAGCGGCAGTTGTCCGATGCCGCCGTCGATGCCCATGAACACGGGGCCGGTCTGCTGCTTCTCGGCGGCGCGGGCCTGGATGTCGCGGACGCCGTCCGTGAGGGAGGCGTGGGTGCGGGCGGCCTCGAAGAGCTGGGGGACGGCGGAGCGCATGGAGATGCGGTACGCGTCCCCGGCGTAGACCCCGCCGAGCAGCGGTTCCACGAGGCGGTCGACCACCTCGCGGCCCAGGCGGGCGGCGACGTACTCACCGACCGCGACGTCGTCGCCGATCTCGGTGGGCGGCAGCTCGCGCTCGCGCTCGATACGGCGCACTCCCTCCTGCGAGAGGACCCCGGCGAGGGCGGCGGCGTCCCCGGGCACGCCCATGACGTGGCCCTTGGGCATGGGGCGCAGGGCGCCCCGGGTCCAGATCGCGGCGGTCGCCGTGGCGGGCGGCTGGAGACGGTCGGCGAGGCCCACCTCGCGGGCCAGGGCGACGGCCTCGGGGCGGCGGGCGAGCATCGACTCGGCGCCGAGGTCGACGCGCACCCCGGCGATCTCGCCCGCGTGCAGCTTGCCGCCGAGCCGGCCGGAGGCCTCCAGGAGGGTCACGCGGGTCGTCGGGCCGGTGGTCAGGAGCCGGTGCGCGGCGGCCAGGCCGGCGATTCCGCCTCCGATGACGACGGTGTGGCCGTGGCCCGTGCGTGTGTCCGTTTCGCGCATGTCCCCACTCTCTCAGACCGCCGAGTCCCGACCGTGACCGCATCGGGACCTGCCGGCAGCCACCGTTTCGCCCTCTCCCGCGTCGTAGAAGCATCACCGGCCACACATTTCGGGGGTACGTCGATGCACACGTCCAGCAGGTCACCGCACCGCACAGCCGGGCACCGCGCCGCCCGGGCCCTCTCCGGGGTCCTGCTGGCGGCCGCGCTGGCGCTCACCGGCTGCAGCGCGGGCGGCGACAGCGGCGGCAGCGGCTCGGGGGGCGACAAGGCGGCGGGACCGGCCGCCCGGCCGGATCGCCCGGAGGGCGCCGCGGGCGCCCGGGCGGGCAAGTCCCGCGAGCACAAGCCGCCGAAGCCCGCGGGCACGCACATCATCCGCACCGCGACGCTCGTCGTGCGGGTCAAGGACGTGCCGAAGGCGCTGGCGGAGGCGCGGGCGGCGGCCGAGGACGCGGGCGGTCTCGTGGGCGACGAGAACACCTCGCGCGACGACGAGGGCCGCGAGCGGTCCCGCGTCGTGCTGCGGGTCCCGCAGGACGCGTACGAGGAGGTCCTCACCGCCCTCGAAGGCACCGGCAAGCTGCTCGACCGCCGCGCGAAGGCGCAGGACGTCACCGATCAGGTCGTGGACGTCGAGAGCCGCGTCAAGTCCCAGCGGGCGAGCGTGGCACGGGTGCGGGAGCTGATGGACAAGGCGACCGAGCTGAGCGATGTCGTCACCCTGGAGGGAGAGCTGAGCACCCGTCAGGCCGATCTGGAGTCGCTGCTCGCCCAGCGGGCCTCGCTGAAGGATCGCACCACCCTGGCGACGATCACCCTCTCCCTCACCGAGGGCGCGCCACAGGCCGACGACGGGGACGAGGACCCGACGCTCGGCGACGCGCTCGCGGGCGGCTGGGACGTGTTCGTCACGGCACTGCGCTGGATCGCGATCGCCCTGGCGGCCGTCCTGCCGTTCGCGGCGGTGGCCGCGGTGGCGTTCCTGTTGTGGCTGCGGGTCCTGCGCCCCCGCCTGGCGCGCCGCCCGGCGCCGCGGGGGCGGGACGACTGAGCGGGCCGCGCCCTGTGTCAGCCGCCGGGAGGGCCCGCCGTAGCGTGTCCGTATGAGCAGCACACGAGAGCGACTGGTGGTCATCGGAGGGGACGCCGCCGGCATGTCGGCGGCGTCGCAGGCGCGCAGGCTCAGGGGCCCGGACGAGTTGGAGATCGTCGCGTTCGAGCGCGGCCGGTTCACCTCGTACTCCGCCTGCGGCATCCCGTACTGGGTGGGCGGCGACGTCGGGGAGCGGGACGAGCTGGTCGCGCGCACCCCCGAGAAGCACCGGGAGCGCGCGATCGACCTGCGGATGCGCACCGAGGTGCGCCGCGTCGACGTGGCGGGCCGGCGCGTGCTCGCCCGTGACCTCGAAGCGGACGAGGAGTACTGGACGGCGTACGACAAGCTCGTCATCGCCACCGGGGCCCGGCCCCTGCGGCCGCCGCTGCCCGGCATCGACGCCCCCGGCGTGCACGGCGTGCAGTCCCTGGGCGACGGCCAGGCCCTGATCGACACCCTGGCCCGCACCGAGGGGCGCCGCGCGGTGGTCGTCGGCGCGGGTTACATCGGCGTCGAGATGGCGGAGGCGCTGATCAAGCGCGGCTATGACGTGACGGTGGTCAACCGCGGCGAGGAGCCGATGTCGACGCTCGACCCGGACATGGGCCGGCTCGTGCACGAGGCGATGACGGGTCTCGGCATCGAGATGGTCAACGGCGCCGAGGTCACCGAGATCCTCACCGGGGACGACGGGCGGGTCCGGGCGGTGGCCACCCGGGACGCCGAGTATCCGGCGGACGTGGTGGTCCTCGGCATCGGTGTGCGCCCCGCGACCGAGCTGGCCCGCGAGGCGGGGCTGCCGCTGGGCGAGCACGGCGGTCTGCTGACCGACCTCGGGATGCGGGTGCGCGGCCACGAGGACATCTGGGCGGGCGGGGACTGCGTGGAGGTCCTCGACCTGATGTCGGGGCGCGAGCGGCACATCGCCCTGGGCACGCACGCGAACAAGCACGGGCAGGTCATCGGCGCGAACGTGGGCGGGGGTTACGCGACGTTCCCCGGCGTGGTCGGCACGGCCGTCAGCAAGGTGTGCGACCTGGAGATCGCCCGTACGGGCCTGCGGGAGAAGGACGCGCGGGCGGTCGGGCTGCGGTACGTGGCGGTGACCATCGAGTCGACCAACCGGGCCGGTTACTACCCGGGCGCCGCGCCGATGACGGTGAAGATGCTGGCCGAGCGGCGCACGGGCAGGCTGCTCGGGGTGCAGATCGTCGGGCGCGAGGGCGCCGGGAAGCGGGTCGACGTCGCGGCGGTCGCGCTGACGGCGGGCATGACGGTGGAACAGATGACGGCACTGGACCTCGGATACGCGCCGCCGTTCTCCCCGGTGTGGGACCCGGTCCTGGTGGCCGCGCGCAAGGCGGTGGCGGCGGTCCGGGCGGACACCGCCTGAAGACTCCCGCCGCCACTTCCACCGCCACCGCCCCGTCGCACCTCGGGTGCGAGCACGAAGGAAGGACGACAAGCAAGGGCGAGCGCCCCCCATCGGCGAACGCGCCCTGTTCTGCGCCCCCTCCGTCGGCCAAGAACGCGCTTGCCATGCAGGTCAGCACGCGCTTACCGGCGAAGGCCGCCGCATTCTCGCCCGCACGCGGTTGGCCGATTCCAGACGGTCGGGGGGCACGTTCGTAGGCGCCATGGGAGCCCGCCCGTGCCCGGCGCGGGTACCGCGCGGCCATGCGGGCCGCGCCGGTCGGCACCCCCTCTGAGCGGCCACGGCTCTATGGACGCCTTGGTTCTGGGGTCGTGTCACCCGCCCGCGCGTGCCTCACCCGCACCGGAATCGTTGTCCTCTTTTTTCCGCCAGGTTTCACAGAATCAACACAGATTCCCCAGATGAGCCCCACTATGTGACGCGTCAGAGCGGCACGGACACACACCGCGACACGTGACCGTGCCGTTTGGGGGACGGGCCGTGGGGTGGAGACACCCCTTCGGTCCGACCGTGGAGGGGACCACACACCGCATGAAACACATCGCTCGGGCCACGGCTCTCGGCACCGCCGCTCCGCTTCTCGCGCTCCCACTGCCGGGCGAGGACTCCGCCACCGCGGACGCCCCACCCCGCTCGCCGTTCCTCGAAGGAGCGTGACACCGTGCGCATACTCCTCCTCGGCTCCACCGGATACCTGGGCGGGCACGTCGCCGAGCGGCTGCGGGCCCTGCCGGGCGTACGGCTGCTGCGCGGCGGCCGTACGCCCGTCAACGACCACCGGCTCGACCTCGCCGCCGGCTCCGTCGACGCGCTCGCCGAGCAGCTGGGCCGGGCCGCGCCTGACGCCGTGGTCAACTGCGCGGGCGCCGTCGGCGGCGCCCCGTCGGTCCTGGCCGAGGTCAACTCCCGGGGCCCCGCGGCCCTGTGCGAGGCCCTGCGGGCGGCGGCGCCCACCGCGCGCCTGGTCCACCTCGGCTCGGCGGCGGAGTACGGGCCGAGCGGCGTCGGCGAGCGGGCCACCGAGGACACCCCCGCCCGCCCCCTCACCCCGTACGGCGCCACCAAGCTGGCCGGCACCCTCGCCGTCCTGGACACGCGGCTCGACGCCACCGTCCTGCGGGTCACCGACCCGGTCGGCCCCGGGGCGCCCCCGGACGGTCTTCCCGGCCGCCTCACCGCCGAGCTGAGGCGCGCCCTGACCCGGACACCGCACGGCCCGGTGCACGTCGGCGACCTGTCGGCGCACCGGGACTTCGTCGACGTACGCGATGTCGCGCAGGCCGTGGCGCTCGCGCTGGCCCTGCCGGGGCGGCTGCCGCGCCTGCTCAACATCGGCAGCGGCCGGGCCGTGCCGGTGCGCGACCTGACGCGGGCCCTCGCGTCCCTCGCGGGCTTCACCGGCGACATCGAGGAGGCACCGGGCACGGCGGGCCGCTCCGCGGCGGTGCCCTGGCAGTGCTCCGACGTGACGGCCGCCGAGTGGGAGCTGGGCTGGCGGCCACGGTTCACGCTGCGGGAGTCTCTGGCCGCCCTGTGGGCCGTGGACGGCACCCCGCACCCGACGCCGGTCACCGGCGACCCGCACTGATCCCGCCGGTCCCGCTGCCGGTCCCGCGCGCGCCCCGTCGCACGTGAAAATGGTCCCCGCCCGTTCGGGCAGGGACCATTTTCGGACTTTCTTCAGCGGGCCGTGCGCGTGTGGACGTACTCCACGAGCCGGGTCAGCGCCTCGGGGTCCGTGGTCGGCAGGACACCGTGGCCGAGGTTGAAGATGTGGCCCTCCAGGCCCTCCGCCGCGGCCAGCACCTCGTCCGTCTTCGTCTCGACGGCCTCGCGCGTGGAGAAGAGGACGGCCGGGTCGAGGTTGCCCTGCAGCGCCTTGCCGGGGCCGACGCGCCGCGCCGCCTCGTCCATCGGCACCCGCCAGTCCACGCCGACGACGTCCGCGCCGGCCTCGCCCATCGTCCCGAGCAGTTCCCCGGTGCCGACGCCGAAGTGGATGCGGGGCACGCCGTACCCGGCGACCGCGTCGAAGACCTTGGCCGAGGCCGGCAGCACCGAGCGGCGGTAGTCGGCGGGCGAGAGCGCGCCCACCCACGAGTCGAAGAGCTGCACCGCGCTGGCGCCCGCCTCGATCTGCACCTTCAGGAAGGCGGCGGTGATCTCCGCGAGCCGGTCCAGCAGGTCGGCCCAGAGCTGCGGGTCGCCGTACATCAGCGCCTTGGTGTGCTCGTGGTTGCGGCTGGGGCCGCCCTCCACGAGATAGCTCGCGAGGGTGAAGGGTGCCCCGGCGAACCCGATGAGCGGGGTGGAGCCCAGCTCACCCGTCAGCATCCCGATCGCCTCGGTGACGTAGTGGACGTCCTCCGGGGTGAGGTCCCGCAGCTGGGCGAGGTCGGCGCGCGAACGGATCGGGTTCTCGACGACCGGTCCGATGCCGGGCTTGATGTCGAGGTCGACGCCGATCGCCTTCAGCGGGACGACGATGTCGCTGAAGTAGATCGCCGCGTCCACGTGGTGACGGCGCACCGGCTGCAGCGTGATCTCGGTGACGAGGTCGGGCCGCATGCAGGACTCCAGCATGGCCGTGCCCTCGCGGACCTTGCGGTACTCGGGAAGTGAGCGCCCCGCCTGCCGCATGAACCAGACCGGCGTGTGCGGCACCGCCTCGCGCCGGCACGCCTTCATGAAGGGGGAGTCGTACGTCGCTGTGTTCTGCCGGCCCGTGGGGCTCTGGCTGTTGTTGGCACTCACGCGGAAAGTCTCGCACGTCGACCGGGGACCCCCTCACGGGTGTCTCTCCCTGCGCGAAGGCGCCGTTCCCCTTAACCTTCCCCGCATGGCTGCGGCTCAGGGACAACGGTCGGACGGCGCTGGAGAGATGGACGGTTCGGAGGGGAATGTGGCGGATGCGGCTCCGCCGCCCTTCCGCGCGGCGGTCGAGGCGCTGCGGGAGGCACGGCTGCGGCCGGAGATCGAGATCGAGCCGACGCGAGCGCCACAGCGGCTCGCGCCCTACGCGTACGCGCTGGAGGCGGCGGTCGTGGACGGCGAGGAGGACCTCGCGGACGGGCGGCTCGTACTGCTCCACGACCCGGCGGGACACGACGCCTGGAAGGGCACGTTCCGGCTCGTGACGCTGGTGCGGGCGGAGCTGGAGCCGGAAATGGCCGCGGATCCGCTGCTGCCGGAGGTCTGCTGGTCGTGGCTGACCGGGGCGCTGCGCTCGCGCGGGCTCTCGGTCGGGGAGGCGAGCGGCACGGTGACCCGGGCCGGGTCGCACTACTTCGGGGGGCTCTCGGAGCGGCCGCCCGCCTCCCAGATCGAGATCCGGGCGTCCTGGACCCCCCGCGAGGGCAGCGCGGGGGTGCCGGACACGGCGGCGCATCTCGGGGCGTGGTGCGAGCTGCTGTGCCAGGTGGCGGGGCTGCCGCCGGCCGGGCCCGCGGGGGACGGCTCCGTGGTGTCGCTGCCCCAGCGACGGGGCCCGCTCTCCCCTTGACCGTCCGGCGTACCGTGACCGCCCCGTGGCCTCGCGCCACGGGGCTCTTTTGTTGTCGCTCGGAAGAGTGACGGTTCGGAATGATCTTCGGATAGTCGAGCGCGTGTCCGAATTGCCCCGATTGACACTCATCAAATCGTGATCATTCCTAAAGGCCGACGGGTTTGCTGCCGAAGAGGTTTGTGACCTTGAAAAGCATGGTTCGTCCCGGCTTCCTCCCCGAGCCGGTCCCGTCCCGCCCCCTTCCGCTCCCCCCAGGAGGCCTGGTGTCCGTTCTCCTCGAGCAGCCCGCAAGCCTGGTCGCCTACCGCCCGAACAAGCCGACCGCCATGGTCGTCGTGGCCGACCCCCGCGTCCGATCCACCGTCACCCGCCACCTGTGGGCCCTCGGTGTTCGCGACGTCATCGAGGCCTCGTCGATCGCGGAGGCTCGTCCCCGCATCGGCAACCCCCGCGACATCTGCGTCGCAGACGTCCACCTCCCCGACGGCTCCGGCCTGACGCTGCTGTCCGAGACCCGTGCCGCGGGCTGGCCCAACGGCCTCGCCCTCTCCGCCGCCGACGACATCGGCGCCGTGCGCAACGCCCTCGCGGGCGGCGTCAAGGGCTACGTCGTCACCGGCACGCGGACGAACGTCGGACTCCCCACCCGCCCCGGCGCCGCCCCCATCGGTTCGGCCGCCGCCCGAATGCACCGCCGGCCGCCGGGCGCCCCGAGCCACCCCGGCGGCTACCGCGAGCTGTCCGGCCGGGAGGTCGAGGTGCTCCGGCTCGTCGCCGAGGGCCAGTCCAACAAGGCCATCGGCGTCTCCATGGGCCTGTCCGCCCTGACCGTCAAGAGCCACCTCGCCCGGATCGCGCGCAAGCTCGGCACGGGTGACCGGGCCGGGATGGTGGCGGTCGCGCTGCGCACCGGAATCATCCACTGACCGATTTACACCCCTCCCGCGCCCGTCGACGGAACGTTCCGTCGACGGGCGCCGCGCATACACAGATACCCTTGACAGGTGACCGACGCCCAAGAGACCGCAGCAGACAGCTCACTGCGAACCACCGGAGGCGCCCCTCCGGACGACGGCCTCGCTTCCGATGGGCTGCCGACCCCCTTGCTCGAACCGCGTGACGGCATTCCGCCGGTGATCGCCGACGAGGAATCCCTCGCCGAGACGATCGCCGCCTATGCCCGCGGCACCGGCCCCGTCGCCGTCGACGCCGAGCGCGCGTCCGGCTACCGGTACGGCCAGCGCGCCTACCTCGTCCAGCTCCGCCGCGAGGGCGCGGGCTCCGCGCTCATCGACCCCGTGGCCTGCCCCGACCTCTCCGCGCTCGGCGAGGCCATCGGCGACACCGAGTGGGTGCTGCACGCCGCCACCCAGGACCTGCCGTGCCTGCGCGAGATAGGCATGGTCCCCTCCCGGATCTTCGACACGGAGCTGGCGGGCCGGCTCGCCGGGTTCCCGCGCGTGGGTCTGGGCGCGATGGTCGAGAGCGTGCTCGGCTTCAGCCTGGAGAAGGGCCACTCCGCCGTCGACTGGTCCACGCGACCCCTCCCCGAGCCCTGGCTGCGGTACGCCGCGCTCGACGTGGAACTCCTCGTCGACCTGCGCGACGCCCTGGAGAAGGAGCTGGACCGGCAGGGCAAGCTGGAATGGGCCCGCGAGGAGTTCGACGCCATCGCCTCCGCGCCGCCCGCGCCGCCCCGCAAGGACCCCTGGCGGCGGACGTCCGGCATGCACAAGGTGCGCAGGCGCCGGCAGATGGCGGTCGTACGGGAGCTGTGGAACGCCCGCGACCGGATCGCGCAGCGGCGTGACGTGTCCCCGGGCAAGGTGCTCGGCGACGGCGCGATCGTCGAGGCGGCGCTCGCCCTGCCGCCCAACGTGCACGCGCTCGCGGGGCTCACCGGCTTCGGGCACCGCATGGGGCGGCGCCAGCTGGAACAGTGGCAGGCCGCGGTGGACCGCGCCAAGGCACTGCCGGACTCCGAGCTTCCGCAGCCCGGGCAGACGGTGAGCGGGCCGCCGCCGCCGCGGGCCTGGGCGGACCGCGACCCCGCGGCGGCCGCGCGGCTCTCCGCCGCGCGGGCGGCGATCTCCTCACTCGCCGAGGGCCTCAACATGCCCCAGGAGAACCTGATCACTCCGGACACGGTGCGGCGGCTGTGCTGGGAGCCTCCGGCTCAGGTGGACGCGGACGCGGTGGCGGCGGCGCTGGCGGCGTACGGGGCGCGGCCGTGGCAGATCACGCAGGTCACCCCCGCGCTGGTCACGGCGCTCTCCTGACCCGGCGCCCCTCCTCGCCCCCCGCCCGGGCATACGTGCGGGCACCGCGCATCGGGGCGACCGCCCACCCCGAACCGCCGCTCCGCGGCGGACATCTCCCACCCACCCACCCACCCGTTTACCCGGCATCCCACAGCGAGCAGCCCGGGTGACCACCACCGGCATGCATAACCACCCCAGGCCGCTACCCCACCCCGCCGACGCGGGGTAATGGGCGGGTGGGTGGGAAAACACCCGCCGCGAAGCGGCGGGCACTACGACCCGCACCCGCGGATGCCCACCCCCGGGCAGGCCCCCCGACCCCCCCACACCACCCGGCGCGAGCCGATTGTGACGTTCGCCTCCCCGAGGCGACCCTTGGCCACATAGTTACCGGCAAGTAGCATGGCTTCAGGAAGCGCGCCGCAGGCGTGGCGCAACCGCACCCTGGAGGAGAGCCATCGTGCCTCGTACCGTCAGGGACGTCGTCTTCGTGGACGGCGTCCGCACCCCGTTCGGCAAGGCGGGTCCGAAGGGCATCTACCACGAGACCCGTGCCGATGACCTCGTCGTGAAGGCCATCCGGGAGCTGCTGCGCCGCAACCCGGACCTCGACCCCGCCAAGATCGACGAGGTCGCCATCGCCGCGACCACGCAGATCGGCGACCAGGGTCTGACGATCGGCCGCACCGCCGGCATCCTCGCCGGGCTCCCGCAGTCCGTGCCCGGCTACTCCATCGACCGCATGTGCGCCGGCGCGCTGACCGCCGTGACCTCGGTCGCGGGCAGCGTCGCCTTCGGTGCGTACGACATCGCCGTGGCCGGCGGCGTCGAGCACATGGGCCGCCACCCCATGGGCGAGGGCGTCGACCCGAACCCCCGCTTCGTGAGCGAGAAGCTGGTCGACGAGTCCGCCCTGTTCATGGGCATGACCGCCGAGAACCTGCACGACCGCTACCCGAGCATCACCAAGCTGCGCGCCGACGAGTACGCCGTGCGTTCGCAGGAGAAGGCCGCCAAGGCCTACGCCGACGGCAAGATCCAGGCCGACCTCGTGCCGATCTCCGTACGCCGTACCAACGAAGAGGCCGGTGAGACCGGCTGGGGCCTCGCCACCGCCGACGAGCCGATGCGCCCGGGCACCACCCTGGAGAACCTCGCCGGGCTGAAGACGCCGTTCCGCACCCACGGCCGCGTCACGGCCGGCAACGCCGCCGGGCTCAACGACGGCGCCACCGCCTCCCTGATCGCCTCCGAGGAGTTCGCGCGGGAGAACAACCTCCCCGTGAAGATGCGCCTCGTCTCGTACGCCTTCGCGGGCGTCGAGCCGGAGGTCATGGGCTACGGCCCGATCCCGGCCACGGAGAAGGCGCTCGCCAAGGCGGGCCTGTCCATCTCCGACATGGGTCTCTTCGAGGTCAACGAGGCCTTCGCCGTGCAGGTGCTCGCCTTCCTGGAGCACTACGGCATCGCGGACGACGACGCGCGCGTCAACCAGTACGGCGGCGCCATCGCGTTCGGCCACCCGCTCGCCTCCTCCGGCGTACGCCTGATGACGCAGCTGGCGCGGCAGTTCGAGGAGCAGCCCGAGGTGCGTTACGGCCTCACGACCATGTGTGTCGGCTTCGGCATGGGCGCCACGGTCATCTGGGAGAACCCGAACCACAAGGACGCCGGAGGCGACAAGTGAGCACCACGACCACCGAGCTTCTGAAGGGTGCGGCCGAGCTGTTCCCGGACGAGGTCGTCACGCAGGCGCACGTACGCCACCTCGACCTGCCGGGCGGCGCGGGGCGCTTCGCGCTCATCACGCTGGACAACGGCTTCGACCACACCAAGCCGACCACGTTCGGCCCGGGCTCGCTGGCGAACCTGAACGCCGCGATCGACCAGGTCGAGAAGGAGGCGTCCGAGGGTTCCGTCGTCGGTGTCGGCATCACCGGCAAGCCGTTCATCTTCGCCGTCGGCGCCGACCTCAAGGGCGTGGAGATCCTCAAGCGCCACGAGGACGCGCTGGCCATCGGCAAGGGCGGCCACGACGTCTTCAAGCGTCTGTCGGGCCTCGCCGTGCCGACCTTCGCGTACTACAACGGCGCCGCGATGGGCGGTGGCGTCGAGGTCGGTCTGCACTGCTCGTACCGCACCGTCTCCAAGGCACTGCCCGCCTTCTCGCTGCCCGAGGTCTTCCTCGGCCTGGTCCCGGGCTGGGGCGGCTGCGCGCTGCTGCCGAACCTGATCGGCGCCGACCGCGCGGTCTCGGTCATCATCGAGAACTCGCTCAACCAGAACCGTCAGCTCAAGGGCAAGCAGGTCTTCGAGCTCGGCATCGCCGACGCCCTCTTCGAGGGCGCCGACTTCCTGGAGCAGTCGCTGCTCTGGACGGCCTCCGTCCTCAGGGGCGAGATCGAGGTCGTCCGTCCCGAGATCGACCGGGGCGAGGCCTGGGACGCCGCCGTCGCGCGTGGCCGTGCCATCGCCGACTCCAAGGTGCACGGCGCCGCTCCGGCCGCCTACCGCGCCCTGGAGATCATCGAGGCCGCCAAGGACGGCGACCTCCAGAAGGGCTTCGACGCCGAGGACAAGGCGCTCGCCGACCTCATCATGGGTGGTGAACTGCGCGCGGGCATCTACTCGTTCAACCTCGTGCAGAAGCGCGCCAAGCGCCCCGCCGGTGCCCCGGACAAGAACCTGGCGCGCCCGGTCACCAAGGTCGGTGTCGTCGGCGCCGGTCTGATGGCCTCGCAGCTCGCGCTGCTGTTCCTGCGCCGGCTGGAGGTGCCGGTCGTACTGACCGACATCGACCAGGAGCGCGTCGACAAGGGTGTGGGCTACGTCCAGGCCGAGATCGACAAGCTGCTCGGCAAGGGCCGCATCAACCAGGACAAGGCCAACCGCCTCAAGGCGCTGGTGAGCGGCGTCCTGGACAAGGCCGAGGGCTTCTCCGACGCGGACTTCATCATCGAGGCCGTCTTCGAGGAGATCGGCGTCAAGCAGCAGGTCTTCGCGGAGGTGGAGGCGGTCGCCCCGGCGCACGCCATCCTCGCCACGAACACCTCCTCGCTGTCGGTCACCGAGATGGCGTCGAAGCTGAAGCACCCCGAGCGGGTCGTCGGCTTCCACTTCTTCAACCCGGTCGCGATCCTGCCGCTCCTGGAGATCGTGCGCGGCGAGCAGACCGACGACGCCTCGCTGGCCACGGCGTTCGGTGTCGCCAAGAAGCTGAAGAAGACCGCGGTGCTCGTGAAGGACGCCCCGGCGTTCGTCGTGAACCGCATCCTGACCCGCTTCATGGGCGAGATCCAGAACATCATCGACGAGGGCACCCCGGTCGCCGTCGCCGAGAAGGCCATCGAGCCGCTCGGTCTGCCGATGTCGCCGCTGGTCCTCCTGGAGCTGGTCGGTCCGGCCATCGGCCTGCACGTCTCGGAGACCCTCAACCGCGCCTACCCGGAGCGCTTCACCGTCTCCCCGAACCTCGCGGCCGTCGTCAAGGCGGGCAAGCGCGGCTTCTACGTGTACGACAGCGGGAAGCCGGAGCTGGACCCCGAGGTCGCCGCCCTCCTCAAGCAGGGTGACTCCGTCCTCACCGAGGAGCAGGTACGCGACCGGGTGCTCGACGCGGTGGCCCAGGAGATCGGGCTCATGCTCGACGAGGGCGTCGTGGCCGAGGCCCAGGACATCGACCTGTGCCTGATCACGGGCGCGGGCTGGCCCTTCCACCTGGGCGGCATCACGCCGTACCTGGACCGTGAGGGCGTCAGCGAGCGGGTGAACGGCAAGCGGTTCCTCGCGCAGGGCGTGGCGAGCGTCCCGGCGTAACTCCTACGCCGCCGCAACACGGCCGGGGCCGTACGGGAGCAACTCCCGTACGGCCCCGGCCGTTTCGCTGCCCGCGCCCCGTTCCGCTGCCCGCACCCGGCGTCAGGCCGTCGTCCACGCCTCCAGCGCGAGGCCCGGCTCCGCCTTCTGGCGGGCGAGCCGCAGCGTGCCGTCGAGGCCGATCGCCGCCATGACCACGCGGCCCCGGGCGTCGAGGGCCAACGCCGGTGCGCCCAGGCACCGTTCGCCGGTCTCGGCCCACCACAGGCCCGCTTCCTCGTCCTCCGTGGGGAACGCGGCGAGCGCGGGGCGGCCGCCGGCCGTGCGGTGCGCGAGGACCGTGCAGTCATGGCCGTCTATGGTCGTGCGCAGGGCCGCGACGGGCGCGGTGCCGGGGGCGCCGCCGAGTGGCACGGCGGAGCCGCCGTCGGCCGGGCGGTGGGCGAGCATGCCGCTGCCGTGCGCGTCGGCGGCGTAGTACGTGAAGCGGTCGGGGCCCGTCTCCAGGACCGTGCCCGAGCCGGGGGCCGCGGCGAGCGGCACGTCGTCCCGCCGCGCGAGGTCACCGCCCTGCTCGTCCTGTGCCCAGCGCAACGTGGCCTCGGCGCCGGGCGCGAGGACCTCGACGCGACCGGTGGAGGTGGCGAGGGCGACGATGCCGTCCAGGGCCTCGCGGACCTTGAAGTCCTTCCAGGCCTCCCATTTGCCGCCCTTGCCCTCGCGGCGCATCCGCACGCTGTGCACGGCGTCCCGCACGAAGACGTGGACGGTGCCCGCCGCGTCCACGGCGGCCGCGGGCGCGCCGAGGTGGGGGGCGCGCTCGACGAGCTTGGTGTGCGGGTTGCCGAGCGAGCGCCAGTCCATGAGCGGGCGGCCCGTCTGGTACTGGATGGAGTGCACGAGGTCGACGACGACCTTGCCGTCGGCCTCGCGCCGCTCGCCGCGGCCCACGAAGTGCACGTAGCCGTCGGCGCCCTGGGCCAGGGTGAGGTAGGTCAGGTCGGGCGCCGCGAAGAAGTCGGGGCCCGTCCAGCCGGGGCCGCCGGGCGCGGTCTCGGTCCAGCGCAGCAGCCCGCCCTCGGCGCGGGCGTACGCGGTGAGGCGGCCGTCCTTGCCGCGCAGCAGCCAGCGGGCGGTGTCCGGGGCACCGGTGCTGACGGACGTCGTCCTCGGCGTCATGACTCGGCGGCAACCCTTCCACGTTCACGTGCGCACAGCGTTTTGCCTATTAGTTTACGTTTGCCGCATGAGAACTCTTGTCGTCGTCGACGGCGCCAACGTCGTCGGTTCCGTGCCGGACGGCTGGTGGCACGACCGCCGCGGGGCCGCCGAACGCCTGCGGGACCGGCTCGTCGCCCACGCCGAGGAAGGCGTCGAGGGCCACCCGGGCCCGGTGGACGTCGTCCTCGTCGTGGAGGGCGCGGCGCGGGGCGTCGAGTCCGTGCCGGGCGTACGCGTGGAGAGCGCGCCCGGCAGCGGTGACGACCACATCGTGAAAGTGGCCGCGGAGGCCGCGGGCCGGCCGTGCGTGGTCATCACGGCCGACCGCGAACTGCGCCGCAGGGTCGGTGAGGTGGGCGCCCACTGCGCGGGCCCCAGGACGGTGCGCGCCCCCTGACCGACCTGCCGCGGCTAGAGCCGCTTGGCGCTGCGCAGCGTCGAGGCGTAGTAGCCGTTGCCGTCGAGGCGGGAGGTGCCGCCCTTGTCGCCGATGGTCGGGCCGTTGACCTCTTCCCGGCTGGAGATGAAGATCTTGTGGCCGTCGGCGTCGTGGCCGAGGAACATGCCGACGTGGTCGAGGCGCTGCTTGGTGCGGGCGTCGAGCTTGAAGAAGACCAGGTCGCCGGGTTGCACCACGTCGATGGACTTGGGGCGGTCGGCCGCGCCGACGCCCTTCAGCTCGATGACGTCCGTGCCGGCCTTGCCGCGCGCCATGCCGTTGGCGGTGCGGGGCAGGCCGTCGCCGGAACTGTCGTCGGCCATCAGGGGGTAGCGGGCGCGGTAGCCGAAGACCGTGCGGATGAAGCCCGAGCAGTCCATGGAGCGGGCCCGGAGCTTCTCGGGCTGGACGGTGGTGCCGTTGCGGAAGGTGTAGGGGATGCCGAGGTAGTCGTAGAAGTCGGACTGCTCCAGGCGCAGGTCGTTGCCGGAGCTGCCGTTGGGGTTCAGCGGACCGAAGTCGGCGTCACCGGCGTACGCGATGCCCTCGTCGTCCTTCTTGGCGGGGGCGCCCTCCACGTACTGGAACGCCATCGCGAAGATGTCGTCCTCCTCGCTGCCGGAGAACTCCTTGTACCAGTCCTTGAACCACTTCTCCTTCTCCGCGCCCTCCCGCCACGTCTCCGGCATCAGCCGCACCCAGTCGTTGGTGACGACGCGGGACTTGGTGTTCGCGGGCTCGGTGAAGGTGCGGCTCGGGCCGGTCAGCGTCGCGGTGCGGGCGCCGTCGGTGAAGGTGGCGAGCACCTTGCCGCCGTCGGTGCGCAGCACGGAGCGGTCGGGGTTCTTCAGCCGCTCCCACTTCAGCTCGCCGCTCGCCTGCTGCCCGGTGCTGTTGCGCAGCCCCGGGGTGTCGGTGACGGCCTGCACCTTGGGCACCTTGGCCGCTTCGTCCGCGCGCAGTTCCACGGTCAGGTAGGCACTGCCGGCGAGCAGGGCGAGCACGGTCGCCGCGTGCAGGACGGGACGTTTCTTCTTGGGCGGCATGAATGACTCCAGGGAATCAGGCGGACGGCATGAAGCCGAGGAGGATCCCGGCGGTGAGGACGACGTAGGCCATGAGCGTCACCGAGCCGGTGGCGAGCAGCGTGGGGCCCTTGGGCTGGCGCACGAGCTGGTAGGCGATCAGGCCCGGGACGATGAAGCCGAGGGTCTGGTTCGCGTACATGAGCGGGAACTCCAGGGAGAGCACGATCATCACGGTCGCCTGGAGCGTCACGCCGAGCAGCACGACCGCGGCGAACAGCCGCTTGCCGTAGAGGATCACGAACTTCTGCATCAGCAGCGTGCCGGCGTACGTCAGCACGGTCACGCCGACCACCATGGCCGCGCGCTGGAGGTCCTCGACGAGGGTCAGCGCCAGCCAGCCCGGGGTGATCATGCCGCCGGGCGAGAGGTTGGTCGTGAGGTAGCAGACCAGGGAGAAGAGCAGCCCGAGCGCGATGCCGACCGCGGCGATCTCAGGGGTGAGGACGGAGGGAATCAACGGGGCTCTCCTGGGCTGTGCCACTGCTGGGTGTCGTCTGCGGCGGGCGGTGCGGGCGGCACCCGCGGCTCGAACATGCCGCGGGGGGCGGGGGGCCGGCCGTGGGTCTCGTACGGCTGGTGCTGCTGGTGCTGCTGGTGCTGCTGGTATGGCTCGTACTGCTGGTGCGGGTCGTACTGCTGCACCTCGTAGGACTGCTGTGCCTGCTGTGCCTCGTAGGACTGTTGCGCCTCGTAAGGCTGCTGCGCCTCGTAGGGTTGCTGGTACGGCTCGTGTGCCTCGTGGCGCTGCTGCTGTGCCGCGTACCGCTGTTCCGGGGCGTGGTGCTGCGCGGGGAGGCGGACCTGCGGGTGCTGGCCGGTGCTCGTGTACCGCGTCTCGTACGCCTCGGAGTAGTGCTGGTAGGGGTCGACGCGCGGCTCGTAGAACGGCGCGGGCTCCTCGGGGGCCTGCTCCTCGCTCTCGTCCGGCGGCAGCTCCGCGAGGTGTTCCAGGAGCAGTTCGCCCTGGCCGTGGATGTTGCCGATCGCCACGAGGGAGGAGTCGGGGCCGAGCTGCGCGAGCATCTCGCGCATGAACTCCTCCGGGTCGCGCCGGTCGCCGCCGAGGTCGACGGCGTGCGAGCGCCACTCGGCGGGGATCGCGTCGATGGCCGACTTGGCGGGGTGGCCGATGACGAAGACCTTGTCCGGCTTCAGGTCGGGGATGATTTCGCCCATCTGGCCGTTGCGCTCGACGCGGTCGGGGCGACAGTTGATGACGACGTTGAGCGGCCGGTGGATGGCGCCGAGGTCGAGCAGCTGGTTGATGTTCATCAGCGTCGACTCGGGGTCGTTCGCCGCGAAGACGTTGGCGAAGCGGAGCTTCTTGCCGTCCTCGGTGGCGTACCGCTCGACGGAGAGGACACCGGGGTCCGGCGGCGCCTCGTACATGCCCTGGAGGGCGACCTCGCGGCCGACGCCGAGGAGGTCGGCGACCTTCAGCGCGATGGCCACGTTCTCCTTGAAGGTGAACCAGCTGAAGCCGCGCAGCTCGTCGTCGGTGACCGTCTCGGGGTCGGCGTAGACCAGCTCGCAGTTCCGGGCGTCGGCCTCCTGCTTGAGGATGTCGAAGCGGTCCTTCTCCGCGGTCACGCAGATGCCGCCCTCCGGCATGGAGCGCGAGAGCGAGCGCGCCACGTCGTCGAGGGTCGGACCCATCTCGGCGAGGTGGTCCTCGCGGACGTTGCAGAGCACGCCGATGGTGGAGCGGATCAGCTTGGACTGGTTGATCTCCTGGAGGGCGGGCATGACCGCCATGCACTCGATGACCAGGGCGTCCGGGTGGTAGGCGGCGGCGCGCCGCACGATCCCGATCTGCTCGACGACGTTGGCGATGCCGAACTTGCGGTAGACGGGCTCCTCGGTGGCGTCCGGGTGGATGAAGCGGGCGGCGGTGCCGGTGGTCTTGGCGACCGTGGTGAGGCCGCCGCCGCGCAGGGCGCCCGCGCACAGCCGGGTGATGGAGGACTTGCCGCGGATGCCGTTGACGAGCACCCGCGAGGGGATGTGCTCCAGGTTGGCGAAGTGCCGGCGCTGTTCGACGACGCCGGCCACCAGCAGGACGGCGCCGCACACCACGAGCACGGTGTAGAGGAAGAGCACGGGGTTCAGTTCCTTCCGGCGAGGCCGGCCGTGACGCCGTCCCTTTTGCGCTGGGTGCCCGTCGGCAGTTGTTGCCTGATGAGTTCCAGACTGCGGGTGACGGCGCCGACCTCGTCGTGGTGGCGCGGGTACAGGACGGTGCGGCGGTCCCCGTCGGCGAGCGCCTCGGCCTGGTCGGCGAGGTGGCGCAGCGGCCGGACGACGACGATGTGCAGCCAGCCGAGGCAGGCCGCCGCCGCGGTGATGCCGAGGAGACCGGCGAGGACGGTGCGGTTCTGCAGGGTGTACTCGGGGATGGCGAGGCCCGACGCGGGCTGCCAGCTGAGCACGGTCCAGCCGAGCGAGCGGGCCGCGCCGCCGCCGACGAAGGGCGCGGCGGCCGCGATCTGGATGTCGTCGCCGTCGCGGTACAGGACGCCGCTGGGGCGGGGGCTGAGGCCGACCTTCTGTCCGGTGCCCTCGGCGAGCGCGTTCAGGCGGCCGCTGGGCAGCCCCTCGAACTCGCGGTAGCCACTGTTGGCGCCGATCACCTTGCGCTTCTCGTCGATGACGCGGACCTGGCCGAGGCCGGGCCGCTTGAGCAGCGAGTTGAGGAAGTCGATGCGGAACTCGCCCACCACGGCGGCGCCCGCCCGGCCGGGGATCTCGGCCGTGCCGAGGATGACCGGCTCCTTGCCGCCCTCGTCGAGGACCCGGATCTGCTGGGTGGAGGGCCCCTTGCCGGCGGGGCTGCGGGGGTCGCCGCCCGCCCGGGCGAGGACCTCGCCCTTGGCGTCGAGGACGTACAGGGACTGGTAGCGGGAGTGCTGGTTCAGGGTGCTGTCGAGGACCGTGGCCATGTCGGTGGCCTTGGTGCGGTTGCCGATGAGGGAGGCGACGGAGGTGAGGTCGGCGTGGCCCTCGTTGAGCGCGCGGCGGACCCGGTCGGTCAGGGTGTCGGTGCGTTCGCGCTGGTCGTTGACCATCTGCTGCGGTACGACGACGGTGTCGCCGGCGCGGTTCAGGAGCAGCATGAGCGGCGCGGACCAGGCGAGCAGGAGGACCGCGCACACCGCGATCAGCGTGCGGCTGCCGAACCGGCCGCGGCGGGCCGGTGTCTGGCCCGCGCCGGCGGGTTCGCCGAGCAGTTGGCGGCGCAGGCGTTCCAGGGCGGCGCCGATGCGGGCCGCCTCGCCGGACTTCGGCACGGTGACGGGCCTGTCCAGGTCGCCGCGGGTCAGTCGGCGGCCTTCGAGGAAGAGCCGGATCAGCGGGCGCTGGACGGTGCGCAGGAGCAGGAAGACGGTGAGCCCGCCGATGAGCAGCAGGGCGGCCGCGGCGAGCAGTCCGAAGGCGGAGCTGTGGGTGGCCACGGGGTCCTCGGCGACCGGGACCATCGCGACGACGGAGAGGCCGAGGCGGGTGGCGACGGTGGCCTTGCCCGCCTCGGGTCCGGCGAGGCTCGCGTAGCCGCCGATGGCGCGTTCACCGAGGTAGCGCTCGCCGGTGAGGTGGCCGCTGACGCCGAGGAAGCCGCCGGAGCCGGGCTCCTTGGACATGAGCGGGTGGGTGCGGGTCTTCTTCGCGGCGGCCTCGGCGAAGGCCTTGAGCTGCTTGTTGGACTGCTTGACCTCGTCGCGCTGGAGGTCGGTGAGGACCTGTTCGGGCTCGGGGATGCCGTCGGTGCTCAGCAGGTGCCCGTCCTGGCCGACGACGCCGATGGAGCGGAACTTGCCGAGGCTGATGCCGGGGAAGCGCAGGCTGCTGGAGGCGACCAGGAGCTGTTGGGGCTGACCCTGCCAGGTGAGCAGGGCGAAGGAGAGCAGGCGCGTCTCGCCGTTCTCCAGGCGCACCATGCGGGGGGCGAGGCCGTCCTTGTCGGCGAGGGCGCCGCGGTCGATGGCGGTCAGCGGGAGGTTCTCGCCGCGGGCGGCGAGGAGCTTGCCCGAGGAGATCTCGACGACCGCGGTGCCCATCCACTTCTGGTAGACGCTGCCGATCTTGTCGAGGACGGCGTCGGGGGGCACCGGTTCACCGGCGCTGAACAGCTCGGCGGTGCGCGTCAGGTCGGTGACGGACTCGTCGATGGAGGCGCGCAGCGCGATGGCGCCGTCCTCCGCGAAGTGCTGCTGGGACAGCTTGACCGCCTTGGGCACGGCCTCCTGTCCGGCGCGGCCGAGGGTGAGGGCGGTGATGCCCGCGAGGGCGAGGAGCAGGACCGACAGCACGGCGATGGGGGGACGTATGCCACCCAGCAGGGACATGTCGGTCCTTCGGCGGACCTTGTGCCGCCGCTTCGAACGCGAAGCGGCCAAGGGGTGCTCCTCTCCTGGAATGACGCATGGCAGGGAAACGCACAGTGATGCGCTCCGGAGAGGTTCGACCCTCGGTCCGCCGAAAAAGATGTACGGCCTGAATGAGATGTGAGTTACATCGCGCTGTGCGGAGGTTTACCCTCCGGTTCAGTCCGCCGGAAGTTCTTCCAGCGGTTCGAGTCCGTCCTTGCTCGCGCCCCTGTTCAAAAGCGTGCCCTGGGTGCGCTCGAAGGCCAGCCGGTAGCGGGAGCGCTGCTGCTCACTGAGGCCCTCGCCGTCCCGCAGCACGGCGGCCACGTCGAGGAGCCGGTGGTCCTTGACCGCTCCCTTGGGCAGGGCGCCGGTCTCGTCCGGGTCCGGCGGGATGTCCACGAACGTGGACACGTACTTGGCGTCGACGTCCCACTTGCCGCCGCGCTTGACGAATTCGAACCAGCCGATGACACCCTCCTCGGTCAGCCCGCTGGGCACGTCGTGCCGGGCGATCTGGTTGCCGAGGCCGTACGCGATCCAGGTGCCGTCGACCTTCTCCATCGGCTGGACCACGTGGGCGTGGTGGCCGATGACGAGGTCGATGCCGCTCTCCCGGGCGATCTTGCGGGCCAGCGCGAGCTGGGGGCCGCTGGCGTTGGGCTGGTTCTCACGCCCCCAGTGGATGCTGAGGATCACCACTTCGGCGCCCGCGGCCCGCGCCTTCTTCTCGGCGGCGGAGATCCTTCCGAAGTCGTTCTGGTTGACGAGCCACGGCTTGTCCTTCGGGACCTCGCGGCCGTTGAACCCGAAGGCGAAGGCGATCTGCGCGACCTTGACGCCCTTGACCTCGGTGATGAGCGGTTTGTCCGCTTCCGCCGCGCTGCGTGCCGAGCCGGTGTGGCGCAGCCCCGCCTTGTCCAGCGTGTTCAGGGTGCGGGTGACGCCGGCGGGGCCGTGGTCGAGCGTGTGGTTCGAGGCGGTCGAGCACTGGTCGTAGCCGACGTCCTTGACCGCCGTGGCTATCTGCGGCGGGACGAGGAAGTCGGGATAGCTCTGGAAGGGGCCGTCGGGCTTGCCCACCACCGGCTCGAAGTGGCAGATGCCGAGGTCGGCCTTGCTGATGACCGGCTTGACCCCGGCCATCATCGGCCGGAAGTCGAGGCCCCTGTCGCCCTTGCCCGTGACCTTGGCGTCCTTGCGGGCCTGGTCGGTGAGCTGGGGGTGGATCAGGATGTCACCCGCGGCGGCGACGGTGAACGAGGGGCCGTCGGCGGCGGCTTCGCCGTCGGCGCCGAAGGGACCGCAGGCGGCCGTGGCGAAAAGCAGGAGCGCGGAGGCCGCACAGGTCACGAAATGCCTGCCGGAGGGACGTGTCATCACAGGGATATCTTTATACGACCATGATGAACTCCCGCACCCGGCCCATGGCGGTCGCAAAGAAGCTGCGGATCCTCGCCGCCGTCACGGCCTGTGTCCTCAGCCTCTCCCAGTGCACCGGGGACTCCTCGGGCAAGGACCGCGAGCCCACCGGGAAAGGGTACCGGTCGCCGGGCGCGGCCACCCCCGCGCCCGGCCTGGAGCGCGAGATCACCGAGTACACCGCCGGCTTCGGCGAGGACACCGGCTACCGCCACCCCTCCCGCGGGGACCGCGAGAGCATCACCAAGGGGGTCGCCCTGCTCCTTGACGGCCGCCGCGAGGAGGCCGAACACCGCCTGGCCGACGTGGACTTCGCGCTGCGCACGGTGACCGACGAGGCCACCGGCCGCCGGTACGCGGAGGTGGCCGACCGCTCCGAGGGCGGCGCCGCACCCCGTGGCTGGGGGCGCGTCTATCTCGACCTCGACTCCCCCGCGCGCTGGACGGTCCAGGTGCCGCACCCCGTCGCCGACCGCAACACCGAGCGGCTCGGCGCGAGGCTCCTCGGACGCGCCCCGGGCGGCATCCTGATCGTCGCGGGAGCGCATCGCAAAGCCGGCCGTGGCGACGAGGCCGACGTGGCGCACCGCAGGGACAGCGTCTTCCACGCCGTCTGCGCCGAACTGGCGCGGCGCGGGCTGCCCGGCGTACAGCTGCACGGCATGGCGGACGACTCGGCTCCGGACCACGACGTGGTCGCCTCCACGGGCCGGGGCACCGAGGGGCGCACCGAGGCCCGCGCCCTCGCGACCGCCCTGCGGAAGCGGGGCTACGACGTGTGCCGGGCCTGGGCCCGGTCCTGCCCCCTGGAGGGCCGCACGAACGTGCAGGGCCGCTCGGCGGCCCTCCACGACGTCTCGTTCCTGCACGTGGAATTCGGCCCCCGCCTGCGCGAGCACCCCGACGACGCGACCGAGGCGGTCAACGCCCTGACAGGGGTCGTACGGGGGTGGGGGCGCCGCCGCTGACCCGCGCCCGCCCGCGCCCGCGCGGCCAAGGGGTCACCCCAGCTCCACGTCGCTGTGCAGGATGTGATGGTCCGAGTACAGGGTCGGATGGACACCGTGCTTCCGCGAAGCGACGTCCCGCAGGAAGACGTAGTCGAACTTGCTGTGCCAGTCCGTGGTGGGCACGCAGCCGGCGCGGCCGGTGGGCGCGGGGCGGCACCCGGGGTCCGTGTCCGTGGCCAGGGACCACATCTTCGCCAGCTCGGGTGCGGCCGGTTCGGCGTTGAAGTCGCCGAGGACGATCGCGCGCTCGTGCCGGGCGACGGCCGCGGCGAGCACCGCGGTCTGTGCCGCCCGGACGTCCTCCTGCCGCCGTTGGGCGAGGTGCGTGTCGAAGACGCGGACGGACCGGCCGTCCACCTTCGTGGTCACGGCCAGGTACCCCCGGTCCTCGGAACCGCCGTCGGGGTAACGCACGTGCACGCGGTCCGTCATCGGCGCCGCCGAGAGGATCGCCTGGCCGAACCCGCCCGGGCGCCAGGGCCATCCTCCGCAGCGGCCCCAACTGCGCAGCGCCGTCCCGTACTCGACGTGGTAGACCAGCCCGTACAGGCCCTCCAGATAGTCGCGGATCTTCTCCACGTCCCGTATGCAGGCCTCCTGCAGGCCGATGACCTGCGGCGCGTACGTGGCGATCTCCGCCGCCCGGCCGGCGTTGCCCACCTCACAGGGGTTGCAGATGTTCCACGTCATGACCCGGTTCGGCACGACGTCCCGGACGGCGTCGGCGGGCAGCGACCTGGCGAGGAAGGCGTCGCCCGGCGCGCTCGGACCAAGAAGCGCCACGCAGAACACGGCCATGGCCGCCGCGAGGACCCGCCTGCCCCCTGCCCGCACCCTCGCCTCCCTCACGGTCGATCACCAGACTGTACGCGGGAGCCGACCGCGCCGACGGTCCACCGGCCTCACTCCACCCGCCGGTACACCACCGCCCCCTCCACCCGCAGCACCGGCTCGTACCCCGCCTCCAGCGCCCTGCGCAGGGACGGGACGTGGGAGAGGCCGTACGGTTTGCCGCGGGAGTCGTCGACGACCAGGGCCGGCGGGTGGGCGCGCCACTCCTTCTCGAAGGTGGGCCACGCGCCCCGCACCCCGAACCTCTCCCCCACCTTCGGGCCGTCGCGGCCGCCGCTGTAGTTGGTCAGCAGACCCGCCGTCAGGAAGCGGCTCGCGGGGGCGCGGTCGGCCAGCCAGTAGCCCTCCGGGTGCATCCCCCACAACAGCACCTCGGCGTCGGGCGCCGTGTACGCCCTGACCGTTTCCGCCAGGCGCGTGGCGTGCGCCAGTTCGGGACGCGGCACGACCAGGCCCCAGGCCAGGAACAGCGCGCACGCGCAGCCCGAGACGGTGACCGCGCGGGCCGTGCACCGGCGCGGCAGGATCTGTAGGGCCGCCGTGCCCAACAGGGCGAGCGGCGGCATGAGTTGCAGGTAGTAGTGGCCGAAGAAGTGGAAGCCGAGCAGGACCGCCGCCGCCGACGAGGCGAGCCACAGCCACAGCTCCCCCGGCCCGGTACGGGCGATGCGCAGCACGCGTACCACCGGCGGGACGATGCCCGCGCAGGCCACCGCGAGGAGCGCGGCGTTCGCCAGTCCCCGCCCCAGCACGTGGAGTTCGGAGCCCGTGAAGGAGGCGTACGCGCCCGATCCCGTCACCGTCCAGAACAGGAAGCCGGAGAACGTGGTGAGCGCGGCCGCCGCGAGGACGGGGGCGCACAGCCCGGCCCCCAGGCACAGCAGGCCCCGGCGCCCCGCCCCGCCGCGCCACAGCAGCCACAGGACCGGCAGGAGCACCGCGCCCCCGGTCTGCTTGGCGAGGAAGGCGCAGGCGACCGCCGCGCCCGCGGCGCCCCACCGGCGGCGGTCCGCGCACCACATGGCGGCGGCCGTGCAGGGCAGCATGAAGACCTCGAAGCCGGCGGCCTGGGCGTCCTCGGGGTTGAGGCCGACGGAGATCAGCAGGTACAGCACGCCCGCCGTGCGCCCCGCCCCGTGCCCCCAGCGGCGCCGGGCCAGTGCGGCCAGCAGCACCGCCGTCAGGAGCTGCGCGGCGATCGCGAGGACCTTCAGCGGCAGGAGCGAGGAGTCGCCGAAGAGCGCGAAGGCGCCCGCGTAGAGCCAGGGGACGAGCGGCGGCTTGCGGTCGACCACCGTCTCGTACAGCTCGCCGCCGTCGGCCAGCATCCGCGCCTGGACGGCCAGATAGCCCTCGTCGGGGTTCCACAGCGGGCACCGGAAGGAGGGCAGGCGGGTCAGGCACGCCAGGGCGGCGAGCAGGGGAAGCAGCCGCAGCCAGGGAGCGGCCCGGTCGCACACAGTGCGCGACTCACGTCCGCCCGGCGCCCGGACGTCGCGTACGGAGCGTGGCAGGGCGGAGGGCACGGCGGGCATGTGTGCACGCTATCGGGCCCCGTACCCCTGGGCGTATCGGGACATACGAGGCCTGCCGAGAGACTTACGGAAAGACAGTTGGCTACAGTGCGTTACCAGCGTGGGGGTCGCGCACGTGGAGGCGGCTGTGCGAGCGCCCGTACGCGAAGTAGACGACGATGCCGATCACCATCCAGATGGCGAACCGCAGCCAGGTCTCCGCCGGCAGGTTGAGCATCAGCCACAGCGAGGCGAGCACCGACAGGACGGGCACGAACGGCACCAGCGGGGTGCGGAACGCGCGCGGCAGGTCGGGGCGCTGCCTGCGCAGCAGGATGACGCCGAGCGCGACGACGACGAAGGCGAACAGCGTGCCGATGTTGACCAGTTCGGCCAGTTCGTCGATGGACGTGAAGCCCGCGACGATCGCCACGATCACGCCGAGCAGGATCGTCGAGCGGTAGGGCGTGCCGAACTTGGGGTGGACCTTGGAGAACGTCAGCGGCAGCAGCCCGTCGCGGCTCATCGCGAAGAAGACCCGGGTCTGGCCGAGCAGCAGGATCATGCAGACCGAGGTGAGGCCGACGGCCGCGCCGAAGCTGATCAGGCCCGCCCAGAAGGGGTGCCCCACGGACTTGAAGGCGTCGGCGAGCGGGGCGTCCGTCGACAGTTCGCTGTACTTCTGCATACCGGTGACGACCACCGACACGGCGACGTACAGAAAGGTGCAGATCAGCAGCGAGCCGAGGATGCCGCGGGGCACGTCGCGCTGCGGGTTGTGGGTCTCCTCGGCGGCGGTCGCCACGATGTCGAAGCCGATGAAGGCGAAGAAGACCACGGCCGCCGCGGTGAAGATGCCCATCACGCCGAAGTTCGAGGGCGTGAAGCCGAACATCAGCTGGACCAGCGGCGCCGCGACGCCGCCGGCGCCCTCGGGGTGCTCACTCGACGGGACGAACGGGTCGTAGTTGGCGCCGGTGATGAAGAACGCGCCGACGATGATGACCAGCAGCACCACGGTGACCTTGACGGCGACGATGACGTTGGTCACCCGCGAGGACAGCTTCATGCCGAGGACCAGGACGCCGGTCAGGGCGAGCACCAGCAGACAGGCCAGCAGGTCGAAGCCGAAGCTTCCCTCGTGCGTCCCGCTGAGCGACTGCGGCAGATGCAGGCCCGCGGTGTCCAGGAGCGAGCGCAGGTAGCCGGACCAGCCGACCGCGACCACCGCGCAGCCGAGCGCCAGCTCCAGGATGAGGTCCCAGCCGATGATCCAGGCCGGGAACTCCCCGAGGGAGGCGTACGAGAAGGTGTACGCGGACCCGGCCACCGGCACCGTCGAGGCGAACTCGGCGTAGCAGAGCGCCGCGAGCCCGCAGACGAGGCCCGCGACGACGAAGGCGAGGGCCACCGAGGGCCCCGCCGTCTCCTTGGCGATCTTTCCGGTCAGGACGAAGATGCCGGTGCCGATGATCACGCCGACGCCGAAGACCGTGAGGTCGAGGGCGGACAGCGACTTCTTGAGCGCGTGCTCCGGCTCCTCGGTGTCCCTGATGGACTGCTCGACGCTCTTCGTCCTGAAGAGGGTGCTGCTCACGGGCGTACCTCCCACGCTTGTCGTCCCCGACATGATCGAGAGGCCGCGTACGCGGCACGCCCCGGCGCGGGCCCATTCACGCGAATGGGCCGGTCCCACCACCCGTACAGGGTGTCGGGACCGGCCCTTCGGCGGTGTCGGGCAGGGTTCAGTCGCGGGCGGGCTCCACGGCGTCGCCCGCGCGCTCGTACCGGCCGTCGAGCTTGGCGACCAGACCCGTCACCTGGCGGGCGATGTCCGGGGCGGTCAGCCCGATCTCGGCCATGATCTCCTTGCGGGAGGCGTGGTCGAGGAAGCGCGGCGGGATGCCGAAGTCGCGCAGCGGCACGTCGACGCCCGCGTCGCGCAGGGCCTGGGCGATCGCGGAACCGACGCCACCCGCGCGGGAGTTGTCCTCGACGGTGACGACGACGCGGTGCTGCTCGGCGAGCGGCGCCATGGCCTCGTCCACCGGCTTGACCCAGCGCGGGTCCACGACGGTCGTGGTGATGCCCTGCTTGTCGAGCAGGCCCGCGATCTCCAGGCACATCGGCGCGAGCGCGCCGACGGACACCAGCAGCACGTCGGGCCGCTCGCTGCCCGCCTCGCGCAGCACGTCCATGCCGCCGACCGTGCCGACGGCCTTGACGGCCGGGCCGACCGCGCCCTTGGAGTAGCGCACGACGGTCGGCGCGTCGTCGACCTCGACGGCCTCGCGGAGCTGGAGGCGGACCTGGTCGGCGTCGCGCGGGGCGGCGATCCGCACCGTCGGCACGCACTGGAGGATCGACATGTCCCACATGCCGTTGTGCGAGGCGCCGTCCGTGCCGGTGACGCCCGCCCGGTCCAGGACGAAGGTGACGCCGCACTTGTGCAGGGCCACGTCCATCAGGAGCTGGTCGAAGGCGCGGTTGAGGAACGTGGCGTAGACGGCGAAGACGGGGTGCAGGCCGCCGGTGGCCAGGCCCGCCGCGGAGACGGCCGCGTGTTGCTCGGCGATGCCGACGTCGTACACCCTCTCGGGGAACGCCTTGGCGAACTTGGCCAGGCCGACCGGCTGGAGCATGGCCGCCGTGATGGCGACGATGTCCTCGCGCTCGTGGCCGAGCTTGACCATCTCCTCGCCGAAGACGGACGTCCAGTCCATGCCGCCCGCGGCGATGGGCAGGCCGGTGTCGGGGTGGATCGGGCCGATGCCGTGGAAGTGGTCGGCCTCGTCCTCCTCGGCGGGCTTGTAACCGCGGCCCTTCTCGGTGAGGCAGTGCACGATCACCGGGCCGCCGAAGCGCTTGGCGCGCTGGAGCGCGGATTCCAGGGCCTCGATGTCGTGGCCGTCGATCGGGCCGACGTACTTCAGGCCGAGGTCCTCGAACATGCCCTGCGGGGCGATGAAGTCCTTCAGGCCCTTCTTGGCGCCGTGCAGCGTCTCGTACAGCGGCCTGCCGACGACGGGGGTGCGCTCCAGGATGTCCTTGCCGCGGGCCAGGAACCGCTCGTAGCCGTCGGTCGTGCGCAGCGTCGCGAGGTGGTTGGCGAGCCCGCCGATCGTGGGCGCGTACGACCGCTCGTTGTCGTTGACGACGATCACGAGCGGGCGGTCCTTGGCGGCCGCGATGTTGTTCAGCGCCTCCCAGGCCATGCCGCCGGTGAGCGCGCCGTCGCCGATGACGGCGACGACGTGGTCGTCCTTGCCGCGCACCTCGTTCGCCTTGGCCAGGCCGTCGGCCCAGCCGAGGACCGTGGAGGCGTGGCTGTTCTCGATGACGTCGTGCTCGGACTCGGCGCGCGAGGGGTAGCCGGACAGGCCGCCCTTGCCGCGCAGTCCCTTGAAGTCCTGGCGGCCGGTGAGCAGCTTGTGCACGTAGCTCTGGTGGCCGGTGTCGAAGAGGACCTTGTCCTTGGGGGACTCGAAGACGCGGTGCAGGGCGATGGTCAGCTCGACCACGCCGAGATTGGGGCCGAGGTGGCCGCCGGTCTTGGAGACTGCCTCGACGAGGAAGCCGCGGATCTCTCCGGCCAGCTCGTTCAGCTCCTCGGGGCTGAGCCGGTCCAGATCGCGCGGTCCCGTGATGCGGGTCAGCAGCGGCACCCGTGCCTCCTTGCAATAGAGCTGAGATGTGCTGTTCGAGCGTTGCCGGGTCTGTCGAGTCTAATGTTCCGCCGCCGCGAACCGCGCCCGGGGAGCCGCCCCCGGCTCACACGGAGAACCCCCGCGCCCCTTGGGGGGCACGGGGGAAGCCCCGTAAGGGGCACGGAGAGCCGCGCGACCAGCAACAACAGAGCCGGCAGCCGAAAATCCGCCCGGGGGAACGCTACGCGCGCCCCGCCGACTTCTGCGTACGCCGCGAGACGGAGTCGATGACCACCGCCGCGAGCAGTACCGCTCCCGTGATCATGAACTGGATCTCACTGGCCATGCCGAGCAGGTTCAGCCCCTGCTGGATGGACTGGATCACCAGCATGCCGAGGAGCGCGGACCACACCTTGCCGCGGCCGCCGAACAGGCTCGTGCCGCCGATGACGGCCGCCGCGATCACCATCATCAGCGTGTTGCCGCCGCCGAGGCTCTTGGTGGCGCCGCCGGAGAGGCTCGCGATGAACAGGCCGCCGAAGGCCGCCAGCATGCCGGAGATCGCGAAGACGGTGATCCGGACCCGGTCGACGTTGATGCCGGCCCGGCGAGCGGCCTCCGCGTTGCCGCCGACCGCGAAGACCTGGCGGCCGAAGGTGGTGCGGCGCGCCACGAAGTCCGCGATCACGAGGACGGCCAGGAAGAGCACCAGGGCCAGCGGCAGGCCGCGGGCGCCGACGGGCTCGTTCAGCACGTACGCCGCACCGCCCGCGAGGACCGCGACGACGACCGTGCGCAGCACGATCTCGCTGACCGGGCGCGAGGGCAGCCCGGCGCTCCTGCGGCGCTTGCTGTCGAGCAGCAGGGAGGCCGCGTACGCGAGGATCGCGACGGCGGCCAGGCCGTAGGCCGCGCCCTTCTCCGCGAAGAAGTGGCCGGTGAGGTCCTCGACGACGCTGCCCTCGGGAGTGTTGATGCTCCCCTCGCCGCCCATCAGCCAGATCTGCAGACCGCTCCAGCCGAGGAAGCCGGCCAGGGTGACCACGAAGGCGGGCACGCCGACCTTGGCGAAGAAGGCGCCGTGGACGGCGCCGATGACCAGTCCGGTGAGGATGGCGAGGAGCACCGCGAGCCAGTCGTTCAGGCCGTGGGTGACGCTCAGCACGGCCCAGACGGCCGCGCCCATGCCCGCCACCGAGCCGACCGAGAGGTCGATCTCGCCGAGCAGCAGGACGAAGACGATGCCGACGGCCATGATGCCGAGGCCGGAGGTGAAGACCGCGATGTTCGCGAGGCTGCTCGCGTCCAGGAAGTGGTCGTTCTTCAGCTGGAAGACGACCGCGATGACGATCAGGCCGATGACGACCGGCAGCGAGCCCAGCTCGCCGCCGCGCATCTTGCGCTTGAACTCGCTCCAGTAGCCGGCCAGGCCCTCCTCGCGCACCAGCAGGCGCGGGTCGACCGCGGGGACGGGCGCGGCGGAGGCCGGGGCGTCGGTGTTCTTGCTCGTCGGGGTCTTGGCGAGGTCGCTCACTTCGCTCCCTCCTTCGGTGCCGTGGCCGTACGCGCCTTGCGGCGGGTGACGGCGTTGTCCGTGGCGCCGGTGATCGCGGCGATGATCTCTTCGTGGCTGGTGTCGGCGACGGAGAAGGTGCCGTTGTTGCGGCCGAGCCGCAGCACCGCGACCGTGTCCGCGACGGCCTTCACGTCGGCCATGTTGTGGCTGATGAGGATCACGCCGTGGCCGCGCTCGCGCAGCCGCTCCACCAGGTCGAGGACCTGCGCGGTCTGCTCCACGCCGAGGGCCGCGGTGGGCTCGTCGAGGATGACGACCTTGGGGTCGCCGACCAGGGCGCGGGCGATGGCGACGACCTGGCGCTGACCGCCGGAGAGCGCCGCGACCGGGATGCGGACGCTGGGGATGCGGATGGAGAGGGTGTCCAGGAGCTCCCTGGCCCGCTTCTCCATCTTGATCTCGTCGAGGACGGAGGCGCTCTTCAGCTCGCTGCCGAGGAAGAGGTTGGCGACCACGTCGAGGTTGTCGCACAGGGCGAGGTCCTGGTAGACGGTGGCCACGCCGAGGTTCTGGGCGTCGTGCGGCCGGCCGATGCGGACCGGGCGGCCCTCCCATTCGATGGTGCCGTCGTCGATCGGGTGGACGCCCGAGATCGTCTTGACGAGGGTGGACTTGCCGGCTCCGTTGTCGCCGACGAGGGCGACCACCTCACCGGCATGGATTTCGAGGTCTACGTCCGTGAGCGCCTGGACGGCGCCGAACCGCTTGGAGACCCCGCGCAACGCCAGCACGGGCGTAGCGGACACGTGAATCATCTCCTTCGCCGCCTGACCGGCGGGGATGGTGGTGCAGCGAGAGCAGTGCCGCGAGTGGGCACGGGTTCCAGGGAGCGCTCTCTGGAGCGCCCCCCGGAACTCACTTCATGTGAACGATGTGAACGGCTGTGCCGCGGGCGGGAGTTACTTGATGCCCGCCGCGTCGCACGCCTTCTTGTACTGGGCGGTGCAGATCTCGCTGACCTTGTAGACCTTGTCCTTGACGATCGTCTCGGCGACCTCGTTCTTGGTGATCGCCTGCGCGTCGTAGAGCTTGGCCGGGATGCCCTTGAAGTCGCCGCTGAGCGAGTCGACCTTGCGGTCGGTGATCGTGTCGATGGCCTTGCCCTGGAGCAGGCGCACCGCGATCTCGGCGGTGGTCTCGGCCTCCGGCTTGATCTCCTTGTAGATCGTGTAGTCCTGGTCGCCGCTCAACAGGCGCTGCACACCCGCGAGTTCGGCGTCCTGGCCACCGACGGGGACCTTGATGCCGCGCTGCTTGAGGGCGGTGATCGCGCCGCCCGCCATGCCGTCGTTGGCGGCGTAGACGCCCTGGATGCCGTCCTTGCCGAGCTTGTCGATCGCGGAGGACATCTTGCGGTTCGCCTCGTCGGGCGACCAGTCCGGGATGTCCTGCTCGTACGCGATCTTCTTGACCTTCTTGTCGAGCACCGAGTGGGCGCCCTTCTTGAAGAAGGGGGCGTTCGGGTCGGTCGGCGAGCCGTTGATCATGACGACGTTGGCGTCCTTGGCCTCGGAGCCGAGCGCCTTGACCATGGCCCCGCCCTGGAGGCGGCCGATCTTCTCGTTGTCGTAGCTCACGTAGGCGGCGAGCGGGCCCTCGGCGAGACGGTCGTACGCGACGACCTTGACGCCCTGCTTCTCGGCCTGCTTGACCCAGGACTTGGTCGACTTGTAGTCGACCGCGTCCAGAATGATCACCTTGATGCCCTGGGTGACGAGGGCGTCGAACTGCTTCTTCTGGGTCTCGATGTCCTGCGCGGCGTTGTTGTACTTGACCTTGCAGTCCGAACAGAGTTCCTCGATCTTCGCCTCCATGATGGGGCGGTCGAAGGTCTCGTAGCGGGTCGTCTTGTTCTCGGGGAGCAGCAGACCGATGGTCTTGCTGTCGCCGCCGTTGCCCTTGTCGTCGCCGTCGCCGGCCTTGCCGCACGCGGTCATGGCCAGTGCCATCGAAACCGCGGCGGTGCCTATGACGACGCGACGCGTCACTGCGTTCATGGTGGGTGCCTCCCTGACGAGGCCGCGTCGTTGCGGCCGAGGTGGCTCGAAGTCAACTCGGCCGCCACACCAGCGTCAAGGAGTAAATCCTTAACGAGATGACAACGGTGCCATGCGTTATCTAAGTGAAGGCAGGCGAGGCGACGGCGAGCGACCCGTCCAAAAGGGTGGAATCGCCCATCTCGCTGAGGGCGAGCGCCAGCGCGCCGAGCACCTCGGCCCGGCCGCCGAGGGCCCCCGGGAGAACGGTCAGCTGACGCGCGGCGCTGGGGATCGCGTACCGCCCCACCGACTCCCTGATGGGCCCGAGGACCAGCTCACCGGCCTCGGCGAGGTCCCCGCCGAGGACCACCCGGGAGGGGTTCAGGAGGTTGCACAGATTCGCCACGCCGCTGCCGATGTGCCGCCCGACGTCGGCGATCACCCGCCGGCACCCCGGGTCGCCGCCTCGCGCGAGCCCCACCACGCGCTCCATGGTCAGATCCGTGCCGTGGCTGGACTGGAGCAGCGGCAGGACGTAGCGCGCGGCGGCGAAGGTCTCCAGGCAGCCGCGGTTGCCGCAGCGGCAGACCGGGCCCGACTCGTCGAGGGTGATGTGCCCGATCTCCCCGGCGGTGCCGCCGGGCCCCCGGTAGATGCGCCCGCTGATCACGAGCCCCGCGCCGACACCGCTCGCCACCTTGATGTACGCGAGGTCCTTGACCCCGCGCCCGCTCCCCCAGACCAGCTCGCCGAGCGCGCCGAGGTTGGCGTCGTTGTCCACGTGCACCGGCACGCCGAGGCGGCCGCCCAGCTCCTCGGCGGGCTTGGTGCCGGTCCAGCCCGGCAGGATCGAGGTCGAGCCGAGCGTGCCGGACTCCACGTCGATGGGCCCGGGCACGCCGAGGCCCACCCCGGTGATCTTCGTACGGTCCACTCCCGTGGCCGCGATCAGCCTGCTGACCAGCTGCTCGGCCCGGTCGAAGCCCTGCGCCGCGGAAGCGTCCACGTCCAGCGGCTCGGCCTCCTCGGCGAGCACCTGGTGGGCGAGGTTGCCGACGGCCACGCGCAGGTGCGTGTGCCCGAAGTCGACGCCGATGACGATGCCCGCGTCCCCGCTGAGCGAGACGCTGCGGGCCCGCCTGCCGCCCGCCGAGGTGGGTGTGACCTCGACCGTCCCGCCGTCCTTCAGCTCCCGCACGATGTTGGAGACCGTCGCCGCCGACAGGCCCGTCGTCCTCGCGATCTCCGCCTGCGTGAGCGAACCGGCGAGGCGTACGGCGCGTACGACCCGCTCCAGATTGGCCCGGTGCAGAGAGGACTGCGACCCCGGAGTCTCCATTGACTCTTCCACCTTTGCCTGTATGACGTACGACACCAGGGCCGCCCGTACAAGTTGTGAACTCCAAGCTCCGATGAAGGGGTTGGCGCAGTCAAGTCCTTGACGGAAAAACAGTGGATCGGACACCCAAGGGGCCGGGGCCCGGCGGGGGACATTCCGCTCCCCCGTCCGGGCCCCGGCCCCGCGGCCTCGGCCGTTACTTCACCGATCCCGCCGTCAGCCCGCTCACCACGTGCCGCTCGATGAACGCGAACAGCACGATGACCGGCACGATCGCGACCACGGACGCGGCGAAGAGGTAGTTCCACTGGACGGTGTAGTTGCCGATGAAGTTGTTGATGCCCACCGTCAGCGGTTGCTTGTCCGGCTCGGTGGTGAGGGTCAGGCCCATCACGAACTCGTTCCAGGAGGTGATGAAGGTGAAGATCACCGCCGTGACCACGCCCGGGAGCGCGAGCGGCAGCGTCACCCTGATCATCGCGCCGAAGCGGCTGGTGCCGTCCACCATGGCGGCCTCCTCCAGCTCCGGGGGGATCGAGCTGATGTAGGCGGTCAGGATCCACACCGCGAAGGCGAGGTTGAACGCCGCGTTGGTGAGGATCAGCGTCCAGACCGAGTTGAGCATGTCCAGCTGGTGGAACTCGCGGTAGAGGCCGACCAGCAGGGCGGTGGGCTGGAACATCTGGGTGACGAGGACGAGCAGCAGGAAGGCCTTGCGGCCCCGGTAGCGCATGCGCGCCGTGTAGTACGCGGCCGGCAGCGAGACCAGCAGGACCAGCAGGGTCGCCCCGCCCGCGACGAGCAGGGTGACCTGGAGGTTCTGGCCCAGCTCGGACTCTTTCCAGACGTCGACGAAGTTGGCCCACTCCAGGTCCTGGGGCAGGTAGGTGCGGTCCCGCAGCTCGTCCTTGGGGCGCAGCGCGGTGACGATCATCTCCAGGTACGGCGCGAGGAAGATCGCCGCGAGGAGCCAGGCGCAGGCCGTGACGACCAGGGTGCGGGGCCGGAAGGCGCGCTTGGGCGCGCGGCCCTTCCCGGGTGTGGGGCGTATCGCCGTCGTGGCGGCCATCAGTCCTCCTCGTTCCACCGGCTGACCTTCAGGAAGATCAGCACGAGCACCACGACCATCAGGAAGTTGACGACCGACATGGCCGCGGACTCGCCGATGTCGGTCTCCTTCAGCTTGTACATGAACACCATCGACGTGGAGGTGTCGTAGCCCGGACCGCCCTGGGTCATGGCCCAGATGATCGGGAAGGAGTTGAAGACGTTGATGAGGTTGATGACCACGCCGACGAGGAAGGCGGGCCGCAGCATCGGGAGCGTGATGTGGCGGTACGTCTGCCAGGGCCCCGCCCCGTCGATCCGCGAGGCCTCGTAGACGTCCCGGGGGATGGTCTGGAGGCCGGCCAGGAGCGTGTACGTGGTGAAGGGCAGGGAGACGAAGACGGCGACGGCCATCATCCAGGGCCAGGCGGTCTCCGGCCTGCCGAGCCAGTCCCGGGGGCTGTCGATGAGCCCGAGGTCCAGCATCGCGGTGTTCAGCACGCCCGCGGTCTGGTTGAGCATCCACTTGAAGCCGATGGCGGTCATCAGGACGGACGCGGCCCACGGAGCGATGAGCGCCCAGCGGGTGACACGGCGGCCGGGGAACTTCTGATCGAACAGCTGGGCGAGTGCGAGCGAGAGCAGCATCGTGACGGTGACGACGACGACCGTCCACACCACGGTCCAGGTCAGCACCGCCCCGAAGTCGCTCTCCTCGAAGAGCTTCTCGAACTTGTCGGTCCCGGCGCCGCCGCGCACCTTGCCGGCGATGGAGATGTTGAGGAACGAGGTGCGGACCAGCTCGATGACGGGCCAGACGACCACGGCGAGGATGAGCAGGATGACGGGCGCTATCCAGGGCAGCGGGCCGAGCCGGGCGATGCCGCCGCGGCGGCTCACCGGCGCGGCCGCGCGCCCGCCCCGTCCCCGGCCCGGGCCGGCCGGGGACGGAGGGGCCTTCAGTGACACAAGGACTCCTTGCGAACCAGATGGGCTGGGGGGCTACTTGGCGTCGGCGGCCGCCGACTCCGCCTTCTTCTGGAGGTCGCCGAGCACCTGCTTCGGGTCATCGACGACGGCCTTGCCGCCGGTCTTCTTGATCTCGGCGGAGACGAGGTCCCACGAGGTGTCGCCCAGCGGGTAGAACCTGGCGTTCGGCAGCACCTCGAAGAACGGCTCCAGGTCCTTGTGCCTGCCGTTGGACTGCATGCTCTGCAGGGCGTCCTGGGTGACCGGCATGAGGTTGTACATCTCGTCGAACGCCAGCATCTTCTTGGAGTACGTGAAGTCCAGGAACTTCTTGACGCCCTCCTTCTCGGCGCCGCCGTCCTTGAACGCCATCATCCAGTCGGCCACGCCGAGGGTGCTCTTGAGCGGCCCGTCCTTGCCCGGGATGGGCGCGACGCCGTAGTCGACCTTGCCGTCCTTGGCCATCTGGACGAGGCTCGGGTGGCCGTTGAGCATGCCGACCTTGCCGCCCGCGAAGTCGGCGAAGGCCGTCTTGCGGTCGGTGGAGGCGGGGTTGGCGTAGGTGAGACCGGGCTTGACCAGGTGGGTCTTGAGCCACTCGAAGGTCTCGACGTTCTTCGCGCTGTCGACGGTGTACTTGCCGCCCGCGTCGGTGTAGCCGCCGCCGTTGCCCAGCTCCCACATCATCGTCTCGCCCTGGGCCTCCTCGGGGCCGAGCGGCAGGGCGTAGGGGGTCTCGGCGGCCTTCTTGGCCTTGATCTTCTTTGCCGCGGCGGCGAGTTCGTCCCAGGTCTTCGGCGGGCTCTTCACGCCGGCCTTCTTGAAGACGTCCTTGTTGTAGAACATCACGCGGCTGGAGGAGACCCAGGGAATGCCGTACTGGGTGCCGTCGACCTCACCGGCCTTGGCGAAGGTGGGGATGAGGTTCTCGCGGGTCTTGGCGGACATCACCTCGTCCGCCTTGTAGAGGAGGTCGTCGGCGACCTTGTCGGCGTAACCGCCGGTCTGGAGGAGGTCGGGCTCGTCGCCCGCCTGGATCATGTTCTTGACGGACTTGTCGATCTCGTTCCAGTTGATGACCTGGACGTCGACCGTGTAGCCCTTGTTGGCCTTCTCGAATTCCTTCTTGACCTGGTTCCAGTACACCTTGGAGGCGTTGGAGGCCTTATCGCCGTAGTCGGCGGCGACGAGCTTAATCGTCTTGCTGTCGCCGCTGTCGCTGTCCCCGCCGCAGGCGGTGAGTCCCAGCGCCATGCAGAGCGTTGCCGCACCGGTGGCGACCATTCGGTTCCTCATGCTGTTCAACCCTTCGACTCCAGTGTCGACTTGAGCGCGTACAGTCGCCCCCCGCTGCGCCGTCGGGCCGACACTACTCACGTCCGGTTTTGCCTCGACAGGCCTAGACCACTTTCGTGGCCAAGCTGAAATCACCAGCCTCACCAGGTCACTTGAGCGCCCCGGTGGTCAGACCGGCCTGTACCTGTCGCTGGAAGACCGCGTAGACGACGAGGACCGGCAGCATGGCGATCGTCAGACCCGCGAAGAGCGCCCCCCAGTCGCCGCGGTAGCCCTGGGAGACCGCCAGCGAGGCGAGCCCCTGTGGCAGTACGTAGTTCTGCTCGTCCTCGTTGTTGAGCAGCAGCGGGAGCAGGTACTGGTTCCACTGGCCGAGGAAGTTGAAGATGCCGATGCTGACCAGACCCGGTTTGGCCATCGGCAGCATGATCTGGAAGAAGGTGCGGGTGTGCGAGGCGCCGTCGACCATCGCCGCCTCCTGTACGCCGGTCGGCAGCGTACGGAAGAAGGAGGTCAGGAAGAAGGTGGTGAAGGGCAGCGAGTACGCGATGTAGGCGATCATCAGGCCCGGCCGGGTCTCCAGGAGCCCGAAGTTCTCCATGACGGCGAAGAGCGGCACGAGCGCGAGGATGACCGGGAACATCATGCCGCCCGCGAAGAGCATGAAGACGAACCGGTTGCCGGGGAAGGTGAAACGGGCGATGACGTAGGCCGCCATCGAGCCGAGCAGCATGGTGCCGGTCAGCGAACCGGCCAGGACGATGAGCGAGTTGACCGTGTAGCGGCCGATGTTGGCCTTGTTCCACGCGTGGGTGAAGTTCTCCCAGTGGAAGGAGGCCGGCCAGCCCATCGGGTCGCTGAGGATCTCGGCCGAGGGGCGCAGCGCGGTCAGCGCGACCCAGATCAGGGGTCCTGCGGCCAGCACGACCCACAGGACGAGGAAGGCGTGCGAGAAGACGTTGAGGGTGGTGCCCGCCTCGCTCTGCCTCCGGGGGGTGGCGGTGGTGTCGGGGCGGGGGGCGGCGGCGCTGGTCGTGGTCATGAGGCAGTGGCTCCCGCGGTCTTCAGTATTCGATCCGGTCACGGTTCCCGACCCGCATGACGATCAGCGAGAACGCCATGCTCAGGACGAGGAGGACGACGCCGATGGCCGTGGCGTAGCCGTACTGGCCGTCACGGAAGCGTTCGTAGAGGAAGACCGGGGTGACCTTCAGGACGTGCGGGGGCACCATCACCAGGCAGATCGCGAAGGTGTCGAGCGCCTGGATGCCCATGTAGATCCAGCCGGTGCGCACCGAGTCGCGGATCAGCGGGAGGGTGACGCTGAAAAAGGTGCGGGCGCGGCCCGCGCCGTCCAGCAGCGCGGCCTCGTACACGTCCTTGGGGATGGACCCCATGGCGGCGGAGAACAGCACGACGTAGAAGCCGATGAAGCTCCAGCTGATCACCATGAGCAGGGACACGAGGCCGAGGGTCCGGTCGCCGCCGAGCCAGGCGGGCCCGTCGACGCCCATCTTCTCCAGGCCGCCGTTGATCAGGCCGCTGTTGGTGTTGAGGACGCGGCCCCACACCACGGCGATGATGGCGACGGACAGGACCTGCGGGAAGAAGTAGACGACCTTGTAGAACGAGGACCCGGCGACGCCCGCGATGGCCTTGCCCCTGCGGTGCCGTCCACCCGCGGTGATCATGTAGGCGAAGAACATGCCGAGGACCAGGGTGAGGACGGGGGCGATGACGAGCAGCAGGGTGCTGATTTGCAGCGAGTCCCAGAACCGGTCGTCGTCCCACATCTTCCGGTAGTTGTCGAACCCGACGAAGTGCGCGACGGGGCCGCCGGACCAGTCCGTGAACGAGTAGTAGATCGCCTGGAGGAAGGGCGAGACGACGAACAGCGCGTAGAACGCGAGCGGCACGGCCAGGAAGCCCACGATGAAGCGGTACTTGTCGAGCGTGCGGTAGCGCCGGTCGTAGCGGACGCGCCGGGGGGTGAGGCCGGGCGGCAGCAGCAGCGCCGGCCACAGCAGCAGGCCGGGCAGCGGGGCCGGGGGCGGGCCGGAGGACGGCTTGTGCCCGGGCCGCTCGCCCGCCGGGGGTTTCTCCGCGGTGTCCTTGGTGTTCTTCTTCGGGGGTGGCGGATCGCCCACCTGGGTGTCGCTCTGCACGCTGCTCGGTCCCGGCCGCTCGTCCACCTCGCCCGCTCAGGCCTTCTTGACCTTGGTGATGTCGGGGTCCTTCAGGATCCGTTCGCTGGCCTTCTGCATGGTGTCCATGGCCTGCTTGGGGCCGATCTGGCCCTGCATGAACGTGTGGATCATGTTGTTGTAGTCCTCGCGGAACAGCTCGTTGTACCAGTCCATGAAGTGGGGGATGACGATGTTCTCGCCGGCGGCCTTGATCGCCTTCTGGGCGCTCGCCGTGCCCGAGGGCAGCTTCTCGCCGTCGATGGCGCCCTTGACGACGGGCATCGAGCCGACCTCCTTGAAGAGGTTGAGGGCGGCTTCCTTGCTGTACATCATCCGCAGCCACTCCAGGCCGCCCTGCCGGTTCCTGGCCTTGGCGGGGACGATGAAGGGCTCACCGGCCGGGGCGTAGAGCGTGCCGAAGGGCATCTTGTCGCCGGAGTCCAGCGAGGGGGTGGCGCCGACCGTCATGCGGAAGTCAGCGGGGGTGGTGTCCTTCGCCTCGTTCTCCACCCAGGAGCCGTTGGGCACGAAGAGGCACTTGCCCTCCTTGGTCCAGGCGGTCTGCATCTCGGTGTGGGCCTGCTGGCCGTCGAAGCCGGTCAGCACGTACTTCTTGGCGACCAGTTCCTCCCAGGCCTCGAAGACGTCCTTGACCGCGTCGTGCCGCCAGGCGTCCGGCTCCAGGTAGTCCATCGCCTCGATGACCTCGCGGCCGCCGCGCTGGGCGAACATCGCGTACATGCTGAAGAACATGTAGCGGGGGTGGCCGCCGGGGTAGCTCCAGCCGTGGATGCCCTTGGCCTTGGCCTTCTTGCAGACGGCGAGCATCTCGTCCCAGGTCTTCGGGTACGCGCTGTCGAGCCCGTCCTCGAGGAGCTTGGCGGAGTACCAGTTGCCGTACACCGTCAGCGCGATGTTGAGCTGGTAGCACTCCTGGCCGCCGAAGCGGCCCATCTGCTCGACGACCGGGACGAGGGTCTCGCGGACGGTGACGTCCGGGTCGTCCCAGGAAGGGGCGTCGAGCACCTCGCCGAGGTCGGCGACCTGCTCGTTGTGCACCAGCTTGCCGATGTTCATCTGCTCGGCGCCGGAGTTGTTGACGACGTCCGCGGTGGGCTTGCCCCGGACGATCTTCGGCTGGACCTGGGTGGCGATCTTCTCGGTCGCCTTCTGGTCCGGCTTGGCCTCGGGGTACTTCTTCGCGTACATGTCCGTGACGAACTGGGCGTACTTGTCGCCGTACCCGCCGTTGAAGATGTAGACCGTCAGGCCCGCGTCCGCTTTCACGCCGAGCGGGTTCTTCGTGGACTTCTCGCCCTTCTCGGCCTTGTTCCCCTCGCCGCCCCCACTGGCGCAGGAGCTGAGCGCCCCCACGGCCGGCACCGCGAGCAGCCCGGCGGCCGCCGCCCTCTTCATGACATCACGACGGTTGACGCTGGTGGATCCCATGCTCAAGTCCTCGCCTTCATACAGGACTCAGGCGGTGAACCGGACCCTCCCCGGCACCGCGGTGGTGTGAAGCTGGGGTCGTGCGTGGATGCCGAACGGCTGTGCGGGCCGACGGGTGCCGACAGGTATAGTCCACTCCCCGCCGGCTGAGCAAGATCGAATACATGTTTGCCCCACGGGTTTTCCTAGTTGAGACCTACGGGATCGCCTGGTCAAACCTCTCGCACCACGCCGGGCGGGGGCGTGGACTTTCGCGGCGTTTCGCATGGACTTTCCGGCGGGGGGCGGTTGTGCCGTCCGTAGAGGGCCGGCCCTCTGCCGGGTGCTCACCGAGCACGCCAGGCGGGGATCATCCCTCCGCGGCGTGGCGGGCGCGCAGTGCCCTGACCTTGTGGCGGTTGCCGCAGTGCTCCATGGAGCACCAGCGGCGGCGTCCGGGACGCGAGGTGTCGACGTGGACGAGGTGGCAGTCCTCGGCGGCACAGGTGCGGACGCGGTGGGCGAAGGGGCCGGTCAGCAGCTCGACGGCATCCCGCGCGACGGTGGCCAGCAGGTGCGTTCCGGTAGCCGCGTTCGCCCACTGCCGCTGCCCGGCCGGCGTAATGGCGGGCGCCAGGGGCGGGTGGGCCGCCGCCTCGTTGAGAATCTCCAGGTCGGCGGGTGGATGGGGCTCGCCCCGGGTGTGGGCGGCGACCACGCGAAGCAGCGCGTCGCGGAGCCTGTGCGCGTCGGCCACCTCGGACGGGGAGACGTCCAGTACGGGCGTCGGGGTCAGCCGGCACCGGTCTGCCCAGGTGGCCAGGTCGGCGGGCTCGTGCAGGACCTCGTACCGACGGTAGGGGCCGGGGCCACCGGTGGTCAGCAGTTCCAGGCACAGCGCACCGGGGTCGAACCGGTAGGCGACGCCGGTGCGGGATCGCAGCGTCAGCCCCTGGGTTGCGGAGGGCGTCATGTAACCAATATGAGTGGTTATATGGCACTGAGTTGGAAGCTGGTCATCGACAGCGGGAACGCGCCCGTCCTCGCGGACTCCAGGGCCGCGGCCCTGGAGTACGAGGTGGAGGACCCCGGCGCACTCGTCGAGCGGCTGCTGGCCGCCGGCCACATCGAAGAGGAAGCCGTCGTCGAGCACCGCGGCCGCAAGAACTTCCGCGGCTACGCCGCGATCCGCCACCCCGAGGACCCGTTCGACGAGCTCAGCGGCGTGGGCCGCGGCCGACGGCTCCTCTTCCAGGACGTGCCCGAGAGCAAGGCCGGCAAGAACCGCCTGCACCTCGACGTCCACAGCGAACCCGGCGGCCTCGACACGCTGGTGGCCCGGCTGGAAGGCCTGGGGGCGACCCGTGTCCGCGAGGTGGACAAAGGACCGGCCGGGCATTGGTGGATCATGCGGGACCCGGAGGGCAACGAGTTCTGCGCGGCGTAGGGACAGGGACCCCCCGGGGGCTGCGACCGGCTCAGCAGAGCCGAGGCGCCACGCCTGGGCGTCGTGACCGGTCCTCGCGGTCTGCCGGACGGCGGCGAGCAGGACGGGTGGCTCCGGGCTGAACCAGTCCAGCGCCTGTTGATGGTCAGCCAGGGCTCACGGTGGGGCAGGGACTGGGCCCGGGCGGCGGCGATGGTCGGCGCCAGGAGCAGGCGCGAGCACGACCCGATCAGCCCGTCGACCGCGGCCACTTCGGCGACACCCCGGTCACGGCCCAGCATGTCGACCAGCAAGGTGCGCGCCTCCTCCCCGCTCAGGACGTCGAGCGTGCTGCACCGGGCCTGTCCGGCGGTGAGCAGGCCGGCCGGTTGCCGACGGCTGGTGATGACGACCGAGCAGGGTGGCGGGCCGGGCAGGAGGGGCCGGACCTGGTCGGTGGCACGGGCGTTGCCCAGCACGATCAGCTTGTGTTTCCCGGCGACCAGGGTGCGCCAGAGCCCGCCCGGGCATCTTCACAGTGCGTTCGGTCCCAAGACGCACGACGCCACCGTCGCCTGGCAGAAGGACAATCTGGGCGAGGCCGACGGCATCGTCGGCAAGGACACGTTCGGCGCAACCGGCCTGTGCCTGAGCGACTCGGACGGCAACGGAACGGTGGACCACTGCCTGGCCACCGAGGGGCGTACGTTCCTCGTCAGCCGCACCGCCGACTGCGACTTCACGCCCTACGACCGCAACGGCGACAACCACATCGCCGGCTACGACTACCGGCCCTGCGGCTGACACCCCGTTCGCCGACCGGTGGCCCCCGGGGGTCGATCCCTGGGGGCACCGGCCCCCGCAACAGCCTTGACACCATTCGCCACTTGCCTCCCTACTAGACCTTGCGCAGCGATCGTGACAACGTTGTCCAACCGCAAGGAGGGGCTCGGGGATGCCGTACAGGGCACGCAGACCTCGTTACAGAGACCACCGTCCGGGTGCGCCCGGACCCCGTTCGGCCGTGGCCGTCGGCGCGCTGGCGCTGGCGCTCGTCGCGGCGTCGCAGGGGGGCGCCGTCGCCGGGCCCGAGCAACCGCCGCGCGCGGAACGGGAGTTCGTGTCCTCCTTCGAGGAGGGGGACGCCCAGCCGGACTGGGTGAGCACCGTCGAGACGGGACCCGACGGCAGGAAGAAGGCCTCCGGCGTCAACGGCGCGTTCAGCTCCGGCCTGCCCGGCAGCGTGATGGACCAGGTCACCGAGGTCCGCGCCAGCGGGGAGAACGCGGGCTCCGGCGAGGTGGCCGAGAACCTCGTCGACGGCGAGGCCACCAGCAAGTGGCTGACCTTCGCGAAGTCCGGCTGGGTCGAGGTCGACCTGAAGGAACCCGCCAAGGTCGTGACCTACGCGCTGACTTCGGCGAACGACCACGCCGAGCGCGACCCCAGGGACTGGACCCTGCAGGGCTCCACGGACGGCAAGGACTGGAAGGTCCTCGACAAGCGTGCCGGCGAGGCGTTCGACGGCCGGCACAAGACGAAGAAGTACGACGTGGCCGAGCCCGCCGCGTACTCCCATTTCCGTCTCGACGTCACGGCGAACAACGGCGCCGCCGACATCCTCCAGCTCGCCGACCTCCAGCTCTCGGTCGGCGGCACCGAGACCCCCGCCCCCGAGGACATGCTGAGCCTCGTGGACCGCGGCCCCAGCGGCTCCCCCACCGCCAAGGCGCGCGCCGGATTCACCGGCAGGCACGCGCTGCGCTACGCCGGCACCCACCTGGCCGACGGCCGCGGCTACTCGTACAACAAGGTCTTCGACGTGAACGTGCCGGTGCGGCGGGACACCGAGCTGGGCTACCGCGTCTTCCCCTCGATGGCCGACGGGGACCGCGACTACGCGGCGACGAACGTCGCCGTGGACCTGGCGTTCACCGACGGCACCTATCTGAGCGACCTGCGCGCCGTGGACCAGCACGGCTTTCCGCTGAACCCGCGCGGCCAGGGCGCCGCGAAGGTGCTCTACGTCAACCAGTGGAACAACGTCACCTCCTCCCTGGGCCAGGTCGCGCGCGGCAGGACGGTCGACCGGATCCTGCTCGCGTACGACGCCCCGAAGGGCCCCGCGAAGTTCCGCGGCTGGCTGGACGACGTGTCGCTGAAGGAGAAGGCGCCGGCCGGACCGAAGGCGCACCTGTCCGACTACGCGGACACCCGGCGCGGCACGAACTCCAGCGGCGGCTTCTCGCGCGGCAACAACTTCCCGGCGACGGCCGTCCCGCACGGCTTCAACTTCTGGACACCGGTGACGAACGCGGGCTCCCTGAGCTGGCTGTACGACTACGCGCGCGGCAACAACGACGACAATCTGCCGACGATGCAGGCGTTCAGCGCGAGCCATGAGCCGAGCCCGTGGATGGGCGACCGCCAGACGTTCCAGCTGATGCCGTCCGTCGACAAGGACACCCCGAGCGCCTCGCGGACCAAGCGGGCGCTGCCCTTCCGGCACGAGAAGGAGACGGCGCGCCCGCACTACTACGGCGTGACGTTCGAGAACGGCCTCAAGGCCGAGATGGCGCCCACGGATCACGCCGCGATGATGCGGTTCACCTATCCCGGTGACGACGCGAGCGTCATCTTCGACAACGTCTCCGACAAGGGCGGTCTCACCCTGGACAAGGAGAGCGGTGTCGTCTCCGGGTTCTCGGACGTCAAGTCGGGCCTGTCGACGGGCGCCACGCGGCTGTTCGTCTACGGGACCTTCGACGCGCCCGTCACCGCCGGCGGCAAGCTCGAAGGCGGCGGTGGCGGTGATGTCACAGGCTATCTGCGCTTCGCGGCGGGCGGGGACCGCACGGTCAGCCTGCGTCTGGCCACGTCCCTCATCAGCCTGGACCAGGCGAAGGCCAACCTCGACCGGGAGATCCCGGCCGGTACGTCCTTCGGCCGGGTGAAGGACCGCGCCCAGCAGCAGTGGGACGCGATTCTCGGCAGGGTGGAGGTGGAGGGCGCGAGCCAGGACCGGCTGACGACGCTGTACTCCTCGCTGTACCGGCTGTACCTCTACCCCAACTCCGGTTTCGAGAAGGTCGCTTCGAGGGGCGGCAGGACGACGTACAAGTACGCGTCGCCGTTCTCGCCGCAGCCCGGCCCCGACACGCCGACGCACACCGGCGCGAAGATCGTGGAGGGCAAGCCCTATGTGAACAACGGCTTTTGGGACACCTACCGGACGACGTGGCCCGCGTACTCCCTCCTCACGCCGAAGAAGGCGGGCGAGCTGGTCGACGGCTTCGTGCAGCAGTACAGGGACGGCGGCTGGACCTCGCGCTGGTCGTCCCCGGGGTACGCGGACCTGATGACGGGCACGTCGTCGGACGTCGCGTTCGCCGACGCGTACGTCAAGGGCGTGAAGTTCGACGCGAAGGCCGCGTACGAGGCCGCGTTGAAGAACGCCACGGTCGTGCCGCCCAGTTCGGGCGTCGGCCGCAAGGGCATGCAGACCTCGCCGTTCCTCGGTTACACGAGCAGCGAGACGCACGAAGGCCTGTCGTGGGCGCTGGAGGGTTACCTCAACGACTACGGCATCTCCCGTATGGGCGCGACCCTTTACAAGAAGACGGGCGAGAAGCGCTACAAGGAGGAGTCCGCGTACTTCCTCGACCGCGCCCGTGACTACGTGCACCTCTTCGACGCCGAGGCGGCGGGGGCGGGCACGGACCCCGGCTTCTTCCAGGGCAAGGACGCCAAGGGCAACTGGCGTGTCCCGTCGGACACGTTCGACCCGCGCGTGTGGGGTCACGACTACACCGAGACGAACGCCTGGGGGTACGCCTTCACGGCCCCGCAGGACTCTCGCGGCCTGGCCAACCTGTACGGCGGCCGCAAGGGCCTCGCGAAGAAGCTCGACACGTACTTCGCGACCCCCGAGACCGGCTCCGCCGAGTTCGCCGGCTCCTACGGAGGCGTCATCCACGAGATGACGGAGGCGCGTGACGTGCGGATGGGCATGTACGGGCACTCCAACCAGGTCGCCCACCATGCCGCGTACATGTACGACGCCGCCGGGCAGCCCTGGAAGACGCAGGAGAAGGTCCGCGAGGTCCTCGCCCGCCTCTACACCGGCAGCGAGATCGGCCAGGGGTACCACGGCGACGAGGACAACGGCGAGCAGTCCGGCTGGTACCTCTTCTCCTCGCTCGGCTTCTACCCGTTGGTGATGGGCAGCGGTGAATACGCGATCGGCTCACCGCAGTTCACGAAGATGACCCTGCACCTGGACAACGGCCGCGACCTGGTCGTCAAGGCGCCGAAGAACAGCGCGAAGAACGTGTACGTGCAGGGGCTCAAGGTCAACGGCAAGGCCTGGCGGTCGACCGCGCTCCCGCACAAGCTGGTCGCGCGCGGCGGTGTCCTGGAGTTCGACATGGGCCCGAAGCCGTCCTCGTGGGGGACGGGCAGGAACGCCGGGCCGACGTCGGTCACCCAGGACGACGAAGTGCCCTCGCCCCGCAAGGACGCGATCAAGGGCGAGGGGGACCTGTTCGACGACTCCTCGGCGACGTCGTCGCCGCTGACCGGTGCGGTGGAACTGCCGGTCGGCGGAGCCACGAAGGCCGTGCAGTACACGCTGACGTCGTCCACCGACCGGGCGAAGGCGCCGCGCGGGTGGGTGCTCCAGGGCTCCGCCGACGGCGAGAGGTGGAAGAACCTGGACAGGCGCTCCGGTGAGGCGTTCGCCTGGGACCAGCAGACCCGGGTGTTCACGGTCGCCCGCCCCGGCACCTATCGCCACTACCGGCTGGTGCCGGAGGGTTCCTCGACTCTGGCGGAGGTGCAACTGCTGGGCTGAGGAGGCCGGTTCGGGCCGGGCCGTGCCCCGCTGACGCTTGCCGTCGGCGGGGCACGGCCCTTTCGCGTTGCCCCTCGGTCCCGTGTGCGGCGACGAGAAGGTGGGGTTCTCCATAGGTCCGGCCAAGGGGCTGCCTCAGCCCCGGCCTGGGGGGTGCCCCAGCCCTGGTCGGGGGGCTGCCTCAGCCCCGGCCCGGTGGGTGCCTCCATGGCCGGGCGGGCCCTCCCCATGGGTTAATTGATCTTGGGTCGAGCACCCTCTCCACCTCTCCACCTTCCAGCGATGCGAGGCAACCACCATGACCTACCGCCGAATTGCCCTGGGCCCGGTGACGGCGCTCGCCGTCGCGGCGACGCTGGCGATGCCGGCCACCGCCGCGTGGGCCGGCACCGAGCCCGGGGCGGCCGCCCGCGACGGCGCCGGGCACAGCCGGACGCAACTCCAGCGGGGGCTGGACGAGGTGGTCCGCGAGGACGGAGTCGTCGGTGCCGAGGCCACCGCCGTGGACGGACAACGCCGGGAGTACGTGCGCAGCGGGACCGCCGAACTCGGGACCGACCGGCCGGTGCCCCGCCAGGGGTACTTCCGGATGGGCAGCAACACCAAGACCTTCGTCTCCACCGTGGTGCTGCAACTGGCCGCCGAGGGCCGCCTGCGTCTGGACGACACCGTGGACCGGTGGCTGCCTGGCGTGGTCCAGGGCAATGGCCACGACGGCGGCCGGATCACCGTACGGCAGTTGCTCCAGCACACCAGCGGCCTGCCCGACTACGCGGCCAAGCTGCCCGTCCTGGACGAAGCGGCCTTCCAGCGGCACCGCTTCGACCACCACGAGCCGCGCGAGCTGGTCGACCTGGCCCTGCGGGAGCGGCCCCTCTTCGAGCCCGGCAAGGGCTGGAGCTACTCCAACACCGGTTACATATTGGCCGGGATGATCATCCAGAAGGCGACCGGTCACCACTGGAGCGAGGAGGTGCGGGCCCGGATCATCGAACCCCTCGGCCTGAAGCACACCTTCTCGCCGCGCGAGCGCACCGGCCTTCCGGCACCGCACGTCAAGGGTTACCACCAGTTCAAGGAAGGCGGCCGGTTGGTCGACAGCACGGAGATGAACATGAGCTGGGGCAGCTCGGCGGGCGACCTCATCACCACCGCGCCGGACCTGACGCGCTTCTGGCGGGCCCTGCTCGGCGGCGAGCTGCTCGAGCCCCGCCAGCTGAAGCAGATGCTCCGGACGGTGCCGGCTCCCTCCGAGGGAGACACGCGGGTCAGGAGGATGGGGCTCGGCATCTTCTGGACGCAGCTCGACTGCGGCGGCGGCTACTGGGGCCACGGAGGGACGACCCTCGGCCATCTGAACGCCAACGGCTTCCTCGACAAGGGCGACAAGGGGGCCATCGTGATGCGCTCCACCAACCGGTTCGCCGACGACCGCGACCAGCGTACCGATCAGCTCCTCGACGACACGTTGTGCGCGATGAAGCGGCGTTCCTGATCCGGATCAGGAGCCGGAGCAGGAGCAGGTGACCGGGGCAAGAGGCCGGGGCAGGTGACCGGGGCAGGCGAGCTGAGGCCGTTTGGCCGAGAAATCGAACATGCGCTCTAATCGAGCCATGAACAGCGACGCTTTCCCTCCGGACCTCCTGGAGGCCCAGACCGCCTGGTACACCACGTACGAACAGCTCGCCGCCACGGCGGCCCACGGATCGGCCGCGCACCGCAGACGACTGCTGCGCCTGTCCCGGCTGATCGCCTCCCACGCCTACTGGGAGACACCGGAGGGAACGCCGGCCGCACGAGTGGCCCTCAAGGAACTCGCGCGCGTCAAGGCTCGGCCGTGACACCCGCCGGGGGCCGACCCGGGAGCGGGCCCCGCCGCTTTGAGGAACCGAGGAGGCCGAGCGCCTTCGAGGAGTGCGACGTGGCGGCGGAGCCGGACATCCGGATGAACTCGTCTCTCCGGGCCGAGATCAACCTGCGGTGCCCCGCCGACGGCCGCGCCTACCGGGAGCTGACGGAGAGCTGGTTCACCCGTGCCGTGACCGCTTTCGCGGGGCCGCTCGGCGAGGGCTTCCACCACGGCCTCGACCTCACGGAGCCGGCCCTGTACACCGATGGCGACGGCCCTCTCGGAGCGCCGGGGACCCTCTGGGCCGACTTCGTCTACTACAGGGCCGTCCGGGGCCGGGCCGGACTGGTGCAGACCCACTGGTCGCCCAGGAATTGGCAGCGGTTCCGCGAAGAGCTGGAGAACCGTCCCGCCGACGCGCAGCTGGAGCTGTCCCTTCTCGGGCCCGACGGCCGGCCCGACAAGCCGTGGCTGGCCATCTCGGTGAAGCGGGAGGAGCAGGCGCCGGACGTCGTCTCCCTGGTCGCCATCCGCACGACGGAGGAGTTCCAGGATCCGGCGACGGTGGAGGAGGCGCAGAGGCGCTGGGAGTCCTCCTTCCGGTCCTTCGTCGAGAGGTGCGACACCGTGTTGTACGCCAACATCGCGGACGACTCCGAGCACACCACGGGCCGCACGGCCCTGGAGGACGGCCTGGGCCTGCTCCTTGAGGAGACGCTTCCCGAGCTCGGCTCCACGCTGCGCGGGTACGCGTGGGTCACCGTCTGCTCCCCCGGCGTCACCGCCGCGCTGGGCGGCGTCCCCGCGCTCCGGGCGAGCGGAGCCTTCGCCGAGGTCGCCGCACTCCCCGGCGGCGGGGCCTGGCTCAAGGCGACCGACCGCGTCCTCGCCTACACGGACTCCCGCGTGCGGGCGGTCTTCCGGGCCCTCTCGCCCGCGCTCCCCCCGGGCAAGCCGGTCCCGTCCCTGACGGGGGAGACGCCCCGGCTGGCATTCCGGGACCCCGACGACCTGACGGACGCCACCTGAGCGTGTCCGCGTCCGTGTCGGTGTCCGCGTCGGCGCCGGGCCGCGGGAAGCCGCTCTCGACAGCGCGATGCTCCCGTGCCTAAGATCCACGGCGACATCGCGTGTCGGTCACCGGCCGGGTGAGGCATGGAGGTGTCAGGAGATGCCTGTTGGAGGCATTCCTTGTCGGTCGAGCTGAATCACACGATCGTCCACGCCCGGGACAACCGGGAGTCCGCCGAGTTCCTCGCGGACCTGCTGGGCCTTGAGATCACCGCGGAGTGGGGCCCGTTCGTCGCGGTGGCCCTGGGCAACGGAGTCACCCTGGACTTCGCCGCCGTCCCCGCCGAGCACATCACCCCGCAGCACTACGCGTTCCTCGTCTCCGATGCGGAGTTCGACGCCGCCTACGAGAAGATCGCCGCGCGCGGCGTACGGCACTGGGCCGACCCGCACCAGAGGCAGCCGGGCGAGATCAACCGCAATGACGGCGGCAAAGGGGTCTACTTCCTCGACCCGGCGGGTCATGCCATGGAACTGATCACGGTCCCGTACGGCGGCTAGCCGCTCCCGCAGAGCCCGAGGGCCGCACCCCGCGTACAAGGCGGGGTGCGGCCCTCGGTCACTGCTTGCGCAGACCTACTTGCGGATCAGGCTGCGGAGCACGTACTGCATGATGCCGCCGTTGCGGTAGTAGTCCGCCTCGCCGGGCGTGTCGATGCGGACGACCGCGTCGAACTCGACACCGGTGTCGGTGGTGACCTTGACCGTGCGGGGGGTCGTGCCGTTGTTCAGCTCGGTGACGCCGGAGAAGGAGAAGGTCTCCTCACCGGTCAGGCCGAGGGAGGAGGCCGACTGGCCCTCCGGGTACTGGAGCGGCAGGACGCCCATGCCGATGAGGTTCGAGCGGTGGATGCGCTCGTAGGACTCGGCGATGACGGCCTTGACGCCGAGGAGCGCGGTGCCCTTGGCGGCCCAGTCGCGGGACGAGCCGGAGCCGTACTCCTTGCCCGCGAGGACGACGAGCGGGATGCCCTGCTCGATGTAGTTGCGCGAGGCGTCGTAGATGAACGAGACCGGCGCGTCCTCCTGCGTGAAGTCACGCGTGAAGCCGCCCTCGGTGCCCGGCGCGATCTGGTTGCGCAGGCGGATGTTGGCGAACGTGCCGCGGATCATGACCTCGTGGTTGCCTCGGCGCGAGCCGTAGGAGTTGAAGTCGCGGCGCTGCACGCCGTGCTCCGTGAGGTACTTGCCGGCCGGGGTGTCGGCCTTGATCGCACCGGCCGGGGAGATGTGGTCGGTGGTGACCGAGTCGCCCAGCTTGGCGAGGACGCGGGCGCCCGTGATGTCGGAGACCGGGGTGGTCTCCATCGTCATGCCCTCGAAGTACGGGGGCTTGCGGACGTACGTCGACTCGGTGTCCCACTCGAAGGTGTTGCCGGTCGGGATCGACAGCGCCTGCCACTGGGCGTCGCCCGCGAAGACGTCCTGGTAGGACTTGTTGAACATGTCCTCGCCGATGGAGTTGGCGACGACGTCGTTGACCTCGGCCTCGGAGGGCCAGATGTCCTTGAGGTAGACCGGGTTGCCGTCCTGGTCGGCGCCCAGGGCCTCGGTCGTGATGTCGATCTTCATCGAGCCGGCCAGGGCGTACGCGACGACCAGCGGCGGGGACGCCAGGTAGTTCATCTTGACGTCGGGGTTGATGCGGCCCTCGAAGTTCCGGTTGCCGGAGAGGACGGACGTCACGGCCAGGTCGTGGTCGTTGATCGCCTTGGAGACCTCGTCGGGCAGCGGGCCCGAGTTGCCGATGCAGGTGGTGCAGCCGTAGCCGACGAGGTTGAAGCCGACCTTGTCGAGGTAGGGGGTGAGCCCCGCCTTGTCGAAGTAGTCGGTGACGACCTTCGAACCGGGCGCGAGGGTGGTCTTGACCCACGGCTTGCGGGTCAGGCCCTTCTCGACGGCCTTCTTCGCGACGAGCGCGGCGGCGACCATCACGTACGGGTTCGAGGTGTTGGTGCAGGAGGTGATCGCGGCGACGGTGACGGCGCCGTGGTCCAGCTCGTACGTCGAGCCGTCGGGGGCGGTCACGAGGACCGGGTTCGACGGGACGCCGTTCGTGGTGGCCGGGGCGTCGGAGGCCGGGAAGGACTCCTTGCCCGCCTCGTCCACGCCGTCGACGTAGTTGCGCACGTCGCTCTTGAACTGCTCGGCGGCGTTCGCGAGGACGATGCGGTCCTGCGGACGCTTGGGGCCGGCGATGGAGGGGACGACCGTGGAGAGGTCCAGCTCCAGCTTCTCGGAGAAGTCGGGCTCGGCGGCCGGGTCCAGCCAGAGGCCCTGCTCCTTGGCGTACGCCTCGACCAGCGCGACCTGCTGCTCGTCGCGGCCCGTCAGCTTCAGGTACTTCAGCGTCTCGTCGTCGATCGGGAAGATCGCGGCGGTGGAGCCGAACTCCGGCGACATGTTGCCGATGGTGGCGCGGTTCGCGAGGGAGGTGGCGGCGACGCCCTCACCGTAGAACTCGACGAACTTGCCGACGACGCCGTGCTTGCGCAGCATCTCGGTGATGGTGAGGACGAGGTCCGTGGCGGTGGTGCCCGGCTTCAGCTCACCGGTCAGCTTGAAGCCGACGACGCGCGGGATGAGCATCGAGACGGGCTGGCCCAGCATCGCGGCCTCGGCCTCGATGCCGCCGACGCCCCAGCCGAGGACGCCCAGGCCGTTGACCATCGTGGTGTGCGAGTCGGTGCCGACGAGCGTGTCGGGGTACGCCTGGCCGTTTCGGACCATGACCGTGCGGGCCAGGTGCTCGATGTTGACCTGGTGGACGATGCCGGTGCCCGGGGGGACGACCTTGAACTCGTCGAAGGCGGTCTGGCCCCAGCGCAGGAACTGGTAGCGCTCCTTGTTGCGGCCGTACTCCAGCTCCACGTTCTGGCCGAAGGCCTCCGCCGTGCCGAACTTGTCGGCGATCACGGAGTGGTCGATGACCAGCTCGGCCGGGGCCAGCGGGTTGATCTTCGCCGGGTCGCCGCCGAGCTCCTTCACGGCCTCACGCATCGTGGCGAGGTCCACCACGCACGGGACGCCGGTGAAGTCCTGCATGATCACGCGGGCCGGCGTGAACTGGATCTCCTGCGACGGCTGCGCCTGGGAGTCCCAGCTGCCGAGCGCACGGATGTGGTCGGCGGTGATGTTCGCGCCGTCCTCGGTGCGGAGCAGGTTCTCAAGGAGGACCTTCAGGCTGTAAGGGAGCCGTGCGGAGCCCTCGACCTTGTCCAGCTTGAAGATCTCGTACGACTCGTCGCCCACGCGCAGCGTGCTGCGGGCGTCGAAGCTGTTCGCCGACACGACAGTCTCCTTCAATTTTTGTGCGCGTTCCAGCACATCCTGCCGCCACGACCCCTCGTCGATCCGCTAAGGTAAGGCTTAGTTAGGTAACCCTTACCGGCTGGTGGCTTCTGGTGCGCCTCGGCAGATATCTCGATGTCGAGATAACTCTAGTACATGCCCTGCCGTGACGACGAGGCGCGCTGGGTTCGCTGTCAAACGCCTCGATGGGATGACAGCGGGCGGTCAGCGTACGGAGCCGTGCGTCGAGCTGCCGCAGGGGGGTGCGTACGTGGATGCTCTGTGCGCGTGTCGGCGGCGCCTGTGCCTGAGCCGTCCTCTCCGACCCGGCCGACGATCAGGGCGACGCCACGTCGTCGACTGTCGACTCCAGAATGCGGTCGAGTGTCCGGCGCCCCGTTCGGCTCATCGCCGGATTGCTCTCGACGTAGTACCAGACGAGCCCCATCGCCTGTTCGAACGCCCATGCCTTGCCGCGCTCCCACTCCAGGTCGTCACAGCCCAGTGTCCGCCGGAGCACTTCGCGTGGGCCCGGCCGCAGAAGGTGCCAGGCGCCGACCAGATCCAGCGCGGGGTCGGCCGGGCCGAATCCGCCGGTGTCGAGGACGCCGCCGAGCCGGTCTCCCGCGACGAGTACATTGCCGGGAATGAGGTCGCCGTGGCTCATCACGTCGGCGCTCGTGCGCGGCAACGCCCGGAAGCGGCTCCACAGGCGGCGCAGCCGGGGCACGTCGAGCAGCTCCTGGCTCTCCTCGAAGCACTTCTCCATCCAGGCGTCGTGGTCGGCGAGGACACCGCCGCGATGGTCACCGCTGAAGACCCGACCCCGCGTCTCGGCTTGCCGCAGGGCCGCGATGAAGGCCGCAAGGTCCTCGGCGAAAGCCTCCGACCCACTCGGGTCGGCGTCGAAGGCGACCGTTCCCGGCAGCCACGTCTGGACCGACCACGGCATGGGATAGCCCGCTCCAGGCTTTCCCAGGGCGACGGGTTCCGGAACGGGAAACCGGGACACCTGTGCCAGCTCCGCGCTCGCCCGGGCTTCCCGTTCCAGAACCGCCAGCGCCTCGGCGGGATCGGTCAGACGCAGCGGGAAACGCGCGGAGAGGTCGTCCCCGATACGGAAGATGGCGTGGACCGTCCCGGTCGACGACAGGCGCCGGATCGGCTTGCCGCTCCACTGAGGGAACTGTTCCTGGATCAAGGTCGCCACGATGCCGGTGATCACGTCCACTTGGTCATCGTGCATGGTCAATCTCGATCCACAGAGGCGGGCATCGCCGGAGAGCGATCGTTTGCGATCGAACCTAGTCGCTCAGGGTCAGGGCATCGCAAGCGATTAACTGCGCGCCCTCCACTACCGGGCTGCGTGATGGCCCGCACGATCGGTGCCGTCCCCGTCGAGGCCGGGGATGTCCTTTCCCAGGCCCCGCCGGATCGCTGTCTCCACGGGTGCGTACGCGCCGTCCGCCCGCTCCAGGTCGTACGGTGCCGCCGGCATCAGCGGTGGCTGGGCCATGAAGCGCGGCCGCAGCCCATGGTGCGGTTGTGCCGCGTGCACCAGGAACGGATGGCACAGGAAGACATCGCCCGGGGACCCGGTGGCAAGGACGAGGGGCCGGTGATCGGACGCCGCCACCAGCTCGGGCGCGAGGGCCGGCCCGCTCGCCCCGTCCTCCCCGTACTTCGCCAGCACCTGCGGCACATCGAGGTGCGAGCCGACCCGGATCCGGGTCGGGGCGTCCTCCTCACCGACCTCGCTGAACAGGAACAGCATCAGCAGCGTCCGGCCCCGGGAGCGCAGATTGGTGAAGTACCAGCTCTCGCCCTCCGGCAGACAGCTCCCCTCGATGTGCCAGCCCGCGTCGTCCGGCTCCGCCTCGTGCGGGAAGCGCAGCGGGAACGTGCCCAGCGAGTAGCGCGGCTCCCAGCGTCCCGGGCCGACGAGCAGGTCGTACGCGCGGTGCAGCGACGGGGAGTTGGGCGCGGCGGCGAACGGCCCCTCCGCCATGCCGCCCACCCAGTGCACGGGCCGCGTCCATGTCGCCCGGTGCGACGGCGCCCTCCAACTTCACGTAGCCGTCGCGGAGAAAACGGGATACCAGGGTCGTGTCATCCATGCCCTCATCGTGCGGCGACCCCGACTCGATCACCCGACATTCCCCGCACCACCTTTGCCGGGTGCGCACCGGAGGGCGGTCTGCCCCTCGCTACGCCCTATCCGGAGCGCCGGAAAGGGTGAAAAGGCGTGGGTCTTCAGGCCGCAGGCTCGGTAGCTTGCACCGCATGAACCTTGATGAGCTTCCCACGGCGGAGTTCGCGTTCCCCGGGCCGCTGCGGGACCAGTTGGTCGCCGCGATCCTGTCCGGTGCCAAGACCACTACCTCCGGGCTGGTACTGGAATACGAGCGAGAGAACGAGCCGTTGCCGGAAGTCGGCCAGCGGTCGGCCGTGATCGACTCCGACGGGCGGCGGGTAGCAGTGATCGAACTGACCGAACTCCGGGTGATCCGACTCGCCGACGTAGACCTGCGACATGCCCTCGACGAGGGTGAAGGCCACACATCGGTGGCCGAGTGGCGGGCTGGGCACGAGAGGTTCTGGCACAGCGCGGAGATGCGCGCGGAACTGGGTGACCCCGATTTCACCGTCGATGACGACACCCAGGTGCTGGCCCAGCGCTTCCGGCTGCTGCACACGGCCTGAGCCGGAACAGCGGCTTCACCTCGTGGTTTCGGTGCGAAGACCGTCGGCGCCCGCGGGCCGGGCCGCGCTCGATCGCGTCTTGAGTGGCGATTCGGTGCGGTGAATTGGCTCCGCCCGCCACGACGTGCGTACGACCTGCGCACGGTCACCGACGCCGCGCGCGCCGGACGGGGCGCGGCCGCCGCGTCGACACCGGGTCAGGCGACACCGGGTCATGCGTGGACCTCGACGGTGACGCTGCGGAGCGGGGAGTGGGGTGCGGGCCTGCGCCTCATCCTCCCCCCTGCCTGTCGGAGAGGATCTCGCGTGCCTGCTCGGCGGCGCGCGTCATGCTCTCGCCCACGAAGTCCATGAAGCGGGCGATGTTCTCCAGGCGGACGGCCGCCGGAGCCCGGGGGCCGAACAGGTTGGCGCCCTGGCGCGCGGTCTCGGCGAAGCGGGCGTGGGACGCGGCGGCGGCGACCATGCCCTGGTACCAGACGTCGTTGTCGACGACATAGCGCTCGCGGCGGCCCTCCTCGCGATCCCGGCGGATGAGGCCCTGCCTCTCCAGGAACCCGACCGCCTTGGAGACGGACGCCGCGCTGACCTGGAGGCGCCGGACGAGTTCGGACGCGGTCATGCTTCCCTCGTCGGTCGTGTAGAGGCAGGTCAGCACCCGGGCCATCATCTTGGGCAGACCGGACTGCATGAGGAGCGTCGTGAACGTCTCCTCGTACTCGAGCACGGCTCCTTCGTCGCGTTCGTCGCCCCGTGGGGCCGCCTGCGGCGCCCCCGGCTCGGGCTGGGCGCGCCGGTGGGCGCGGCGCTCGGTGGCGCGGTGGGCCAGGTCCGCACGGTAGCCGGTGGGGCCGCCGTTGCGCATGACCTCGCGCGTGACCGTCGAGGTGGGGCGGTCCAGGCGTCGGGCGATCTCCGCGTACGCGAGCCCATCGGCCAGCCCCAGCGCGATCTGCTGACGCTCTTGCTGCGTGAGCCTGCCTCCCGGCATCGCGGCCTCCCTCATGTGTGTCGCACGTCGTATGCCCTGTCCCTGATGTCGCCAGCATAGCGTTCACTCTTCGTCATTGCAACGCACAGGAAGGTTGTCGTTGCATTAGATTCTTCTTCATTGCAATGATTGGCGCTATCTGGCCTGCACAAATACATTTCTAGTGCAACATTGCCGTTGCCCAACAGGTGAATGCAACGTAGCGTTCACGGCATCAGAAACAACGAGCCCACGGAGCACACCATGCAGAAGTTCGACACCGCCGCCCCGGTCTCCGCCCTTGTCGACATCCCCGCCGGACACATCCGGTTCATCGCCGCCGACCGGGCCGACACCACCGTCGAGGTGCTGCCGGTGGACGCCTCGAAGAGCCGCGACGTGACGGTGGCCGAGCAGACCTCCGTCGTGTACGCCGACGGGGTCCTGCGCATCGAGACCGCGCCGGTGAAGAACCGGGTGCTCGGCGCCGCCGGTTCCATCGAGGTGACCGTCCAGCTGCCGGCCGGCTCCCGCGTCGAGGCGAAGGCGGCAAGCGCCGACTTCCGGGGCGTCGGACGGCTCGGCGACGTCACCTTCGAGTGCGCCCAGGCCTCGGTCAAGCTGGACGAGGCCGCGGGCGCCCGCCTCACCCTCGCTGCCGGTGACATCACGGTCGGCCGGCTGAACGACTCCGCCGAGATCCGCACCCAGAAGGGCGACATCCGGATCGCCGAGGCCGTGCGCGGCACGGTCACCCTGCGCACCGAGGCCGGCGAGATCTCCGTCGGTGCCACGCGCGGAGCCTGCGCCTCGCTGGACGCCGGCACCGCCTACGGCCGGGTCCACAACGCCCTCCAGAACGCGGGCGGCGCCGTCGACCTGCACATCCACGCCACCACCGCCTACGGCGACATCGTCGCCCGCAGCCTCTGAGGAGCCCCCGTCATGACGAATCCGGCCATCGCGGCAAGCGGACTGCGCAAGTCCTACGGCGACAAGACGGTGCTCGACGGCATCGATCTGACCGTCCCCGAAGGAACGATCTTCTCCCTGCTCGGACCGAACGGCGCGGGCAAGACCACCGCCGTCAAGATCCTCTCCACCCTCGTCTCCGCCGACGCCGGCACCCTCCACGTCGGCGGCCACGATCTCGCCACCGACCCCCAGGCCGTCCGCGGCGCGATCGGTGTCACCGGCCAGTTCTCCGCCGTCGACGGCCTGATCACCGGTGAGGAGAACATGCTCCTCATGGCGGACCTGCACCACCTCCCCCGCGAGGAGGGGCGGCGCACCGCCGCCGAGCTCCTGCGCCGCTTCGATCTGCACGAGGCCGCCAAGAAGCCCGCCTCCACCTACTCCGGCGGCATGAAACGGCGCCTGGACATCGCCATGACCCTCGTCGGCGACCCGCGGATCATCTTCCTCGACGAGCCCACCACCGGCCTCGACCCGCGCAGCCGGCACACCATGTGGCAGATCATCCGCGACCTCGTCACCGGCGGCGTCACCGTCTTCCTCACCACGCAGTACCTGGAGGAAGCCGACGAGCTGGCCGACCGCATCGCCGTCCTGCACGGCGGCAGGATCGCCGCGCAGGGCACCGCCGAGGAACTCAAGCGGCTCGTCCCCGGCGGGCACGTGCGCCTGCGCTTCACCGACCCCGCCGTCTACCACTCGGCCGCCCGGGCCCTGGACGACAGCGTCCGCGACGACGAGGCGCTCACCCTCCAGGTCCCCGGCGACGGCAGCCAGCGCCGGCTGCGCGCCCTCCTCGACCGCCTGGACGCGGCGGGCATCGAGGCCGACGAGCTGACCGTGCACACCCCCGACCTCGACGACGTCTTCTTCGCCCTCACCAGCACCGAGACCGACACCGACACGTCCCAGGAGATGGCCCGATGAGCTCCCTGTCCCTCGCCGTGCGCGACTCGACGACCATGCTGCGCCGCAACCTCCTGCACGCCCGGCGCTATCCGTCCCTCACGCTGAACCTGCTGCTGACGCCGATCATGCTGTTGCTGCTCTTCGTCTACATCTTCGGCGACGCGATGAGTTCGACCCTCGGCAGCGGCGGCCCCGACCGCTCCGCGTACATCGCCTACGTCCTGCCGGGGTTGCTGCTGATGACCGTCGGCAGCACCGTCGTCGGCACCGCGGTGTCCGTCTGCAACGACATGACCGAGGGCATCATCGCCCGGTTCCGGACGATGGCGATCCACCGTCCCTCGGTGCTGATAGGACACGTCGTGGGCAGCGTCCTGCAGTCGGTCATGGCCGTGATCCTGGTGGGCGCGGTCGGCGTGGCCATCGGCTTCCGCTCGACGGACGCGACGGCGCTGGAGTGGCTCGCGGCGTTCGGGCTGCTCGTGCTCTTCTCCACCGCGCTCACCTGGATCGCGGTCGGCATGGGCCTGGTCAGCCCGAACGCCGAGGCGGCCGGCAACAACGCGATGCCGCTGATCCTGCTGCCGCTCCTGTCCAGCGCCTTCACCCCGGTCGACGCCATGCCGGGGTGGTTCCGGCCGATCGCCGAGTACCAGCCGTTCACCCCCGCCATCGAGACCCTGCGGGGCCTGCTGCTCGGCAGCGGGATCGGCCACCACGGATGGCTCGCCCTCGGCTGGTGCCTGGCGCTCACGGCGCTCGGTTACGTCTGGTCGACCTCGACGTTCAACCGTGACCCGAAGTAGCCGCCGTGCCGACGTGGGGGCCGCCCGGTGCCTCAGACCAGTCCCGGTGCCTCAGACCAGTTCGGGCTGGGGCTCCAGGGGTTTGGCCGGTACGGGCTTGGGCTCCCACAGCCGGGTGGTCCGCTGGTAGCCGTAGACGACCGAGGCCATCGCCAGCACGAGCAGGGGACCGAACAACCACGGGTAGCGGGCCATCTCCATCGGCAGGTAGCGGTACGACGTCAGGAGCAGCGTGAACACCACCGTGCCGTAGGCGACCAGTTGGACGGCCCGGCGGTCCCAGCCCCGGTCGACCGCGCGCAGCGCCGCGTCGATGGTGAACGCGAAGACCACACCGGCGATGATGTCCGCGCCGTAGTGGTATCCGAAGCCCAGCGTGGCGCCGAGGGTGGCGATCAGCCAGAAGGTGCCCGCGTAGCGCAGCAGCCTCGGTCCCTTGCGGGAGTGAATGAAGATCGTCGTGGCCCACGCCGTGTGCAGACTGGGCATGCAGTTGCGGGGGGTGACCTCGTCGAAGGGCATGTGCTGCGGGGTGACGAGCGGGGTCGGGGTGTTCGGCCACAGGTGCGCCACCGCGTACTGCCCGCCGTCGGCGCCGTAGGCGAAGATCGGACCGACCACCGGATAGATCATGTAGATGCCCGGCCCGAGCAGCCCGATGACGAGGAACGTGCGCACCAGGTGGTGGCCCGGGAAGCGGCGCTCGGTCGACACGTTGCGCAGCTGGTACAGGGCGACGATGACGGCGGCCACCGCGAGCTGGATGTAGACGTAGTCGAGCACGTGCTCGCCGACGGTGCCGGTGGCCCGGACCATCCGGCCCACCACCCACGACGGATTGCCCAGCGCGTGGTCGGCGGTCGCCACGTACTGGTCGAGCACCGTGGGGCGGGTCTTCCAGGTGATCAGCAGCCAGATGTCACCGGTCTTGCGGCCGGCCACCAGCAGCAGGCCGAGGCCCACGCCCTTGAGCAGCAGCAGCCGTTCCTTGCCGGTGCGGCGCGTGAGGGCGATGACCCCGTAGGCCAGGAGCACCCACAGGGCGCCGTTGCCGAACATCATCTTGGCGTCGACCGCCCACCGCACCAGGAAGAAGACGATGTCGATGCCGACCGCCGCGCCCATCGCGATGAACCGCTGCCGCCAGGTGAGCACCACCATCATCAACGCCATGCCGGCGTAGAGCAGCGGCCCCGACTTGGGCGCGAAGACGACCTCGCGTGCCTGGTTGGTGATCGGCCCCGACACTCCGTAGCCGCGTGCGGCGATCTCCAGCGCGATGAGGAAACCGAGGGCCACCACACCCGCCGTGGCCCAAAGGATCACCCGTGGCCGACGCCAGGCGGGGACCTGATCTGGGGACTTTGTTCGCGAAAACGCCCGCGGTGCTCTAGATATCAATTGTTTGGCCGATTTGTTAGACGTCAGCGGTGAGTCCGAGCATGCTATCCGAGGGACGCGGGCGGGTTCCGCCGGTCGGGTACGGGCGTTGACGTCCGGGCCGTTCACGCGGACCGGGTGCGCCGGGCGGTGACCGTGATCGTGGCGTAGCGGGCGGTGAAGCGGCCGCCCATCGCGTCGATGGCCGCGCCGACGCTCTCAAGGACCAGGGCCCGTCGGGCCGGTGGAACGCGGGTGAGGGTTCCCTGCGTCGGCAGTTGGTCAAGCCAGTCGTCCCGGGGGTAGGTCCACTCCCAGTCGTCGCGCCACCGCTCGGGGGCGTCGAAGCGGCCGGTGTGCGCGATGCCGTCGGCGGCCTTGGCGAACAGCGGCTCGTAGCCGTCCAGGGCGCGGGCCGGCGCCGCCCGGAGGTCGAAGGGGGCGTCGGGCAGGGCCCGCTCGTACGCCTCGGCGAACGCCTCCGTCACGGCCGACGGCAGTTCGGGCACGTTCCAGAAGGCGGCGAAGCGCCCGCCGGGGCGCAGCACCCGCGCCGCCTTGGCCGCGCCCGCTACGGGATCGACCCAGTGCCAGGCCTGCCCCGCGACGACCGCGTCGAACTCCCGGCCGGCCGGCTCCCAGGCCTCGAAGGCGGCGATGTCGACCTCGGTCCCGAGCCGCCGTGCCGTCCGCGCCATCCTCGCGTCGGGCTCCACCCCCAGCACGGTGCAGCCGGCCGCGCCGAACTGGCGGGCGGCGATGCCGGTGCCGCAGCCGACGTCCAGGACGTGCGTCCCGGCGGCGGCGAGGCGGGACACCAGGGCCTCGGGGTAGCGGGGGCGGGCCCGGTCGTAGCGGTCGGCGTCCGAGCCGAAGGACTCGGCCAGGTGCCGGTGGCGGTGCGGGGCGGGGGCGGGCGGTGTCCCGTGCGGGGCGCCGTCGGGCGTGGGCCGTTGTGCGTGCGGGTCGCTCCCGGAGATAGTGGGCATGCGCCCACCCTGGTGGGCATGCGCCCACTCGTCAACCGGCCGGGCGGATTCGCGAGCGAGAGCACGAGAGAAGAGGGGTGCGCCCGTGCCGACAGGGGTGGCCATCCGGGATGTACGCGAGCAGCTCTTCCGGGCCGCCGAGCGCGTGTTGCTGCGCGCGGGGCCGAACGCGTTGACCAGCAGGGCGGTCACCGCGGAGGCGGGCTGCGCGAAGGGCGTCCTGCACCGGCACTTCGCCGACTTCGACGCCTTCCTCGTGGACCTCGTGCGCGACCGCGTCGCGGGGCTCGACGCCCGGAGCGCGGCGCTGCGGGGGGCCGCCGGGACGGGCACCGTCGCCGGGAACGTCCGCGAGGCGCTCAGCGACCTCTTCGAGTCGGTCGCCCTCGCGATCGTCGGCCTCATCACCTCCCGCGACGTCCTGCGCGCGCGGTTGCGCGCGACGTCACCGACCGGTGTGCCCCTTCTTACGGAGGCCGCGGCGATGCTCGCCGCCTACTTGGACGCGGAGCGCGAGGTGGGCCGCCTCGCGGACGACGCCGACACGGACACCCTCGCGCTCACGCTCATCGGCGCCGGCCATCTGCTCTTCGTCGGCCGGGAGGGCGTCCCTCCGGACGCCGACGCCGTGCACAAGGTCGTGGCCGGAGTGCTCGCGGGGGTCGTACGGGAGGCGGCGTAGGAGTCGGCGGGGGGCAGGAGGCCCGCTTGGCGGACGCCGTCGGAACGAGTCGTCAGGGCGACGGGGAAATCGGCGTGCGTGGGTGGCTTGGACTGGCCGGTCGGTTCTCTCCGTGGTGCGTACGGATGCGTAGTGCTGTCGACCGCGTGAGCCCGGGCGGCGACGGCGGCCCGCCCGGTGCGCGCGGAAGGTCTCGGGCATACGTCGCCCCTGCTCATGCACGCTTCGGGTGCGGTACGCCCATGCCGTGCCGCCCCTGTCACCGATAACGGGAAGCGGGGCGGGGCGGCTGATCTCGTGCCGCTCGACCGCGATGTGACGCGGTGTCGGTGGCCGATCTCAGTCCCGCCGAAGTGCGCCCCGCGCCCACCGGAGGCACAGTGGTGCATGACGCGCGGCCATCGGCAGGACGCGCGGCCGCCGCCCGGGTGACGCGGGCGGCGGCCGGGCTCCGGTGCCCACGGCGGGCGCGTCGGCGGTCGGCTTCGTGCGGCCGGGTGAACTCCCCTACGGGGAAAGGTCGCCCGGAAGGCCGCTCCCCGGATGGCCCACCCCAGCGCGCAGTTCATCTCATATCTGAGATAACCTGCCACACATGGCAGACGACTACCTCGTACGCATCGGCAAGCTCATCCGTGACGCACGGCAGCACAGGGGCTGGACACAGACGCAGCTCGCCGAAGCGCTCAGCACCAGCCAGAGCGCCGTGAACCGCATCGAGCGGGGCAACCAGAACATCAGCCTTGAGATGATCGCCCGCATCGGCGAGGCGCTCGACAGCGAGATCGTGTCGCTCGGCTACGCCGGGCCCATGCACCTGCGGGTGGTCGGCGGCCGCCGGCTCTCCGGTGCCATCGACGTCAAGACGAGCAAGAACGCGTGCGTGGCGCTGCTCTGCGCGTCCCTGCTCAACAAGGGGCGCACGGTGCTGCGCCGCGTCGCCCGCATCGAGGAGGTCTACCGCCTCCTGGAGGTGCTCAACTCCATCGGCGTACGCACCCGTTGGATCAACGACGGCGTCGACCTGGAGATCGTGCCGCCCGCGAAGCTGGAGATGGACGCCATCGACGCGGAGGCCGCGCGCCGCACCCGCTCGATCATCATGTTCCTCGGCCCGCTGTTGCACCGCATGGACCGCTTCAAACTGCCGTACGCGGGCGGCTGCGACCTGGGCACCCGCACGATCGAGCCGCACATGATCGCGCTGCGCCGCTTCGGTCTCGACATCGCGGCGACCGAGGGGCTGTACCACGCGGAGGTGGCCCGCGACGTCTGCCCCGACCGCCCCATCGTGCTGACCGAGCGCGGGGACACCGTCACCGAGAACGCTCTGCTGGCCGCGGCCCGCAGCGCCGGCACGACCGTCATCCGCAACGCCTCCTCGAACTACATGGTCCAGGACCTGTGCTTCTTCCTGGAGGCGCTCGGCGTCGAGGTCGAGGGCATCGGCACGACGACGCTGACCGTGCACGGCGTGCCGACCATCGACGTGGACGTCGACTACTCCCCCTCCGAGGACCCGGTCGAGGCGATGAGCCTGCTCGCCGCCGCCGTCGTCACGGAGTCCGAGCTGACGGTGCGCCGGGTGCCGATCGAGTTCCTGGAGATCGAGCTGGCGGTCCTGGAGGAGATGGGCCTGGACCACGACCGCACGGCGGAGTACTCCGCCGACAACGGCCGCACCCGTCTGATCGACCTCACGGTCCGCCCCTCCAAGCTGGAGGCGCCGATCGACAAGATCCACCCGATGCCGTTCCCGGGCCTGAACATCGACAACGTCCCCTTCTTCGCGGCCATCGCGGCGGCGGCCCAGGGCAAGACGCTGATCCACGACTGGGTCTACGACAACCGCGCGATCTACCTCACGGACCTCAACCGCCTCGGCGGCCGCCTCCAACTCCTCGACCCGCACCGCGTCCTGGTCGAGGGCCCCACCCGCTGGCGCGCCGCCGAGATGATGTGCCCCCCGGCCCTGCGCCCCGCGGTGGTCGTCCTCCTCGCCATGATGGCGGCCGAGGGCACATCGGTGCTGCGCAACGTCTACGTCATCAACCGCGGCTACGAGGACCTGGCGGAGCGCCTGAACTCCGTCGGGGCGCAGATCGAGACGTTCCGGGACATCTGACCGGGACAGCTCACCTGGGGGGCGGGGAACGCGGGTCAGCGTTTGAGAGTGAAGGCGCACACGACGCGCCGAGGGGCGCCACAGCACCCGGCCGTGGCGCCCCCTCGTTCCTGCCCGGCGGCCCAGAGGCCGGTGGCCGTGTGGCTCGGATCAGCCGCCCGAGGCGGCGAGTTCCTTGAGGTCGACCGTCTCGCCCTTGCCCGGCGCCTTCGGGCTCACGGGCTCGTTGTAGTCGGTGAAGGTCGCCTCGTTGGGCTCGTCGCCGCCCTTCACGGTGGCGCGCAGGATGTAGGGCTTGCCCTCCGTGGCCACGTACATCGTGTGGGTCTCGCCGCCGGAGGCCTTCTTCGTCAGCGCGATGGCCTCCTTGCCGTCGATGGACGTGGTGTCGCCCTTCTTCATGCCCTTGCGGCTCGACTTGTCCTCGTCCATGGAGGCGATCAGGCCCTGCTTGTCGCACAGGCCGGACGTCGCGGCGTCGTCGGCGGGCGTCTTGACCCACTTGTCGACGACCTTGGCCAGCACCTTGTCCGAACCGGCCTGGTTCTTCAGCGCGTTCTTCCAGTACTGCTCGTTGCCGCGCACGTACAGCGCGGCGTTCGTGTGCCGCAGCTCGGCCTTGGCGCCCTCGGCGTCGACGGTCCCCTCGCAGTTCTTCTCCTGGTCCACCGCGAGGTCCACGCTCACCGACTTGCCGCCGGCCTGCCGCATGTCGCCCTTCAGGCGCATCGAGTCGGCCTTCTTGGTGGCCGCCACCGCCTTGGCCGCGATCTGGTCGGCACTGTCCTTGGCGAACGGCTTGTCGGAGCCGTCGTCGCTGTCCCCACACCCCGTCAGCAGAACGGCCGACAGTCCCACGATCCCGATGACACCCGTAACCTTGCTCGCACGCACGTGCTCACCCCTCCTCATCACCGGGCCCCGGTGGCCGCGGCTGACTCCGCCTACCCGCGAATTGCGCCGTGACGCGGGGAACTTGACGGGCCGTAGGGAATCCAGAGGGCGAGGTGCCGGGTCAGGCGGCCCGGGTGTCGGTCTCCCCCACGAAGTCGCGGATCGCCCGGGCGAGTCCGTCGGGGCGGTCCAGCGGGATCAGGGTGCGGCAGTCGTCCAGTTCGACCAGTCGGCCCTGCGGCAGCAGGTCGGCGAGCCTGCGGCCGTGTTCGAGCGGCATCATGCGGTCCTGCCTGCCCCACACCACGAGCGCGGGACGGTCGTAGGAGCGCAGGGCCCGGGCCGCCTCGCTCATCTCCGAGGGGCGCACCGCCCGCAGGTAGCGGACCAGGACCCGCCGGGCGGCCGGGTCCTTGCGCAGCGGCTCGATCCAGCGGTCGATGAGGTCGTGCGTCACGGGCTTGTGCGCCATGACGGCGTAACCCGTGCCCGGCAGGCGGCGGGTCGGGCGGAACGCCAGGCCGTGCACCATCGCCGCGATGCCGCCGGGGATCCTGGCGGCCGTCGCCATCATCTTGCCGCCCGCGCGCGGCGGGTAGTTGTCGAACGCCTCGCAGCCGGCGATCACCATCCGGCCGACCCGCTCGGGGCGTTCGGCGGCCAACTGCTGGAGGCGCCCGCCGTCGTTCTCCACGAACACGGCGTCGTCGCCGAGCTTCAGGGCGTCCGCGAACTCGCCGATGAGCAGGGCCATCGTGCGCGGGGTCAGTTCGACACCGGCCCGCAGCGGCAGGCGGTGGCTGCCGTACGGCAGGGTCGGCACCACGCAGCGGAACCGGGTGCCGAGCTCGTCGACGACGTGGCGCCAGACCGAGCCGTCCTGGGCGGGGCCGTGCAGCAGGACGAGAGGCACGCCGTCGCCGCCGGTGTCGTCGTACGCCAGGGGCCCCGCGCTGGTCTCGATCTGCGGCATCCGACGCTCCCGCCTTCGGGCCGCTCAGTCGAGAACGGCCACCCCGTCAAGCTCCACCAAGGCTTGATCGTCCCACAGCCGGACCGCGCCGACCACCGCCATCGCGGGGTAGTCGCGCCCCGCCAACCGCCGCCACAGGCGCCCCAGTTCGGCGACGTGTGCGCGGTAGTCGGCGACGTCCGTGGCGTAGACGGTGACGCGGGCGAGGTCGGCGGGGGTGCCGCCGGCGTGGCGCAGGGCGGTGAGGAGGTTGGTGAGGGCCACCTCGAACTGCTCGGGCAGGGTGGTTCCGACGACCTTGCCCGCCCCGTCCAGCGCGGTCTGCCCGGCGAGGAAGACGAGCCGGGAGCCGGTCGCGGCGACGGCGTGCGAGAAGCCGGTGGGCGGGGAGAGTTCGGCCGGGTTGACGCGGCGCAGGGTCATGGGGCGGGCCTCCTGGTTCGCTGGGTCGGTGACCGGGGCGTGCGGCACGACGGCGTCCCGACGGGGGCGGGGTGGGAACCGCGTGGCCGGCCGCGGCTCGGTCCGGCCGCCCGCGGGCTCATCCGTACAGCTCCTTGGCGATGATCCCGCGCTGGACCTCGCTCGCCCCCTCGTAGACACGCGGCGCCCGCACCTCCCGGTAGAGGTGTTCGAGCAGGTGGCCGCGGTGCAGGGCACGGGCGCCGTGCAGTTGGACGGCGGCGTCGACCACGTACTGCGCGCTCTCCGTGGCGAGCAGCTTCGCCATCGCCGCGCGCCGGGCGATGCCGGGGCCGTGCGGCCCTTCCCTGTCGTACGCCGCCGCTGCCGCGTACACCATCAGGCGTGCCGCCTCCGTGCGCGTGGCCATCTCGGCGATCTGGTGGGCGACGGACTGGAGGTCCTTCAGTTTGCCGCCGAACGCGTCCCGTGCGGCGGTGTGCGCGAGGCTCGCGTCCAGTGCCGCCGCCGCCATGCCGACGGCGAACGCGCCGACGCTCGGCCGGAACCTGTTCAGGGTGGTCATCGCGACGCGGAAGCCGCGGTCGACCTCGCCCAGGACGTCCTTGCGGCCCACCTGGACGCCGTCGAAGGCGAGCGTGCCGATGGGGTGCGGGGAGAGCATGTCGAGGGGGGCGCCGGTCAGGCCCGTACGGTCGGCGGGGACCAGGAAGGCGGTGACGCCCCGGGAGCCCGCGCCCGGGGAGGTCCGGGCGAAGACGGTGTAGAAGTCGGCCTCGGGGGCGTTGGAGATCCAGCACTTCTCGCCGGTGAGGCGCCAGCCCGCGGGGCCGTCCGGGACCGCCGCGAGGGACAGGGCCGCCGCGTCCGAGCCCGCGCCCGGCTCGGAGAGCGCGAAGGCGGCGACGGCGCGCCCGGCGCGGACGGGCGGCAGCCAGCGTTCCCGCTGCGCGGGCGTGCCGTGCGCGTGCACGGGGTGGGCGCCGAGGCCCTGGAGCGCCAGGGCGGTCTCCGCCTCCGTGCAGGCGTAGGCGAGCGATTCACGCATCAGGCAGAGGTCGAGGGCGCCGGCCCCTGATCCGGTGCCGTCCTCGAACAGCCGTGCCAGCAGGCCCAGTTCGCCGAGCTCCTCGACCAGGGGCCGGTTCACGTGGCCCGGCTGCCCCTTCTCCGCGAGGGGCCGCAAACGCTCGGCGGCGAGGGCGCGCAGCTCCGCACACCAGGCGGTTTGTTCAGGATTGAGCGAGAATGCCGTCACCCCGGCCCTCCTTTATCGCGCACCGTTGACTGTCGTCACCATCACGATACGCTCGTGGGGCGAGCCCACCACAGCGCCCGACCCGCAGGCAAGGGGGCAGAGCCGCCATGGATCCCACCGGCATACCGGGGCTGACACCGTCCGGCCACACCGACACCTTCGCCCGCGACCATCTCCCGCCCCGTGAGCAGTGGCCCGCCCTCGTCCACGACCTCCCCGAGCTGCGCTACCCGGACCGGCTCAACTGCGGTGCGGAGCTCCTGGACCGGACGGTGGAGCGGCTCGGCGCCGCCCGGCCCGCGTTCCACTCCGCGTCCGGCGGGACCTGGACGTACGGCGACCTGCTCGGCCACGTCGACGGGATCGCCCGGGTGCTGAGCGCCGAGCTGGGTGTGCGGCCCGGGGAGCGGGTGCTGCTGCGCGGGCCCACCACGCCCTGGCTGGCGGCCTGTTGGCTGGCGGTGATGAAGGCGGGCGCGGTCGCCGTCACGGTGCTCGCCCAGCAGCGGGCGCCGGAGCTGGCCGTCATGTGCGAGATCGCCCGGGTGCGGCACGCATTGTGCGACATCCGGTCGGTCGACGACCTGATGAAGGCCGGGGTGCCGGGCCTGGGCGTCACCACGTACGGCGGTGCGGGCCCCGACGACCTGCTGGCGCGCGCGGCCCGGCGGCCCGGACCCTACGAGGCCGTGGACACGGCCGCCGACGACGTCGCGCTCATCGCGTTCACGTCCGGCACGACCGGCCGCCCCAAGGGGTGCATGCACTTCCACCGCGATGTGCTCGCCACAGCCGACACGTTCGCGCGGCACATCCTCAGGCCCGTCCCCGACGACGTCTTCGCGGGCAGCCCGCCGCTCGGCTTCACCTTCGGCCTCGGCGGGCTCGTCGTCTTCCCGCTGCGTTTCGGCGCCTCCTCGGTCCTGCTCGAACAGGCCGCGCCGAGACAGCTCCTGCCCGCCATCGGGCGCCACGGGATCACGGTGGTGTTCACCGCGCCGACCGCCTACCGCACGATGCTGGAGAAGCTCGACGAGTACGACATCTCCTCGCTGCGCCGCTGCGTCTCGGCCGGGGAGAACCTTCCGGCGGCCACCTGGCGGGCCTGGCACGAGCGCACCGGGCACCGCATCATCAACGGCATCGGCGCGACGGAACTGCTGCACATCTTCATCTCCGCCGCCGACGACGCGATCAGACCGGGCACGACGGGGCGCCCCGTTCCCGGCTGGCACGCGCGTGTGGTGGACGATTCCGGGGCGCCGGTGCCCGACGGCGAGCCGGGCCTGCTCGCGGTGCGCGGCCCGGTCGGCTGCCGCTACCTCGCCGACGAACGCCAGCTCCAGTACGTGCGCCACGGCTGGAACGTCACCGGGGACACCTACATCCGGGACGCCGACGGCTACTTCCGCTACGTCGCCCGCGCCGACGACATGATCATCTCGGCCGGCTACAACATCGCGGGCCCCGAGGTGGAGGAGGCGCTGCTGCGCCACCCGGACGTCGTGGAGACGGCGGTGGTGGGGCGTCCGGACGAGCTGCGCGGGCAGGTGGTGGTGGCGTACGTGGTGCCGCGCGAGGGCGCGCCACGGGACGCGGAGCAGCTGCGGGAGTTCGTGCGGACGGAGCTGGTCCCCTACAAGTGTCCGCGCGAGATCGTCTTCCTGGACGCCCTGCCGAGGACGGCGACGGGCAAGCTGCAGCGGTTCCGGCTGCGGGCGGCGCCCCCGGCCCGGCCGACGGCGGAGTCCTCGGCCGCTCCGGGGCCCGTAGAGTGATCACGTGTCCGAGCAGCACACTCCACGGTCCCTGATCGTCACCTTCTACGGCGCCTACGGCCGGGCGGCGCCCGGCCCGGTCCCGGTGGCCGAGCTGGTGCGCCTCCTCGCGCCGCTCGGCGTCGACGCGCCCTCGGTGCGCTCGTCGGTGTCGCGGCTCAAGCGGCGCGGCCTGCTGGTTCCGGCGCGCACGCAGGCGGGCGCCGCGGGCTACGCGCTCTCCCCCGAGGCCCGTCAGCTCCTGGACGACGGTGACCGCCGCATCTACGGCGGGGCGGCCGACGCGCGGGAGGGCGGCTGGGTCCTCGCGGTCTTCTCCGTGCCCGAGGCCGAGCGGCACAAGCGGCACGTGCTGCGCTCCCGGCTCGCGGGCCTCGGCTTCGGCACGGCGGCGCCGGGCGTCTGGATCGCCCCGGCGCATCTGCGCGAGGAGACCCGGCACACCCTTGAGCGCCTCCAACTCGCCCCGTACGTCGACCTGTTCCGGGGCGAGCACCTGGGCTTCGCCGCGACGGCGGAAGCGGTGGCGCGCTGGTGGGACCTCGCGGCCCTGGCCAAGCAGCACGAGGCGTTCCTGGACCGCCATGAGCCGGTGCTGCGCTCCTGGCAGGCCCGCGGCGACGCTCCCCCGGCGCCCGAGGAGGCCTACCGCGACTACCTCCTCGCGCTCGACTCCTGGCGTCGACTGCCGTACGCCGACCCGGGCCTGCCCCCGGCGCTGCTGCCCCGCGACTGGCCGGGTGTCCGGTCGGCGGAGGTGTTCACGGCGCTGGACGCGCTGCTGCGGGGGCCGGGGACGCGGTTCGTGTCACCGCCCGACGCGGACTGACGCCGGTTGACGCTCCCTCAACCGCTGAGCGACAGGCGGGGTTTCGGGGCGTCGGTGCGGCCCGTCTGCGGTCTGCGGCTGCCCGCGCGGTACGGCAGGGGCCAGGTCACCCCGGGCCCCTCGTACCCCTGCTCGGCCGCCGCGTGCAGGGTCCAGTGGGGGTCGTAGAGGTGGGGGCGGGCGAGGGCGCAGAGGTCGGCGCGGCCCGCCAAGAGCAGGGAGTTGACGTCGTCCCAGGAGGAGATGGCGCCCACGGTGATCACCGGGACGCCGGTCTCGTTGCGGATGCGGTCGGCGTAGGGCGTCTGGTAGGAGCGGCCGTAGTCGGGGCGTTCGTCGGCGACGACCTGGCCCGTCGAGACGTCGATCGCGTCGGCGCCGTGCGCCGCGAAGGCGCGGGCGATCTCCACGGCGTCCTCGGCGGTGGTGCCGCCCTCGGCCCAGTCGGTGGCCGAGACGCGGACCGTCATGGGTTTGCCGGCCGGCCACACCTCGCGCACGGCGTCGAAGACTTCGAGGGGGAAGCGCAGCCGTCCGGACAGGGAGCCGCCGTAGGCGTCCGTGCGCCGGTTGGTGAGGGGCGAGAGGAATCCGGAGAGCAAGTAGCCGTGGGCGCAGTGCAGTTCGAGGAGGTCGAAGCCCGCTTCCTCGGCGCGCGTGGCCGCCGCGACGAACTGTTCGCGGATGCGCGTCAGACCGGCCCGGGACAGTTCGCGCGGCGTCTGACCGCCGGGCTTGTACGGCAGCGGGGAAGCGGCGTCCAGCGGCCAGTTGCCGTCGGGCAGCGGCTCGTCGATGCCTTCCCACATGCGTCTCGTGGAGCCTTTGCGGCCCGAGTGGCCGAGCTGGACGCCGATCGCCGTGCCGGGCGCCTCGGCGTGCGCGAAGTCGGTCACGCGGCGCCAGGCCCGGGTCTGTTCGGCGGTGTAGAGCCCGGCGCAGCCCGGTGTGATGCGGCCGCGCTCGCTGACGCAGACCATCTCGGTCATGACCAGGCCCGCGCCCCCCAGGGCCCGGGCGCCCAGGTGGACGAGGTGGAAGTCGCCGGGGACGCCGTCCACGGCGCAGTACATGTCCATCGGGGAGACCATGACGCGGTTGCGCAGGGTGAGGTCGCGCAGGGTGAAGGGCGTGAACATCGGGGGTGTGCCGTCGGGGCAGCCGAACTCGCGCTCCACGGCGCGGGTGAAGCCGGCGTCGCGCAGCCAGAGGTTGTCGTGGGTGACGCGGCGGCTGCGGGTCAGGAGGTTGAACGCGAACTGGCGTGGGGGCTGGCCTAGATGGTCGGGCAGGCGCTCGAACCACTCCAGGCTGGCGCGGGCGGCCCGCTGCGTGGAGGCGACAATGGGGCGGCGCTCGCTCTCGTACGCCTGGAGGGCGCTCGGGATGTCGGGCTGTTCCCGCAGGCAGGCGGCGAGGGCCAGGGCGTCCTCGACGGCGAGCTTGGTGCCGGAGCCGATGGAGAAGTGGGCGGTGTGCGCCGCGTCGCCCAGCAGCACCGTGTTCCCGTGCGACCAGCGGGAGTTGACGACCGTACGGAAGTTGGTCCAGGAGGAGTTGTTGCCGCGCAGGGGACGGCCGCCGAGTGCCGCCGTGAAGATCTTGGCGCAGCGCTCGGTGGACTCGCGCTCGTCGAGCCGGTCGAAGCCCGCCGCCGCCCAGACCTCCTCGCGCATCTCGACGATGACGGTGGAGGCGCCGGTGCCGGCCGCGGAGTAGGGGTAGCCGTGCAGCTGCATGACGCCGTGCTCGGTCTCGGCGATCTCGAAGCGGAAGGCGTCGAAGGCGAAGTCGGCGGCCAGCCAGATGTAGCGGCAGCGGTGGGTGGTCACGCTCGGGCCGAAGGCTTCGGCGTGCGTCTCGCGTGTGCGGCTGTGGACGCCGTCGGCCGCGACGACCAGGTCGTACGCGGCCGCGAGGGTGGCCGCGGGCGGGGCCTCGGCGCGGAAGCGGAGTTCGACGCCGAGCGCGCGGCAGCGGGCGTGCAGGACGGCGAGGAGGCGGCGCCGTCCGAGCGCGGCGAAGCCGTGGCCGCCGGAGGTGTGGCGCCGGTCGCGGTGCACGATGTCGATGTCGTCCCAGCGCACGAACTCCGCCTGGAGGGCGGCGTAGATCTCCGGGTCGGCGTGTTCGATGCCGCCGAGGGTCTCGTCGGAGAGGACGACGCCGAAGCCGAAGGTGTCTTCGGGGGCGTTGCGCTCCCAGACGGTGACCTCGCGGGCCGGGTCGAGGCGTTTGAGCAGCGCCGCGGCGTACAGGCCGCCCGGTCCGCCGCCGATGACGGCCACGCGGTGGGCACCCGCGTTCATCGGCCCCGCCACTTCGGCGGGCGCTTCTCGGTGAACGAGGCGTGGAACTCCGCGTAGTCCTCGCCGTTCATGAGCAGCGCCTGGGTCGCCGCGTCCAGCTCCACGGAGGCGGCGAGCGGCATGTCCAGTTCGCTGGTGAGCAGCGCCTTGGTCTGGGCGTACGCGAGGGCCGGGCCGTCCGCGAGGCGGCGTGCCAGGGCCGCCGCGGCCTCTGCCGCCTTGCCCTCGTCCGTCAACTCGCTGATCAGGCCGATCCGTTCGGCCTCGGGGGCGCGCACCGCGTCGCCGAGCATCAGCAGCCGGGTGGCGTGGCCGAGGCCGACGACGCGGGGCAGGAGGTAGGCGGCGCCCATGTCGCCGCCGGAGAGGCCGACGCGGGTGAAGAGGAAGGAGAAGCGGGCGCTGGGGTCCGCGACGCGGAAGTCCGCGGCGAGGGCGAGCACCGCGCCGGCGCCCGCGGCGACCCCGTGCACGGCGGCGATCACCGGGAAGGGGCACTCCCGGACGGCCCGGACGACCTGGCCGGTCATGCGGTTGAAGTCGAGGAGCTGGGCGGTGTCCATGGCGAGCGTCGCGCCGATGATCTCGTCGACGTCGCCGCCCGAGCAGAAGCCGCGCCCCTCGCCGCCCAGCACGAGGGCGCGCACGGACTTGTCGCGGGACAGCTCGGCGAGGAGGTCGCGCAGGTCGGCGTAGGCGCCGAAGGTGAGCGCGTTGAGCTTGTCGGGGCGGGCGAGGGTGACGGTGGCGACCCCGTCGTCGACGGCGAGGCGCAGGTGCCGCCAGTCGGGGGTGCGGGTCGCGGAGCCGGTGAAGGGACTCATGAGGTGCGGCCTCCTCGGTCTGGGGGCTGGAGTTCGCCGGCCGCGGCGCGCTGCCCGGTACGGGCACGCGGTGCGGCTCCCGTCGAAGTTATCACCGATCCGTGACCGTCGTCACGAGTGCGCGATACAGGAGGTGGGCGGCTACCGAGGGAGCAGGGCCGGACGTCCCGCGCCCTGCCCGACCGTGGTCTCTGTCGACATAGCGCTTAGGATTCGTACGGTTGAAAGCAGGACCGCCGCCTGCTGCCTGAACGGACCCCCCTTGCCTCAGCCTCCCGCCCCCGCCTCCTGGCGCATCACGCTGCCGCACAGCGCGGCAGCCGTGCCGGTCGCCCGCGCCCTGGTCCGCACCGCCCTCACCGACATCGAGGCGTCGCCCGACACGGACACCGCGGAGCTGCTCACCGCGGAGCTGGTCGCCAACGCCGTCGAGCACACCGTGGGGCAGGCCCCCATAGAGTTGGTGATCGAGCTGCTGCCCACCGGCTGCCAGGTCGAGGTGCACGACTCCAGCCCGCTGCCGCCCGGGAACCTCAGCGCCTCCGAGCCGCCCGGGCCACCCGACCCCTGGCAGGAGCACGGGCGCGGCCTGCTCCTGATCCGCACCCTCAGCTCCTCGTGCGGACACCGCCCCACCGCCTCCGGCAAGGCGGTCTGGTTCACGCTCCCGACGCGGCCCTAGCCAAGGTCTCGCCCCGGGCGACGCACCGCCCGGGGAGCCGGCAGGTCAGGCGAGGGTCGCGACCAGGACCGCCTTGATGGTGTGCAGGCGGTTCTCGGCCTCGTCGAAGACGACGGAGTGCGCCGACTCGAAGACCTCGTCGGTGACCTCCAGGGAGGTCAGGCCGTGGCTCTCGTGGATCTCGCGGGCGACCTGGGTGCCGAGGTCGTGGAAGGCCGGCAGGCAGTGCAGGAACTTCACGTCCGCGTTGCCGGTGGCGCGCAGCACGTCCATCGTCACCGCGTACGGCGCGAGGGCGGTGATGCGCTCGTCCCAGACCTCCTTGGGTTCGCCCATGGAGACCCATACGTCGGTGGCCACGAAGTCGGCGCCCCGGACGCCCTCCTCGACCGCCTCGGTGAGCGTGATCCGGGCACCGCTCCCGGCGGCGAGCGCGCGGGCGCGGGCGATGACCTCCTCGGCCGGCCAGTAGGCCTTGGGCGCCACGATGCGGACGTCCATGCCGAGCAGGGCGCCGGTGACGAGGTAGGAGTTGCCCATGTTGAGACGGGCGTCGCCGAGGTAGGCGAAGGCGACGTCGGTGAGGGGCTTGGCCGTGTGCTCCGTCATCGTGAGGACGTCGGCGAGCATCTGGGTGGGGTGCCACTCGTCGGTCAGGCCGTTGTAGACGGGCACGCCGGCGTGCGCGGCGAGGGTCTCCACGGTCTCCTGGGCGTCCCCGCGGAACTCGATGGCGTCGAACATGCGGCCGAGCACGCGGGCGGTGTCCTTGATGGACTCCTTCTTGCCGATGTGCGAGCCGGACGGGTCGATGTACGTCGTCGAGGCGCCCTGGTCGGCGGCGGCGACCTCGAAGGAGCAGCGCGTCCTCGTGGAGTTCTTCTCGAAGATAAGGGCGATGTTCTTGCCGGTCAGCCGCCGGATCTCGGTCCCGGCCCGCTTCGCCGCCTTCAGCTCCGCGGCCAGGTCGACCAGGCCGCGGAACTCCTCGGCGGTGAAGTCCGACTCCTTGACGAAGTGGCGGCCGGTGAGGTCTGTGGCCATGGCGATGCTCCTTGCGCGCGGGGACGGGAACCGGGAAGTTGAAACTATATACGATCCTTTACATTAGTATGCAGATCGGCGTGGACGGTGGCGTCGCGCCAGGCCGGGCGCCCGCGCGTCAGGTTCCCGGCACCGCGTCCCGCTGCACCGGACAGCTCATGCAGCGGGGACCGCCCCGGCCGCGACCCAGCTCGCTCCCGCGGATCTCGATCACCTCGATGCCCTGCTTGCGCAGGAACGTGTTGGTCGTCGCGTTCCTCTCGTACGCGATCACCACACCCGGCTCGACCGCGAGGACGTTGCAGCCGTCGTCCCACTGCTCCCGCTCCGCCGCGTGCACGTCCTGGGTGGCCGTGAGCACCCGGATCGCGTCCAGGCCGAGCGCGGCGGCGATCGCCCGGTGCATGTTCTCCGGGGGATGGTCGGTGACCTTCAACTCCTTCTCCCCCGCGCCCGGTTCGATGGTGTACGAGCGGAGCATGCCGAGCCCCGCGTACTGCGTGAAGGTGTCGCCGTCGACCATGGTCATGACCGTGTCGAGGTGCATGAACGCACGTCGCTTCGGCATGTCGAGCGCCACGATCGTCTGCGCCGAGCCCGCCGCGAACAGCTTGTGGGCGAGCATCTCGACGGCCTGCGGCGTGGTGCGCTCGCTCATGCCGATCAGCACCGCCCCCTTGCCGATGACCAGGACGTCACCGCCCTCGATGGTCGAGGGGTAGTCGGCCTGGCCCTGCGACCACACGTGGAAGTCCTCGGACCGGAACAGCGGGTGGTGGCGGTAGATCGCCTCGAAGTGCACGGTCTCGCGCTGCCGGGCGGGCCACCGCATGGCGTTGATGGAGACGCCGTCGTAGATCCACGCCGAGGTGTCGCGGGTGAAGAGATGGTTGGGCAGCGGGCCGAGCAGGAAGTCGTCCAGGTCCATGCAGTGGAAGCGCACGGAGGTCGGCTCGGCGTGCGCCTCCAGGAACTCCCGCTTGGTCATGCCGCCCACCAGCGCCTCGGCCAGCTCCGTCGACGGCATCGTCTCGAACGCGGCCCGCAGGTGGTCGGTGGCCAGCGGGCCGTACTCCTTCTCGTCGAAGACCCGGTCCAGGACGAGCAGGCGGGCCTCGGGCACGTCCAGGGTCTCGGTCAGCAGATCACCGAAGAGGTGGACCGTCACCCCCCGGTCGCGCAGCACGTCCGCGAACCCGTCGTGCTCCTGGCGGGCCCTGCGCACCCACAGGACGTCATCGAAGAGGAGGGCGTCCTTGTTGCTCGGAGTAAGCCGTTTGAGCTCCAGATCGGGGCGGTGCAGTATGACGCGGCGCAGCCGCCCGGCCTCGGAGTCGACATGGAATCCCATGGGGTCCATCTTTCCCCGGCCGGACGGCCCACGCGCGGACAACGCGCCACCTGGTGGTGGTCAGAGCCTCGGGTCGACCGGCTCCGACTCCAGGGCGAGGACCGCGAACACCGGCTCGTGGACGCGCCACAGCGGCTCGCCCTCCGCGAGCCGGTCCAGCGCCTCCAGGCCGAGCGCGTACTCCCGCACGGCCAGCGAGCGCTTGTGGCCGAGGGAGCGGTCCCGCAGCTTGGCCAGGTTCTCCGGGCGCGTGTACTCCGGGCCGTAGATGATCCGCAGGTACTCCCGGCCCCGGCACTTGATGCCGGGCTGCACCGGCCGCCCCTCGGCGTTCCTGACCAGGGCCCCGACGGGCTTGACGACCATGCCCTCGCCGCCGCGGCCGGTCATCTCCAGCCACCAGTCGATGCCCGCTCCGACGGACGACGCGTCGCCGGTGTCGACGTACAGGCGGCGAGTGGTCTGGAGCAGGCCGCTCCCGTCGTGCTCCACCATGCGGTCCACCAGCGCCAGTTGGGCGTCGTGCGGGAGCGCGGCGAGACTGCGGCCCTGGACGGCGAGGATCTGGAACGGCGCGAGGCGCACGCCGTCCAGGCCGTCGGTGGGCCAGCAGTAGCGGCGGTAGGCGTCCGTGAACGCGGCGGCGTCGGCGGCGCGTTCCCGCTGGCGGGCGAGCAGGTCGCCCGCGTCCACGCCACGCGCCGTCGCGGCCTGGAGGGCGGCCAGCGCGCCGGGGAAGACGGCCGCCGACGCGGCGCCGACGGCGGCGTACTGCGTGCGCAGCAGACCGGATGCCTTGAGGGACCACGGCATCAGCTCGGCGTCGAGCAGCAGCCAGTCCGTCTCCAGCTCCTCCCACAGGCCGGCGTCACCGGCGGCGGCGCGCAGCCGGGCGAGTATCTCCTCGGTGACGGACGCGTCGTTGAAGAAGGGGCGGCCGGTGCGGGTGTAGAGGGAGCCGGTCGGGCCGCCCTCGACGCCGAAGCGGTCCCGGGCCACGTCCGCGTCACGGCAGACCAGGGCCACGGCGCGCGAGCCCATGTGCTTCTCCTCGCACACCACCCGGGCGACCCCCTCCCGCGCGTACGAGGCGAAGGCCTCCGCCGGGTGCTCCAGGTGGCCGTCCCGCCGGGAGGTGGCGGTGGGCGCCATCGTCGGCGGCAGGTAGGGCAGCAGGCGCGGGTCGACGGCGAAGCGGCTCATGACCTCCAGGGCCGCCGCCGCGTTCTCCTCGCGGACGGCGACCCGGCCGGCGTGCCGGGTCTCCACGACGCGGCGGCCGTGTACGTCGTTCAGGTCGAGCGGGCGTCCGTCGTGGCCGCCCGGCGCCTCGGAGCGCAGCGGCTTGACGGGCTCGTACCAGACGCGCTCGGCGGGGACGTCGACGAGTTCGCGCTCCGGCCAGCGCAGCGCGGTCAGCTTGCCGCCGAAGACGGCGCCGGTGTCCAGGCAGATGGTGTTGTTCAACCAGGTCGCGGTGGGCACGGGTGTGTGGCCGTAGACCACGGCGGCCCGGCCGCGGTACTCCTCCGCCCACGGGTAGCGCACCGGCAGCCCGAACTCGTCGGTCTCACCGGTGGTGTCGCCGTACAGCGCGTGCGAGCGGACCCTGCCGGACGTGCGCCCGTGGTACTTCTCGGGGAGGCCGGCGTGGCAGACGACGAGGGCGCCGCCGTCCAGGACGTAGTGCGAGACGAGACCGTCCAGGAACTCCCGCACCCGGGTGCGGAACTCCTCGCTCTCCCGGCCCAGCTGGTCGACCGTCTCCGCGAGCCCGTGGGTGAGCTGGACGCCGCGGCCCCTGAGGTGGCGGCCGAGCTTGTTCTCGTGGTTGCCGGGCACGCACAGCGCGGTGCCCGCGGCCACCATCGCCATGACGCGGCGCAGCACGCCCGGGGTGTTGGGTCCGCGGTCGACCAGGTCGCCGACGAAGACGGCCGTACGCCCTTCGGGGTGCGCGCCGTCGACGTAGCCGAGCTTGCCCAGCAGCGTCTCCAGCTCGGCGGCGCAGCCGTGGACGTCCCCGATGATGTCGAAGGGGCCGGTGAGGTGGGAGAGGTCGTTGTAGCGCTTCTCGGTGACGATCGAGGCGCCCTCGACCTCCGCGACGCCCCGCAGGACGTGCACCTTGCGGAAGCCCTCGCGCTCCAAGTGCCGTAGTGAGCGGCGCAGTTCGCGCTGGTGGCGCTGGATGACGCGGCGGTGGACGCCGGCCCGGTCGGGGCGCCCGGCGTTGCGCGCGGCGCAGACCTCCTCGGGCACGTCGAGCACGATGGCGATGGGCAGCACGTCGTACTGCCTGGCCAGTTCGATCAGCTGCTTGCGGCTCTCGCTCTGCACGTTGGTGGCGTCGACGACGGTGCGCCGGCCGGCGGCCAGGCGCTTGCCCGCGATGTAGTGCAGCACGTCGAACGCGTCGCGGCTGGCGCTCTGGTCGTTCTCGTCGTCGGCGACGAGGCCGCGGCAGAAGTCGCTGGAGATCACCTCGGTCGCCTTGAAGTGCCGACGGGCGAAGGTGGACTTGCCGGAGCCGGTGGCGCCGACGAGCACGACGAGGGACAGGTCGGTGACGGGAAGCCGGCGGTGCGCCCCGGGCGTTACGGCCCCGGTATCGACGGTGTTGTCACGGCTGTCGGTGTTGCTGGTGCTGTCGGTCATGCCGCCCGCACCTCCTTCGTGTTCTTCTCCGCCTGCGTGAAGACCGCCATCTGGGTGGGCGGCCCCACGTCCGGGTCGTCGTCGCCCACCGGCACGAACTCCACCGCGTACGCGTGCCGCTCCGCGACCTGGCGGGCCCAGGTCCGGAACTCCTCGCGCGTCCACTCGAAGCGGTGGTCACCGTGGCGCCGGTGGCCGGCCGCGAGGGTCTCCCAGCGGACGTTGTACTCGACGTTCGGCGTCGTCACCAGGACCGTGCGGGGCCTGGCCGAGCCGAACACGGCGTATTCCAGGGCGGGCAGCCGCTCCACGTCGAGGTGCTCGATCACCTCGCTGAGCACCGCCGCGTCGTACCCCTTGAGCCGGCTGTCGGTGTACGCGAGCGAGCCCTGGAAGAGCTGGACGCGCTGGGCCTGCCGCTCGCCCGGGCGGTCCAGCTTCAGCCGCCGCGAGGCGAGGGTCAGCGCGCGCATCGACACGTCGACGCCGACGATCTCCGTGAACCGGGCGTCCTTGAGCAGCGCCTGCACCAACTGGCCCTGACCGCAGCCGAGGTCGAGCACGCGCCCGGCCCCGGCCGCAGTGAGCGCCGCGAGGATCGCCGCACGGCGGCGCACGGCCAGCGGCACCGGCCTGCCCTCCGACACGTCCGCGCCCTCTTCCGCCCCGGGGTCGGCGGACTCCTCCGCCACGGCGTTGTCGATCTCCTCGATGTCCGTGTCGTCGGCGTCGGCGAGCCGGACCAGTTCGAGCCGCTCCTGCGCCTGACGGGTCAGGGAGTGGCGGCGCGCGAGATAGCGGCTGGTGATGACCTGCTGCTCGGGGTGGTCGGCGAGCCAGCCCTCACCGGCCCGCAGCAGCTTGTCGACCTCGTCCGCCGAGACCCAGTAGTGCTTGGCGTCGTCCAGGACGGGCAGCAGCACGTACAGGTGCCGCAGCGCCTCGCCGAGGGTCAGCTTCCCGTCGGGCACGTCGAGCACGAGGCCGACGTAGCGCGAAGCACCCCACTCGGGGAACCGCTCGTCCAGCGGGACGGGTGTCGCCGTCACCGTCCAGCCCAGCGGCTCGAACAGCGCCCGCACCAGCTCCGCGCCGCCGCGCGCGGGCAGCGCGGGCACCTCGATCCGCAGCGGCAGCGGCTGCCCCACCCGCTCGGGCAGCGCCCTGCACACGCCGCGCATCGCGCTGGAGAACACCGCGCTCAGCGCGACGGCGAGCAGCGACGAGGCGGCGTAGGGCCGGTCGTTGACGTACTGCGCGAGTGCCGCGTCGGGCGCGCCGCCCCGCCCCTTGCCCTTGCCGCGCCGCACGAGCGCGACGGGATCGACCTCCAGGAGCAGTGCGGCCGTGCAGCGCTCCGCGCTCGCCTCGGGGTAGAGGACGTGCGCGGGACCGTAGGAGGTGGAGAACGTTTGGGCGCTGTCGGGATGCTTGTGCAGCAGGAACCCGAGGTCGGTCGCCGGGCGTTCGGGGGTACCGGTGGTGGTGATCGTCAGGAACACGGGTCGGCCTCGAAACGGGGTCTGAGCCGTGGGGGCCCGGACTCCGGCCCCCGCACGTCACGTCACAGCAGCACGTCACATGCGCGGGGCCACGCGCCGGTGGTCCCCACGGCAAGGGGAACGCGCGCCTCGGTGCTCGCGGCTCCGGGCCGTGCCCGGCCCCGGAAGCCGTGCGCACGCCGCGCCACGGTCGCCCGTCCTCGCGGCGCCCTCACCTGCGGCGCGCCCCCACAACGTACAGCGAACGGCATGGGCGCACCCCGGAATTTCCGCTCAGCCGTTCGTCCGCTCACCCGCTGTTCAGGCCTGCTTCTCCCGTCGGCCGCCGAGGGCGACGGCCAGTGCTCCGAGGGCGCAGACGACGCCTGCCGCGAGGTAGGCGAGGTGGTAGCCGGCGAGGCGGTCGTCGGCGGTCGCCGCGATCAGGACCAGGACCGCCACTCCGACGCTGGCGCCGATCTGCTGCGCCACGACGTTCACCGCTCCGGCGACCGCGTGCCGCTCCGGCTCGACGCCGGACAGTCCCGCGGAGGTCATCGAGGGGAAGTTCAGGCCCTGGCCGATGCCGCTGATCACCAGTCCGGGCAGCACGTGCAGCAGGTAGTCGCCCTCGTGCGGGGTGGTCATCCACAGCGCGGTCCCGCCGCCGATGAGGACCAGCCCGACGGCCATCAGCGTCCGCGGCGTGTACGTGGCCAGCAGGCGCCCGGTGGCGAAGTTGGCGGTGAGGAACACGGCCGCCGACATCGGCACCAGCGCGAGGCCGGATTCGAGCGGGGAGTAGTCCAGCATCCCCTGGAGGTACAGCGGGGCGAAGAACAGCATGCCGACCGAGCCCATGTACTGCAGGAACGCCGCCAGGCTCGCGGCCCGCACCGAGGCGATCCGGAAGAGGCCGAGGGGCAGCACCGGGTCGGCCGTGCGGTGCTCGCGTACGACGAACAGCGCCAGGAAGACCACCGCGACGCACAGCGAGACCCAGGCCACCGCGCCGCTGCTGCTCGCGCCGACGACGACCAGGGTCAGGCCGAGCGTGCCGGATATCGCGCCGGGCAGATCCAGGCGGCCGCCGCGTCCGACGCCGTCGGGCAGTCCGGCGCGCGTCGCGGCCAGTACGGCCAGTCCCACGGCGACCGAGAACCACAGCACCGAACGCCAGCCGAAGAACTGGGTCAGCACGCCGCCCAGCAGGACGCCGCCGCTGAAGCTCGCGGCGCCGACCGCCGCGTAGATGCTCAGGGCCCGGTTGCGTGCCGGACCGGCCGGGAACACCTCGGTCAGCAGGGCCAGCGCGGCCGGTCCCGACAGGGCCGCGCCGATGCCCTGGACGGCCCGCGCGCCGAGCAGCACCCCGGTGCCCGGTGCCAGGGCGCCGACCAGTGCGGCGAGCGTGAACAGGGCGACGCCGAGTTCGAACACCCGCCGCCTGCCGAAGACATCGGCCAGTCGGCCGCCCACCAGCAGGAAGCCGGCGAACGTGACGGCGTAGGCGGTCATGACCCACTGGAGCGTGGTGTCGTCCAGGTCGAAACGCTCGCCCACGGAGGGCAGCGCGGCGTTGAGGACTCCGAGGCCGCTCACGTCCAGCGCGAGCGCCCCGGCCAGCACGCCGAGTGCCAGGCCCGGGCGCTGCCCCGGCTTCACCTCGGTACTGGTCATGCGGGCCTCCCCGGCACGCGCGGTCGTGCGGCCACAAGACGGTGGGGGGAAGGTCTGGACGAGGTGCCGTCGGCGGCGGCCCTGAACGTCCGCCTTAAGGTGGCGAGTTCCATCCGTCCGGTGCCCACCACCAGGACGCGGGGGTCAGCCGGCGCCGGCTCGTGGTTCATGATTTTCATGGCGAGCAGCTTGCAGTGCTTGTTCGCCCGCTGTCCAGCCCGTACTTATTCACAAGCCACCGGAGTGGATTCCCGACCGGGCGTCGGAATTGACCCGTGTTGAACGAAGTTGCCCGCTGATTCCCCACGACGCCCGAACCGCCACACAATTTCGGCCCGGGAAGCGAGCGAACCAGTCACTTCGGGGGCCAGATCGCGCCAGTGCACCTTCCTGCCAACGGGCCCCACTTGTTTCACCTTTCACAGGGTGGCAGTCTGAAGTTGTCGGTCGGGCGAGTACCTCGTTATGCGGTCCGCGCCAGTCCACACCATTCTTGACCTGGGAACATTCAGCCGGGAAGACTAAAACGGGGGTCGGGTCGCGGTGCGGGTACCAGTTCTCTTCCAGCCATTTCTCCCTGTACGGGCTTGACACGGACGCCTCGCGTACCGCCTGTGCGCTGACGCCCCTTTCCTGTGAGACTCGGCCCCGGCCGTGCCTATCCGCACGTCCGTGTGCAGGCCGCAGCCACCTCATTCCCGCCACTCTTTTTCTTTCCGACCGTCGGGGTTTGTGAAGCCTTAAACATCCAGGCACCTGCTCCGCCGGTCCATTCCGTCCGCCCTGCCGAGGAGCCGAAATGCCCCAAGAGCGCGCAGCAAGAGATTCTCAAGCCATTACCGATTTTTTGCTGTCTCGCGTCGCTGAGCTGATGGACTTGTCCAAGGAGGCCGTCGATCGCTGGGCGCCGATGCACCAGTACGGCCTGGACTCGCTGAAGTTGTCGAAACTCGCCGCCGCGTTGTCCGAATTCCTCGGCTGGAAAGTCCCGGTCACGTGGATGTGGCAGTACCCGACGGTCGACGAGCTGGCCCGCGCACTCCTGGCGGGTCCCCGGAGCGCGCAGGCCGCCGCCCCGAGCGAGGAGCGGCGCGCGGCCTCGCACGAGCCCATCGCGATCGTCGGCATCGGCTGCCGCTTCCCCGGCGGCCCCGACCCCGCCGCGTTCTGGCAGTTGCTGACCGAGGGCGGCGACGCCGTGGGTCCCGTGCCGGCCGCGCGGCGCGAGCTGCTGGGCGACACGGTGCGCTGGGGCGGCTTCATCGACGGCATCGACCAGTTCGACCCGCTGTTCTTCGGCATCTCGCCCCGCGAAGCCGTCCAGATGGACCCGCAGCAGCGGCTGATCCTGGAACTGGCCTGGGAGGCACTGGAGGACGCGGGTGTCGCGCCGGACAGTCTCGTGGGCACCGAGACCGGCGTGTTCATGGCCTCCTGCTGGGGCGACTACGCCGCGTTGGCGCACTACCGGGGCCCCGACGTCCAGATCACCCCGCACACCGCGACCGGCATGCACGACGGCATCATCGCCAACCGCGTCTCCTACGTCCTCGGCCTCCAGGGGCCCAGCATGACCATCGACGCGGCCTGCGCCGGATCGCTGGTCTCGGTGCACGCGGGCTGCCAGTCGCTGTGGCTGGGCGAGAGCGAGCTGGTGCTGGCCGGCGGCGTCAACCTGAGCTTCGTCTCGGACTACTACACCGCCATGGACGCCATGGGCGCGCTCGCCCCCGACGGCCGCTGCAAGTCCTTCGACGCCCGCGCCAACGGCTACGTACGCGGTGAGGGCGCCGGTGTCGTCGTACTCGCCCCGCTGAGCGTCGCCCTCGAACGCGACCTGCCGGTGTACTGCCTGATCAAGGGCAGCTCGTCCCAGAACGACGGTCTGAGCAACGGCATGACCGCGCCGAACCCCCAGGCGCAGGAGCTGATGCTGCGCAACGCCTATCGGCGGGCCGGCATCGCGCCGTCCCTCGTGGACTACATCGAGTGCCACGGCTCCGCGACACCCCTCGGCGACCCGATCGAGGTCAACGCCATCGGCGCGGTCCTCGGCGGCGACCGGGCGGAGCCGCTGCGGCTCGGCTCCGTCAAGTCCAACGTCGGGCACCTGGAGGCGGCGGCCGGCATCGTCGGCCTGGTCAAGCTCGCCCTGTCGATCCGCAACGGGGTGCTGCCGCCGAGCCTGCACTACGCCACCCCGAACCCGCAGATCATGTTCGACGAGTACAACCTCACCGTCCAGGACCGGCTCACGCCCTGGCCCCGGCGGTCCGACGCCCGCCGCGGCGGCGTCAGTTCGTTCGGTTTCGGCGGCGCGATCTGCCACGTCGCCGTCGAGGAACTGCCGCGGCCCGAGAGCTCGCTCGTCCTGCTGGGCGAGGACTCCCTCGAAGCGCTGGCCCAGCGGGCCTCGGCGCTGCGCGAGGAGAGCGACCTGCGGGCGGTCTGCCGCCGGTCCCCCGGCGACGGCGCGTTCCGGCTCGCGGCCACCGCCCGCGACATGAGCGAACTGAGGGCAAAGCTGGACGCCTTCGCCGCCGGCGCGAAGGCCGACGGGCTGAGCGTCGGTGAGGCGAGCGGGCGCCGGCCGCGGGTGGCGTTCCTGTTCTCGGGCAACGGCTCCCAATGGGTGGGCATGGGCAGGCAACTGCTCGCCGGCATGCCCGTGTTCCGGCGCTCCATGATGCGCTCCGACCAGCGGATGCGGGAGCTGCTGGGCTTCTCGCTCGTCGACCAGCTGCTGGCGCCCGACGGCCGCATCGACGACATGGACGTCTTCCAGCCGCTGCTCTTCTCGATCCAGGTGGCGCTGGCCGACGCCTGGCGTTCGCTCGGGGTGGAGCCGGACGTCGTGGTGGGGCAGAGCGTCGGCGAGTTCGCCGCCTCCCACATCGCCGGCGCGCTCGACTTCGACGACGCCTCCCTGCTGGCCGCCCACCACGGCCGGCTCCTGCAGCAGCTGGCCGTCGGACGCGGTGAGGGCATCGTGGTCACCACCGGCGCGGACGCCGTCGAGCCGTACCTGAGCGGCAAGCTCGCGATCGCGGGCCGCAACGGCCTGAACTCCACGCTGGTGACCGGCACCCCGGAGGAGATCGACGGGCTCGTCCAGCGGCTGACCGACGAGGGCGTCACCACCCACCGGGTCCGCATGGGCCACGCGCCGCACTCGTCGCTGGTCGACCACGTCCTCGCCCCGCTGAAGGTCGAACTGGAGGGCATCGCACCGCGCACCACGCGCGTCCCGATGATCTCGACGGTCACCGGCGAGGCCGTCGACGGAGCGGAGCTGGGACCCGAGTACTGGGCGGCCAACCTGCGCCAGGAGATCCGGGTGGTCGACGCCCTGCGGAACCTGCGCGACCACGACATCGACGCGGTGATCGAACTCAGCCCGCACCCCGTCCTGCTCAAGTCCGTGGCGGAGATCCTGCCCGTCACCACCCTGCCCTCGCTGCGCCGCGGCGCGGACGAGGCCGCGACCCTGCTCGGCTCGCTCGGCGCGCTCCACACGGCCGGTCTCACGGTCACCCCGGGTCCGTTCCTCGCGGGCGACCGGGGCCGCCACGTCACTCCCGCGCCGGGCGAGGTCGCGGCCGACGAGCGGGTGCACCTCGTGCCCGTCACGGCGCGCACGGCGGACGCCCTGGTCGACACCTGCCGCGAACTGTCCAACCACGTCGAACGGGACCCCGGCCTGCGGGTCTCCGACCTCGCCTACACCCTCGCGACCCGGCGCGCCCACCACGGCCAGCGCGTCGCGCTGTTCGCCCGCAACCGGCAGGACGTCCTGGACGGCCTCGCCCGGCTCGCCGCCGGGGAGCCCCACCCCGACGTCGTCACCGGCACGGTCGCCGGCAACCGCGACCGGCGGGTGGCGCTGGTCTTCTCCGGCGGCGGCACCCAGTGGGTCGGCATGGGCCGCGAACTCCTGCGCTCCCACGAGGGTTTCCGTACCTGGATGACGGCCTGCGACGCCGCCGTGCGCGCGGCCGGCGGCTGCTCGGTGCTCGACCAGCTCGCCGCCCCGGCCGAAGAGGCCAGGTTCGAGGAGATGGACTTCCAGCAGCCCGTCCTGTTCGCCCTCCAGGTCTCCCTGGCGAAGGTCTGGCTCGGTCTCGGCATCCGGCCGGCCGCCGTCGTCGGGCACAGCCTGGGCGAGGTCGCGGCCGCCTGTGTGTCCGGCGCCCTGTCGCTGGAGGACGCCGCCCGCGTGGTCGTCGCCCGCTCGCACCTGCTCGAACGGAAAGCCGCCGCCGGCGCCATGATCTCGGTCGACCTGCCGGAGGCGGAGCTGGTGCCACGGCTCGCCCCGTACGCCGAGCACGCGGCCGTCGCCGTGGTGAACAGCCCCACCAGCGCGGCCGTGTCGGGCTCGCCCGAGGCCATCGACGCCCTGGAGGCCGACCTGAAGCGGGACGGGATCTCCACCCGCCGCATCCGGGTCGAGCGGCCGGTGCACAGCCCCGGCATGGACCCGCTGATCGAGCCGCTGCGCGAACGCATCGACGGCATCACGCCGTTGCCGCACACCATCCCGTTCCGCTCCACCGCCCTGGCCGACACCGTGGACCCGGTCGCCGACGTCGACTACTGGGTGCACAACCTGCGCAACCAGGTCCGGTTCGCCGAGACGATCGGCGCGCTGGTGGACGAGGGCATCGGCACCTTCATCGAGATCGGCCCGCACGAGACGCTGCGCGGCGCGGTCGAGGAGATCGCGCTGACCCGGGGCGCCCAGGTGCACGCCGTCAACTCGCTGCGGCGGGGCGAGAGCGACGTCCGCTGCCTGCTGGGGGCCGTCGCGTCGCTGTACGTCCGGGGCATCCCGCTGACCTTCGACCCGCTGTTCTCCGACGACGTCCAGGTCGTGGAGACCCCGCTCGTGCAGTGGCAGAAGGACCGCTACTGGATCGACACGACACTGCGCCCCCAGTCGGTGTCGGCGCCGGTCACCCAGTCGGCGGCGCAGGGCGCGACCGCGACCGTGACGGCGCCGGCAGCGGTGGTCCCGGCCGCGGTGCCGGTGGCCGAGCCCGCCGCCCCGGCCGTGGACGACAGGGCGCCCCAGGACGTCGTCCTCGGTGAGATCGCCGACGCCCTCGGCGTACCGGCGAGCAAATTCGACGAAGGGGCCAGTCTGCGGGACTTCGGCCTCGACTCGATGCTGGCGATCCGCCTGGTCAACAGGTTGCAGTCGCTGTTCGGGCACCGGGTGTCGCCGGTGGTGTTCCTGGACGGGCGGACCATCGCGGAGGTCGTCGCCCACGTCGTGGAGACCATCGGCGGGACGGCGCCGGCGCCCGCGGCGGTACCGGCGGCGCCCGCCCCCGCGGCGACACCCGTACCCGTAGCCGCGCCCGCCCCGGCGCCCGCCCGGCCCGCGCGGACGTTCCTCGACGACCTGTCCGAGCTGGACGCCGAGGAGCTGGTCGAGGAGCTGGCCGCGCGCGGTCTCCTCGACCCGACCGACGACCCGGCACTCGACCAGCTGCGCGCCGACGGCCTCGGGTTCACCCTGGCGCCGGTGTCGCACGGCCAGGCCTCGCTGTGGTTCATGCAGCAGGTCTCGCCGGACGCCGTGCCGTACAACTTCATGGTGGCCGCCCGGATCCGGGCCGCCGTGGACGAGAAGGCCCTCGAAGGCGCCGTCCGGGCGGTGATGGAGCGGCACCCCGCGCTGCGCACGCTCTTCGTGGAGGCCGGCGGCAGCCCGCACCAGGTCATCCTGGACGAGCCGGAGTACGAGTTCGTCGTCGAGGACACCACCGGCCTGGACGACGAGCAGGCCCGCGAGGCGCTGGCCGCGATCGGGCACCTGCCGATGGACCTGGACAACGGGCCGCTGGTGCGCGTGGTGCTGATGACGCGCGGGCCCGAGGACCACTACCTGCTGCTGCTCGTGCACCACATCGCGTCGGACGCGGCCTCGGCCGACGTGATGATCCGCGAACTCCAGGAGTTCTACGAAGGCGCCGACCCCGCCACGCGCGAACCGGTCGCCCCGTACACGGAGTTCGTCGAGTGGGAGCGGGAGTGGCTGGCGGGGCCCGCGGCCGACGCGGCGCTGGACTGGTGGTCGCAGAAGCTGGCCGACCCGCCCGCCCACCTGGACCTGTCCACCAAGGAGCGCCCGCCGGGCGTCACCTACGACGGCCGTGACCTAACCTTCCGCTGGAGCGCGGAGGAGAGCAGGCTGCTGCGGGAGTTCGCGGTCCGTGAGGGGGTGTCGGTCAGCACCGTCGTCCTGGCGGGCTTCTTCGCCACCCTGAACCGCGCGGCCGGGGTCGAGGACTCCGTCCTGGCCACCGCCATCGCCCAGCGCGGCGAGCCCGGCTGGGAGTCGGCCATCGGCTACTACCTGAACACCGTGCTGGTACGGGCGCGGCCGGCCGGCGACCGCAGTTTCCGGGAGCTGCTGAGCGAGGTCCACGCCTTCTCGCTCGGCCTGCTGGAGCACATGAACTATCCGCTCGACCTGTTGGCGTCCGCCCTGAAGCCGCCGCGGGCCGAGGGCCGCTCGCCGTGGTTCGACGTGGTGGTGAACTGGCTGTCCTCGGACGCCTTCCCCCGCTCCGTCAAGCTCTTCCACGGCATCGGCGAGACCCTCGCGCCCGACGGCGCGCTGCCGCTGGAACCGCTGCAGGTACGCAGGCACCTCGCCAAGTTCGACCTGGAGATCTCGATGGCCGACATCGACGGCGAGGTGGCCGGCCACGTCCAGTACAAACCGAGCTATCTGGAAAGGGAGACCGTGACGGCACTGCTCGCGCTCTACCGCACCGTGCTCTTCGAATCGATCGCCCAACCCGACCTGGCACTCGAAGGCATCGCGCCGAGCGGCCGCCCCGAGGAGACGGACAAGTGACCGAGACCCTGCACTCCGAGTTCATCGAACAAGCCGTCAAGAACCCCGACGCGCCCGCCGTCTACTCCGACGCCGGCGTCCTGACCTACGGCGAGCTGAACGAGCGCTCCCGCGTGCTGGCCGAGCGGCTGGTGGCCGACGGCGCCGGTCCCGGTGTCCCGGTCGGCGTCTGCGTCGAGCGCACGCCCGACCTGCTCGTCGCCCTCCTGGCCGCGCTGCGCTCCGGTTCCTGCTACGTGCCACTGGACCCGAACTACCCGGCCGACCGGCTCACGTTCATGGTCCAGGACAGCGGGACCCGCCTGCTGCTGACCACCCCCGCGTCCCGGGCCAACTGCCCGGCGGGGCCGACCGTGGTCGTGCTGGGCGAGACCGTGACGACCGAGCCGGGCGCGACACCGGTGCCGGTCGTGCCCCACGACACCGCGTACGTCATCTACACCTCGGGCTCCACGGGCAGGCCGAAGGGCGTGGCCATCCGGCACGGCGGCTGCGTGGCGATGCTCGCGGAGATGGACCGGGTCCTCCAGGGCTGCGACCTGAGCGGCGTCTCGGCGGCCGCCTCGGTCTGCTTCGACATGTCCGTGATGGAGATCTTCAACGCGCTGTGCCGGGGCGGTGCCGTCGTCCTCGTGGAGAGCGCCGTCCATCTGCCGGAGAGCCCGCACGCCGACAAGATCACGCATCTCAACGTCATCCCGTCGGTCATGAACAGCCTGCTGGACGCCGGCGCCCTGCCCCCGAACGTGCGCTCGATCGTGTTCGGCGGCGAGGCCCTGCGCCGCAAGCTGGTGGACCGGGCCTACCAGGAGACCAACGCCGAGCGGGTCTTCAACGCCTACGGCCCCACCGAGGGAACCGTCTTCTGCTCGTTCGGCCCGGTGCCGCGGGACTCGGCCGACGAGCCGACGATCGGCCCGCCGACGGACAGCGCCCGGGTCCGCGTACTGGACGACGACCTGAAGGAGGTGCCCGCCGGGGAGTCCGGTGAGCTGTACCTCGGCGGGGTGGGCCTCGCGCACGGTTACGTCAACCGGCCGCGCACCACGGCCGAGCGGTTCGTGCCGGACCCGTCCCTCGCCGGTGAGCGCATGTACCGCACCGGCGACCTGGTCAAGTTCACCGCCGACGGCGAACTCCAGTTCCTCGGCCGCACCGACCACCAGGTCAAGCTGCGCGGCTACCGCATCGAGCTGGAGGAGGTCGAGGCCCGCCTGACCGGCTGCCCGGAGGTCCGCGAGGCCGCCGCCGTCGTCCAGGGCAACCGGCTCATCGGCTACGTCGTGCCCGCCGGCGACGGCGCGTCCGAGGACGGCCCCAGGCTGGACGCGGGGCTCCAGAGCGCCATCACCGGCAGGCTCGCCGTCGAGCTGCCCGACTACATGGTCCCCGCGACGCTGGTGTTCCTGCCCGCGCTGCCGCTGGGGCCCGGCGGCAAGCTCGACCGCGACGCGCTTCCCCAGCCGCCCGCCGCCGACCCCACGGCCGGTCCCCTGACGGCCGCGGGCACCCCGACCGAGGTGGCCCTCGCGGAGATCTGGGGCCAGCTCCTCGACCTCGACCCGGCGGGCATCGACGTCCACGCCGCCTTCTACGACCTCGGCGGCGACTCGCTGCTGCTGGTCCGCCTCGCCCGGCTGATGACCCGGCGCTTCGACCGCCGCGTCCGCGTGCCCGACCTGTTCAGCTTCCGGGACATCTCCTCCCTCGCCCGCTGGCTCGACGAGGAGAGCGGCGCCACCCCCGAGGTGGTCCAGTCCGCCCGGCTGCGCGCGGGCGCCCGCCGCGCGGCCCTGCGGGGCCGCGCCAAGTCCAGCGGCAGCTGAGCCACCCCCATCCGACCCGAAGCAGGAGTTCCCTCATGACCGAAAGCCCCGAGCAGGACTACGACCCGGGTGACGTCGCCGTCATCGGCATGTCCCTGCGGGCCCCCGGCGCCCGCACCAAGGAAGAGTTCTGGGACAACCTCGTCCACGGCAGGGAGTCCGTGTCGTTCCTGGCCAAGGACGACATCCACGTCGACGAGACGCTGATCCACAGCCCGTTCTACGTACGGGCCTGCGGCGTCCTCGACACGTACGACAAGTTCGACCCGTCGGTGTTCGGCATCAGCGACCGCATGGCCGCCGCGATGACCCCGGAGAACCGGCTGTTCCTGGAGAGCGCCTGGGAGACCCTGGAGGACGGCGGCTACGACCCCGACCGGGTCACCGGCGAGGTCGGTGTCTACGGCGCCAACAACCCGCAGACCGCCGCGCTCTACAGCTCCCCGCCGGACCGCGTGTCGGTCGGCCCCGAGGCGATCGAGGCGAGCCTCGCCTGGTCGCCGGACACCATGACGTCCAACGCCCTGTACTACATGGGCCTCACCGGTGAGGCCGTGACCGTCGCCGCGGTCTGCGCCGGCTTCCACTACGCGGTGCACCTGGCCTGCCAGTCGCTGCTGCTCGGCCAGACCGACATGGCGATAGCCGGCGGTTCGATGGTGCGCCTGCCGCACCCGCGCGGTCACCTGTGGGAGGAGAACCGCATCCTGTCCAAGGACGGCCACTGCCGCCCGTTCGACGCCAACGGCACCGGCACCGCGCTCTCCAGCGGTGTCGTCACCGTGCTGCTCAAGCCGGTGGGCCAGGCCGTCGCCGACCGCGACCACATCTACGCCGTGGTCAAGGGCTCGGCCGTCAACAACAACGGCGTCAGCGCGATGGCCTACGGCCTGGCGCAGCCCGAGCGGCTGAGCGCGTGCATCGCCAACGCCATGGAGGTCGGCGGCGTCACCCCCGACACCGTGTCCATGTACGAGGCCAACGGTCTCGGCATGCCGATGACCGACGAGCTGGAGGTGCACGCGGCGAGCATGGCGTTCGGCAAGCAGACCGGCACCACCTCGATCGGCGGCGTCAAGGGCAACGTGGGCCACGGCGGCGTGGTCTCCGGCGGCTTCGGCGCGATGAAGGCCGCGCTGGCCCTGCACCACAAGACGCTGCCCGCGACGATCAACCTGACGGAGGTCAACGAGGACCTCGACCTGCCGAGCACGCCGTTCGTGCCGCAGGTGGAGACGGCGGACTGGGCCACGGACGCCGGCGTCCGCCGCGCGGGCATCACCTCGATCGGCGGCGGCGGTTACAACGCCCACCTGGTCCTCGAAGAGGCGCCGACCCTCCCCGGGCGGGAGCCCGAGGCGGCGGGCAGGCCACGCCTGGCCACCCTGTCGGCCCTGGACGACGAGGCGCTGGCCCGTCAGCGCGCACGGCTGAAGGACTGGCTGGAGGCCGATCCTGAGCTGCGTCTCGACGACGTCTGCTTCAGCCTCAATATGGGCCGCAAGGTGATGGCCCGCCGCTGGGCGGCCGTCGTCCGCAGCCGCGAGGAGCTGATCGCGGCGCTGTCCGCCGACGCCCCCCGGGGCCTGGCCACCGAGACGGCCGCCGCGCCGCGGGTGGACGTGGACGCCTTCCGCCGCGGGGACGAGGGGATCGTGCCGGCCGGCACGGACGCGCAGGCGCTGTCGGACCTGGCCGCCGCCTGGGTGAACGGTCAGCAGGTGGACTTCGCCTCCCTGCACCGGGGCGAGGCCAGCCACCGGGTGCCGCTGCCCACCTATCCCTTCCAGCCGCGCCGGTTCTGGCGCACGGACTGGTGACCGTGAGCACTCCCGCACTGGACACCCTGGACCTGGGCGACCCGAACACGTTCGCGGAGCACGACCTCGACCCGTTCTGGCGCACCCTGCGGGACACCGCGCCGGTGTACTGGAACCCGCCGACCGACGGCCGCCGCGGATTTTGGGTCCTCTCCCGTTACGACGACATCATGGCCACCTACCGGGACAACGTGAACTTCACGTCGGAGCGCGGCAATGTCCTCGTCACGCTGCTGGGCGGCGGTGACGCCGGCGCCGGCCGGATGCTGGCCGTCACCGACGGACACCGGCACCACGAGTTGCGCAAGATCCTTCAGCGGGTGCTCTCGCCTAGGGTCCTGAACGCGGTCGCGGCGACGGTGCGGGTCAACACCCGGCAGTGGATCCGGGAGGCGGTCGAGGCCGGCTCCTGCGACTTCGCCGAGCAGATCGCCAGCCGTATCCCGATGACGACGATCTCGAACCTGCTCGGCGTGCCCGAGCAGGACCGGGAGTTCCTGCTCTCGCTCACCAAGACCGCGCTGTCGACCGACGACGAGGACGTCGACGAGGTCGACTCCGAGATGGCCCGCAACGAGATCCTGATGTACTTCATGGACATCGTCGAGGAGCGGCGCGAGTCGCCGGGCGACGACGTCATCAGCATGCTCGTCGGCAGTTCCATCGACGGGGTGCCGCTCTCCGACGAGGACGTGGTGCTCAACTGCTACAGCCTCATCATCGGCGGCGACGAGACCAGCCGGCTCACGATGATCGACTGTGTGCGCACCCTCGCGGCCCGGCCCGACCAGTGGCGTCGGCTCAAGAACGGCGAGGTCAAGACCGACACGGCCGTGGACGAGGTGCTGCGCTGGGCCTCGCCCACGATGCACTTCGGGCGCACCGTCGTGCGGGAGACCGAACTGCACGGTGTGCGGCTGCGGCCGAACGACATCGTCACGCTGTGGCACGCCTCGGGCAACCGGGACGAGCGGACCTTCGACCGGCCGGAGGTGTTCGACCTCGGCCGGACCCCCAACAAGCACATGGCCTTCGGCTACGGCCCGCACTTCTGCGTCGGCTCGTACCTGGCGAAGGTGGAGATCGCCGAACTGCTCATGGCACTGCGGGACTTCACCACCGGGTTCGAGCAGACCGAGGAGCCGCAGCCCATCCGGTCCAACTTCCTGACCGGGTTCTCCACGATGCCGGTGCGGTTCCTGCCCGATCACTCCGGACTGAAAGAGGTCGACTGATGAGCGGCAACCCCTTCGAAGGTGGCGACGGCGACTGGCTGGTGGTGGTCAACGCCGACGAGCAGTACGCGCTGTGGCGGCCGCACCTGGAGGTGCCCGAGGGCTGGCGGGTCGTCCACTCCTGCCCGGACCGCGAGGGCGCCCTCGACCACGTCGAGCAGCACTTCACCGCGTTGACGGCAAGCCGGGAGCACGAGTGAACATCTACATCTCGGGACAGGGGGCCTTCGCGGTGCAGGTCGCGGACGCCCTGTTGGACGAAGGCCACAAGATGGTGGGCGCGGCCTCACCCCGGCTGCGCAAGGGGCAGTCGGACGAGAGCAACGCGATGTGCTGGGACCGGCTGCGCGCCTGGGCGTTCCCGAGGAGCATCCCGTGGACGGACTCGGCCGAGCTGCGCGCGATGCACATCCCGGACGGGGTGGACATCATCGTCGCCGCGCACTCCCACGCGTTCCTCGGCCGCCGGACGCGCGCCAAGGCCTCCGTGGCCACCATCGGCTACCACCCCAGCCTGCTGCCGCTGCACCGGGGCCGGGACGCCATCCGGTGGACGATCCGCGACGGGGACAAGGTGACGGGCGGGAGCGTCTACCACCTCACCGAGCGCACCGACGCCGGTCCGCTCGCCGCCCAGGAGCACCTGCTCGTGCCGCCGGGCTCGACCCCGCAGAGCCTGTGGCGCGAGCACCTGGCCCCGCTGGGGGTGCGGCTGCTGGTGAAGGTGGTCGCCGACCTCGCCGCCGACCGGCGGATAGAGGTCCCGCAGGACGAGAAGCTGGCGACTTGGGAGCCGGCGATGGACACGAAGCCCCTCTTCAAGCCCGAACTGATCGCGCTGCCCGGCACGGCACGGGTGGACGGCAGCAAGTGGGCACTGCACGGGCAGTGAGGGGACGGAGGTGATGTGGGTGTCGTGGGTGCGCGGATGAGTACCGCGTGACCTGACCGGACCCGCGTGCCGACCTGGTCCGACGGCTTCCCGAGCCGTGGCCGGCACGCGGGTCATACGGGCACGGCAGCGGCCGCCGCGTGCTGTCTCCTCGCACGGCGGGGCTCCCACCGGGCGAGCAGCGCGGCGATCTCGGCGGCCTCCGCGGCGCCGCGCCGGTCCATGGCGCGGTGGGCGATCAGCAGGGCCGCCCTGGCCCGGTCGAGGTCGCCGAGCGCGAGCAGCGCCCGGCCGCGCGCGGCCATCGCCAGGGCGTGGCAGAAGGCGTCACCCGGCTCGCCGTCGACGGCGAGTGCCGCGTCCGCGCAGTCGAGGGCCGCGCGGGGGCCGGTGAGGTCCAGTTCGCAGAAGGCGAGGCGGGCCCAGCACAGCGCCGCCCGGCGCGGGTCGCGCGAGCGGTCGTGCAGGCGCCGCGCCTCGCGCAGCCGGCCGGCGGCCTCGGCGGCGCGGCCGTCCCGCAGCAGGGCGCAGCCCGCCTGGTAGAGGACGTGCGCGAGGGTGGAGGTGCTGTCGGCGCACCGTGCCCGGCGCACCGCTTCGGCCAGCGCGGTGTCGGCCTCCGGGCGCCGCCCGAGTACGTCGAGCGCCCGCGCGAGGGGGGTCAGGACGCGGATCTGGTCGCCGTGGCCGCCGAGCGCGCCGAATCTGGCGTAGGCGAGCCGCAGTTGCTCCAGGGCGGCCTTCGGGCGGCCCATGGCCATGAGTACGACGCCCAGTTCACGGGCGGCCTCGGCGGCGACCAGCGGATCGCCCGCCGACGCGGCCAGGCGCAGGCTCTCACGCAGGGTCCGCTCGGCACGGCCGTGGCTTCCGGTGCCGTGGTGCGGGGCGCCGAGCAGGCGCAGGGCGCGGGCCGCGCAGAGGTCGTCGCCGTGCCGCCGGGCGCTCTCCAGGGCCAGCTCGGCCAGGGGCACCAGATCGCGATGGCGTGGGGTGCCGGCCAGCAGATGGGACCAGGCGGTGAGCAGGTCGACGGCGGGGCGCAGGCCATGGGGGGCGCCACCGCCGTCGTCCGGGTCCGGGTGCTCGGGGATGTGGCGCAGGGCGTTCTCGGCGGTCGCGTACAGGCGGGAGTGCGCGACCTTGAGCCAGTCGTGCGCGGCCGCCTCGTCCGGCAGGTCCTCCCCCGGGGAGGCCGGGCGGTGCAGCAGGTCGGGCAGTACGGTGTGCGGCTCGGTGCGGCGGATGGCGGTCACGACGGTGGCCAGGACGTGGTCGAGGAGGCGCAGCCGGGCCTCGGTGCGCTCGCGGGGGCTCTCGTGGCGTGCGCACTGGCGCCTGGCGTAGAGCCTGACCAGGTCGTGGAAGCGGTAGCGGTCCTCACCGTGCGGCTCCAGGAGGCCCGCGTCGACCAGGAGTTCCACCATCGTCTCGGCCTCCTCGTCGGCCACGCCGAGCAGGGCGCCCGCGGCGCCGCGGCAGAAGGACGGCATGGGGCAGAGGGAGACCATGCGGAAGGCGCGGGCGAGGCCGGGGCCGAGGGCCTCGTAGCCGGGCCGGAAGGTGGCCTCCACGCCCAGGTCGGCCACGCGCAGCTCGTCGAGCCTGCGGTGCTCGTCGCGCAGCCGGGCGGTGAGATCGGCGAGGGTGCGGCCCGGCCGCGCGGCCAGCCGGGCGGCGGCGATACGGACGGCGAGGGGCAGCCCCCCGCAGGAAGCGACGAGTTCGCGGGCGGCGGCCGGTTCGTCGGCCACGCGGTCGTGGCCGATCACCGCGGCGAGCAGGGCGAGCGCCCCCCGCTCGGGCATCGCCTCGACGTCGAGGAGGCGGGCGCCGGGCAGCGTGATGGTCCGTGAGCGGCTGGTCACCAGGACCGCGCAGCCGGGGGTGCCGGGCAGCAGCGGCCGTATGTGCGCGCTGTCGCGGGCGTTGTCGAGGACGACCAGGACGCGGCGCCCCGCGAGGAGCGAGCGGTACAGGGCGGTCCGCTGGTCGAGGCCGTCCGGTACGGCGCTCGCGGGTACGCCGAGGGCGCGCAGGAACCCGGCGAGCGCGCTGCCGTTGTCCACGCCGGGCGCGGGGTCGGTGCCGCGCAGGTCCACGTACAGCTGTCCGTCGGGGAAGTCCTCGCGCAGGGCGTGGGCGACGTGCACGGCGAGCGCGGTCTTGCCGACGCCGCCGAGTCCGGTCAGCGTGGCCACGGCCATGGTGTCGCCGGAGACCGCGCCGCGCAGCGTCTCGCTCAGCAGCCGCACTTCGCCGGTGCGGCCCGCGAAATCGGCTATGTCGGCCGGGAGTTGAGCGGGTACGAGGGGCGCGTACTGCCTGTCGGGGGTATGGAGGGCCCCGTCGTCGGCTGGGGTGAGCGGCCCGGTCGGGGCGGAGGCGGCCCGTGGCGTCTGCGGGGCCGGAACCGGGTGCAGTCGGCGAGCGACGTCGCGGCGAGGGCCGCTCCCGGAGCCACCTCCGGGGCGAGGGTCATCGTCGCGGGCCGACGCGACCTGGTACCGGGGGCGTTCCGCGGCCTGCGGCGGGGGTGCGCACGGGCGCGGATCGGCGACCGGCGGGAGGGACGCGCCGTTGAGCAACCCCTCGTGCAGGGCGGCGATTTCCCGGCCCGGCTCGACGCCCAGCTCGGTGGCGAGCGTGCGGCGCGTGGCCTCGTACACCGCGAGGGCGTCCGCCTGCCGTCCCGCGCGGTGCAGGGCCAGCATCAGCAGGGCCTGGGGGCGTTCGCGCAGCGGGTGTTCCGCGGCGAAGGCGCGAAGCGGAGCGGTCGTCTCGCCGTGGGCGCCCAGTTCGATGGCGCAGGCGAAGAGTTCCTCCTGGGCGGTGACGGACAGTTCGGTGAGCCGGTCGCGCTGGCGGCCGGCGTAGGGCCCGGGCAGGCCGGCCAACGGGGCACCGTCCGACAGTGCGAGGGCCGCGGTCAGCTCACCGTGGGCGTCGGCGTGCCGCCCGGCCGCGCGCATGCGCCGGGCGGCCGCCACCCGGTCCTCCAGCTCGCACGCGTCCACGGCGTCGCGCGGCACCCGCAGCGCGTATCCGTCGCCGGCCGACACCAGGAGCCGGGCGGGCTCGCGGGAGCGGCGGCCGGGTTCGAGGAGGCCGCGCAGCCGAGAGACGTACGTACGCAGGGTGCCGACGGCGCGCGGCGGCGGCTCCTCGCCCCAGAGGGCGTCGACCAGCTCCGACACGGGAACCGGGTGCCCGTCGCGCAGCAGCAGCGCGGCAAGGGTGGCGCGCTGCTGCGGGGAGCCGAGCTTCAGCGGCCGCCCGTCGCGCCAGGCACGCACCGGCCCGAGGACCTGGAACGACAACGCCCCGCCCGCGTCGCCTCGCACCGTCTCCCCCGTGCCGTTCCGGATCGGTCCGCCGTCCGCGTCGCTCCGCATCGTCCGACCGCACCCCTTGCCCCAAGACGCCTCGCGCGTGTGCCCGTTCGTACTGGCCTTCGATGGCCGCGCGCACCAAACGTTACGACAGTCGCCCCCGCCTCCCCGCGTACCCGGCGCACCCGCGCCACCTTGTTGACCAGGTATTGACGCTGCTGGAGAGCCGCGTGAGGCATATGCGCCAAGCAGTGCGCGCATTCGGCCGGATGCGGCGAGCGGCGGAACGCGAACGGGTCCACGCCCGTCCCAGGGCCCGGCGCGGACGCCTTCCGGGGCCCCGCCTGGGGGCGGACTGCCCAGGAAGCGGACTGTCCAAGAACCGGACTGCCCAGGAACGGGCTGCCCCGGAAGCTCCCGAGAAGCGGACCGCACAAGAAGCGGAGGAGTGGCCGCCAGGCACCGGAGGGGTGTGCCCGGCGGCCACGTGTGGGGGTCGCGGCTAGGACAGCTGCGACTGCACCTGCGAGGAGATCAGCTCCAGGTGGTCCAGGTCGGCGAGGTCGAGGCACTGGAGGTAGATACGGCTCGCGCCGATCGCCTCGTACCGACCGATCTTGTCGACGACCTCGGCCGGTGAACCCGCCAGGCCATTGGCCTTCAGCTCGTCCACCTCTCGGCCGATGGCCGCCGCACGCCGCGCGACCTCCGCGTCGTCCTTGCCGACGCAGGCCACCAGAGCGCTGGAGTACACCAGGTCGTCCCCCTTGCGCCCGGCCTGCTCGGCGGCCGCGCGGACCCTGCCGAACTGGCGCTCGCTGTCCTCGATCGAAGCGAAGGGGATGTTGAACTCGTCGGCGAACCGCGCCGCCAGCCGAGGGGTGCGTGTCGCGCCGTGGCCGCCGATGAGGACCGGCACCTTGGACTGCGCGGGCTTGGGCAGGGCAGGTGAGTCGGTGAGCTGGTAGTGCTTGCCGTCGAAGTCGAAGGTCTGGCCGACCTCCGTAGCCCACAGGCCGGTGACGATCTCCAGCTGCTCCTCCAGGCGGGCGAACTTCTCCTTCGGGAAGGGAATGCCGTACGCCTTGTGCTCCTCCTCGAACCAGCCCGCGCCCAGGCCCAGTTCGACCCGGCCGCCCGACATCTGGTCGACCTGCGCCACCTGGATCGCGAGGACGCCGGGCAGCCGGAAGGTGCCGGCGGTCATGAGCGTGCCGAGCCTGATCCGCTTGGTCTCCCGCGCGAGCCCGGCCAGGGTGATCCACGCGTCCGTGGGGCCGGGCAGGCCGTCGGCGGCACCCATCCGCAGATAGTGGTCGGAGCGGAAGAAGGCGTCGAAGCCGAGGTCCTCCGCGGCCTTCGCGACGGTGAGCAGGGTGTCGTAGGTCGCCCCTTGCTGGGGCTCGGTGAAGATTCGAAGGTCCATGGCTCCATCCTGCCTGCTCGCATGCCCGTCGACCCCGCCGGTCCCGCCGATCCCCCGCCGCCCCGGTCGGGTGAAAATCCGCCGGCAGCGCGCCCGCGAAGGCCTCGGCCGCCCCCGTACCCCAGCCATCCGCTGCCGCCCACCCCCGCGCAGGCACCGGCCCACACACAACCGCCCGCCCCGCGCAGGCACCCGCCTTCGCACAACCGCCCGCCCCGCGCAGGCACCGGCGCCCACGGGCAGGCACCCACCCCCGCACGGCCATCCGCCCCGCGCAGCCGCCCCCTTCCGCCGGCCCCACCGCCACTGTCACCACGCCCGGCCGCTTGCCGGCCACGGGACCCACCGACCCACCGACCCACCGACCCACCGACCCACCGACCCACCGACCCACCGACCCACCGACCCACCGACATGATGGCCGCCGCCCCCACCCCAGCGGGCGCCCGTCCGCGAAACCGCGCCAGGGCCCACGCCCGACCACCTCCGCCTCCCCCTCCACCTCACGACCACCCCGCCGTCGAATCCGCCTCCGGCAGAGCCTGCTCGCGCACCGCGAGCCTGCGCAGCATCTCCAGGACGCGGTCCCTCGACTCGTCGGCGGCGTCTATCGCCTCCATGCACTGCCAGTACACGCCCTCGTCGGCGGCGCCCATCGCGACTCCGACGAGCGCGATGCCGACCTCGCCGAGCAGCCGGTCCAGTGCGAGCAGGACGTCGTGCGCGTCGCCGGTATCCGTCAACCGCGCGGCCCTGATGTCCTCCGTCCCCAGCCGTGGGGCGTCGAGCACCCCGCAGGCTCTGCCACCGACCTCGCTCAGCCCCAGCGCCTCGCCCCGTAACTCAGGAGGGCCCGCCACCGCGAGGCGGCTGCCGATCGCCTGCGCGAGCGCCTGCGACTGCCACACCTCCACGACGATGGCGACCGGGTCCTCGCTCAGCGCCAGGGCACGCCGGTTCGCCTCGATGAGCCGCATCGCGTTCATGCACAACCCCCACCCTCCCGCGCGCCTACGCCGCACGTTCGCCCGAACTCCCGCGTCCACTACCCAGAGTGATACCCATCCGGTCGAAAAGCCAGGGGAAGCCGGAAATCTGTGGACAACCAATCGATTTTCGACAAGCCAACCACTCCGGAGAGTGACAAAAGTATCGAGAGGCGGGTTGTCGCGGTGCTCAGAAGCCGCCGAAGCCGAGACGGTGGGGCCGCGACAAGGCCCCCGAAATAGCCAAGCCGGTAGGGCCGACGAGGCCCGGAAAGCCAAGTCGGCAGGCCCTACCGACCCCAAGGGCCTACCGACCCCCAAGGCCTACCGGCCCCCAGGTCGCGCGCCGGCGGACTTCCCGCGCCCCTCGGCAACCGGAAACCGCTCCTCGTTCCGGTCGATCTTCGCCGCGAGCGCGGCCAGCGCGTCGATCCCCAGCACCTCGCAGAACTGCAGCAGATACGCGAGGACATCGGCGACCTCGTCCGTCACCCGGTGCGCGGAGTCCGGGTCCCGCATCACCCGCTCCGACTCCTCCGGCGTCAACCACTGGAAGATCTCGACCAGTTCGGACGCCTCCACGCTCAGCGCGGCGGCCAGGTTCTTCGGGGTGTGGTACCGCCCCCAGTCGCGGGCCTTCGCGAACTCGGCCAGCCTGCGCTGAAGTGCCGCTGCATCAGGTACGTCACGTCGTTCCGTCACGGCTCAAGGTCTACCACCGAGGCACCGGCCGCGGTCGCCCAGGCCGCGTCCCGGACCGCCCCGACCAGGCGGATGTGGCCGCGCGCGCACATGCGCGCCGCCAGTTCGACGAGCGCGCGCGACTGTCGGGCGTCCATGCGGCGGTCGAGGCCGTCGGCGACGACCGTCAGGGTCTGGTACGCCGCCGGAACCTCCGCCACCGGGTCGACGGCGAGCACGCCGGGCCCGGTCAGCAGGACGAGCGCGAGGGCCAGGTACCGTAGCTCCCCGTCCCCGAGCCGCGCGAGGGGCGTACGGACCCCGTCCCCCCGGTCGACGTAGGCCTGCACCGAACCGTCCCGGGCCTCCTCGGCGTACACGTCGCCGACCGGTCCCGCACAGCCCTCGCGCACCGCGGAGACCAGCAGCGCGTGGCGTACGGAACACTCGGTACGGGTGCGCCACAGCACTTCGGCGAGGTTGTCGCAGCCCCCCAGCAGCCGGCCCGCGGCGATCCGTCCGGCCGGGACCGGCGCCCGCATCCGGCCGGGGCGCGGGTCGCAGGGGAACACCGAGCGCAGCGCGACCACGACCTGCTCGGCCGCCGCGAGGACCAGGCGCTGCCCGTCGGTCTTGCCCGCCACGCGCAGGGGCACGAGGGCCGTGCCGAGCCGGTCGTCCGGCATCGGGGCGCGGGTCACGGGCGCGGCGCCCGCGGTGTGCCAGGCGGCCTGGACCATGGGCCGGCCGGGGTCGCGCAGGGCCGTCTCCAAGAGGACGAGGTCGCCGCGGGTCAGCCGCTCGCCCACGACCCGCAGTTCGGGCTCGACCTGGACTGCGAGGTCGAGCCGCACGGTTCCGACGGGTCCCTCGACCGTGCAGCCGATGCGGAAGCCGCGCCGCCGCTGGCCGTCGGCCCGGGCGCGTTCGGGCACGCACGCCGCGGGGTCCTCGAAGACCTCGGCCAGTTCGGCACCGGCGCCGAGCCGCGCCAGCGCCTCGTACGCGCGCAGGGCGCTGGACTTGCCGCTGCCGCTGGGGCCCGCGAGGAACGTCAGAGCGCCGAAGGGGAGCACCGCGCCGCGGTGCCCGGCGAAGGCCGACAGCCGTAACTCGGTGACCTGCGGTCGGTCCTGGCCTGCCGCAGGTCGGGCGGCAGGCACCGGGGTATGCACCGTCATGCTCGGAAGCTAAGGGGCGGCGGGCCGGGCGAACCGTTACGCCCAACCGACCTTCCTACGATCGGGGGATTCCCCCGAAAGATCCCCCGACCCGATCAGCGAGGGGCTACGACAGAACGCGGCCGACCTCGACGGCCGGCCCCGACGGAGGGCCCTGGCGGACGGCCCCGGCGTGCGGTGCCGTACCACGCGGCCCGGCCCCTACGGCTGCGCGACCGCTTCGACCAGGCCCTGGACCTCCGTGCCGGGCGGCGCGAGGAGGAAGACGTTCTTGTCGACCCGGTGCATGCCGCAGCCGAGGCCCATCACCACACCGCTGCTGAAGTCGAGGACGCGCTTGGCCACGTCCGTCTCGGCGCCCGTCAGGTCGAGCAGGACCGGGATCTGCGACATGACGGTCTCGGCGACCTCGCGGGCGTCCGAGAAGACATTGACCCGCATCACCACGAACCGCCGGCGCGTCTCGGTCTCCGCGTCGGGCAGCGCGCTGTGTCCGGGCCACGAAGGCCATTCGTTGCGGCTGCGCAGCGGTACGACCTGGGCGAGCCCTTCCCACTGTTCGTCGGTGACGTCGTGGCGCTGACTGCTACTCACTGGCCCACCCCGTCCTGGCTCGCACTCGTTGTCTGCACCGGGCAATTCTTACGCCAAGTCACCCGTTCAGCCCAACAGCGACACGGATGGCCCCCTCGAAGCACCCCCAGGAGGCGATAAGGGGGCGTGGCCAGGTCCCCAGTAGAGTGCGGCTGCGCAGCCCTTCCCGAAACCCGAGGTCAGGTACCAGCAGTGACCCCCGCACCCCCTCCCGACACACCGGGCATACCAGGTACCCCACGCATGCCGGACATACCGGCTGTCTCCGTCGTGGGTATCGGGGCGGAGGGCTGGGAAGGCCTGCCGGCCACCTCGCGCGCGGCGCTCGTGGAGGCCGAGGTACTCATCGGCGGGCCCCGGCAGCTGGATCTGCTGCCCCTGCCCGAGTGCCCGGGCGAACGCGTCGCCTGGCCCTCGCCGCTGCGGCCCGCCGTGGCCGGCCTGCTCGCGGCCCACGCGGGGCGCCGGATCGCCGTCCTGGCGAGCGGCGACCCCATGTTCCACGGCATCGGGCGCGCCCTGAGCGAGGAGCTGGGAGCCGCCGCCCTGCGCGTACTGCCGCACCCCTCCTCCGTCTCCCTCGCGTGTGCGCGCCTCGGCTGGCCCGTCGAGGACACCGAGGTCCTCACCCTCGTCGGCCGCCCGGCGGCGCGCCTCGCGTCCGCGCTGTACGACGGGCGCCGCCTCCTCGTGCTCAGCGCCAACGCGGGCACCCCCGCCGAGGTCGCCGCGCTGCTGTCCGAGCGGGGTTTCGGACCGAGCCGACTGCGCGTGCTGGAACAGCTCGGTTCGGGTCGGGAGTCCCGTTACGAAGGTGTCGCCGAGGCCTGGTCGCACGCACCCGGCGATCCGCTGAACGTCATCGCGGTCGAGTGCCGCCGCTCCCCCGGCGCCCTGCGCCTCGGTGCCGTGCCCGGGCTGCCCGACACGGCGTACGAGAGCGACGGACAGCTCACCAAGCGGCATGTGCGTGCCGCCACGCTGGCGGCACTGGCGCCCGCGCCCGGTGAGCTGCTGTGGGACGTGGGCGGTGGGTCGGGGTCGATCGCGGTGGAGTGGATGCGGGCGCACCCGGCGTGCCGTGCGGTCACCGTCGAGAAGAACGCGGTACGGGCCGGGCGGATCGTGCGCAACGCCGATCGTCTCGGCGTTCCCGGACTGCGCGTCGTCACCGGCGCTGCACCCGAGGCGCTCGGTGAACTCCCCGTGCCCGACGCGGTGTTCATCGGCGGCGGCCTCACCGCGCCCGGCCTCCTCGACGCCTGCTGGGAGGCGCTGCCGGTCGGCGGGCGGCTCGTGGCCAACACCGTCACGCTGGAGTCGGAGGCGCTGCTCACCGGCTGGTACCGGCGCCACGGTGGCGAGTTGGTGCGGCTCGCGGTCGCACAGGCCGTTCCCGTGGGCGGCTTCACCGGGTGGCGCCAGGCCATGCCGGTCACCCAATGGTCCGTCACCAAGCGTGCCGGTCAAGGCGTCAAGGCGATCGAGGAGATCTAGAACGATGACGGTGTACTTCATCGGTGCCGGGCCCGGCGCGGCCGACCTGATCACGGTGCGCGGCGCGCGGACGCTCGCCGCCTGCCAGGTCTGCCTGTACGCGGGCAGCCTGGTGCCGCGCGAGCTGCTCGCCGAGTGCCCGCAGGGCGCCCGGCTGGTGGACACCGCGCGGCTCGATCTCGATGCGATCACCGCCGAGCTGGTGGGCGCGCACGAGCGGGGGCTCGACGTGGCGCGGCTGCACTCGGGGGACCCGTCCGTGTTCAGCGCGGTCGCCGAGCAGATGCGACGCCTCGACGCGGCGGGCGTCCCGTACGAGGTCGTCCCCGGGGTCCCGGCGTTCGCGGCGGCCGCCGCCGCGCTGAAGCGGGAGCTGACGGTGCCGACCGTCGGGCAGACGGTCATTCTCACGCGGGTCGCGCAGCGGGCCACCCCGATGCCCGAGGGCGAGGACCTGGCCACGCTGGGCCGCAGCGGCGCGCTGCTCGTGCTGCACCTCGCCGCCGGGTACGTGGACCGGGTGGTCGAGGAACTCCTGCCCCACTACGGCGCCGACTGCCCGGCGGCCGTCGTCGCCCTCGCGAGCCGCCCCGACGAGGTGATCCTGCGGGGCACGCTGGAGTCCATCGCGGGGCAGGTGAAGGAGGCGGGGATCGTGCGGACCGCCGTCATCCTGGTGGGCCGCACGCTGGGCGCCACGCAGTTCCGTGACAGCCACCTGTACTCGGCGGACCGGGACCGGCACATCTGCTGACGGGGCGGGATGCTGTTCGGCGTGGACCGCGGTTCGGCGCGGGCGGCTCCTCGGCCGGGGCTGCTGTTCGGCGTGGGCGGCTTCCGGCCGGGGCTGCTGTTCGGCGTGGGCGCACGTCCCTCCGGGCCGCTCCTCGGAGTGGTCCCCGCCTCAGGGGCCCCGGAGTTCGCTTCGCCCCACCACCGTTCCCGCCCGGTCGATGCAGATGACGTCCACCGCCACCGGGGCGCCCCGCAGCACGCCCAGCGCCTCGTCCCGTGCCGTCGCCGCCACCAGGTCGCCCAGCGCCACGCCCGCCGCCTCGCACAGGCGCAAGGCCTCGAGGCCCGTGTTGGCGGCGGCCACCCGCGCCGCCAGTGCCTCGTCGGCGCCGCCCGCCCGCGCCAGTTCCGCGAGGAAGCCCTTGTCGACCTGGGAGCGCGCCGAGTGGAGGTCGAGGTGGCCCGCCGCCAGCTTGGACAGTTTGGCGAAGCCGCCGCAGATGGTGAGGCGCTCCACGGGGTGACGGCGTACGTACTTCAGGACGGCCCCCGCGAAGTCCCCCATGTCGAGCAGCGCGTCCTCCGGGAGGCCGTGCTCCGCGACGACCGTCTTCTCGGAGGTCGAGCCGGTGCAACCCGCGAGGTGCGTGCGCCCGGCCGCCCGTGCCACGTCCACGCCGCGGCGGATGGAGTCGATCCACGCCGAGCAGGAGTAGGGCACGACGATGCCGGTGGTGCCGAGGATGGACAGGCCGCCGAGGATGCCGAGACGCGGGTTCCAGGTGGAGCGGGCGATCTCCTCGCCGTGGTCGACGGAGATCGTGATCTCGACGTCCGGTGTGGTCCCGGCGCGCTCGGCCACCAGAGCCACGTGGTCGCGCATCAGCTGCCGGGGCACGGGGTTGATCGCGGGCTCGCCCACGTCGAGCGGCAGACCGGGACGGGTGACCGTGCCGACGCCCGGGCCGGCCTTGAAGACGACGCCGGAGCCGGGCGGCAGCCTGCGCACCGTGGCCCGGACGAGCGCGCCGTGCGTGACGTCCGGGTCGTCGCCGGCGTCCTTGACGATGCCCGCCATGGCGTACGTGTCCGTGCGCTCCTCGGCGGCGAGCGCGAAGGCGGGCGTCTGGCCCTTGGGCAGCGTGATCGTCACCGGGTCGGGGAAGTCGCCGGTGAGCAGCGCCGTGTAGGCGGCCGTGGTCGCCGCCGTCGCGCAGGCGCCGGTCGTCCAGCCGGACCGCAGACCGGTGTGCTTGAGTTGGGCGCCGCGCCCGCCTTTCGCCGCACCCGGCTCGTCGGACCCGCTCGGCCGACTCGGCCCGCTTGCCTGACCCGGCTCGCTCGGCCGACTCTGCCCACCTGGCTCATCTGGCCCACTTGGCTCACTCATGAAGGAAACCGAACTCCGTGCACATACTGATTCTGGGGGGAACGACCGAGGCCCGTCGCCTGGCGGAGCTGCTCGTGGGCGAGGCGGGGCTGCGGGTGACCAGTTCCCTCGCGGGACGGGTCGCGGCGCCCCGGCTGCCGCCCGGCGAGGTCCGCGTCGGCGGGTTCGGCGGGGCCGAGGGGATGGCGGTGTGGCTGCGGGAGCACCGCGTGGACGCGCTCATCGACGCCACCCATCCTTTCGCCGGGACGATCTCGTTCAACGCGGCGGAGGCCGCCGCCACGGCCCATGTTCCCCTGCTCGCCCTGCGCAGGCCCGGCTGGGTCGCCGGTGAGGGCGACGACTGGCATCCGGTCGACTCCCTGGAGCAGGCGGCGCGGGTGCTTCCGGCCCTTGGTGAGCGGGTTTTCCTCACCACCGGGCGGATGGGCCTCGCCGCGTTCGCCGGGGACCCGGAGCTGGAACGGCTGTGGTTCCTCGTACGATCCGTCGACGCGCCGGAGCCGCCGTTCCCCGCCCGCATGGAGACCCTCTTGGAGCGGGGCCCGTTCACGCTCGACGGCGAGCGCGAGCTGCTGCGCGCGCACCGGATCGACGTCCTCGTGACGAAGGACAGCGGGGGCGCGGCGACCGCGCCGAAGCTGGTCGCCGCGCGCGAGGCGGGGGTACCGGTGGTGGTGGTCCGGCGCCCCGTCGCGCCTGCCTCGGCCGCCGTGGTCACCACGCCTCGGGAGGCGGTGGCCTGGCTCCTCCTCCAGCGGGAGCGCTCCGCGGGCCGTCATTGACCCGCGGGCCGGCGGGAACTGGCCGCGCAGTTCCCCGCGCCCCTGAAGGGGCGCCACCTCGGCCCTTGGACAGCTGCGCGGCGCCCGTCAGCCCTCGGACATAACCGCCCGCGGGTACGTCGTGGCTGAGCGCGCCGTTCCCCGCGCCCCTTAAGGGGCGCCCGGCTCGGGCCTTGGACAGCTGCGCGGGAACTGCGCGGTCGGCTCCCAGCCGCCCGCAGGGGCTTCTCAGCCCCCCTCCGGGTACCTCCGCGGGGTCCAGACGATTCCTTCTCCCGCGCCCCGCCGGGTCCACCGCGTCTGTGAAGAGCCGACGATCAGCAGCGTCCGCATGTCCACCTCGGCCGGATCGAGGTCCCCGAGGCGCACCACCCGTACCGACTCCTCCGGGCCTCCGACGTCCCGGCCGAGGACGACCGGCGTATCGGGCGTCCGGTGCTCCAGGAGCAGTTCCCGCGCCTTGCCCACCTGCCAGGTGCGGCTGCGCGAGCCGGGGTTGTAGAGGGCGAGGACGAGATCCGCGGCGGCCGCGGCGGCCAGGCGTTCCGCGATGACCTCCCACGGCTTGAGCCGGTCGGAGAGGGAGATCGTGGCGTAGTCGTGGCCGAGGGGAGCGCCCGCGCGCGCGGCGGCGGCGTTCGCGGCGGTCACTCCTGGCAGCACCCGCACCGGGATGTCCTCGTACGCGTCCTGCGAGGCGGCCTCCAGGACGGCCGTGGCCATCGCGAAGACGCCGGGGTCGCCGCCCGAGACGACGGCGACGCGCCGCCCGCGCCGCGCCAGCTCCAGGGCGAACTCGGCGCGTTCGGACTCCACCCGGTTGTCCGAGCCGTGCCGCTGCTGGCCGGGGCGGCGCGGTACCCGGTCGATGTACGTGGTGTAGCCGACGAGGTCGTCGGCGGCGGCGAGCGCGCCGCGCGTCTCCGGGGTGAGCCAGAGGGGACCCGCGGGGCCGGTGCCGACCACGACGACCTCGCCGCGGCGGTCCGCGACGGGCTCCGGCCCGGGGCCGCCCGTGAGCGGCGCCACCCGGCTCGGCAGCACCGCCACCGAGAAGTAGGGCACCGACTCGGGGTCCACGTCGGCGAGGCGGCCGGTGCGCTCGCCGTCCATGGTGGCGCGCTCGACGTAGCGGGCCTCGTCGAGGCGGCCGGCGCGCTCCAGGGCGCCGCGCACCTTGCCGAACGTGCGGCCGAGTTTCATGACGACCGCCGAGTCCGTCGACGCGAGGCGGGCGGCCAGCTCCTCCTCGGGGAGGGTGCCGGGCAGGATCGTCAGGACCTCCTCGGCCTCCACGAGGGGTTCGCCGAGGCGGGCGGCGGCGGCGCTGACCGACGTGACACCGGGGATGACCTCGGTGTCGTAGCGGTGCGCGAGCCGCTTGTGCATGTGCTGGTAGGAGCCGTAGAAGAGCGGGTCGCCCTCGGCGAGGACGGCGACGGTGCGCCCGGCGTCCAGGTGCGCGGCGAGGCGGGCGGCGGCCTCTTCGTAGAAGTCGTCCAGGGCGCCGCGGTAGCCACCGGGGTGGTCGGTGGTCTCCGTGGTGACGGGGTAGACCAGCGGTTCCTCGATGTGGTCGGCGCGCAGGTGCTTCTCGGCGATCCGGCGGGCGATGGAGCGGCCGTGCCGGGCCGAGTGGTAGGCGATCACGTCGGCGGCGGCGATGACCTCGACGGCGCGGACGGTCATCAGGGAGGGGTCGCCGGGGCCGAGGCCGACGCCGTACAGCTTGCCCTTGGGGGTCCGGGTCTCGGTGTTCACTCCGCCTCGCTCGCAATCGCGTTGATCGCGGCGGCGGCCATCGCGCTGCCGCCCCGGCGGCCGCGTACGACCAGGTACTCCAGGCCGAGGCGGTTGGCTGAGAGGGCGTCCTTGGACTCGGCGGCGCCGACGAAACCGACCGGTATGCCGAGGACGGCGGCCGGGCGCGGGGCGCCCGCCTCGATCATCTCCAGGAGGCGGAAGAGCGCGGTGGGCGCGTTGCCGATGGCGACGACGGAGCCTTCGAGGCGGTCGCGCCACAGCTCCATGGCGGCCGCGCTGCGGGTGGTGGAGAGCTGCGCCGCGAGGTCGGGGACCGAGGGGTCGGTGAGGGTGCAGATCACGTCGTTGTCGGCGGGCAGCCGCTTGCGCGTGACGCCGCTCGCGACCATGTTCGCGTCGCACAGGATCGGCGCGCCGTCGCGCAGCGCCTTGCGGGCGTCGGCCACCACCCGCGGGCTGAAGGCGAGGTCGCGGACGAGGTCGACCATCCCGCAGGCGTGGATCATCCGCACCGCGACCTGGCTGATGTCGGCGGGCAGACCGGCGAGGTCCGCTTCCGCGCGGATGGTGGCAAAGGACTCGCGGTAGATCGCCGCGCCGTCCTTCTCGTAGTCGAACACTGTGCTCTCGCTCATCTCGTGGCCGTTGTGGTGGTGGTTGCGGATGTCGTACGTGCTGTCGTGACCGTCTCGGTCAATGTCCCGCCGCTCACGGGTGCCGTGCTGCCGCCGGTGCGCACGCTCACCTCGTAGCGCCCCTCTCCGGTGGCGAGTACGTCCACCCAGTCGCCGCGCGGATGTCCGCACCGGCGCTCGCAGCCGGACCAGTGGACGGGCAGGCCCCCGGCGCCGGGGACGGCGTCCGCGCGGACGTCGGCGAGGGACTTGGCGCAGCCGGGGCGTCCGGTGCAGGCGCCGACGCCGAGCCAGGGCGAGCGGGGGTCGGTGAGGAAACCGGCGTCGGCCAGTGCGCGCAGCCGCTCGCGCGCGGCGGCCTCGTCCGCGAAGCCCGGGACGACGAAGCCGCGCCACGGGGTGACCCGGATCTCCCCGCCGGGCGCGGGAAGCAGGGCACGCCACTGGGCAGCGCTCACCCGGCCGAGCCGGGCACTCACCACGACCGCGTACCCCAGGTCGGCGTCACCGATGACGCCGGGGGCGGGCGGGGCGGCGGCCGACGGGGCGCTGGGCGCGGGGGGTGCGGGCGGCGCGGAGGCAAGGGTGGACGGGATGGACGACCCGGACGCCGCGGAGGTCTCCGTCAGCCCAGAAGCCGCCCCGGCCGGCGGTCGCCCGGCGGAAGGGAACCCGCTCGGCGAGGCGTCCGGCGTCACGGGCTCCGTCGTGAGGCCCGCCGCCGCCAACGCCTCCGCCAGGTCCACGCCCCGCCCGGCCGGCAGTTCCGTCACCCGCCACGCGCCGTTGCCCGCCTCGCGGGCCGCGGCGAGGAAGGCCCCGGCCGCGGCGAGGGCGGCGCGCGGGGCGTCGGGGCCCGGGAGCCGCCGGGCGCTGTCCCCGACGCGTACCAGCGCCGTACCGCCCGATTCTGCGATCAAGGTCACATCGCCGCCGAGCCCGGCGGCATCCCCGCGCCCGTCGTCGAGAACGAAGAGGAAACGGCCGGAAAGCGCTGTCGTCCAGTCCTGCCCGCACAGGAGCCCATCCAGCTCGCGGGCCCACAACTGCACGTCGGCGTGGCCGAGTCGGTCGAGTCCCGCCAGCGGGGAGGCCACGATGTTCCGGACGCGCTCGTGGCGTTCGGAGGGCAGCAGGCCGGCGTCCGCGAGGAGCGCGGAGAGTTCGCCGCCGCAGCTCTCGCCGAGGCCGCGCAGCTCGATGTTGCCGCGCGAGGTGATGCTGTGGTTCCCGTCCGCGAGACGCTCGGCCGCGTTGGCCAGCGCCAGCGCCTGACGTACCGTCAAAAGTCCTGCGGGCAGCCGGAGTCGGGCCAGCGCGCCGTCGTCGGCGCGGTGCAGACGCAGGGCCCCGGGACAGGCGTCGCCCCGGTCGCGCACCCGATCACGTAGGGGGGATTCGCCCTGGTTCATGGAAGGTGCTCGGCTGGGCGGCATGGCGGCGAGCATACCCACGCCGATCCGGCCGGTCGCCTCCCGAGACGGGCCGTCCCGGCAGGCGGCCGCCCCACCGGCGGCGGGCAGGACTTACTATGCAGGCGGCGGCCCGCCAGGTCCGCCGACGCCAGCGACGGCGTGGGTCCACCAGGACCCGAGGGAGGAAGGCCGGTGCGAATCCGGCGCGGTCCCGCCACTGTGAGCCCCACCGAGGTGGGGCGAGCCAGGAACTCCTGCCGTCCATACGACCACCCGGGGCGCGGACACCCCGAGGAAGGCCTGCGCCCGCATGCTTCTGCTGCTGTCGACCTCCGACACCGACCTGCTCAGCGCCCGCGCGGCGGGGGGTCCGGTCGACTACCGGTTCGCCAACCCCTCCCGCCTGGACCTCGCCGAGCTGCCCTCGCTCCTGGAGGGCGCCGACCTCGTCGTCGTACGCCTCCTCGGCGGTGTCCGCGCCTGGCAGGACGGGCTCGACCAGCTCATCGCCAGCGGTCTGCCGGTGGTCGTGCTCACCGGCGAACAGGCACCCGACGCCCAGCTCATGGCCTCCTCGACGGTGCCCGTCGGCATCGCGGCCGAGGCCCACGCCTACCTCGCGCACGGCGGCCCCGCGAACCTGGAGCAGCTGGCCCGCTTCCTCTCCGACACCGTGCTGCTCACCGGCCACGGCTTCGACCCGCCGGCGCCCGCGCCGTCCTGGGGCCCGCTGGAGCGCGCCGCCCGCGACATCGAGGGCCCGACGGTCGCGGTGCTGTACTACCGCGCCCACCACATGAGCGGCAACACCGCGTTCATCGACGACCTGTGCGGTGCCATCGAGGACGCGGGCGCCCGCCCGATGCCGCTGTACGTGGCCTCGCTGCGCGCCCCCGAGCCCGAGCTGATCGACGCGCTGCGCCCCGCCGACGCCATCGTCACGACGGTCCTCGCCGCCGGTGGCACCAAGCCCGCCGAGGCCTCCGCGGGCGGTGACGACGAGTCGTGGGACGCAGGCGCGCTGACCGGGCTCGACGTGCCGATCCTCCAGGCGCTGTGCCTGACCGGGTCGCGTTCGGCCTGGGAGGAGAACGACGAGGGCGTCTCGCCGCTCGACGCCGCGAGCCAGATCGCGGTCCCGGAGTTCGACGGACGCCTCATCACCGTGCCGTTCTCGTTCAAGGAGATCGACGAGGACGGGCTCCCCGCCTATGTCGCCGACGCCGAGCGGGCGGCCCGGGTCGCCGGGATCGCCGTACGCCACGCACGCCTGAGGCACATCCCGGCCGCCGACAAGCGCCTCGCGCTGGTGCTCTCCGCGTACCCGACCAAGCACTCGCGGATCGGCAACGCGGTAGGCCTGGACACCCCCGCCTCCGCCGTCGCGCTGCTGCGCAGGCTGCGCGCCGAGGGTTACGACTTCGGCCCCGAGGCCGACATCCCCGGCCTCGTCTCGGGCGACGGCGACGAGCTGATCCGCGCGCTGATCGACGCGGGTGGCCACGACCAGGAATGGCTCACCGAGGAGCAGCTGGCCGCCAACCCCGTCCGCATCCCGGCCGCCGCCTACAAGCGCTGGTACGCGACGCTGCCGCAGGAGCTGCGGGACTCCGTCGAGCAGCACTGGGGGCCGCCGCCCGGCGAGATGTTCCTGGACCGCTCGCGGGTGGGCGACGGCGGCGACCCGGAGGGCGACATCGTGCTGGCCGCCCTGCGGCGCGGCAATCTGCTCATCCTCATCCAGCCGCCGCGCGGCTTCGGCGAGAACCCCATCGCGATCTACCACGACCCCGATCTGCCGCCTTCCCACCACTACTTGGCGGCCTACCGCTGGATCGCGGCCCCCGCGGCCGACGGCGGCTTCGGCGCCGACGCGATGGTCCACCTCGGCAAGCACGGCAACCTGGAGTGGCTGCCCGGCAAGAACGCGGGCCTCTCGGCGGCCTGCGGCCCCGACGCCGCGCTCGGCGACCTGCCGCTGATCTACCCGTTCCTGGTCAACGACCCGGGCGAGGGCACGCAGGCCAAGCGCCGCGTGCACGCCACGCTCATCGACCACCTCGTGCCGCCCATGGCCCGCGCCGACTCCTACGGCGACATCGCGCGCCTGGAGCAGCTCCTGGACGAGTACGCGCAGATCAGCTCGATGGACCCGGCGAAGCTGCCCGCGATCCGGGCGCAGATCTGGACGCTCATCCAGGCCGCGAAGCTCGACCACGACCTGGGCCTGGAGGACCGCCCGGACGACGACGGCTTCGACGACTTCCTCCTCCATGTCGACGGCTGGCTCTGCGAGATCAAGGACATGCAGATCCGCGACGGCCTGCACGTCCTCGGCACCGCCCCGGCGGGCGGCGACCGCGTCAACCTCGTCCTCGCCGTCCTGCGCGCCCGCCAGATCTGGGGCGGCACCTCCGCCCTGCCCGGTCTGCGCGAGGCGCTCGGCCTGGACGAGTCCGCGGCGACGCGCGTGAGCGCCGACGAGGCCGAGGAGAAGGCCCGCGCGCTGGTCCAGGCGATGGACGACGCGGACTGGGACCCCGCGGCCGTGGCCTCGGTGGCCGCGGGCCAGAGCGAGCAGGTCGCCGCCATCCTGGAGTTCGCGGCCCGCGAGGTCGTGCCCCGCCTGGAGGGCACCACGGCCGAACTGGACAACGCGGTACGGGCGTTGGAGGGCCGCTTCGTCCCCGCCGGGCCCAGCGGCTCCCCGCTGCGCGGCCTGGTCAACGTCCTGCCGACCGGCCGCAACTTCTACTCCGTCGACCCCAAGGCCGTCCCCTCCCGCCTCGCGTGGGAGACCGGCGAGGCCCTCGCCGACTCGCTCATCGAGCGGTACAAGAACGACAACGGCGACTACCCCACCTCCGTCGGCCTGTCCCTGTGGGGCACGAGCGCGATGCGCACGGCGGGCGACGACGTCGCCGAGGCGATGGCGCTGCTCGGTGTCCGCCCCGTCTGGGACGACGCCTCGCGCCGCGTCACCGGCCTGGAGGCCATCCCGTACGAGGACCTCGGCCGCCCGCGCATCGACGTGACACTGCGCATCTCGGGCTTCTTCCGCGACGCGTTCCCGCACACGATCGGCCTCCTCGACGACGCGGTGCGCCTCGCGGCCTCGCTGGACGAGCCCGCCGAGCACAACTACGTACGCGCCCACGCCCAGGCCGACCTGGCCGAGCACGGCGACGAGCGCCGGGCCACCACCCGCATCTTCGGCTCGCGTCCGGGCACGTACGGCGCGGGGCTGCTCCAGCTCATCGACTCGCGCGACTGGCGCACGGACGCGGACCTCGCCGAGGTCTACACGGTGTGGGGCGGCTACGCGTACGGGCGCGGGCTCGAAGGCCGGCCGGCCCGCGCCGAGATGGAGACCGCGTACAAGCGCATCGCGGTGGCCGCGAAGAACACGGACACCCGCGAGCACGACATCGCGGACTCCGACGACTACTTCCAGTACCACGGCGGCATGGTCGCGACCGTGCGCGCGCTGCGGGGCACGGCCCCCGAGGCGTACATCGGCGACTCGACGCGCCCCGAGACGGTCCGCACGCGCACGCTGGTCGAGGAGACCTCGCGGGTGTTCCGCGCGCGGGTGGTCAACCCCAAGTGGATCGAGGCGATGCGCCGCCACGGCTACAAGGGCGCCTTCGAACTCGCCGCGACCGTGGACTACTTGTTCGGGTACGACGCCACGACGGGCGTCGTCGCCGACTGGATGTACGACAAGCTCACGGAGACCTACGTCCTGGACCCGACCAACCGGCAGTTCCTCCAGGAGAACAACCCCTGGGCGCTGCACGGCATCGCGGAGCGCCTCCTGGAGGCTCAGTCGCGCGGCATGTGGGCGAAGCCCGACCCGGCGGTCCTCGAAGCGCTGCGGCAGGCCTACTTGGAGACCGAGGGCAATCTGGAGGACGAGGGCCCGCGGGCGTGAGCGGGAGCGCCGTCCGGCACCTCTATCTCGCCCGGCACGGTGAGGCCACCGCCGACGAGAGCGAGCTGACTCGGGCCGGACGGCGCCAGGCCGCGCTGCTCGGGGAGCGGCTGCGGGGCGTGCCCCTCTCCGCGATCCACCATGGGCCGCTGCCTCGGGCCGAGCAGACGGCCCGGCTGGTCGGGGAGCGGCTCGACGGGGTGCCCCTGCACCGCTGCGAGGCCGCCGGGGACTACATCCCGTACATGCCCGTACGGGACGAACTCCCGCCGGACAGCGCGGAGTCGACGCTCCAGCGGCTGGCCCGGTTCCCCGCCGAGGAGCGGGAGGGCGGGCCCGCGCTGGCCCGCGCCGCCCTGGAACGCTTCACCGGCCCGGTGCCCGGCGCCGAGCCGCGCCACGAGCTGCTGGTCACGCACAACTTCCTGATCGGTTGGCTCGTGCGGGACGCCCTCGACGCACCGCCGTGGCGCTGGCTCGGCCTCAATCACGGCAACGCGGCTTTGACCGTGATCCGTTACGCGCCGGGACGCCCCGCCTCGCTGGTCTTCTTCAATGACATGCGGCACCTGCCCGCGGAGCTGCGCTGGACCGGCTTCCCGGCCGAACTGACACCCGAGGACGAGGCCGCCGACGCGGTCACAACAGGCGGGTAAACGCCGGGGTGTTGATCAGGGGCCCTCGATCGTGACCCCTTCGCCGATCGGCGTGTCGGCGAGGGGCAGCGGGGCGGGGGTCGCCACGGCCCGCCCGGTCGCGGCCACGGCCGGGGCGGCCGACAGCGCGAGACAGAGAACGAGTGGCCTCAGCAGGACGGCGTACACGGGCATGGCGCGACGGGTGCGCATACGACTGTCTTCTTCCCGTTCGTATGATCGTCAGTGACTTTTCGGGCGCCGCAGGATTACCCACGGTGAGCGGGTCGCGGTCGGCGGCCCACACGTGTGGTGCGAGGAGGCTGCGGTGAGCGGCAGTTGGATGCAGAGGCTCTCCCGTTGGGCACTGGTGACGGTGGCGCCGGCCGTGTGGTGTGCCGGCACGGCGCACGCCGACGAGACGCACGAGAACTCGCACAAAGCGCCCACGGTCGCGCGGGTCAGCACCGGCCAGATCGACGACCCGCTGGAGGACCTGCTGGAGCACACCCTCAACTTCGGCGACGGTTACCGCTGGGGATGACGCCCGGCACGGTCGGCGGCGCGCCGCCGGACGCCTGTGCGGTCCCCTCGGGCCGCGCAGGCACGCCTTCCGGCACGGGCATTCAGATCACGGGGCGGTGAGACACGTGACGCCCGGGACCTCGCCGGGGAGGGCGGGTGCCGCCGGCTCGACGAGCGTCGTGACGTCACCGACCGCCTGCGTCAGGCAGTCGACGGTCATGACCGGGTCCGGCCGGTCCCCGGCCCGACGGTGGCTTTCCCGGGAAAGCGGCCGAGGACCGAGTCCTGTAGTTCCCGAGGACGCGGGAAGCGCGACTCGCTCTCCGCTAAACTGCTCGGCGCTGCGCACCTTCCCGGAGGGTACGGGTGCGGGTCATGCGCCGGTCGGCGGCATGTGAGGAGCGGATGGTGTATCACCGCGTGGCTTCACGCGGTGTGTGCGCGGATGCCCGGTGGGTTGTCCCCCACCATTCCTTCTCACCGCCAAGGAGTGGTCACGCATGAACCCTGCCGAGTACGGGCCCGCGCGTCGCGTCTGGTTCCGCAAGGTCCTGACCGACGTCGCCATCGGGGTCGTCGCCAATCTTCTGGTGGCGGCCCTGACGGCGGCAGCACACCTGCTCTTCTGAGCAGGAAGGTGGCGGGTCCGGAGAGCCCGCCACCCACTTCGACCCGCCGTGGTCAGAACAGGGTCAGGCCGTTCTCGTCCTGCCGCTGCTTGGCCTTCTTCTTCCGGGCGTGCCGCGATCTGCCGCCCTTGGCGGGGCGCACCTCGTGCGGAACACGCACCTCGGGCGGGAGACTTGACCAGGTCGGCCGGAGGCCGTGGATCTCCGTGTCGGGCACGAGCGACTTGAGGTACTTCCGCGTCTCCTCGTCCGTCGAATAGAGGACGATCGCGCGGCTGGCACGGGTCAGCAGCACGTGATAGGCGTTGCGGACACAGCGGGCGAACGCTTCCTCGTCACCCTTGGTCCTCCTGCACATCTCCCTGTCGAGAGACCCTCGTTCCACGATCTCCCACTGTCCGGTGGCCTTGTCCCGCCGCTTCTTGCCCCGTTGGAACACCCATCGGTCGGTGCGCCAGACCATGTCGTCGCCCATGATCACACCGCACCAGTCCCACTCGAGCCCCTGCGCGGTGTAGATGCAGCCGATCTGGCCGAACCCGGCGTCGTGTACGCCCCAGATCCTGGAGGGCGGCTCACCGCCCGCGCAGTAGGAGTCGCTCGACGCGTTCCACGGGCGGTGCCAGTCGTCGATGCGCACATCGGCCACGAGCCGACGCTCCTTGTCCGGCGGGCTCCAGGGCCAGCAGAAACCGGCCATCATGCGAGCGGAAGCGCCGGCGGCGAACTCGGTACGGAGAATACTCTCCATGTCGTCCGGAGTGTCCGCGACCTCGATGTGCATCAGGCCGTCGGGCGTCCAGGTGCCCGGCTTCTGGCCCGAGATGCCGAGAAGGGACCGCACCCAGCGGATGTAGGCGTCGCTGCCCCCGCACCGGTACTGCTCCTGCAGTTGATAGCGACGGGCGATCACGCCGCGGCGTCTGGTCGCGTCCTCGATGACGCTCACCGTCCCCACCTCGTCGGGGCGCAAGGACTGGCTCTCGTCCAGGAAGAAGACGGTAAGGCGCGAGGCGTCCAGCAGTTCGTCTATCTGGGCCTTCGTGCCCTGTTTACCGGCGGCCCAGAACCTGCTGGTGGATCGCTCCCGCAACCGGTGTGCCTCGTCGCAGATCAGGACGTCCAGCGGTTCTTCCGGGGGTGTCACGAAGCTGCTGAAGTAGGTGAAGCTGTCCTTGAACTCGCGTTCCCCGTAGCCGACATGTTCCTGCATCGCCGCGTTGAACGCACGTGATCCGCTGGCGTACTTCACGGTTCGGCCGGCAGCCTCGAACTCCGCCTTCAGTTGCAGGCCGATGGCACTCTTGCCCGTACCGGCACCGCCGGTGACGAGGAACACCGCTCGACGCGGATTCGGGACGAGTGCGTCGGCGGCGGGATCGTCCAGGACATGCACCGCCGCTTGGAGCACGTCTTCCGCGACTGTCTTCTGACGGCCCCGCAGCGTGAAGACGGTGTCCTCGCCATTGGATTTGATCATGGCGTCGAGCAGCGGCGTGTTGCTCAGGTTCATGCGGCTGAGCAGGATCTCCGCCGCGGAGGACGACTCGTCCGCGGTGAAGTGCCGCTTGAGGTCCGCGAGGAGCTTGTCCCTGGTGTCCTTGGTGTAGGTGCGGGCGTACGACCCGGTGGGGGCGTCGACGCCCAGCAGCGGTCGTACGGACTCGTCGGTGGCGTTGTGCAGGTAGGCGAAGCCGCCGCACTCGAACCGCAGGCCGTGCAGCGGACCGGTGGTCCCGGTGAACAGCTCATAGCACTCCCGGAGCTGGAGCGCAGGATGCTTCTTCGCCTCCTCGATGCCCGGCACGTACACCAGGTCCGCGGTCGCTCTCTCCACGCGGGTGACCGTGGACCAGCGCTTCAGCTCCACGAGTTGGACGGAGAGGTCGCCGTCCGTCGGGTGGCGGCCCGCCAACACCACGTCGATCCGGCGGCTGCGGTCCGAGCGTTCGGGGTCGTCGACGGTGGCCGAACACTCGACGATCATCTCCACGTTGCCGCGCTCGGCGGCCACCAGATCCTTCGCCAGCTCGATGAGGCTCTCCGCCCAGGCCGTGCACTCGCCGAGCGACGCCTTGACCCCCCGGAAGTGCGTCCACCGGGCGGCAAGGTGAGGCACCATGCCGCGCCGTGCGTCGAGGGTGAGCAGATCTCTTGCCGACAACCGCAGCAGGAGCATGGACACGTGACGATTCCCCCAGGGCACGAGTGACTCGTGCGGGTGGGGGCATGTCCACTGGGGAAGCCCGTCGGGCCGCAACCGGTAACGGTGATCCTAGATACGCCGCTGCGGAAGCCGGAAATCGCGTCCGTTCGCCGGCCTTCAGGCCGTGACGACCTCACGCGCCGTTCCCACCAGTTCCCGCAGCTTCGCCCGCGTCTCGGGGTCCGTCGAGTAGACGACCGTGCCGACCATCCCCCTGGTCAGCAGGACCTTGTAGGTGTTGCGGATCAGGCGGTCGACGTCCACGTCCGACGGGGCCTTCTTGAAGACGGGGTCCTTGGACGCCGCACGGTCCGTGATCCACCGGTCAGTGCGCCAGACCAGGTCCGGACCGAGGATGACCCCGGACCAGTCGTACTCGAAACCCTGCGCCGTGTAGACGCAGCCGACCTGCCCGAAGCCGGCCGGATCGGTCGCCCAGAGCGCCGACTGCGGTGCGCCGGCGACGGATCGCTCGCCACGCAGGTTCCAGGGGCGCGCCCAGTCCCCGATGGTCACGTCCGCCACGAGTGGTTCTCCTGGCCTGGGCTCCTTCGACCAGGGCCAGCAGTACCCGGCGGACATACGAGCGCCGTAACCCTGGGCACGGCGTCCGTCTAGGAACGCCTCCATCTCCTGGGGGCTCTCGGCGACCAACAGCTCCATACGGTCGTCGGGGTCCCAGACGACCGGGCCGCCCGGCTCGAGACCGAGGAGCCGTACGACCCAACGCAGGTAGGCGTCACTGCCCCCGCAGCGGAACTGGCTGTCGAGCGGCACCACCCGGCATGCGAGGCCCTTCCTCGCGGCGGCCGCCTTGATCTCGGCCACGGTGCCCAACTCGCCGGGGCGCACCACCTGGTGTTCGTCGAGGAGGAACACCGGCACACGCGCGACGTCGATGAGTTCCTCCACCTGCGGTGTGCCGGTTCGATGAGCGGCCGGGGTGTAGCGGTTGGCCGACGTCTCACGGATGCGGTGGGCCTCGTCGCAGATCAGCACGTCCAACGTGTTCTTCTCCGCGGTCATGAAGCTGTTGAAGTACTTGAAGAGGTCCTGCACCTCGCGCTTTCGCGTGCCTGCCACCTTGCGCATCGTCTTGGTGAAGGACTGGGAGCCGGTGGCGTGCAGGGCGGGAACGCCCTGGCGGTAGAGCTCGCCCAACAGGGACAGCGCGATGACGCTCTTGCCCGTGCCGGGCCCACCAGTGACGATCACGACCTCCTTGTGGTCGGAGACCTTCGCCTTCCTGACGGCGTTGAGCACGAGGCGGTAGGCGACCTGCTGCTGGTCCAGGAGGACGAACTGCTCGCGGTCACGTACCTCGGCGGCGGCGACGGCCATCAACTGCTTGGAGGGCACCGGCTTGCCGGCGAGAAGCTCATCGGCGGCGGCGCCACCGGGATGCCCGGTGCTCAGTTTGCCGCGCAGGTGATCGAGGAAGGCTCCGCGGCGTTCGGCCGTGAACAGACGCCCCCGGTCGTCGACCTCCAGCTCACGCAACCCGGCCACGCCGAACTCGGTGGCGTTGTGGAGGTAGGCCACGCCGCTGACCCGGTCCGACCGCCCGGCCAGGGCGCCGTTGAAGTTCACGAGGTACTCGCAGTACCGGCGCACCTGCTCGACGGGGTTGAGGACCGCGTGCGTGTAGGCGTCGACGTGGCACAGGGCGGGGTCGTCCTCGTCCGGATCCGCCTGACTCCACTGCTTCAGTTCCACGACGACGTACGACGGCTCCCCCGTGACCGGGTGCACGCCCGCGAGGATCACGTCCACCCGCTTGCTGTTGAGCGGCAGCGCGTACTCGAGCATGACCTCGACGTCACCGAGTCCCGCCTCGTTGAGGACGCTGAGGAGCGCGGGAATGCTGCGCTCCCAGGAGCGGGCCTCCGAGGGGGTGGGCCGGTGGCCGTGCAGGCGCGAGAACTGCTCGGTCAGATGCAGGAACAGCGAACTGTCCATCGCCGCAGCCGCCACGGACTTGGCCGACGCACGGAACAACAAGGACTTCCCCCAGGCAGCACGAAGTGACTCGTGCGGGTGGGGGCGTGTCCTTCGAAACTCCACGGGGTGGAGCGGAAGCCCGTCGGGCCGCGATGACGATGTGTCACGAGGGTACCCGGCCCCTCCGGCGCGGGGGCGAGCGGACGAAGCTCTTCTCCCCCACCGCACAGCACTCGTGGCCCTCGGTAGCACCGGCCGGGTCGCTGCCCCTCAATCGCGGCCGGACATATGGGCCAGGACCCGCGCCGCGCCGTCAGGGCCGAAGGCGTCGGTCAGGGCTTCGGAGGCTCCTCTGGCGGCTTCGGTGGAGCGGGGGAAGAGGGTCTTCTCGTAGGCGGTGACGGCCTGGGCGAGGGTGGGGTGGGTGAGGACTGCGTGGGCCAGGTCCGTCGCGTCGAGCATGGCGAGGTTGGCGCCCACACCGGAGAACGGGGGCATGAGGTGGGCCGCGTCGCCGAGGAGGGTGAGGCCCGGCGTGCTGGGCCAGGTGTGCGGGACGGGCAGGGCGTACAGGGGGCGGTGCGCGTAGCCCGTGTCCGTGTCGGTGATGAAGCCGAGCAGGTCGGGGCTCCAGCCGGCGAACCGGGCCAGGAGCGCCTCGCGTACGGCGGCGTTGTCGGCGAGGTCCAGGCCCGCCCGCCGGTGCCAGTCCTCGTCGGCGCTGAGGGCGACGTACACCCGTATGTGTCCGCCGCTGTTGCGCTGGGCGATGAGGCCCTGACGGTCGGCGAGGGCCATCAGCGTGCCGTCGCCGGTGAGGCGGGCCAGCCGGGGGTGGCGCGCGTCGGCGTCGTCGAGGCCCGTCTCGACGAAGGTGACGCCGGTGTGGACGGGCACCGCGTCGGACAGCGCGGCGCGGACCTTGGACCAGGCGCCGTCCGCCCCGATGACCAGGTCGGCCTTGGTGGTCGCGCCGCCCGCGAAGTGCAGGCCGTGGCTGCCGTCGGCGAGGGGTTCGACGCGGGTGAGCCGGTGGCTCCAGCGCACAGTGTCGGGTTCCAGGGAGTCCAGGAGCAGGTCGCGCAGCTGCCCGCGGTCGATCTCGGGGTTGCCCTCGGCGGTGTCGGCCTCGGGCGGGACGGCGTCGAGCAGGATCCGGCCGTCGCGGCCGACGAGGCGCATCCGCTGGCCCTCGGGGCGCGCCAGGGCGTGGAATTCCTCCGTCAACCCCGCTTCGGCCAGGGCGTATTGCCCGCTCTCGGGGTGCATGTCGAGGGTGCCGCCCTGACCGCGGGCGGCACGGGAGGCGTCCAGGTCGTAGACGGTGGCCGTTACGCCGTGCCGGCGCAGGACGCGGGCGCAGGTCAGGCCGCCGGGGCCGGCTCCGATGACGGCGATGCGGGGTGGTGCGGGCTCGGTGCGCATGGCGGGGCTCCGTTCGGCCGGGATGGTCCGGGGGGGAACCCCAGAAGAGCACACCGACTCAATAAGTGCAACGACTCAACTTTTGAATCGAGTGAACCGAAGCGGGGTACGCTGGCGGCATGACCGAGACGAAGACCGAGCCGGCCGACGCCCCGCCCCCGCCGGGCCGCCGCGAGCGCAAGAAGGCCGCCACCCGCCGGGCCATCGCGGACGCGGCCCTGCGCCTGTTCCTGGAGCGCGGATACGACGACGTCGGCATCCGCGAGATCGCGGACGCGGCGGACGTGTCCACCACCACGCTCTTCAAGCACTTCCCGGTCAAGGAAGCCCTCGTCCTCGACGAGGACGCCGAACAGGAGGCCCTGCTGCTCGCCGCCGTACGGGAACGCCCCGAGGGCCGGTCCATCCCGGCCGCGCTGCGCGAACACGCCCTGCGCCACCGCCTGGCGGCCGGCGACGACCCCCGCTTCACCGCCTTCTCCGACCTGGTGAACAGCACCCCCGCCCTGCGCGACTACGCCCAGAACATGTGGCTGCGCCACACCGCCGCCCTGGCCCGGGTCATCGCCGACGAAAGCGGGCTGCCCCCGGACGATCCCGCCTGCCTCGCCCTGGCCCACTTCGCCCTCGAAGCCCCGCGCGCGGCCCGTGCGGCGCCCGGTCACGAGGACGCGCGCCGCGCCCTCACCCGCGCCTTCGACCTGCTGGGAACCGGCTGGGACGGCCTGACGGCTTAACGGCTTGACAGCCCGGCGGATTCGGCGGGGCCGGGCGGGGCGCGGCCCCGCCTCAGGTCGCGGATCCTCGGGTTGCCGACCCGAGGGACGTGAGCGAGCTTGGTGGGAGCAGAGAGGTCTCTGGAGGGCGCGCCCGCTCCCCACCGTTCGCTTCGCAGGAGGAATGATGGCCAACCCCGAACAGGACCCGAACCAGCAGGAGGGCCCCGCGGACGGCGGGGCGGCCGGTACCCCCGGCGTCCACGACGGAGGCGCCGACGGCGGAGCCGAAGGCCCCGCGGACGGCGGGGCGGCAGGCACCCCCGGCGTCCACGACGGAGGCGCAGACGGCGGAGCCGAAGGCCCGGCAGACGGCGGGGCGGCAGGCACCCCCGGTGTCCATGACGGAGGCGCCGACGGCGGAGCCGAAGGCCCCGCAGACGGCGGCGCGGCAGGTACCCCCGGCGTCCACGACGGAGGCGCAGACGGCGGAGCGGACGAGTCCGGCAGCGGCTCTTGACTCTTCCCCCGACCGAGCTCCAGGACGCCGTCGCCCCCGCGGGCGCCGGCGCCCTGGTGACGCGGCTGACCGGGCTGCGTCAGGAGGAGTTCGCCCGGGACGCCTGGGCGCGCACGGCGCTGCTCACCCGCCGCGCGAGCGCTTTCTCCGATCTGTTCTCCGCCGACGCCGTGGACGAACTGATCGCGCGTCGCGGGCTGCGTACGCCCTTCCTGCGCGTCGCCAAGGACGGCTCGACCCTGCCCGAGTCAGCGTTCACCTCGTCGGGCGGCGTCGGCGCCACCGTCGCCGACCAGGTCGACGACACGGCCCTGTGGCGTGCTTTCGCCGACGGCGCCACCCTCGTCCTGCAAGCGCTGCACCGCACCTGGGGCCCGGTCGCCGACTTCTGCTCGGGGCTGGCCACGGAACTCGGACATCCGGTCCAGGCCAATGCCTACGTCACTCCCCCGCAGAACCGTGGGTTCGACGACCATTACGACGTCCACGACGTCTTCGTGCTGCAGATCGCCGGCACCAAGCGGTGGATCATCCACGAGCCCGTCCACCCCGATCCGCTGCGCGACCAGCCCTGGAGCGACCGCCGCTCCGCCGTCGCCGAGGCCGCGCGGGGCGAGCCCCATATCGACACCGTCCTCGCGCCCGGCGACGTCCTCTACCTGCCGCGAGGCTGGCTGCACGCCGCCCGGGCCCAGGGCGAGGTCGCGATCCACCTGACGCTCGGCGTCCACACCTGGACGCGCCACGCGCTGGCCGAGCAGCTCGCGCACTCGGCGCTCGCGGCCCTGCGCGAGGACCCCTGGATGCGCGGCGCCCTGCCCCTTGGCGTGGACGGGCCGCAGGGCGAGATCGACGGCGTCCGCGAGCGCCTGACCGCCGCCCTCGCCGACGCCGATCCCGCTCCCCCCTTCCACCGCGCCCGGCGCGCTCAGGCACGCCCCGCGCCGCTGGGTCCGCTGGCCCAGCTCGCGGCGGTGCGCGGCCTCGGCCCTGACACGCCGGTGCGGCTCCGCGCGGCCCTGGCGGCGAGGCTGGAGGGGCGCCGCCTGACCACCCGCGTGGGCCGGCTCGACTTCCCGGAGGCCGACCTGGCCCCGGTCGCCCGCGTGCTCGACGGCGAGGTCCACACCGCCGGTGCCCTCGGCCTCCGCCTGGCCGAGAGACTGCTGCGCGCGGGCGTACTGGTGCCCGCCGAACGATGAGGAGGCCGCGGTGACCCCGGCGGAGCGGTTCTTCTGCGCCGAGGCCGCCCGGACCCGCGGCGACCCGCTCGCGGGCACGGCACCGTACGGGGGCGTCTGGATCCTCATCGAGTACCGGGCCGGCTGGCCGCCCAACGGCTTCGACGGTCTCGACCTCGACCCCGGCACGAAAGGGCTGGTGTTCTCGGCCGCCCAGGCGGTGCGGGCGCGGATACTCCTGATCAGGCGGCACGGGCGCCGCACCACCGAAGGCGCCGGGCGCTGGGCGGTGCTGCGCCACGAGAGGTCCGGCGCCCACCGTCAGCGGTGGGGCACCTGGCGCCGGGACGAGGACCTGGCGGAGATCGTCCGGGCGCTCGGGGAACCCGGGGAACCGGGCCTTCCGCCCGTCGTCCTCGTCTGCGCCCACGGCCGGCACGACATCTGCTGCTCGGTGCGCGGCCGCCCCGTGGGCCGCGCCCTGAGCGAGCGCTGGCCCGACCTGGTGTGGGAGTGCACCCACGTGGGCGGCGACCGGTTCGCGGCCAATGTCGTGGTCGCGCCCGACGGTGTCTACTACGGCGCGCTCGACGCCGACTCGTCCGTCACGACCGTGGCGGAGCATCTGGCCGGCCGCGTCCACGCGCGGCATCTGCGCGGGTACACCGACCTCGTTCCGGCGCAACAAGCCGCCGTCGCCGCCCTGCTCGGGCGCTTCGGCCCGGCCGGGCGGCACGACTACACCGTCGTCGCGACCTCCCGCGAGCACGACCGCTGGCGCATCCACGTCACCGGCCGGCCGCCGCACCCCCCGGCCTGCCACGTCGAGGTGCGCGCCCACCGGATACCGCCGCGCCGGCTGACCTGCCGGGGGCTGTCCATGGCGTCCACCGTCGTCTACGAGGTCACGTCCATCCGCGTCGACTGAGTCCCGCCCCCCTTTCGTCCACCGAGTCCCCTCTCTCGGAGGGCCCGTGCCTCTCCCGGAGGGCCCGTGGCCGTCGCCGGTGCGACACTGGCGGCGTGACGCGCAACGAAGGGGCGGACGAACCGAGGGCCGAGCAGGCGACGGGCCGGGACCTGGAAAAGGCCATCCTGGACCTGCTGGAGCGTCGGGGCCCGACCGCGTCCATCTGCCCCTCCGACGCCGCCCGGGCGGTCTACACGGGGGACGACGACGGCTGGCGCGAGCTGATGGAACCGGCCCGGCAGGCGGCTCGGCGGCTGGTCGCGTCCGGCGAGGTGGAGATCACGCAGGGCGGGCGTCCCGTCGAACCGGCGGAGGCCCGTGGCCCCATCCGCATCCGCACCCGCACCCGCCGCACGGACTGAATCCCCGGGCGCCTTCGCGTCCCACTCTCCCGGCCGTTCACCGAGGGGCCGTTGAGCCCTAAGTGCCGCCACCAACAGACGAGTTGACGGTGTTCCACCATCGCCGCCGTCAACTTCCCCGGCGCTCGGTTGACTTCCCCGTCTGGTGCAGATTCACTAGAGCCCATCTGGTGCCCTCGCACTATGGGCGCGTTATGGGCAAGGGTTCATGGGATCGCGTCGCGCGGCACACGCGGCACGTCAGCACGGAGAGGTGCGGACACTGTGACCGCTCACCCGTTCACGTCACACACCGTTGTTCACGCGGGCGCCGCCCGAGTGACCCTGGTCGGCGAACTGGACCTGGACGCTGCCTCGTACGTCCGGGAGGCGGTCGCCACCTGTCTGGCGGAGGCTCCGGCGCTCATCCGCCTCGATCTGACCGGCGTCTCCTTCTGCGACTGCGCCGGTCTGAACGCGCTGTTCACCGCTCGCGTCGCCGCGCTGGGGGCGGGCGTGGACCTTCTCGTCGAAGGTGTGGGGCCGCAGATGACGCGGCTGCTCTCCCTGATCGGGGCCGAGGACGTCTTCCTCGAAGCGGGAGCGCCCACGGCCGGGGAGCCGGCTCGTCACGGCCGGGCGATGACCACCACCGCATCGCTGTTCGGGGACCTTCTGGCATGATCGTGCGGCCCGCCACCTGCAAGGATGCCCTCATGCCCGCGTCTTCCCCGAACAGTCGTCCGGTCCGAGTCCTGTTGGTGGAGGACCACGACATGGTGGCCGAGGCGATCTGCCTCGCCTTGGAGCGCGCACCCGATCTGCGGGTCGTGGAGCGCGCCGCCACGGTGGCTTCGGCATTGGCCGTCGTACGACGCTGCGAACCCGACGTCGTGCTCCTGGACCGGCGCCTGCCGGACGGTGACGGCATCGCGGCCATCGCGGATCTGCTGGCGCTCGCGCCCGGCGTGCGCATCCTGGTCCTGGCCGGCGAGGGCAGCGGATCGGTGGCCGCGCGCGTCGCGGAGTCGGGTGGGGCCGGCCTGATCCTGAAGGCCCGTGGGCTGAGCGAGCTGGAGGACGCCGTGCGCCGGGTGGCCACCGGCGAGGTGGTGTTCAGCCAGGACCTGCTGAGTGACGTACTGGGCCGGCTGGCCGGCAGGACCCCGCGCCCCGGCGCGAACCTCACCCCGCGGGAACGCGAGGCACTCCAGCTGCTCGGCGAAGGACGCACCACCGCGGAGATCAGCGACCTGCTCGGGGTCGCCCTCAACACGGGGCGCAACCACGTCCAGCGGGTGCTGGAGAAGCTCGGGGCGCGTTCCCAGCTGGAGGCCGTGACGATCGCCCGGCGCGAAGGCCTTCTCGCGTGACGCGGGAGCCGCGCCACCACAAGCGTGCCCGGAAGCAGGCCGCCCCCATGTCGGAGGCGGCTTTCACGCTGCTGGTCCAAGGGGTGCTGGACTACGGCATCTTCATGCTGGACCCGCAGGGCTACATCATCAGCTGGAACGCCGGGGCGGAGCGGATCAAGGGGTACAGCGCCGCCGACATCGTCGGGGAGCACTTCTCGGTCTTCTACCCGCCCGAGGACCAGGCGTCGGGCAAGCCCCAGTGGGAGCTGGAGACCGCCGTGGCCGACGGCAGGCTGGAGGACGAGGGCTGGCGCGTCCGCAAGGACGGCTCCCGGTTCTGGGCGAACGTGGTCATCACCGCCCTGTGGAACGAGGAAGGCGTGCTCCAGGGGTTCGGCAAGGTCACCCGGGACATGTCCGAGCGACGGGCGGCGCAGCACGCGCTCAGCGAGCGACGGCGGTTGTTCGACCACCTGGTCCAGGCCCAGGAGACGGAGCGGCGGCGCATCGCGTGGGACGTCCACGACGACTCCATCCAGGCCATGGTCTCCGTCACCATGCGGCTGGAGCTGCTGGCGGAGCGGGTGCCCGAGTCCTACGCCCCGGAACTGGAGCGCCTCGACGCCTCGGTGCGCGAGGCGATCGGCCGGCTCCGCAGTCTGACCTTCCGGTTGCATCCGCCCGGGATCGACAGGCACGGCCTGATCGAAGGGCTCTCCAGTCACCTGGCCGACGTCGTGGGCTCCTCCTGGGAAATGGCGTACTCGTTCGAGCACGAGCTGGAGCGTGAACCCACCCCCGAGACAGCCATCACCATCTTCCGTATCGTTCAGGAGGCGCTGCTGAACGTCCACAAGCACGCGCGCGCGAGCCGCGTAGACGTCCGGGTGCGCTCGGCCGACGGAGGCATCGTGACGCGTGTCGTGGACGACGGAACAGGCGCCCCCAGGTCGCCGGACGGGGCCCGAGATCATTTCGGGGTCATCGAGATGCGGGAGAGAGCGGAGACGGCAGGAGGATGGTGGTCCATGCACAGCCGCCCCGGAACGGGGACGACGGTCGAGTTCTGGGTGCCGAACCACCTCCCGACGCCGGCACCGCCGGACACCATGCCGTGACGACGGCGGGCGCGACGGTCGCGGACGACCGTTCCCGCCCCCCGCTCGGCGTGCTCCTGTGCGATGACAACGCCCTGCTCCTGGAGGCCCTGACCGAAGTGGTGGGCGCACAGCCCGGCCTGGAGGTCGTGGGCGCCGCGCGCGACGGCGAGCAGGCACTGCGGCTCGCGGCCCGGCTCCGACCGGCTCTCGTGGTCCTGGACGTCCGCTTCCCCGGCGGCGGCCCCCGCGTCGCCCGGGGCATCCGACGGTGTTCGCCGACGAGCCGCGTCGTGGCGTTCTCCGCGTACGACGACAACGGTTCCGTCGAGGAGATGAAGAACGCCGGCGTGGTCGAGTACGTCCTCAAGGGCGAGAGCAATCGGGTACTCGTCGCGGCGCTGCGCCGGGCGGCGGGGCCCCGCTGAACCCAACGGCCGAAGCCGCTGGACCACCTGACAGGGTTGTGCGGGGTTATGGGGGTAGTCGGTCCGCGTGAGGCCGGGCTGCTTGGGAAGCAAGGCGGACTGTATGGATCAGACGGCGGACGATGACGGGCGAGAGCCGACGGCCGATGGGCCCCTGGCGGTCTCCCGGCTGTTCGAGGGCAGTGAGGGGATCGCCACCGCGCGGCACCTGGCCAGAGACTTCCTGACCGAGGTGCGGTCCCTGCACGGGCTCCCGGTGTCCGGCCGGGCCATGGGCACGGTGGAACTGGTGGTCAGCGAGCTGGTGACCAACGCCCGCAAGTACGCGCCCGGACCGTGCCTGCTCACCCTCGCGGTGCGGGGCGGCATCATCGAGATCACCGTACGGGACGGCAGCACCGCCCTGCCCGCGGTCTCGGCACGGGATCCGCACCGCATCGGAGGGCACGGCCTGGAAGTCGTGATGGCCGTGTCCCGGAACTTCCAGGTGCACCGGGAGCCCTCGGGCAAGCGCGTCACCGCGATGCTGGAGCTGACCGACGCCTCGGACGGGCACTCGACCGGCACCCACCGGTGACGGCCCGGCGCGCGGGCCGGAACCGCGTGACGTTTCCTCGGGAGCAGGGCCGCCACCTGCTGCCATGAGGGTGATTATCACACCGCAAGGGCGAGGGCAGGCGCGTTCCGCCCGGCGGGGGATGTGATCGTCGTCGAGCATGGGCGGCATGCGTACTCGCGGGCGAATGAAGCACGTGTGGCCTCTGTACCTGTCCGCGCTGCTGATTCTGGTCTGCGTCGTCGCCGTGCCCGGCGGCGGGCGCGCGACGGCCGACGGCGCGGGAAACGGCGGTCTGGCACTGCACGTGCACATCAACTCCCGGCCCGGCACGGGGGCTCTGCGACCCGGCATCCGGGTCGGCGACCCCGTGCACGCCGTCTACCGTCTGATCAACCGCACGGGGGCCGACCTCTACGACGTACGGGTGAGCGACCCCGGCCTGCCCCGGGGCACGGCCGTCACCTGCGGGGGGCGCTCCGCGGTGCGGATGCTGCGTGGCCTCAGCTCGACCACGTGTACGGCCCGGACCCGGGCGCTTCCCGGGGTGCGGGTGAGTGACGTCACCGCCGTCGGCCGTGTCCCGTCCCTGAACACGGTGTCCCGAGCCCGTACGCGGGCGGGGTACCGGGGGGTCGGGGGTGTCCTGGCCCTCACACAGACGGCCGGCGTCACCCAGCAGGGCGGCGCCATGCGGCGGGCCGGCGTCATGCGACAGGAGGCTCTCGTGCGGCGGGCCGACCTCGTGCAGCGGGCCGGCCTCGCGCTGCAGGGCGGCGTCAGGCAGCGGGCCGGCGTCATGCGACAGGCGGCTCTCGTGCGGCGGGCCGACCCCGTGCGGCAGACCGGCCCCGTGCGGCAGACCGGTGTCAGGCAGCGGGGCAGCCTCGTGCGGCAGGCGGCTCTTTTGCGGCAGACCGACCTCGTGCGGCGGGCCCACCCCGTGCGGCAGGGCGGCGTCAGGCAGCGGGCCGGTGTCACGCGACAGGCGACTCTCGTACGGCGGGCCGGTGTCATGCGGCAGGCCGGGCTCAGCCAGCAGGTCGGCGTCATCCAGTACGTCGTGGCCAATCGCGGGGACCTGCCCCTGTACGACGTCCGGGTCAGCGACGCGCTGCCGGAGGCGAAGTCCGTCGACTGCGGGGGCGGCCGTCCCGTCGTGCCGCAGATCGCTCCCGGTCACTCCGCGTCATGTCGCGCCCAGGCCCGTGCGGCGCCGGGCACCTATGTGAGCAGGGGCCTGGCCGAGGCCGGCGACCGCACCGCGACGCTGGGAGCCACCGGTGCGCTCGTGCCTCCGCCGCTCCTCACCGCGCGGTCCTCGGCGCAGTTCACCCTTCCGCCCGTACCGGTCCAGCCTCCGCCGCCGCCCCCGGCTGCTGCTCCGGCTCCGGCTCCGGCCGGGCGGACGCCCGCGTCGGTGCCGACGCCCCCACCCGGTGGCCGTGTCGGGCAGCGGGCGTCGCCTCCCCCGTCCGGTCCCAGGACCCCCGGCGGGCAGGGGAACGCCCAGCCGCTTCCCCCACCCGGACGGCCTGGGGCCGCGCCGGGTGCACCGGGGTCCGCACCAGGGGCGCCGGGGTCCGCTCCGGGGGCTCCGGGTTCTGCTCCGGGAGTGCCGGGGGCCGCACCGGGGGCGCCGGGACCCGTACCGGGGTCCGCTCCCGGGACGCCGGGGTCCACACCTTTGATCACCCCCCTGATCGCGCCGCTCACCCCGCCGGCCCTGCTGCGGCTTCCGGCCACGCGAGCATCGGCGCCCGCCCCGGCAGGCGCGGCCCCCGCCCCCCGGTCGGGCGGGACGCTCCCGCCCCTCGTCCCGCCCGGGGCCGCCGCCCGACCGCCCCTGGCACCCGGAGCGGCCCCACCGCCCCCGCCGCCTGGAGCGGCCGCACCACCACTACCCCCGGGAGCAGCCGCACCGCCACTACCCCCGGGAGCGGCCGCACCGCCCCTTCCCCCCGGAGTGGCCCCGGGCCCCTTCCCGGCCGGGATGGCCCCGCCGCCCTTCCTGCCGGGAGCGGCTCCACCGCCCGTACCGCCCGGCCTCGCCCTGCTCCCGGCACCGGGGGTGGTGGCTCCCCCGCCCGGGGTGGCTCCCCCGCCGCTGCCGCCGGGGATCGGCCCGCCGCCCCTGGCGCCCGGAGTCGCTCCCCCGCCTCTGCCACCCGGAGTGGCCGTGCCGCCCGGCGTGGCCCCACCACCCGTGCTGGACCCCGACGCCCGCAAGGTGCCCCCGGAGCAGCCGCGACGCGCCTCCCGAGGTGTGCCGCTCATGGACCACCTCTATCGTCCGGGGCACGGCCCCACCGGGGTCGGTCTGGCGGCCCTCCTGTTCCTCGTGATGGTTCCGGGCATCCTGGCGGCGATCCTGCTCGGCTCCCGTCTGAAGTGAGCCGAGGGCGGCGTTGTCGCCGCGCCGGACGCAGAAAGGGCACTGATGATCGGCACGATCGCGCTCGTCCTGGGCGTCTCCCTCCTGGCCGCCGCAGCCGTACTCCTGCGCCACCGCTACTGGCCGAACGACGACAGCGAGCCGCGGGAGGACGTGGCCGAGTACATCGCGATGATGGTCGGCGTGCTGTACGCGCTGCTGCTGGGGCTCTCCCTGGTGTCGGTCTGGGAAGGCCGCTCCAGCGCGGAGGAGCACGTGCGCGACGAGGCGAGCGCGGCCCACGAGATCTACCAGCTCGCCGAGAGCCTGCCGGCGGCCGACGCGCTGCGCCTGCGCGACAGTGTGACGCGTTACGTGCGGCACACGGTCCGCGTGGAGCTGCCGGCCCTGGCGGCGGGGGAACCACTGCCCGAGGAAGGCTGGCGCCTCCTCCAGGACGTGCGGGGCGCGAACCAGCTGCGCCCCGACGCCAAGACCATCGAACAGGCCACCGCGCAAGAGGTCATGGCCCAGCTGTGGGCCCTGGACGACGCGCGCCGGGGCCGGGAGGCGGACGCGCGCGACGGACTGTCGCCGGTCCTGTGGTTCGGTTTGGTGACCGGCGGGCTGCTCACCGTCGCCTTCATGTTCATGTTCGGCATCCAGCGCAACACCACCCATGTCGTCATGGTGATGGGCCTGACCAGTCTGATCACCCTGACCGTGCTGCTCATCCACCAGCTCGACCAGCCGTTCGCGGGCCCCATGGCGGTCGACTCGTCGTCCTTCGGCCTGTACTTCCCCGGCGCGTAGCCGACGCGGGCGGGCAACCCGGGGCGGTGAAAGACCGGCGGCAGGGCTCGGGACACCGTTCTCCGCGTCAACGGGCGGCGCGCCGGCCGACCATGCGCATATGGTCGTCGCGGAGGGGGTCCCCCGCACCCGGCTCCGGATCACCCTCGTCCAGGAGGCCGCCCGATATGAACGTCGACACCACGCAGATGTCCCAGACATCTCAGATGACACGGACAGCACACGGTCTCGCCGTGCGCGAGCTGCACGAATTGGTCGAACTGGAGCGCGTCTACGCGCTGTTCGAGCACATTTGGGGCAGCGCTCCCGGCAGCTCCCCCGTGAGTGTCGAGCAGATGCGGGCCCTCGCGCACGCCGGCAACTACGTCGCCGGGGCCTTCGAGGACGGCCGCCTGGTCGGCGCGTCCGTGGCGTTCTTCGCGGCGCCCGTCGGGGAGTCGCTGCACTCGCACGTCACCGGGGCGCTTCCCGGCCGTCGGGCGGGGCCGGCCCTCAAGCTCCACCAGCGCGGGTGGGCGCTGGCGCGCGGCCTGCGACGGATCACCTGGACCTTCGACCCCCTGGTGCGGCGCAACGCGCACTTCAACCTGGCCAAGCTCGGCGGACGCCCGGTGGAGTACCTCACCAGCTTCTACGGCCCCATGGACGACGCGATCAACGGCGGCGACGACACGGACCGGGCCTTGGTCGTGTGGGAGCTGGACCACCCCGGGCCTCCCGACCACTCCGACGGCCCGGACGATGCCGTGGTGGTCCCCGCCGATGCCCCGACCGTGCTGTGGGCGCGTGACGGCCTGCCTGTCGTCGGCCACAGCGACGCCGCGACCGTACTGGTCGACGTACCGCCGGACATCGAGTCGCTGCGGCGCACCGATCCGGGCGCGGCCAAGGCGTGGCGCCTGGCCATGCGCGAGGTGCTCGGCGGTCTGCTCGCCGAAGGGGCCCGCGTCACCGGCTTCCACGCCCGCACCAGTTATGTCGTCACGCGCGGCACCGCCGCGTGAGCCGCCCTCCGGAGGAGCAGATCACCTTGCAGACCGGCTCGCAGATCACGGGAATCGAGCTGCGGCGGATCGCGATGCCCCTGCGCTCGCCGTTCCGCACCTCCTTCGGCGTCGAGACCGCCCGCGATGTCCTGCTCGTGCGCGTGGTCACCCCGGACGGCCAGGGGTGGGGCGAGTGTGTGGCGATGTCCGAACCGCGCTACTGCTCCGAGTACGTCGAGGGAGCCGCGGACGTGCTGCGCCGCTTCCTCGTCCCGGCGCTCCCGGCCGTGGCGGACGCGCACGCGGTCAGGCGTGCCCTCAAGCCGTTCAAGGGCCACAGAATGGCCAAGGCGGCGCTGGAGACGGCTGTACTCGACGCCCAACTGCGTGCTGCCGGGCAGTCGTTCGGAGCGTTCTTCGGCGCGGGGCGCGACCGCGTGCCCTGCGGTGTCTCGGTCGGCATCATGGACTCCGTCCCCGAACTCCTGGACACCGTCGGCGGGTTCATCGACGAGGGGTACGTCCGCGTCAAGCTGAAGATCGAGCCGGGGTGGGACGTGGCGCCGGTCCGCGCGGTACGGGAGCGGTTCGGCGACGACCTGCTCCTCCAGGTGGACGCCAACGCCGCCTACACCCTGGCCGACGCCCGTCACCTGGCCCGGCTGGACGCCTTCGACCTGCTGCTGATCGAACAGCCCCTGGCCGACGACGACCTCGTCCAGCACGCCGCCCTCGCCGAACGCGTGCGTACGCCCATATGCCTGGACGAGTCGATCGAGTCCGCCGAGGACGCCGCCGCGGCCATCACCCTGGGCGCCGCCTCCGTCATCAACGTCAAACCGGGCCGTGTCGGCGGCTACCTGGAGGCCAAGGCCATCCACGACCTGTGCGTCGCCCACGGCGTCCCGGTGTGGTGCGGCGGCATGCTGGAGACCGGCATCGGCCGCGCCGCGAACGTCGCGCTGGCCGCCCTGCCCGGCTTCACCCTGCCCGGCGACACCTCCGCGTCCGGCCGCTACTTCGCCACCGACATCACCGAGCCCTTCGAACTCGCGGACGGACACCTCGCCGTACCCACCGCGCCGGGGATCGGCGTCGATCCGCTCCCCGAGATCCTCGAACGGGTGACCACGGCCAAGGAGTGGCTCAGAAGGCGTACCTGATCCGCAGCCAGGGCGCGTGCTCGGTGAGCAGACGCCGCAACCGCGTGAGGGATTCCTGCTTGACCTCAAGGGCGTAGCGCACGTTGAGGGCGCCGTTCTGCGAACGCTTCGGCTCCTGGAGGTCGGGCCGCCACAGCACCTCCTCGGCGCGGGGGTGCCAGCCGAGATTGACCTCGTGGAGCGCCTGGTTGTGGGTGAGCATGATGACCTCGGCCGCCGCCTGCTCCTTCACGCGGGCGGGCAGCACGTCGTCGAGGTGGGTGAGCAGCTCGGCCCAGGCCCGCTCCCATCCCGGGCGCAGGACGACGGGCGAGAGGTTGAAGTGGACCTCGTAGCCGGCGTCGAGGAAGTCGGCGGCCGCGGCGATCCGCTCGGCGACCGGGCTGGTGCGGATGTCCAGCAGCCGGGCGTCGTCGGGCGGCATCACGGAGAAGCGCACCCGGGTACGGCCCCGGGGGTCCAGGGCGAGCAGGTCGGGGTTGACGAACTTGGTCGCGAAGGACGCCTTCGCCGTCGGCAGCGTGCGGAACGCGGCGACGAGGTCCGCCGTGTTGTCGCTGACCAGGGCGTCGACGGAGCAGTCGCCGTTCTCGCCGATGTCGTAGACCCAGGCATCGGGGTCGCACTGGTTGGGTTCCGTCTTCGGCCCCTGAACCCGCACGTGGCGCCGGATGTGGGAGACGATCGCCTCGATGTTGGTGAACAGGGTGATGGGGTTGGCGTATCCCTTGCGGCGCGGGACGTAGCAGTAGGCGCAGGACATCGCGCACCCGTTGGAGGGCCCCGGAGCGATCCAGTCGGCCGACCTGCCGTTGGGCCGCGTCACGAGCTGCCGCTTCACCCCGAGCACGAGCGTCTCGGTCTTGACCCGGACCCAGCGCTCGACATTGCCGTCGTTGCCGTGCAGGGAGGGGATACGCCAGTGGCCGGCCACCTCGGTCACGCGTACGCCCGGCAGCCGGGCCATGATCTGGCGCCCGCGCGGCGAGTCCAGGGCCGCGGGCTCCGCGTACACCTCTCGTACGTCGAGCATGCGCCGCGCCCGTGGACTGTCCCGGAACGCCCCGTGGGCGGCCGGCGCCGACGCGGTCTCCGCCCAATCGAAGAGCGGCTCCTGCTCGGGCTCCCCCGGACCGACTCCCGCCGCTGACCGATCCACGTGCCGTCCTCGTCATCTCCGCCGCGCGTACGCCTCTGACGCTTTTACGTCCTTACGTCCCTGCCGGCGCCCCGGGCCCGCTCCCACCTCGTACGGGTTTCGCCCCAACGCGCCTCGCCCTTCACTCTCCCGCTGATCGGGACCCCTCGCATTCCGGCGGAGCCGCGAGCTGCCGACGCTGTCCGTCAGCGCACCACCACAACGTCTGTCCCGACCTTCACGAAACCCCAAAGGCTTTTGGAGTCATCGGTCCGAAGGCGTATGGCCCCGGTCTTCTTTCCGGGCACCGGCTCCGGCGAAGCCCCGTCCCGCGCAGCGGAAAAAGCGGCTGCCGAGCCCCCGGAACGGGAGAAATAGACGACCCGCACGACCGGCACCCCGTCGCTGCCCACGGTCGCATTCCGCAGTCCCGTCACCTTGTGCCCACCCGCACCCGGATGGACCGACCCCGGCCACACCGCGAAGGTGTCGAAAGGCTTGTCCCCGCTGTCGCCGACCAGCCATATGCGGTCACGGCTCAGGGAATAGACGACTCGCTTCCCTTCCCCCGATTCCTTCGGGAGCAGGTGCGGCGTCTCACGCTTCTCACCGCCAGGGCCCGGCGTACTCGCCTTCGCTCGGGGCTCTTTGCGGGCGGTGGGCTCAGGAGTCGATCCCTCGGCCTGTATCGCGAGTACCGCAACCACAGCCAACGCTGACACGGTAAGACCTGACACACTGATCCAGGACGGTATCCGGCTGGCCATCGGCGTTGCTTGTCCCCTACACGAGTTGCGGCCCCGGGCCGGGCCGCGGCTGTCGGAAGCCTATCCCGGGCACGTCGGAGGGATAGGTCTCGATGCTCGCGATCTTCCCCTCGCGGAGCCGACGCACCGTGGCCAGGTGCTCGTCCAGCACCGCGTCCTCCCGGCGCGCGGTGTTGTACAGGGAGAGCGTCACGTTCTCCCGACTGACCAGGATGTGCAGCAACGTGAAGTCGAGGCGTACGAGGCGATCCGCTGAGCGCGCTCCACCACGGCGTCGGCGCCCTCGGCCACACCGGAGATGGTGTTGTCGCCGGGCAGGGTCCACGTGGCGTCGTCATGCAGCAGGGCGCGGATGCCGGCCCAGTCGCGTGAGACGAGGGGCCGGTGAAAGCGGCGTCCGAGGGCGGCAGCGGCTTCGTTGCTGGCCATGACCTTCCCTTCCTGGCACTGCACGCGAGATGCGCATGCGCCACGTCACCGGGGCAGGCGCCTGCGGCGGCGGCCCAGGCGCAGGCCGAGGAGGACGAGGTCGGCGACGAGCACCACCACCCCGATGACCAGCAGGTAGAACAGGCCCTTCGCCACCAGGCCGACGATGCCGAGGACGATGGCCACAATGACCAGCAGGAGGAAGAGAGCCATCTGCGTCACCTCACGGTGGGGGAAGTCGGGGGGAAGTCGGTGGGGTGTCAGCGGCGGGCAAGGCGGCGCTCGCCACCCGCGCCCGTGCGGTAGACCAGCTCATAGTGCGCGAAGACCGTCTTCTCGTCCTGCGCGAGCAGTTCACCGTCCGTGTCGATCGAGGGCGCTTCCTTGACCAGCTTCTTGTCGTAGGCGACCTTCAGATATCCCGGACCGACCGTCGCACCGCCCAGGGGGACGAAGACCAGCCGGTGCCGGGTCGGCAGGCCGACCGTCACCGTCGCGAACGCGGGCTGGTCCGTGGCCGTGTCGACGTAGACCGCCTCCAGCGCGCCGATCTTGTGCCGCTCGTGGTCGACCACATCGTGGCCGCGCCATTCCCTGATGTCTTCCGCCTCGAACACGGGGTCCCCTTTGTCTCAGGCCAGCTGAAGACCGCTGCCTCGTCTTTCTCTCGCTCCTCCCTCCTTACCTGCCTGGGGAACGTCACACCCCGGAGAGCAGACAACGACGAGGACGCGAGGCGACCACGCCACCGCCTTCCGATCATCGCCGACACCCGCACCCCCTGCTACCCGGCCCTGGGCACAGCGGCGGTGCGCTGCCCACGAAGCCGTACGCCGCCCGCCCGACACGTACAACCCGGTGACCGGGGTAGTACAGCATGGCCGCATACTCGGTGATCGATACGAGGCCGTCACCGCGGTACTGACCGATCAGTGCGCGGGAGCGAGGAGACGTGGGGGACATGAAGGACGTGAACGGCCCAGCCGTGCCCGAGGTAGTGGAGAGCCCCGCCCTTCGGGCGCAGCCCACCGGCCGCCTCGCCCGGTGGATGCTGCGCCACCAGGTGCAGCCCGTCGGACCGGCGGCCGGTGAGGGGCATGGTGAGCCGCACGCCTGGTGGAAGGTGATGTGCCTGACCGGCGTCGACTACTTCTCCAGCCTCGCCTACGTTCCGGCCATCGCCGCGCTCGCCGCCGGCGCCGCTTCCCCCTTGGCGACACTGCTGATCGTGGCGCTGACCCTGCTGGGCATGCTGCCGATGTACCGGCGCGTGGCGAAGGAGAGCCCGCACGGCGCGGGGTCCGTGGCGATGCTGGAGGACCTGCTCCCGTTCTGGTGGGGCAAGTTGTTCGTGCTGGTCCTGCTCGGCTTCGTGGCCACGTCGTGGATCATCACCATCACCCTGTCGACCGCGGACGCCTCGGTGCACGTGGTCGAGAACCCCTTCTTCCCGGAGGCCCTGCATGGCCACGAGGTGGCCCTCACGGTGGTGCTGCTGCTGGTCCTCGGCGGAGTGTTCCTGCTCGGCTTCAGTGAGGCCGTGAGCGTGGCCATCCCGCTGGTCGCCGTCTTCCTGGCGCTCAACGCGGTCGTCATCGCCGTCGGCATGGTCCACGTCGTCACCACCCCCGGGGCGTTCTCGGCCTGGACGGACGCCCTGGTCGGGGGCGGCGGCTTCGGCGACCTGGTGACGCCGGCGCTCCTCGCGTTCCCGCTGCTCGTGCTGGGCCTGTCCGGCTTCGAGACCGGTGTGAGCATGATGCCGCTGATGTCCGCCGACGGCGCGAACCGCGAGGAGCGGCTGCGGTCCCGGATCCGCAACGCCCGCAAGCTGCTGACCACCGCCGCCGTCATCATGAGCGTCTACCTGCTGGCCTCCAGCTTCGTCACCACCGTCCTCATCCCCGAGGACGAGTTCCGGCCCGGCGGCGGCGCCAACGGCCGCGCCCTGGCCTGGCTTGCCCACGAACACGTCGGGGAGGCGTTCGGCACCGTCTACGACATCAGCACGATCCTGATCCTCTGGTTCGCCGGAGCCTCCGCCATGGCGGGACTGATCAACATCGTCCCGCGCTACCTGCCCGACTACGGAATGGCGCCGGAATGGGGGCGCGCGGTGCGACCGGTGGTGATGGTCTACACCGCCCTGTGCATCCTCATCACCATCGCCTTCGACGCGGACGTCGACCACCAGGCGGGGGCGTACGCCACCGGCATCCTCGCCATGATGGTCTCCGGTGCCTTCGCGGTGACCCTCTCCGTGGCCCGCGGCGGCCGCCGGCCGGTGGCCGTCGGCTTCGCGCTGCTCACCCTCGTCCTGCTCTACGCCCTGATCTACAACATCGTCGACAAGCCCGACGGCATCACCATCTCCGGCTTCTTCATCCTCGGCATCATCTTCGTCTCGTTGATCTCCCGCGTCTCCCGCACCACGGAGCTGCGCGCCGACCGGATCGTCTTCGATGAGGCCGCCCGCCGCTTCATCACCGACACGCTCGCTCACGACGAGTCGATCAACATCATCGCCAACCGCCGCCAGGCCGGCGACAGCGCCGAGTACAGCGACAAGGAGCGCGAGCAGCGCGGCGACAACCCCGTCCCCGGCCCGGCCGACGTGCTGTTCCTGGAGATCGACGTGGTCGATCCCTCCGATTTCAGCGAAACCCTTTCCGTCCATGGATTCGAGGTCGACGGCTACCGGATCCTGCGCGCCGAGGCGCCGGCCGCCCCGAACGCCATCGCCGCGATCCTCCTCGCCCTGCGCGACACCACGGGCGTCCAACCACACTGCTACTTCGCCTGGGCCGAGGGCAGCCCCCTGAAGCACATGTTCCGCTACTTCCTCCTCGGCCGCGGTGACACCGCCCCCGTCACCCGCGAGATCCTCCGCAGGCAGGAATCCGACCCCGACCGCCGCCCCCGGGTGCACGTCGGCTGACCGTCGGGCGGTGGGCTGCTACGGGGCCATCCGGAACCTGAGCCGGCAGATGACGGCGTCGGTGTCGCGCCGTACGGCATGGGCGAGAACCGCGCCGCGCTGGTTCTGCAGCAGGCGCTGCCACCGCCGCTCCGGCTCCGTCTCGGCGATGAGCACGGTGACGCGGGTGCCGGGTTCCGCGGCGACCAGTGCGCGGACGTACGCGGTGACCGGGCGGCCCAGCATGCGGCGCTCGGACGGCAGGCGGACGAGGTCCACACCCGGATTCCACAACGCCCAGTCGCGCTCCAGCGCCTCGGTCGTCACCCGGTCCTCCTCGTCCGCATGACACACCGTCACCGCCCGTACCTCATCGCCCAGGGAGACGGCGGCGGTGAGCGCCTCGCTGGTCAGCCGGGTCAAGGACGAGACCGGCACCAGGACGAGTGAGCGCTGATGGCGCGGCGGCTCCGGGATCCGGCCGACGCCCAGGCGCTCCCCGATGCGTCCATACGTCCGGTGGACGTGCTCGAACAGGGCGACGAGCAGCGGCACGGCGATCACGATCAGCCAGGCCCCGTCGTGGAACTTCGTGGCCGTGACGACGACCGCGCAAATGCCGGCCAGCAGCGCGCCCAGGCCGTTGAGCAGAGCCTTGCCCACCCGGTGGGGGCCGCGCTCCCCGCGCCAGTGCAGCACCATGCCGGTCTGGGCGATCGTGAACCCGACGAAGACGCCGATGGCGAAGAGCGGCACGAGCGTGTTGGTGTCACCGCCAGAGAACACCAGGAGGGCCGCCGAGACCACGGCCAGCCACACCACGCCGTGCCGGTGCACCTGACGGTCCGCCTTCAACCCGAAGACGTGGGGCAGGTAGTTGTCGCGGGCCAGCAGCTTCAGCAGGACCGGCAGACCGCCGAACGACGTGTTCGCCGAGAGCGCCAGCAGCACCATGGTCGCGAACTGCACGACGTAGAAGGCCCCGTTGTGGCCGAGGGAGGCGTCGGCGAGCTGAGCGAGGACAGTGACGCCCTCGACCGGCTGGAGACCGAAGCGGGAGATCAGCACCGACAGGCCGATCAGCATCCCGCCCAGGAGCGCACCCAACGCGGTCTCCGCACGCATTGCCCGCCGGGCGGCCGGGGCCCGGAAGGAGGGCACCGCGTTCGCGAGCGCCTCCACGCCCGTGAGCGCCGAGCAGCCGGCGGCGAACGCCTTGAGCAGCAGGAGTGTGCCGACGGCGGTGGCGTTGTCCGCGAGCACGGAGGCGTGACCGGAGGAGGCGGCGGTGGACACGGGGGCCTCTCGGAACAAGCCGACGACGATCAGGACGAGGATCGCGCCGATGAAGATCGCTGTGGGAACGATGAAGACGCGAGCCGAGTCGACGATCCCTCGCAGGTTCACCGCGGTGATCAGAACCAGGACGGCGAGGCAGATCCACAGCCGCTCCCCGTACAGCGCGGGAAAGGCCGAGGTCAGCGCGGCGACCCCGGCCGTGACAGCCACGGCCACGTTCAGCACGTAGTCCAGGACCAGTGAAGCGGCGGCGACCAGGCTCGTACGGCGGCCGAGGTGCGCCTTGGCGACGGCGTAGGAGCCGCCCCCGTCGGGGAACGCGGCGATCACCTGCCGGTACGAGGCGACCAGCACGGCCAGCAGGCCGGCTATCGCGAGTGTGACGGGAAGGGTGAAGCCGAGACCGTGGGCGCCCGCGGCGGCCAGGACGAGGACGATGGCCTCGGGCCCGTACGCCACGGAGGCCATGGCGTCCAGGGAGAGCGCGGCGAGGCCGGTGACGACCGTCAGTCGGTGACGGGCAGCGGAATCGGGAGGTTCCTCGGCGCTCGGAGCGGCGGCGTTCGGGGTGGTCAGGACGGCCATCGGGTTGATCCCTTTCACGACTGGTCCGCTCAGCCTGCGTCCCGGACCGGCCGTTCCCGCACCGCCTTTCTGCCTCCTTGACGCCATGCGGCGGAGTCGTTACGTCCCCTTGATGCCTGGCCGGCGATGCCGGCGGGGCGTTCCTGACAGGTTCGGGTCTGGTGCTGAACCTGCGTCTGACGGCCGGAGGCGGGCGTACGACTGTCATATGGTTCGTGGATGCATAGGCCAATGAAGTACGGACTGCGGCGTAGAGCCGCGGTGTTGCTGGGTTCGCTGGGCTTGTTGTTCGGGGTGTCCATGACCGCGGGAACGCCCGCAGGGGCCGCCGCCGCGGAATTCGATCCGATTGCGGCAAGCCGTGTGGCGAACTACCACTTGACCGCCTCCCCCAACAACGCGACCTGGGCAGCGAACGCGAAGAAGCTCGGGGATTCCCCGGCACTGCAGCGCGTGAGCCTGGCAAGCCTGGCCGGGACGGGGCACACCGGAAAGTCCGGTCTTTGTTATCCGTCGCCGTTCAGCCCGGGCGTAAAAGCCGATGGCTACTGCTGGAACAACACGGACGACTCGTCCGGTTGGGTGCCGCAAGGATTTTCCGTGGCACACAGCGCCACGGGTGCGGACGGCACGTGGAATGGCGCCGGCCACTGGCAGGTCGCGTCCTGGCACAACCCGGACAACACGCTGGCTCGGGTCACCTTCGTCGACGACAGCGGACCCCAGCCGCGCTTCAACCACGTACTCCTCGTGCTGAGCGACGGCCCCAACCAGTTCAAGGCGGACGCCATTCACGGCGACAGCGTGGTCTGGCACGGAACGAACCTGCTCGTCGGCACCGGGCAGTCGCTCCAGGTCTTCGACATCCGCAACCTCATGCGGGTCACCACGCAGGGACCCGGAGTGGGAATCAGCGGGGACACGTCCTCCGCCGCGTACTCCAACTACATTCTGCCCATGTCGGCCCAGTACTCCACCCTCACCGGCACCGACACGACCTGCTCGATCGGCATCGACAGCAATTCTCCGTGCCTGACAAGCCTGAGCTTCGACCGCGCCGACTCCGCACTCGTCTCCAGTGAGTGGAGGCAGTACGGACCCGGTGGACGCATCATCCGGTGGCCGTTCGACACAGCCACCGGACTTCCGCGAACCGGTGCGGGCGGTACGCAGGCCACAGCCGAGGCGGCCTGGGTCTCCCCGGTCCACGCCATGCAGGGCGCGACGATAGTGGGCGGCGACATCTATGCCACCGGCCTCTGCCCGACAAGCTTCGACAATGGCAACCGGTACAACTCGTGCGTCCACACGGGAGCCCCCGGCACCGCACCGCACGTCCTGACCGCCGTACCCGACATGGCGCAGAACCTCGACTACGACGCGTCTTCGGGGCGTATCTGGGGCATCAACGAAGCCGACCAGGCACAGCAGCCGGAACGCTTGCGCCTGGTCTACAACTTCAAGCCGCAGGCGGACCCGGTGGCCCAGGTGCGCTTCAAGAACGTCGACACAGTGAAGTGTCTGGCCCCGTACGCCGCCAGCCTCAACAACGGCGCGAACATCACGCAGTGGACCTGCAATGGGATGAGCCCGCAGAACTGGTACTGGGACAATCAGTACATCCGCAATTTCTCCAGCCGGACTTGCCTCACCGTTTACGGCGGCAGCAAGGACAAGGGCGCCCAGATCGTGCAGTGGGAGTGCAACGGAAGTCCCGCACAGATGTGGCGCTTGAGCCCGGGAGCACAGGGCGGAAACCAGATGGTCAACGTCAACAGCGGTCTGTGCCTGACCGTATACGGCGGCAGCGGCGAGGATGGGGCCAACGCGGTGCAATGGACCTGCGACGCGAACAACCCGGCCCACTCCTGGACCGGCAACCGCTGAGGCCTCCTGTTCCTTGTGGACGAACTACCGATCGGGAGGGCTACCGGCCCATTCCCCCACCTTCCCGATCGATAAAATCCTCCAGACCCTCGCAATGAGCGCTTTCAGCGTTGCCGATCCAGAGTGAGGACGGCCGCAGCGATCGACGACATTCGTACAGGGCTGGTCGAGCCGCCCATGAATCTGCCGCGCACTCCTGCATACAACAGCGTTCGCCACACCCTCGCTGACACCCCCGTCCGTCCACCGTGACGGCCATCTGACGCCTTCCGCGCAGCCCTGCGGGACTCTTCAGCGTGGGCGACATTGTCGGCCACATCCACCGCCGAGCGATTGCCGCCGACGGATGCGTCAGGACAACGCCCACACCGCACCTCATGCACACGGGCAAAACCGCAGGTCAGGCACCCTTCGAGGCAGGCTCCAAAATCGCCACGCACTCCACATGATGCGTCCCTGAGAACGCATTGAGAAACAAGGGACCGGGCAGAATCACCGGTCAGAGTCCCCATTTCGTTGACGCAAGGGAACTGTGTGCGTCAGAGGAGCGTCACCAGCTCCCCCACATACGAGGTTGTCGACCAGCTCAGGCGCCAGATCCATAGCCTGTTCTAGGATGGCGAAGACCATCTCAGCGGCCCGACGGGCTTCCGCTCCACTTCCGTGGAACCGAAGGACATGCCCCCACCCGCACGAGCTACTTCGTGCTGCCTGGGGGCACTTCCTTGCTGTTCCGTGAGTCCGCGGCGTCGTTGGCCAACCGCACCCACCTTGAAGGACAGCTGACCGAGCTCCTGACCGAGAACTTCCTGCACAAACACCGTCATCGACCCCAGCCGTCGGAGGTGCGCTCCTGGGAGCGGAGTATCCCGGCTCTCACCAACGCGCTCGTCGAAGCCGGGCTCGGTGAAGTCGAGATGATGCTGGAGTACGCGCTGCCCCTGACCAGCAAGCGCGCGGACGTGATACTTGCCGGTGTTCATCCGAGTACCGGAGAGCCCTCGTACGTGGCGGTCGAGCTGAAGCAGTGGAGCGAGGCCTACCCGGAGGAGGACGATCCGCTGCTGTGCCGCATCGACGCCTACCCGGATCCGGTCCTCAACCCGATCGAGCAGGTGCGCGGCTACTGCGACTACCTCATCTCGTTCAACGGAGCGTTGGAGCGGATCCCCGACTCGGTCGCGGGGGTCGCCTACCTGCACAACGCGACCGACTTCGGGGTGGCGGGGCTCCGCGCCGTCACCGAGGACGATCGGGGCCGGATGTTCACCGGCGACCAGCGTGGCGCCTTCCTCGGCTACCTCCGCTCCAGGCTGGCGGCGAAGCCGGGTGCCGAGGCAGCCGACGCCCTGCTGCAGGGCAAGGTGCGGCCGTCGAGGCAGCTAATGGCCGTTGCTGCCGAAGAGGTGCGTAACCGGGAGCAGTTCGTGTTGCTGGACGAACAGCGGCTCGCCTACGAGACGGTCATGTCGGCAGTCCGACAGGCTCGGCGGTCCAACCACAAGCAGGTCGTCGTCGTGGCCGGCGGACCAGGCTCCGGCAAGAGCGTGATCGCCCTCTCCCTGTTGGGCGACCTCTACCGGCGCGGGGTACCGGCCCTGCACGCCACCGGTTCGCAGTCCTTCACCAAGACGATGCGCAAGGTCGCCGGTGCCCGCAAGCCCGAGGTCCAACGGCTCTTCCGCTACTTCAACAGCTTCATGGAGGCTGAGCCGAACGACCTCGACGTGCTGGTCTGCGACGAGGCGCACCGGCTGCGCAAGACCTCCGCCAACCGCTACACAAAGGCGACTCTGCGGACCGGCCGACCGCAGGTGGCGGAGCTGATGGACGCCGCGCGGGTTCCGGTATTCCTGCTGGACCAGCACCAAGTGGTGCGTCCGGGCGAGATGGGAACCGTGGAACAGATCCAAGCAGCCGCGGCCGAACAGGGTCTGGACTGCACGGTGGTGAAACTCGACAGCCAGTTCCGGTGCGGTGGCAGCGACGCCTACCTGCGCTGGGTGGTCGACCTGCTGGGGCTCGAAGGAAACGCGCCCACCGTGTGGGAGTCGGACGACAAGGTACAGCTCCTGACCGCGGACACCCCCCAGGAGCTGGAGGACTTCCTGGCTGCCCGACGGTCCGAGGGCTACGGTGCGCGCATGTCCGCGGGCTACTGCTGGAAGTGGACGACAAAGATCACTTCCAGCATGCACACCCTGCCCACCGACGTGGTCATCGGCGACTGGGCCAGGCCGTGGAACCTCTTTGGCGACCGCGCCCTGCTCGGCGCCCCGCCGGCACCCCTCTGGGCCACCGACCCGGCAGGGTTCGGACAGGTCGGGTGCGTTTACACCGCGCAGGGCTTCGAGTACGACTGGTCCGGCGTGATCATGGGTCCGGACCTCGTCTGGCGTACGGACCGATGGGTGGTGGACCGGAGCGCTTCCAAGGACCCGTCCTTCACCAAGGCCACCGCGGACGAGGACGTCGACCGTCTGGTCCGCAACACGTACAAGGTGTTGCTGACCCGGGGCATGATCGGCACGATCATCTACTCGACGGACCCGGAAACCCGTGAAAAGCTCCGCTCACTGGTCCCCCCGACGCTCTGACCGTCGCAAGCACCCGGTCATGTCTAGGCCGTTTCTGATGGCTCTTGGTGTGCTGGGTGGATCTTTTGCTCGGGTGGGAAGTGGTTTCGTATGGTGCGACGACATGAACTCACCGACG
>NZ_JBVIJT010000012.1:0-320368 GCF_055581265.1 Streptomyces sp. NPDC031466
AACGCCCGGTTACATTCCGAACCCGGAAGCTAAGCCTCACAGCGCCGATGGTACTGCAGGGGGGACCCTGTGGGAGAGTAGGACGCCGCCGAACTCCTTTTAATAGCCGTGGTTCCTGGAACTGATTCCAGGAACCACGGCTTTTTTGTTTTTCGGCCACGGTGGTGCCGCCACCCCTCCGCGCCCTCGTACCGCGGCTGAGGGTAAGGTCAGGGAGTATCATTGGCTCTTTTCCCCCAGGAGGCCCCCGGGTGGAGGTCCAGGAGACGCGCGTCCAGACGGACCGCGTCCTCACCATCCCGAACATCCTCAGCATGGCGCGCCTCGCCGGCGTGCCCCTCTTCCTGTGGTTGATCCTCAGGCCGGAGTTCGGGGGGCCCAACAGCGACGGGTGGGCCCTGCTGGTGCTGGCGTTGAGCGGCGTCAGCGACTACCTCGACGGGAAGCTCGCGCGCCGCTGGAACCAGATCAGCAGCCTCGGCAGGCTGCTTGATCCCGCGGCGGACCGGCTCTACATCCTCTCGACGCTCGCCGGCCTCACGTGGCGCGAGATTCTCCCGCTGTGGCTGACCGCGGTGCTCCTGCTGCGCGAGCTGGTCCTGCTGGTGATGGTCTGGATCCTGCGGCGCCACGGCTATCCCCCGCCGCAGGTGAACTTCCTGGGCAAGGCCGCGACCTTCAACCTGATGTACGCCTTTCCACTACTGCTCCTGAGCGATGGAAGCGGCTGGCTCGCTACTCTCGCTGCTATTTTCGGATGGGCGTTCGCCGGATGGGGTACAACGCTGTATTGGTGGGCAGGGATCCTGTATGTGGTTCAGGTCCGCCGACTTGTCAAGGTGGACAACACGGCCGATTGAGCCTGCCGATTCGGTGGCTGTAGTGGCGCCGCCGGCCCGTACCTGACAAATGCGGGCCCTACACGGTGGGCTGAGTCGGCCAGGTCGTCGTCTTAGGGAGGACGTTTCCGACATGAAGGCCGTCGTAATGGCCGGCGGCGAAGGCACCCGCCTTCGCCCCATGACCTCAAGCATGCCCAAGCCGCTCCTGCCCGTGGCCAACAGGCCGATCATGGAGCATGTGCTGCGCCTGCTCAAGAGGCATGGTCTGACCGAGACCGTAGTAACAGTGCAGTTCTTGGCCTCGCTCGTCAAGAACTACTTCGGCGACGGCGAAGAGCTCGGGATGGAGCTCACCTATGCCAACGAGGAGAAGCCGCTCGGCACAGCCGGCAGCGTGAAGAACGCCGAGGAAGCGTTGAAGGACGACGCGTTCCTCGTGATCTCCGGTGACGCGCTGACCGACTTCGACCTCACCGAGCTGATTAACTTCCACAAGGAAAAGGGCGCGCTCGTCACCGTCTGTCTGACGCGCGTACCCAACCCCCTGGAATTCGGCATCACCATCGTCGATGAGGAGGGCAAGGTCGAGCGCTTCCTCGAGAAGCCGACCTGGGGCCAGGTCTTCTCCGACACGGTGAACACGGGCATCTACGTGATGGAGCCCGAGGTCTTCGACTACGTCGACCCCGATGTGCCGGTCGACTGGTCCGGTGACGTCTTCCCGCAGCTCATGAAGGAAGGCAAGCCCATCTACGGCTACGTCGCCGAGGGCTACTGGGAGGACGTCGGCACCCACGAGAGTTACGGCAAGGCCCAGGCCGACGTCCTGGAGGGCAAGGTCGACGTCGAGCTGGACGGCTTCGAGATCTCGCCCGGCGTCTGGGTCGCCGAGGGTGCCGAGGTGCACCCGGACGCCGTGCTGCGCGGGCCGCTGTACATCGGGGACTACGCCAAGGTCGAGGCCAACGCCGAGATCCGCGAGCACACCGTGATCGGCTCGAACGTCGTGGTCAAGGAGGGCGCCTTCCTGCACAGGGCCGTGGTCCACGACAACGTCTACATCGGACAGCACAGCAATCTGCGCGGCTGTGTCGTCGGAAAGAACACCGACATCATGCGGGCCGCCCGCATCGAGGACGGCGCCGTCATCGGCGACGAGTGCCTCGTCGGCGAAGAATCGATCATCCAGGGCAACGTCCGGGTGTATCCCTTCAAGACGATCGAGGCGGGCGCGTTCGTCAATACCTCCGTCATCTGGGAGTCCCGGGGCCAGGCACACCTGTTCGGCGCCCGAGGGGTGTCCGGCATCCTGAACGTCGAGATCACCCCTGAGCTGGCCGTGCGCCTCGCGGGTGCGTATGCGACGACCCTGAAGAAGGGCTCGACCGTCACCACCGCGCGTGACCACTCACGTGGCGCCCGGGCGCTCAAGCGGGCCGTGATCTCGGCGCTGCAGGCCAGCGCCATCGACGTACGCGACCTGGAGAACGTGCCGCTCCCCGTGGCGCGGCAGCAGACCGCCCGGGGCAGCGCCGGCGGCATCATGATCCGCACCACGACCGGAGTCCCGGACTCCGTCGACATCATGTTCTTCGACGAGCAGGGCGCCGACCTCTCCCAGGGGAGCCAGCGCAAGCTGGACCGGGTGTACGCACGTCAGGAGTACCGCCGGGCCTTCCCCGGTGAGATCGGCGACCTGCACTTCCCGTCGAGCGTCTTCGACTCGTACACCGGGTCGCTGCTGCGCAACGTCGACACCACGGGCATCGCCGAGTCGGGCCTGAAGGTCGTCGTCGACGCCTCCAACGGAAGCGCCGGGCTCGTGCTGCCCAGTCTCCTCGGAAAGCTCGGGGTGGACGCGCTGACGATCAACCCGGGTCTCGACGAGTCGCGGCCCACGGAGAGCGCCGACACGCGCCGAGCCGGTCTCATGCGGCTCGGTGAGATCGTCGCCTCGGCGCGGGCCGCCTTCGGTGTGCGCTTCGACCCGGTCGGCGAGCGGCTGTCGCTGGTGGACGAGAAGGGCCGGATCGTCGAGGACGACCGGGCCCTGCTGGTCATGCTCGACCTGGTGGCCGCCGAGCGGCGCAGCGGGCGGGTCGCGCTGCCCGTGACCACGACCCGCATCGCGGAACAGGTCGCCGCCTACCACGGCACCCAGGTCGACTGGACGACCACGTCGCCGGACGACCTGACGCGCGTCGGGCGCGGCGAGTCGACGATCTTCGGCGGGGACGGGCGCGGCGGATTCATCGTGCCGGAGTTCAGCGGTGTGTTCGACGGGACGGCCGCCTTCGTGCGGCTCATCGGGCTCGTGGCGCGCACCCAGCTCACCCTGAGCCAGATCGACGCGCGCATCCCGCGTGCCCACGTGCTGCGGCGCGACCTGGCGACGCCGTGGGCCGTCAAGGGGCTCGTGATGCGCAGTGTGGTGGAGGCGGCCGGGGACCGGTCCGTGGACACCACCGACGGCGTCCGGGTCGTGGAGGCCGACGGGCGCTGGGTGCTGGTGCTGCCGGACCCGGCCGAGGCCGTCACCCATCTGTGGGCCGAGGGCCCCGACGACGCGTCCGCCCAGGCCCTGCTCGACGAGTGGGCCACGGTGGTGGACAGCGCCGGCCGCTGACCGCGTCGGCCTGCCGGGCGGTACCGCAACAGGTGCCGCCCGGCACGCCGGTGGGGCCATTCGGAGGTAGCGCCCGCGACGTGCGACGATGTGCGGCATGCCGCAGCAGCCCCCCGTTCGGAGCACCCCCTTTCGCCCCAGGCGCCCGGACGCGTCCATGTCGCTGCTCACCACCGTCATGGACCACAGCCTGGACGAGGGGTACGCGGAGGCCGCGGCCAGAAGAGAAGCCCAGGGCAGCAGCGGTGTCCCTCGGCCCCTGCGGGCCAAACTGGGTCTCGCCGCGGGGCTGGTGCTCGCCGCGCTGGTCGTCACCGTCGGGGCCGCGCAGGCACGTATAGCGGCTCCGGTGCTCGCCAAGGAGCGCGAGGAACTCATCGACCGTGTCGAGGACGCGACGGCGGGCGCCGACACGCTCGAGGACGACGTGGACGAACTCCGCGACGACGTGGGCGAGCGGCAGCGGGCCGCGCTGAAGAAGCACGGCGGCAGCCAGGGCGAGTTGGTCGGTCTCCTCTCCGGCGCCACGAAGGTGACCGGGCCCGGCGTGAAACTCGTGGTGAACGACAAGAAGCAGGCCGACCAGGGCGGTGGCGGGCCCCGGGAGAGCGCCGGGTTCTCCGACACCGGGCGGGTGCGCGACCGCGACATGCAGCGCGTCGTCAACGGCCTGTGGGAGTCCGGCGCCGAGGCGATCTCGATCAATGACCAGCGGCTCACCGCACTGTCGGCCGTCCGCGCCGCGGGTGACGCGATACTGGTCGACAACAGGCCGCTCGTGCCGCCGTATACGGTGCTCGCGGTGGGTCCCGGGCAACGCTTGAGCACCCGGTTCCAGAACAGCCGCGACGGTCAGTACCTGCATGCTCTGCAGGAGAACTTCGGCATCCGGACCAGTATTTCCGTGTCGGACGAGCTCCGGCTGCCGGCAGCGCCGAGTGTGACCGTACGTACAGCAGAGCCGAAGGCAGGAAAGGGCACATCGTGATCGCCGTACTGGGCCTCGTCGTGGGAGTCGTGGCCGGATTGCTGGTTCGGCCCGAGGTTCCGGCAGTGGTCGAGCCGTACCTTCCGATCGCCGTGGTCGCGGCTCTGGACGCCGTCTTCGGCGGGTTGCGCGCGATGCTCGACGGCATCTTCGACGACAAGGTCTTCGTGGTGTCGTTCCTGTCCAACGTGGTGGTGGCGGCGCTGATCGTGTTCCTGGGCGACAAGTTGGGCGTCGGTGCGCAGCTGTCCACAGGTGTCGTCGTCGTCCTCGGCATCCGGATCTTCTCCAACGCCGCCGCCATCCGTCGGCACATCTTCAGGGCGTGACGCCGATGAGTGCCGACGAGACGCCCGCGTACGACCGTCGCAAGGAACTGCCCCCCGAGGTCCCGGCGGAACCCGGGCCCGCCGCCGAGCCGGTGCGGCGGGAGCAGCCGCCCACCGGCCGTCAGCGGCTGGCGAAGGGCCTGTGGCCGCCCCGGGTGACCCGCCCCCAACTCATCGTCGCCCTGCTCCTGTTCGTGCTGGGCCTCGGCCTGGCCATCCAGGTGCGTTCGAACAACGACAGCAGCGCGCTGCGCGGCGCCCGGCAGGAAGATCTCGTACGCATCCTCGATGAACTGGATGACCGTACTCAGCGTCTGGAAGAGGAGAAGCGGCGTCTCGAGGAGCAGCGGACCGGGCTGGAGAACAGCTCGGACCAGGCGGAAGAGGCCCGCAAGCAGACAACCGAGCGGGAGAGGCAACTCGGTATTCTGGCGGGCACGGTGGCGGCCCAGGGGCCCGGCATCACGCTTGCCATCGGGGACAAGAAGGGGGCGATCGAGGCGGACATGCTTCTCGACGCCATTCAGGAGCTGCGCGCCGCGGGCGCCGAGGCGATCCAGATCAATGACGTGCGCGTGGTGGCCAGCACTCATCTGTCGGACGCCGGCCGCGGTGGCGTGCGTGTGGACGGCCGCAAGGTCGGTAGGCCGTACCTCTTCAAGGTGATCGGCAAGCCCCAGGATCTGGAACCTGCGCTGAACATCCCGGGCGGCGTGGTGCAGACTCTGGAGAAGGAGCAGGCCACGGTCACCGTGACACGCTCGGAGAAGATCATTGTGAGTGCCTTGCGACCCGCGAAGCGGCCTGACTACGCTCGGTCGTCCTCCCCGTGAGCGGCGGGAGCATGAGGGCCGCGGGTCAAGGGCATGAGGTTGCGGGGGGTCGGCGCACCAGAAGCGTGGTGCGTGGTGGAAACTGTTTGGTGGATACGGACGTTGTGAGGATGTCTGGTTCACCGATGGATGTCGGTGTGTGCAATCAGGGTTCGTCCTGCCCCACGGGCGGGTCTGTTTCGGTCAAGGGGAATCGCCCGTGAAGTTGTTTGCGAAGTTGTTCGGCAAGAGCGCACGTGAGGACAGCGGCAATCCCGCCACTGCCCGGCACCGTGCCCCGCGTCATGGGGACGCGGAGGGACAGGGGGCCGAGCGCCCCATGTTCCGGGACCAGGTGGCTGGTCCAGGGGGTGACAATCCGGGCGGACAGGGCGCGTCGTCCGTTGACCCTGCCGGTCCCGGCCGCATAGGTTTCGGAGACCGGTCGACCTCGGGTTCGGGTGGAGGGTTCGCCTCCGGCCCGCACGCATCGAACGCCCCCGCGGGGCAGCCGCGGCAGGAGGACCCGTCCATGGCCCTGGTGTGTACGAGGTGCGGGAACCGCAACGCCGAGGCGAGCCGGTTCTGCTCCAACTGCGGTGCGCCGCTGCGAGCCGGAGCGGCTCCGGAGCGTGCGTCCGAGACGACCTCGACGATCTCCATCTCCGGTCTCGAGGCCTACGACGCCGAGGTGACGGGGCAGACGCCGTCGCCGGCGCTCTCCCCGGAGGCGCAGGCCGCCGTCGACGCCCTGCCGCTCGGCTCGGCGCTCCTGGTGGTGCGCCGCGGGCCGAACTCGGGCAGTCGTTTCCTGCTCGACGGCGAACTGACCACGGCGGGTCGTCACCCGCAGAGCGACATCTTCCTCGACGACGTGACAGTGTCGCGTCGCCACGTGGAGTTCCGTCGCCTTCAGGACGGTTCCTTCACCGTCGCCGACGTGGGCAGCCTCAACGGCACGTACGTCAACCGGGAGCGCATCGATTCCGTGGCGCTGTCGAACGGCGACGAGGTGCAGATCGGTAAGTACCGGCTGGTCTTCTACGCCAGCCAGCGGAGCGTCGGCATCTGACCCACCCCCCGGGCCTCGTCCGGGGGCCACCCCCCCATGGAAGGTCCATGCTTCACACACCGAGTGGTGGTGCCGGCACCGGCACCACCGTCGCGGACCGTCGGCTGATGAGCATCGGCACCGTGCTGAACCAGCTGCGTGAGGAATTTCCCGAGGTCACGATCTCCAAGATCCGCTTCTTGGAGTCCGAGGGCCTCATCGAGCCGCAGCGCACGCCGTCCGGCTATCGCAAGTTCAGCCCGGAAGACGTCGAGCGGCTCGGTCATGTGCTGAGGATGCAGCGGGACCACTACCTGCCGCTGAAGGTCATCCGTGAGCACCTCGAAGCACTGGAGCGCGGCGAGAGGGCCCCGCTGCCCTCTCTGGGCCGTCAGCGGGGCGCAGAAGGCGCCGGGGGCCCCGAGGAGGCCGAGAGGCCGACAGCGGCCCGTGTGGGCCGTGCCGAGCTGCTGGCCGTCGCCGAGGTGGACGAGCGGCAGCTCGACGAGTGGGAGACGTACGGCCTGGTCGTACGCCTGCCGGACGGTGGTTACGACGCGGAGGCCGTCACGGTCGCCTCGCTCGTCGTGGAACTCGGCAGGTTCGGCATCGAGCCACGCCATCTGCGGGCCATGAAGGCCGCCGCGGACCGGGAGGCCGGGCTCGTCGAGCAGGTCGTCGCTCCGCTGCGGCGGCACCGCAATCCCCAGACCAGGACCCACGCGGAAGCCCGTACCAAAGAGCTGGCGAGCCTCACGGGGAAGCTGCATTCGGCTCTTGTGCAGAGCGCCCTCGGCGTCAGACTGCCCTGAAATACGGGCTCGCGCGGGGCGGGCGGACCGTCCCCGGCCGGTACTCGACGGCTGCCCGACTACCCAAACCTGCCGGCCACGTCCTAGGGTTGCTGTGTGAACGAGCTCGACGTCGTAGGTGTCCGGGTCGAAATGCCCTCCAACCAGCCGATCGTGCTCCTGCGTGAAGTGGGAGGCGACCGGTACCTCCCCATCTGGATCGGACCAGGTGAGGCAACCGCCATCGCCTTCGCGCAGCAGGGCATGGCACCCGCACGACCGCTGACGCACGACCTGTTCAAGGACGTGCTGGAGGCGGTGGGCCAGGAGCTCTCCGAAGTGCGCATCACGGACCTGCGGGAAGGGGTCTTCTACGCCGAGCTGGTCTTCGCCAGCGGCGTGGAGGTGAGCGCGCGGCCCTCCGACGCCATAGCGCTCGCACTGCGCACCGGCACGCCCATCTACGGGAGCGACGGCGTCCTGGACGACGCCGGCATCGCGATCCCGGACGAGCAGGAGGACGAGGTGGAGAAGTTCCGCGAGTTCCTCGACCAGATCTCGCCCGAGGACTTCGGCACCAACAGTCAGTGAGCCGCTCTCAGCGGCTCACTTCGGCCCATTCGGCTAGCCTTTCCCCGCGGCGGGGCACGCGAAACCACTCTCAGGGTGATTATCACTCGGCGTGGCGAGTGTGGCGATCGTTGACGAGCCCCTGGTGACTGCCTACCGTCGAGAAGGCAGGTCAAGGACGGAGGTCGGCGTGAGAAGCAGCGGCGACGGTACGGCGGTGGACGGTCCGTACCCGTTTCACAGCGCGGCCGATCACTCTCCGAAACCGATGGCGGTCCAGGGGAGCGGGGACGCGACGGTCGAGAATTCCGAGCAGATCGGGTATCGCGGTCCGACCGCGTGCGCGGCCGCGGGCATCACTTACCGCCAGCTCGACTACTGGGCCCGGACGGGCCTGGTCGAGCCCAGCGTGCGCGCCGCCGGGGGGTCCGGTACCCAACGGCTCTACAGCTTCCGGGACGTCGTCGTCCTGAAGGTGGTCAAACGGTTCCTCGACACCGGGGTATCGCTGCAGAACATCCGGACGACGGTGCAGCATCTGCGGGAGCGTGGCTTCCGTGATCTGGAGCGGATGACGCTGATGAGCGATGGGGCGACGGTGTACGAGTGCACGTCGCCCGGTGAGGTCCACGAGCTGCTCCAGGGCGGCCAGGGCATCTTCGGGATCGCCGTGGGCGTCGTGTGGCGCGACGTCGAGGCCGCACTGTCCCAGCTGCACGGGGAGCGGATCGACACGGGGGAGACGCTCGTCGGGCACAACCCCGCCGACGAGCTGGCCAGACGGCGCAACCGGGCGGTCTGAGCCCGCGGCGGGGCATTGTCAGTGGCGTAGGGCAGCATCGGAGATGTGAGAAGCGCGCCGACGATTCTGCATCTGGACATGGATGCCTTCTACGCGTCCGCCGAGCAGGCCGCGAAGCCGAGTCTGCGCGGGAAGGCCGTCGTGGTCGGCGGGCTCGGGCCGCGCGGCGTGGTGGCCACCGCTTCCTACGAGGCGCGGCGGTTCGGTGTGCACTCGGCGATGCCGATGGGGCAGGCGCGCCGGCTGGCGCCGAACGCCGCCTATCTCGTGCCGCGCTTCGGGCTGTACCGGGAGATCAGCGAGCAGGTGATGGGGCTGCTGCGCGAGCTGTCGCCGCTGGTGGAACCACTCAGCCTGGACGAGGCCTTCGTGGATCTGGAGGCGGGTGGCGTCGCCGATGACGAGAGCTCGGCCAGGGCGGTGGGCGAGCGGCTGCGGGCGGACATCAGAGCGGTGACCGGCCTGACCGGTTCGGTGGGCCTCGCCGCGTCCAAGATGCTGGCGAAGATCGCCTCCGAGGAGGCCAAGCCGGACGGCCTGGTGCTGATAGCCCCGGGCACGGAGCGGGCGCTGCTGGGGCCGATGTCGGTGCGCACGTTGCCCGGCGTGGGGCCTGCCACCGGCGACCACCTGCGGCGGGCCGGGATCACCACGGTCGAGGAGATCGCGGAGGCGGGGGAGGACGAGCTGGTGCGGCTGCTCGGGAAGTCACACGGCGTCTCGCTGTACGCCATGGCCCTGGCGCGCGACGAGCGGCCCGTGGTCGCCGAGCGGGACACCAAGTCGGTCAGTGTCGAGGACACGTACGACGTGGACATCCACGACCGGGTCCGCGTCAGGGGAGAAGTGGCCCGGCTCGCCGACCGGTGCGTGCAGCGGCTGCGGGCGGCGGGGCACTCGGGGCGGACCATCGTGCTGAAGGTGCGGCGCTTCGACTTCTCGACGCTGACCCGGTCCGAGACGCTGCGGGGACCCACCGACGACCCCGCAGTGGTGCGGGAGGCCGCGGCGCGGCTGCTGGAGTCCGTGGACACCACGGGCGGGGTGCGGTTGCTCGGGGTAGGGGTCACGGGGCTCGCGGACTACACGCAGGAGGACCTCTTCGCCCAGGCACAGGCGCAGGCGCTGGCAGCGGAGGCGGAGGTTTCGGCGACGGAGGGTTCAGCGGGTGATCCGCCGGCAGGGGAGGCGGTGCCGGGGGCTCCTTCGCGACCGGCTGACGGTGAGGACGCGCAGGAGACGGTGGCGCCCGCGGAGCGGCGGTGGGTGGCCGGGCACGACGTGCGGCACACCGAGTACGGCTACGGATGGGTCCAGGGCAGCGGGCTCGGCCGGGTGACCGTGCGTTTCGAGACACCCGGGTCGGCGCCGGGGCGGGTGCGGACGTTCCGGACGGATGATCCGGAGTTGCGCCCCGCGGAGCCTTTGCCGCTGGTCGGAGCGGGCTCCTGCGGGGAGGAGGTGGGAGCGGTGGAGACGGGGTGAGACTCGGCGCCTCAGGTGGGGTCCGAGCCCGCGATGTGCCCGAAGTCGTGGTCGGGGGGTGGCGGGTGGGGGAGCGTGGTGTCCAGGCCGTAGTGGTGGTAGAGCTGGAGCTCCTGGGCGGGGGAGAGATGGCGGCCCACGCCGAAGTCCGGGGCGTCCTTGATCAGGTCGCGGTCGAACGGGATGCGCAGGGTGCCGTCGTCGACCAGTTCGCTCGGCTCCAGGGGGACGAAGGCGTCGCGGCTGAAGAGGCCCGTGCGTATGGCCGCCCACTCCGGTTCGCCGGTGGCGTCGTCGAGATAGATCTCGTCGATCGTGCCGATCTTGGCCCCGCTGCGGTCGAACGCCTTGCGGCCGATCAGATTCCGCGGATCGATGTCGGTCTGCACGGGCCCTCCAGCTGTCGCGGGGTCTGAGATGTGGGCATTACTCATCTTTGTCCGCTCGTACTCACTACGAAAGAGCACTTCGGGGCGGGCGGCCACTCGAGGGAACGCCTGTGACCCTCGCTGGTAGGCTGACGAACGGCTGCTGACCCCGTGCGGGAGAGCTCTCCGGGTCACGATCGCCGGAGGCGCCGAAGGAGCAAATCCTCCCCGGAATCTCTCAGGCACCTGTACCGCACGGACGAGGTCACTCTGGAAAGCAGGGCGGGCGTACGGGCGGGCACGTCCCAAACCCTTCCTCACCGACGGTGAAAGCCGGGACGGTGCCTTCACGGGCGCGCCCCGGTGAAGCTCTCAGGTTGAGATGACAGAGGGGGAGGCCGTCCGGGTACCCGCGCCGTGGTACCCCTCGTAGGTCGCGCAGACCAGGAGGCCTCCGCAATGACTGCCACCAATCGCATCCCCCTCTCCGAACTCGAACAGGGCATCCCCTTCGAGCAGCGGCACATAGGGCCCGATGCGGAAGCGCGGGCGAAGATGCTCGCCCAGGTCGGGTACGGCTCGCTCGACGAGCTGACGGCCGCCGCGGTGCCGGATGTGATCAAGAACGCCGAGGCGCTGAAGCTGCCAGGTGCCCGCACCGAGGCCGAGGTCCTCGCCGAGCTGCGCTCCCTCGCGGACCGGAACCAGGTGCTCGACTCCATGATCGGACTCGGGTACTACGGCACCTTCACGCCGCCCGTGATCCTGCGGAACGTGATGGAGAACCCCGCCTGGTACACCGCGTACACGCCGTACCAGCCGGAGATCTCCCAGGGCCGGCTGGAGGCGCTGCTGAACTTCCAGACCATGGTCGCCGAGCTGACCGGCCTGCCCACCTCCGGGGCCTCGCTGCTCGACGAGGGCACGGCCGCCGCCGAGGCCATGGCCCTGTCCCGGCGCATGGGCAAGGTCAAGGACGGCGTGTTCCTCGTCGACGCGGACACCCTGCCGCAGACCATCGCCGTCATCAGGACCCGCGCCGAGCCCACCGGCGTCGAGATCGTCGTCACCGATCTGAGCACCGGCATCCCGGCCGAGGTCGCCGAGCGCGGTGTGGTCGGCGTACTGGTGCAGTACCCGGGCGCCTCCGGTGTCGTCCGCGACATCAAGCCGCTGATCGACGAGGCGCACGAGCTCGGTGCCGTCGTCACCGTCGCCGCCGACCTGCTCGCTCTGACGCTGCTCACCTCGCCCGGTGAGCTGGGCGCGGACATCGCGGTCGGGACGACGCAGCGCTTCGGTGTGCCGATGGGATTCGGCGGCCCGCACGCCGGTTACATGGCGGTGCGCGAGAAGTTCGCCCGCAGCCTGCCCGGGCGGCTCGTCGGCGTCTCCGTCGACGCCGACGGCAACAAGGCGTACCGGCTGGCGCTGCAGACCCGCGAGCAGCACATCCGCCGCGAGAAGGCCACCAGCAACATCTGTACCGCTCAGGTGCTGCTCGCGGTCATGGCCGGGATGTACGCGGTCTACCACGGCCCGGACGGGCTGAAGTCCATCGCGCGGCGCACCCACCGCTACGCGACGCTTCTCGCCGCCGGCCTGAAGGAGGGTGGGGTCGAGGTCGTCCACGGCGCGTACTTCGACACGCTGACCGTACGCGTGCCCGGCCAGGCCGAGCACTTCGTCACGGCCGCCCGTGAGAGCGGCGTCAACATCCACCGCGTCGACGCCGACCATGTCTCGCTCGCCTGCGACGAGACCACCACGCGTCGGCAACTGGCCGCGGTCTGGAGCGCCTTCGGCGTGGAGGCCGACGTCGACGCGCTGGACGCCACCGTCTCGGACACGCTCCCCCAGGGCCTGCTGCGCAGCGACGAGTACCTCACGCACCCGGTCTTCCACCAGTACCGCTCCGAGACCTCGATGCTGCGCTACCTGCGCAAGCTGGCCGACCGCGACTACGCGCTCGACCGCGGCATGATCCCGCTGGGCTCCTGCACCATGAAGCTCAACGCGACCACCGAGATGGAGCCGGTCACCTGGCCCGAGTTCGGGCAGCTGCACCCCTTCGCGCCCGCCCAGCAGGCGCAGGGCTACCTCACGCTCATCCGCGAGCTGGAGGAGCGCCTCGCCGAGGTGACCGGGTACGACAAGGTCTCGCTCCAGCCCAACGCCGGGTCGCAGGGCGAGCTGGCGGGCCTGCTCGCCGTCCGCGGCTACCACCGGGCCAACGGCGACGACCAGCGCACCATCTGCCTCATCCCGTCCTCCGCGCACGGCACGAACGCGGCGAGCGCCGTGATGGCCGGCATGAAGGTCGTCGTCGTGAAGACCGCCGACGACGGTGAGATCGACGCCGACGACCTGCGCGCGAAGATCGACAAGCACCGCGACGAGCTGGCCGTGCTCATGATCACGTACCCCTCGACGCACGGGGTGTTCGAGGAGCACGTCGCCGACATCTGCGCGGAGGTGCACGAGGCCGGCGGCCAGGTGTACGTCGACGGCGCGAACCTGAACGCGCTGGTGGGTCTCGCCAAGCCGGGGCACTTCGGCGGCGACGTCTCGCACCTGAACCTGCACAAGACTTTCTGCATCCCGCACGGCGGCGGCGGTCCCGGGGTGGGCCCGGTCGGTGTGCGCGAGCACCTCGCGCCGTATCTGCCGAACCACCCCCTGCAGCCCGCCGCGGGCCCGAAGACCGGTGTGGGCCCGATCTCCGCCGCGCCGTGGGGCTCCGCCGGAATCCTGCCGATCTCCTGGTCGTACGTGCGTCTCATGGGCGGCGAGGGGCTCAAGCGCGCCACCCAGGTCGCGGTGCTCTCCGCGAACTACATCGCCAAGCGCCTGGAGCCGCACTACCCGGTGCTCTACACGGGCCCCGCCGGGCTCGTCGCGCACGAGTGCATCATCGACCTGCGGCCGATCAGCAAGGCGACGGGCGTCAGCGTCGACGACATCGCCAAGCGGCTCATCGACTACGGCTTCCACGCGCCGACCATGTCGTTCCCGGTCGCGGGGACGCTGATGATCGAGCCGACGGAGAGCGAGGACCTCGCCGAGATCGACCGGTTCTGCGACGCGATGATCGCCATTCGCCGGGAGATCGAGAAGGTGGGTTCCGGCGAGTGGGCCGCCGACGACAACCCGCTGCGGAACGCGCCGCACACCGCGGCGGCTCTCGGCGGTGAGTGGGAGCACGGTTACAGCCGTGCGGAGGCCGTCTTCCCTGCCGGTGTCGTCGCGTCCGACAAGTACTGGCCGCCGGTCCGCCGTATCGACCAGGCGTACGGCGACCGGAACCTCGTCTGCTCCTGCCCGCCGCTGGATGCTTACGAGGACTGATGACGGGGCCCGGGTGACGGGCATGCGTCGGGGCCGGTGCGGAGAGTTCTCTCCGGGCCGGCCCCTCGGTCTTTCGGCGTGCTGTGTGCCGTGTGTGCTGTGTGTGCTGGTCGTGCGTCCGTGCGGGTGTGCCGGTGGCGATCAGGCGGCCGTCATGATCTGGTCGGTGCCCAGCGGTCGGTGCGGGGCGATGATCTGGCCGTCCGGCAGCAGCTCACCGGTGTCCTCGAAGAGCAGGACGCCGTTGCACAGCAGGCTCCAGCCCTGTTCCGGGTGGCTCGCCATGAGGAGCGCGGCTTCCCGGTCGGCGGAGTCGGCTGTCGGGCACGGTGGTTGGTGCTGGCACATGGAAGGGTTCTTTCGCTGCGGTGAGATGGCTGTGACGTCGGTCCTGTGGCTCGATGCGGTATGCATGACCGCCCCCCGTTGTAGTCGGTCCGATCCCAGTGTTGCCCTCCGGGCGTCAATCCGCAGGGATTTTGCTGCAGCGGTTCTTACTGATTGATGACGTATCACCCGCCCGGACGGTTCAGCCCAACTCGGGTCTCTCTTCGGGTGGTTCACCCATGGCCCGTCCGGGCTAGTCCACCTGGGTGCGGGGGGTGGGGGGGCAGCATCGTGCCCCGCGGCCGAGGGGGCGGCGGGGCACGAGTGGGCGGCGGGGGCGCGGGTGTCAGGCGGGTGAGCTCAGTAAGGGGGACGGGGCCAGCCGGTGGGCCAGGACGGGCAGCAACTCGGCGACGCGATGCGGGCGATGGGCGGCGATGCCGGGCGGGGCGGGGGCGAGGGGCACGAGCAGATCGGCGGCGTCGAGCGGGGCATCGGTGCCCTCGTCCGTGCAGTCGCGGTGCAGCCAGAGGGTGAGCATGTAGAGCTCCGGCACGGAGAGCAGCCGGGGTTGGCAGGGCATCGGCATGGTCTCGGCTTGTCGCAGGGCCCGTTCCGTGGAGGCGATGTAGGGGCCCTCGAAGAAGTGGGAGAAGGCCCAGCCGTCGGGGGTGAGCATGGTGTCCGCCGCGGCGAGGGCGCGCTCCCCGCCGCGGATCATGAAGCGCCAGCCGGTGAGGCGGGTAGGAGAGGTGCCATCGGCGGTGGAACGGCCCAACACATGGAGGGGCAGCGGCAGTTCGGGGGACACGGATCCCTGGGCGGCACGCAGTGACGGGGTGCGTGCTTCGCGTACGGCGGTGGGGGAACCGAGTGCCGCGAGAACGCTGCGCAGGGCTGGCGCGGGGGCCGGGAGGACATGCAGCGGCATGGTGGGTCGCCTCTCTCGTTCGACAGGCACGGTGGGGCGGGGGCAGGTGCGTGACGGCGCTGTCAGCTCTGGGTCAGAGGGGCGGGGGACCGCGAGCGCCAACTCTCTGCCTAGAGTGCGGAGTTTATACGAGACGTGTTCGAACCATGTTTCAGCTAGACGTACTCGATATTGCGGGCAAGGGGATATCCGGTCTCCCTTGCGAGGAGTTCATCCCGATTTCATCGGGGCACCACTTGTGTGACCTCGTATTTCGCGGGGCAAGCGGTCGGCCGATTCCCGTCGGTCTTTTTGACCACACTCTCCGGAAGGGAATCTGCGCTTTGCCGCATGCCGCGTGAATGTGCCCCACGCCCACGCGTCGAGCGTACTGGCTCAACGGCCGGAAGGGGGCGTTATCGATCACATTGCCTGGGCATCATCCCCCGTACACAGCGGCCGGACCCTTGGCTGCCCATGCGAGGAGGGACGCTTCGATGGGGGAGAAGGTCGTGGCGGGCGCGTTCGACCTGTCCGATCGCCACCAGTACCGCGTCAAGCTCCGGGCGTGCCTGGCGGGGCTGGAGCGATTGTTGGAGGAGGAGCGCTTCGACCGGCCCAGGAATCTGATGGGCATGGAGATCGAGCTGAATCTCGCGGGGCTCGACGGGCTGCCGAGAATGTTGAATGCGCAGGTTCTTGAGCGTATCGCGAGCCGGGATTTCCAGACGGAACTCGGAATGTTCAATCTGGAAGTGAACATCGCCCCGCACCGGCTCGGCGGGCGCGTTCTCGACCGGCTCGCCGAAGAAGTGCGCACGGGTCTCAACTACGCCCACAGGAAAGCGAACGAGCTGGGCGCGGGCATCGTCATGATCGGCATACTGCCGACGGTGAACAGAGCCGATCTGGTCTCCGCGAACCTCTCCGACGTGGACCGTTACGCCCTGCTGAACGAACAGATAGTGGCGGCGCGCGGGGAGAGCTTCGCCCTGGACATCGAGGGCGTGGAGCGGCTGACCTGCACCTCGGCCTCGATAGCGCCGGAGGCGGCCTGCACGTCCGTGCAACTGCATCTCCAGGTCACGCCGGGCCGGTTCGCCGACGTGTGGAACGCGGCGCAGGCCGTCGCCGCGGCGCAGGTGGCCGTGGGCGCCAACGCGCCGTTCCTGTTCGGCCGCGAGCTGTGGCGCGAGTCGCGGCCCCCGCTGTTCCTGCAGTCCACCGACACGCGCCCGCCCGAGTTGCAGGCCCAAGGGGTCAGGCCGCGGACCTGGTTCGGGGAGCGGTGGATCAGCGGACCACTGGAACTCTTCGAGGAGAACCTCCGCTACTTCCCCGCACTGCTGCCCCTGATGGACGTGGAGGACCCGCTGGGCGTCCTCGACGCGGGCGGAGTGCCGCAGCTCGGCGAACTCGTCCTGCACAACGGCACCGTCTACCGCTGGAACCGGCCGGTGTACGGCATCGCTGACGGCGTCCCGCATCTGCGCGTCGAGAACCGCGTGTTGCCCGCCGGGCCGACCGTCACCGACGTCATCGCCAACGTCGCGTTCTACTACGGGCTGGTGCGGGCGCTCGCCGAGGAGGCGCGGCCCGTCTGGACCCGGCTGCCCTTCGAGGCAGCCGCCCGGAACTTCGACGTGGCGTGCCGCCATGGCATCGACGCCCGGCTGCGGTGGCCCCGGCGCGGCCGGCTCGGCGGGACGGTCGAGGTGCCTGCCGTCGACCTCGTACGCGATGAACTGCTGCCGCTCGCGGCCGCCGGGCTCGACGCGTGGGGGGTGGAGCCGGCTGACCGGGATCTGTACCTCGGGGTGATCGAGGGGCGGTGCCGACGACGGGTCAACGGCGCGTCGTGGCAGGTGGCGACGTACCACCACGCCCTGGAGGGCGGACTCGGCAGGGAGGCTGCCCTGGCCGAGACCACGCGGCGCTACTGCCGGCTGATGCATGAGGGGGAGCCGGTGCATACGTGGCCCGTGGGGCTCATCGGATCGGCGGGGCGGGCGGGCTGAGGGGGCTGGCGGAGGCGGCGGCGGCTTCCTGTCGTGGCGGCGCTCTGTCGCCCGATCTGCGAGGACGACGCCGTACGCCTGGACCCATCGATGCCGAAGGGGCCGTGGCCGACGCGCGTCCCGTGCCCCGTGACCATGATTCGGTTCGTCGGGCCGACTGTTACGTGGTGCATCGGGCAAGCTGTGACCTCCCAGGGTGGTGGTGTCCTCCTGTCGTACGCGGTCCTCGTGCGTTCTCCCGAGACCCTGGTGGGCGAGGATGGGGACGATGCGGGATCACTCAACTGGAGGCGTACGTGCACGTGGAGCCGGGGCCGATGGCCGGTTCTCTTTCAGCGGCCGGGCCGACGCGGCGGACCTTGCGGGACGAGACGCTGCTCGTCCTGGCCCTGTCGCTCGGGGCAAGTGGTGTGTCGGCCCTGATCAGCTTTGTCGGGTCGGTCACCAGGCCGGGTGGTCTGAAGGACCAGGCGGCCACGTTGAACGCGTCGGCGGCTCCGGGGCGTCCGTGGCTCGATCTCGCGTGGCAGTTGTTCGGGATCGCCAGTGCGCTGGTGCCTGTCGCGCTGGTCGCCCACCTCCTGCTGAGGGAGGGCGCGGGCTTCCGCACGATCGGGTTCGACCGGGCGCGGCCCTGGCCGGACCTGGGGCGGGGCACGGCGATCGCGGCCGTGATCGGCAGCACGGGGATCGCCTTCTACCTCGCGGCGCGCGGGCTCGGTTTCAACCTCACGGTGGTGCCGGAGGCGCTGCCGGACGTGTGGTGGAAGTACCCGGTCCTCGTGCTCTCCGCCGTGCAGAACGCGGTCCTCGAGGAAGTCATCGTGGTCGGTTATCTGCTGCGCAGGCTCGGGCAGTTGGGCTGGACGCCCATGGCCGCGCTGATCGGCAGTTCGGTGCTGCGCGGTTCGTACCACCTGTATCAGGGCGTCGGCGGGTTCCTCGGGAACGTGGCCATGGGCGTGGTCTTCGCCCTGCTCTACCGCCGGTGGGGGCGGGTCGGGCCGCTCGTCGTCGCCCATTCGCTGCTGGACATCGGGGCGTTCGTCGGTTACGCGCTGCTCGCGGGGAAGGTGGGGTGGCTGCCGACGCCTTCGTGAGGGGCGGCTCCACGGGGACATACGATTTCGTCGTACGTCCCCGTGGGGCCCTATGGGGATGCCGGGGCCTCCGGTTGCCGGTGCCGTCAGGCGAAGAGCCGGCCCTCGATGACCGTGACCGCGCGGCCCGTCAGGAGGGTGCGGTCCCCGCGCAGCTCGGTGCGGACCAGGCCGGTGCGGGGCGAGGCCTGGAGGCCCGTCAGTCCGGCGCGGCCGAGGCGCTCGGACCAGAAGGGGGCGAGCGCCGTGTGCGCACTGCCCGTCACCGGGTCCTCGTCGATGCCGACGCGCGGGAAGAAGCAGCGCGAGACGAAGTCGTAGCCACGGGACGGGTCCTCGGCGCGGGCCGTGGCGATGATGCCGCGTTCGGAGTGGCGTACGAGGGCCTTGTGGTCCGGGGTGAGCGCCCGGACCGTCTTCTCGTCGGCGAGCTCCACCAGCAGGTCGCCGATGTACGGGCCGGTGTCAAGCGCGGCGAGCGGCTCGGCGCCCAGCGCTTCGGCGACGCCGTCCGGGATGGCGGTCGCGGTGAGCGGGGCGGTCGGGAAGTCGAGGGTGTGGGAGCCGTCGTCGTGGGCCGTCGCCGTGAGGACGCCGCTGCGTGTCGCGAAGCGGACGGGGCCCGGCGTGTCACCGGTGGCGCCGGTGGTGTGCAAGACGTGGGCGGTGGCCAAAGTGGCATGGCCGCAGAGATCGACCTCGGTGGTCGGCGTGAACCAGCGCAACGCCCAGTCGGCTTCGCCACCCTCGGGGAGGCGGTGGGCGAAGGCGGTCTCGGCGTGGTTGACCTCCCTGGCCACGTCCTGAAGCCAGGTGTCGTCGGGGAAGGCGTCCAGGAGCAGGACCCCGGCCGGGTTGCCGGCGAAGGGGCGGTCGGTGAAGGCGTCGACGATGCGGAGCTGCTGGGTGGTCGGCATGGAACTGACGGTAGAGGGCCGTCGGGGAGGAGGGGTAAGGCCAATTGGGGGTGAGTGGACTGGATTGTTGGACTGGTTTGGCGGATCGGGCTGGCGGGGCGGGCTGGCGGAGTGAGTTGCTGGACTGCGTTGTGGGCCGGTTGCGGTTGCGGTTGTTGCTGCTGTGGCTGTGGCTGTGGCTGTGGCTGCGGCTGACCGGCGTAGAGCGGGGGCGAGGGGGCCTCGTCCGTCAGGAGAGGTAGTGCACGCGTCCCTCGTCGTCCATGTCGAGGGGGCCCTCGGGGATGACGCAGAACTCGTTGCCCTCGGGGTCGGCCATCACCAGGAACCCGCCGTCGTCGTACTCCTCCAGGCGGCGCCCGCCGAGCGCCTCGATCCGCTGTTGCTCGGCTGCCGGATCGGCGGAGGTGAGGTCGAAGTGCAGGCGGTTCTTGCCCGACTCGGGCTGGTCGCCGCGCTGGAAGCCGATGCCGAGGCCGTGCTCGCGCCGCAGCCACACGTAGGGGCCGATGCGGCTCACGATCGGCCTGCCGAGCAGCTCGGACCAGAAGGCGGCGAGCCGCTCGGGATCGGTGGCGTCGACGATGAGGGCGTGGATCTTCGGGGGTGAGTCCGTCATGCCTCGATCTTCTCAAGGGAGGGGGCTCGGTGGGGTGGGAAGCGGGGTTGGTCCGGCTGGACCGAGCTTCAGCGCGTGGACCCGACACGGGGTGCGGCCGCCGAGTCGCCAGCCGGCGGCGAAGCTCAGCGCCGTCGGGGCGGCCAAGGGGGTGCGCGCATTGCGCCGTGAACATCGTGACGACCGGATTGGCCTGGGGCGAGGCCGGGCTGCGGTCTTCGGTGGGTTTCGCCGACGAATGGAACTCCGCGACCGTGCCGCTCAGACTTTGTGGGGCGGCCCTCAGCTCTGGTCGAACGAGATCCAGACGTCGGGCGGCAGGTCCGGTCGTTGGCTCACTGGCCTGCGCTCCTCCGTCCAGGCGTCACCAGCGACCTCCCTGGCGACGCGTCGCCAGAAGTGGACTGCTCCTGGGTTGGCGTCCTGAAAGGCGATCTCCCAAGGGCCCGGGTGTCTGGCCATCACCTGCTGCACAGCGCTCAGGCCGATCCCCGCCCTGCGAGCCCCACGAACGACGAAGAAGCTGTTCAGCACGCGCTTTGGGCCGGTCAGGCCCCGGACGAAGGCAAGACCCGCTGGGCCTGCGTCAAGTGTCAAGAGGTACGCCGCCCAGTCGGGGTCGGTGAGAACGACATGGGGCCGCTCGGCGTAGAACATCCCGTCGGCATCGGGAAGGGCCTCATCGAACTCCGACATGTCGTGGCGGAACATCAGCCATAGCCGCTGCACCAAGGGGCGGTCGGCGGTATCTGCCAAGCGCACGGCTACCTCTTGCATCGGACTCCAATCAACAGACACCCGGGCAGTCCGATGGGACTCGAACGCCGACCTGGGACGGTGCCGCGAGGTGGCCCTCCGTGGGGGCGACATCGGGGCGGCTCCACTGTCGCAGGTCTGCAGCGGGCAGCGAGCAAGGGCTTGTCGGCGTAAGAGTTCCGATATATCGTTGAAGCATCGCGATAGTGGCGCGATGGATCTGAGTAGGTAAAAGAAGAGGAGTGGTCGCTGTGCGTTCGCATGGTTTTGAGCATGGGCACGAGCACGGACACCGGCATGGTCGTCGTGGTGGGCCCGGTGGGGGGCAGGGGCGAGAGGGCTTCGGGAGCGGGGGGTTCGACGGGTTCGAGGGGCGGCGTGGGGCGTTCGGGCCGTTCGGGCCCGGTTTCGGTGGGCCCGGGGGGCCCGGCGGACCCTGGGGTGGTCGCGGCGGGCGAGGTGGTCCGCGGGGCAGGGCGCGGCGCGGGGATGTGCGCGCGTCGATCCTGGCCCTGCTGCGGGACCGCCCCATGCACGGCTACGAGATGATCCAGGAGATCGCCGAGCGCAGCGGCGGGGCGTGGAAGCCCAGCCCCGGTTCGGTCTATCCGACGCTTCAGCTCCTGGAGGACGAGGGTCTGATCGTCAGCGCGAGTGAGGGCGGCAAGAAGCTCTTCTCGCTCACCGAGGCCGGGCGTGAGGCGGCCGACGAAGGGCCCGACGCACCCTGGGAAGAGGCCGGGCGCGGCGTCGACTGGGACACCCTGAACGAGATAAGGCAAGCCGGCTTCGGCCTGATGGAAGCGTTCGGCCAGGTCTGGAAGACCGGTAGCAAGGAGCAGCGCGACAAGGCCGTCTCCGTCATCAACGACGCCCGGAAGAAGCTGTACTTGATCCTCGCCGATGAGGATTGAGGACTGGCGGGGTACGGGTGGCGGTGAGGTTCTCGTCGAGGGGGTCTCGCCCCCCCTGTATCCCCGTAGCCGTCGCCTCCCGCGGAGTCCTCGGGGGTGCAGGTCAGGAGACCAAGGCGCTCAGTTTGCGCAGTGATTCGGTGAGCGCGGCCGTCGCCGAGTCCCTCAGTTTGCCCGCCATCAAGGAGACCGCCGCGCCGACGAACTCGCCCTCGACGCGGACCAGTGTCCCGGCGCCGTCGGGCGTGAGGGTGTAGCGGGTGGCGACGTGGACGCCCATGGGGCCCTTCCCGGCGATGGCCAGGGTGCGGGCCGGTGCCAGTTCCTCGACCGTCCATTCGACCTCGGCGGGGAAACCCATCAGTTTCATGTTCTCCGTGAAGGTGCCGCCCTCTTCCGGCGTGGTCGGTGCGCCCTTGGGGAAGTTGGTGTGGGTGACGTTCCACTCGCCGTACGAGGAGAAGTCGGTGAGCTGGGCCCAGACCCTCTCGACGGGTGCCTCCATCCGTGCTTCCGCGCTGACTTCGGCCATGTGGCCACCCCTTGGCGTCGGGCGCTGCGACAGCCGCAGCTACGGTGTCGCGGAACGTAACCCCGGGGGCTTGAACAAGCAATGCTGATGAACCGTCAGGCCTGCCCCTTCGGCCCCCCGCCCTTCGCGTCTCTCATGGGGTGCACGCGCGGTGGGGTACTGTTCGGGTGCCCTGTGACGGACGCAGGCGACGTGTTGTGGAGGTGAGACCCATTACCGCAGTAGCAGGTCGGGCGCTCCCTTCTCGCGACCGCGCGGTTCACCCGGCATAGGTGATCCGAGGGAGCCCCATCGGGATCCCGGAAGGTTTTCTTCACATGTCGGTTTCTTCTTTCTCCGCGTTCGATTCGTCTTCCTTCGGTTCGTCTTCCTTCGGTTCGTCTCTTTCAGGTTCGTCTCCCTCCGAGTCGTCTTTCGCCGCTTCCCGGTCCTCGTCGCTCCTCGCGCAGCGTCCCTCCGTGGTCGCCGCTCTGCGCGCCGCGGGCTGCGTCTTCGCCGAGGACGAGGCCGAGTTGATCCTCTCCACCGCTCGCACCCCGGAGGAGGTCTCCACCATGGTGGAGCGCCGGGCGGGCGGGCTGCCGTTGGAACACGTCCTCGGCTGGGCGGAGTTCCGCGGTCTGCGGATCGCCGTCGACCCGGGTGTCTTCGTGCCGCGCCGCCGTACCGAGTTCCTGGTCGCCCAGGCCGCCGCGCTCGCCGGGCGCGAAGCCGTCGTCGTCGACCTGTGCTGTGGTTCCGGTGCCCTTGGTGCCGCGCTCGCCGCGGACCTCGACCGGGTCGAGCTGCACGCCGCCGACATCGACCCGGCGGCCGTCCGCTGCGCCCGGCGCAATGTCACCCGCGCCAACGGCGTGGTCTACGAAGGTGACCTGTACGCCCCGCTGCCCGCCGCCCTCCGCGGGCGGGTCGACGTACTGCTCGCCAACGTCCCCTATGTCCCCACCGGTGAAGTCGGCCTGCTGCCCGCCGAGGCCCGCGTCCACGAGGCGCGGGTGGCGCTCGACGGCGGCAGCGACGGGCTCGACGTACTGCGCCGGGTGACCGAGGGGGCGCCGCAGTGGCTGGCGGCCGGTGGCCACCTGCTGTTCGAGACGAGCGAGGGGCAGGTGCCCGCCGCCGTCGACGCCGTCGAACGGGCCGGGCTGGCGGCGCGGGTCGTCGAGGACGAGGAACTGTACGCAACCGTCGTCGTCGGTACTGCGCGGGGGTAGCCCTCCTCGTGCGTCAGCGGTCACGGGTGTGCGGTCCGCGCCCGTGTCGCCGGCGCCGTACCGGCGCGGTGGCCCGCCGGGGCTCCCGCGCCGGCCCGCGTGCCCGACCGGCCCCCGCCGCCGGGCCACCCCGTCCGACCGCCCCCGCCCTCGGTCACTTCCACACCCCCGCTACCCCACGTGCCGTATGACCGCCGCGTCGAACAGGTCCGACGCCCTCGGCAGCGTGCTCTCCTCGTGGCAGTGCCAGGCGTCCCAGAACAGGTCGGCGGGCAGCGCGTCGTCGGGTGCGTAGACCCGATAGACGTACTGCCTGCCGTCGACCGCAGGCAGAGCGACCATCCAGAACCTGCTCTCCATGCATCTGTGACCGCTGACGCCCGCCCGGGGTTGCCCCCCGGGCGGCGGGCGAGACGGCGCGCGCCGTCAGGGGCGGCCGAGTGGATCTCATCCGTAAGGAGGACAACCGACCCATGTCTGCCCAACCTGTGTCGGACATGAAGATGCTTCCCGCCGCCGATGCATATGCCAGAGAGGGTTGATGAGGTGGAGAGGTGCAAAGCCGTGCCCCGTCCGGCGCCGAGTCCGGCCCGACCCGAGCAGAACCCGACTCCAGACTCAGCCCGGAGCTGGCCTCCGTGGTGGCCGGGGCGCGCCGCCGGGCGTTGCGTGACGGGGACCGGCAGATCGACACCGCCCACTTGCTGCACTCCCTCCTGGAGACCGACCCCGAGGTGCGCGCCGTCTTCGAGAACGGCGCGCAGGTGGTCCGCCTCCTCGGCTACCTCGTGCAGCGCAGCATCGGCTACGGCCTCCAGTGGCACGGCACCGTCGAGGACTCGGGCGCCGTGCCGGTGGTGACGCCCGCCGAGGAGCACGCGAAGGACACCGGCTGGTCGCCCGCCGCCCTGTCCGCGATGGACGCGGCACGGGAACGCGCCGACGTGCGCGGCGACCCGCGTGCCCTCGGCATGGACCTGCTCGCCGGGCTCACCGCCGACCCGGAGTGCCGGGCGGTCGAGGTGCTGGGACGCGCCGGGGTCGACGTCGAAGTCCTGCTGCTCCGCGTCGAGGCCGGCTGCCGGCAGTACGCGTCCGGAGGCCACGGATTCGCGGGCGGTCACGGCACGGGGCGCTGAACGCCGCAGGTCGCAGAGGCGGCACGGCACTGATCGGTGCAGGTCGGAAAGGCGACACCGCCTTGAACGGAGCCACGGCGTCCGCCGATTGAGACAGGGGTCAAGGCGGATGACGCTCGTGACACCGCCTGTCATGATGTGCCGGTGCAGGCGTCAAAGGGGATCAAGGACAGTCATGGGGGCCCGCCGCAGCGGGGCCGGGGTGTCGGGCTGGGGCTCGCCCTGGTGTCGGCGATGGCCTTCGGAGGCTCGGGCGTCGCGGCGAAGCCGCTGATCGAAGCGGGCCTCGATCCCCTGCATGTGGTCTGGCTGCGGGTGGCGGGCGCCGCCCTGGTCATGCTGCCCGTGGCCTGGCGGCACCGCCGGCTGCCGCTGCGCAGGCCCGCGCTGCTCGCCGGTTTCGGACTGCTCGCCGTGGCGGGCGTCCAGGCCTGCTACTTCGCCTCCATCTCCCGCATCCCCGTCGGCGTCGCGCTCCTTGTCGAGTACCTCGCGCCCGCGCTGGTCCTCGGCTGGGTGCGCTTCGTGCAGCGCCGGCCCGTGGCACGTGCCGCCGCCCTCGGCGTCGTCCTCGCGGTCGGCGGCCTCGCGTGCGTCGTCGAGGTGTGGTCGGGCCTGAGCTTCGACGCCGTCGGACTGCTGCTCGCCCTCGGCGCCGCCTGCTGCCAGGTCGGCTACTTCGTCCTGTCCGACCAGGGCAGCGACGCGGGGGCCGACGCGCCCGACCCCCTCGGCGTCATCGCGTACGGCCTGCTCGTCGGCACCGCGGTGCTGACCGCCGTCGCGCGCCCCTGGGGCATGGACTGGTCCGTGCTCGCGGGCCGCGCCGAACTGGACGGCTCGACTGTTCCCGCGTGGCTGCTGCTGGGCTGGATCGTGCTGGTGGCGACCGTCATCGCGTACGTCACCGGGGTGCTGTCCGTACGCCGGCTCTCGCCGCAGGTGGCGGGCGTCGTGGCCTGCCTGGAGGCCGTCATCGCGACCGCCCTCGCCTGGGTGGTCCTCGGCGAGCACCTCTCGGCGCCGCAGATCGTCGGGGGCGCCGTCGTCCTCGCGGGGGCGTTCATCGCGCAGTCGTCGGCGCCCGCGAAAGACGCCGGGGCGGCCGAGGCCGCTGAGGCAGGCGGATCCGTTGTGCAAAGTGGCGTGCCGGATCGCGAAACGCGGTTGTCGCACAGCGGCAGCGCGACCTAGTGTGCTGATCATGTACTCACGAGCACGCGTTCTGCCGCCCCCCGCCGCCTAGCGCGGGGTGCCCACGGACTCGCCCGGGCCGATGGCCGGGCGGAACGGTGCTGCCCGCAGACGGAGTCAACCCATCCTTCTGTGCTGCGGAGAACTCACGTGTCGAATGCCGTCCTCGGCCTGCCCGTCGGGCGAGGCCTCCTCTATCTGATCATCGCCGGGACCGCGTGGGGCACCGCCGGTGCCGCCGCTGCGCTGGTCTTCCGGTCCAGTGACATGGGGCCGGTCGGCCTCTCCTTCTGGCGGTGCGCGGGCGGGTTCGTCCTGCTGCTCGCCGCGCGCCTGGCGCGGCCGCGCCGGACCAGGCCCTACGGGTCGACGGCCCCGGCCCCGGCCCTGGTCCCGGTGCCGTTCGGCCGGAGGGTCCGGCGGATCGTCGTGACCGGCGTGGCCCTCACGGTGTTCCAGACGGCCTACTTCGCCGCCGTCCACACGACCGGCCTCGCCGTCGGCACCGTCGTCACCATGGGGGCGGGGCCCGTCCTCATCGCCCTGGGCGCGCGGCTCACCCTGGGGGAGCGGCTGGGCGGTGGCGGAGCCGTCGCCGTCGTGGGCGCCCTCACCGGGCTCGTGGTGCTCGTCCTCGGCGGCGGTGACGCCGGCGGTGCGACCGTGCGCCCGGCGGGGGTGGCCTGGGGGCTGGTCTCCGCTGCCGCCTACGCGGCGATGACGCTGGTCACCCGGTGGTGGGGCCGCGACGGCGGCACCGACTCGGCCGACACGACGGTCTGGTCGTTCGCCGTCGTCGCGCTCTGCCTGCTGCCGCTCGCGGGCGCCGACGGGTTGGTGCCGCACACCGCCGACCTCGCCCGCGTGGCCGGCTGCCTGCTGTACATCGCCACCGTGCCCACCGCTATCGCGTACACGCTGTACTTCGCCGGGGCCGCCGTCGTGCGGTCCGCGACCGTCTCCGTGATCACCCTCCTGGAGCCGGTCGGCGCCGCCGTCATCGCGGTCGCACTGCTCGGCGAGGAACTGACGGCGACAACGGCCGTCGGCACAGTGCTGATGCTGGCCGCGGTGACCGGGCTCGCGGTCGCGGAGACGCGGGGCGCGATCGCGGCACGGCGGGAGGTGGCGGCGCGGCGGGAAGCCACGCCGGTGTAGCGGCGCGGGGGCCGGGGCGGGGCCCGGCGGTAGCCGGTTGCGGGGAGTGGCCCGCGTCCCGGAGCGTACGGCGGCGGGGCGGGGGCGCGAAGACGCTGTCCCGCCCCGTCCGCCGACGGTCAGCTGTCGCGGCGGCGCAGGTGGTGCGCGAGGGCTGCCGCGTCGCCGGGGCCGTTCCGCTCGGCGAGCCCGGCGGCGATGCGCTGCCGGACCTCCTGCGGCCGGTGGTTCGCGTACTTGAACTTGGCCCGTACGTCCGTCACTTCCAGGCACAGCGCGCGGATGCCCGAGAGCATGCGGCCGAAGGGGGCCTCGCCCACGGCCGCGCGCGCGGAGCCGCCGCCCGGCTGGAAGTGCTCGACCTGGCGGTTCAGGATGTCCGCCGTCTCCTCGGGGTCATCGACGACGCGGGCCGTGCAGCGCAGTTGGACGGCGGCGTAGAAGCCGGTGGGCACGCCGTGCTCGGCAGGGCCGTCCGGTGCGGCCTGCCAGGGGCCCGGCACGAACACGTAGTCGTCGACCACGCTCAGGAGCACCTCCGGGTCGGCTTCCAGGGCGAGCCACAGCGGGTTCGGCCGGGCCAGGTGGGTCAGCACCCTGCCGCGCCCCCCGTGCCCGGCCTCGTAGGCGAAGTGCAGGGGCTGCACGTGCGGCGGCTCGCCGGGCAGGCCGTTGACGGCGAACTGGCCGAAGTCGTGGGCGGCGAGCCACTCCTGCCACTCCGTGTCGGTACGGGCGGCGTCCCAGGGGTGGATCAGCATTACAGCTCGATGAGGTAATCGGGGACGTCGATGCCGGGTGTGAGGTCGGCGGAAGGGATCGGGCCGCCGTGCCCCTTTTGCAGGGGGAGCACGCCTGCCCAGTGGGGGAGGTCCAGGTCCTCCGGCTCGTCGTGCGGGCCGCCGGTGCGGGCCTTCGCCGAGACCGCGTCCAGGTCGAGGCGGAGCACGGCGGTAGCCGCCAGCTCCTTGGCGTTGGCGGGGCGGGAGTCGGCGGCGCGGCCCGGCACGACGTGGTTCACGAGCGCGTCCAGGGCGGTCCGCTTCTCCTCGGGGTCCGTGACCTGGTGAGCGATGCCGTGGACCACGACGGAACGGTAGTTGATCGAGTGGTGGAAGGCGGAGCGGGCCAGGACCAGGCCGTCGACATGGGTGACGGTCAGACACACCGGGAGGCCCGGATCCTCCTGGCCCTCCTGGGTCTCGCCCGCCATGCGCAGCGGCCGGGAGCCCGTCGAACCGTGCACGTACAGGCGTTCACCGACGCGTCCGTAGAGCGTCGGCAGCACGACAGGGGAGCCCTCGCGCACGAAGCCGAGGTGGCAGACGTAGGCCTCGTCGAGTATCGCGTGCACCGTCTCACGGTCGTATGAGGCGCGCTCCCGCGAGCGGGTCGGGACCGTGCGGTCGGTCGGTGTGTAGGCGGCGCTGTCCGGCGAGGCGGCGTCGGGGGTGGTCGGCGTCGTCTGCATGGTTCTCCCTGTACTGATCCGTTTACTGACGCGTGTGCTGATTACTGATGTCTGTGCTGATTACTGACGTGTGCGCTGAGCTGAGCCAAGCCGCGTTCCGCGTGCGACGCGTGTGTGCTGAGCCGCGCCTGCGCCGTCGCGTCGTATTGCCTGGGTTATTGCACTAGTGCATACTCATCTTTGTGCTAGGAGAGTATCGGATCGAAGGCCGGCGCGCAGCGGATATCGCGGCCGGTGTGGAGCGGGCCGTCGGTGACGGCGCTCTGGAGCCGGGGCAACCGCTGCCGCCCATGCGGGAGTTGGCGGCCCGGCTCGGGGTGAATCCCAATACCGTCGCGGCCGCCTATCGCACGCTGCGTGAGCGCGGGGTCATCGAGACGGCGGGGCGGCGCGGCAGCCGCGTACGACCGAAGCCCGCCACGACCGCGCGTGAGCTGATCCGGGTGGACGCGCCGCCCGGGGTGCGCGACGTGTCGCAGGGGAACCCTGACCGTCGGCTGCTGCCCGCGCTCGCCGGGGCGTTCGCCGCAGCGGCCGCGCAGAGCGACGAGCGGGCGGTCCTCTACGGGGAGGAGGCCGTGGATCCGGAACTCGAACGGCACGCGCGCGTGGCCTTCGAAGCCGATGGCGTCCCGGCCGGACCCGTCGCCGTCACCTCCGGCTCGCTCGACGCCATCGAGAGGGTGCTCGCCGCCCACCTCAAGCCCGGTGACGCCGTGGCCGTCGAGGACCCGGGCTGGGGAAGCCTCCTCGACCTGGTCTCGGCCCTCGGGCTGCGGACGCTCGCGGTGGGGGTGGACGACGAGGGGCCGCTGCCCGCCGATGTGGGCCGCGCCCTGTCCGGCGGGGCCCGCGCGGTCATCGTCACGGACCGCGCGCAGAACCCCACCGGCGCCGCGGTGACCACCGCACGCGCGCGTGCCCTGCGCGAGGTGCTCGCCGCGCACGAGGAGGTGCTGCTCATCGAGGACGACCACGGCCACGGCATCGTCGACCTGCCGCTGCATCCGCTCGCCGGGACGACCCGCAGCTGGGTGTTGGTACGTTCCACGGCCAAGGCGTACGGGCCCGATCTGCGGCTCGCCGTGCTCACCGGCGACCCCGTCACCGTCGACCGGGTGCAGGGGCGCCAGCGGCTCGGTCCCGGCTGGGTGAGCCGGCTGCTCCAGCGTGCCGTGGTGCGGCTGTGGGCCGACGGCGCGGTCGACCCCGGCGTGGTGGCGGCGTCCTACGGGCGTCGGCGCGACGCGCTGATCGCGGCGCTCGCCGAACGGGGGGTGCCGGCGAACGGGCGCAGCGGCATGAACGTATGGGTGCCGGTTCCCGACGAGACCGGGGCGGTGGCCCGGCTGCTGCACGCCGGCTGGGCGGTCGCCCCGGGGGCGCGCTTCCGGCTGAGCGCGCCGCCCGGGGTGCGGATCACCGTCGCGGCGCTCGCCGACCAGGACATCGCGCAGATGGCCGACGCGGTGGCCTCGGCGGTCGGGCCCGCGTCGCCACGGCGCTACGAGTGACGGGGGCCCGGGGGCACGAGTGACGGAGGCCGGGGGTGCCCGCCTTCCGGCATCAAGGGCGGCCGGGGTGAGGATGCCCCGGCGTCTCAGGCGCCCCTCGCCGCGCGCGGTCGGGACTGGGTGAGCGCCGCGCCGGCCAGCACGATCACCGCGCCGACCGGCGTCGACCAGCTGAGGGACTCACCGAGCACGGCGACGCCCGCGGCGGTCGCGATGACGGGCACGAAGTAGGTGACCATCTGCGCGGTGGTCGGGCCGACGTCGTCCACCAGCGAGTACTGGAGCAGGAAGGCGAGCCCGGTGCCGAGCGCGCCCAGTGCCATGACCGCCAGCATCGGTGCCACCGGGAAGCTGGTCGGCACGGAAGTGAACAGTGGCGTCACCACGGCCAGTTCGGCCGTCGCGAGCAGCATCTGGGCCCCGGTCAGGGAGAAGTTCGAGTGGCCCGAACCGGCCAGTGTGCGGCGGACGTAGATCCAGCCGATCGGATAGCTGAGCGAGGCGAGCAGCGCCATCGCCGTGCCCGCGAGGTCGACACCGCTGAAGCCCTGCCAGACGCCCAGCACCGTCAGCACGCCGAGGAAGCCGAGCCCGAGACCCGCGACGCGGCGCCGCGTCGGGCGGTCCTCGGAGAGGGCGACGAGCGAGAGGGCCATGCCCCACAGCGGCGACGTGGCGTTGCAGATCCCGGCGAGCGTGGAGGGGATCGTCAGCTCCGCGTACGCGAACAGGGAGAACGGCAGCGCGTTGAGCAGCAGGGCGGCCACCGCCAGATGCAGCCAGGTCCGCGTCCCGCGCGGCAGCCGCTGCCGCTTGACCACGAGCACCGCCGCGACCACCAGCGTGCCGAACACGAGCCTCCCCAGGGTGACCTGGAAAGGCGCGTACGCCTCCGTGCCCACCTTGATCAGCAGGAAGCTGAAGCCCCAGATCAGCGAGAGGAGCCCGAAGCGGATGCGCCAGTCGAGAGCGGGCGGAACGGGTGCCTTCGCGGTGGGTGCGCCGACCGGACCCGAGCGCTGCACGGCGGGTGCGTCGACAGATCCCGGGTGCTGCTGCCCCGGCCCGGCGGAGGGGGCGATCGAAGGGGTGGGGGGTGTGCTCATGCGGACCACGATGCGCCTCGACGATCTCTTAGTACAAGCGATATTTCATGCGGAGTATGGCGTAGCATCGCTTACATGTTGAACCTGGAGCGTCTGCGTACGCTCGACGCCCTCGCCCGGCACGGTTCGGTGAGCGGCGCCGCAGCGGGCCTGCACGTCACCACCTCCGCGGTGTCCCAGCAGATGACGAAGCTGGAGCGGGAGGTGGGCCAGCAGCTGCTCGCCAAGAACGGCCGGGGCGTGCGCCTGACCGACGCGGGGCGGCTGCTCGCCGAGCACGCGGCGCGAATCCTCTCGCAGGTCGCCCTGGCCCAGGCCGACCTGGAGGAGCAGCGCGGCAAGGCGGTCGGTGAGCTGCGGATCTCCGCGTTCCCCACGGCCATGCGCGGTCTGCTGCCCGCCGCGCTCTCGGCGCTGCGGACCGAGCACCCCGGGCTGCGGGTCGGCTGCCGCGAGCTGGAGCCGGTGCCCGCCGTAGCGGCCGTGGTGCGCGGTGACATCGACATGGCGGTGGTCCTGGACTGGTACAACAAGCCGCTGCCGATCCCGGACGGCCTGGTCAAGACGCCCCTCCTCGACGACCCCGCCGACATCGCGATGCCGGCCGCGCACCCGCTCGCGGACCGCTCCGAGGTCGACCTGGAGGAGTTCGCGGACGACGAGTGGATCACCTGGGCGGAGGGCGAGTTCTGCGACGAGTGGCTGCTGTTCACGCTGCGCGGCAAGGGCGTCGAGCCACGGATCGCCCACCGCGCCGTCGAGCACCACACCCAGCTCGCGCTGGTCGCGGCGGGCCTCGGCGTCTGTGTGGCCCCCCGGCTGGGCCGCGATCCGATGCCGGCCGGGGTGTGCGCGGTCCCGGTGCGGCACCGGGTGCGGCGTCATGTGTACGTGGTGTGGCGGGCGGACGCGGACCGGCGCCCGTCCATCAGAGCGGCGGCGGAGGCGCTGCGGGCGGCGGGCGCGGGGCTGCGGTAGGCGGATGTACGGGAGTGGGGGGCGGGGCCGCTGCCTGGCGCGGGGGCGCTGGGAGCGGGGCTCTCGTGCGGGCCCGTCCGGACGGGGCCGCGGTGGGGGCCTGAGCGGGGACGCCGCTGAGGCAGGCGTTTGCGCGGGCCGCGGCGCGCCTGCCTTGGGCCGGCGTTCGCGCAGGCCCCGGCGCGCCTACAGTGAGGCCAGTTTCCGGAAGTCCCAGGACGCGATCGCGTCCGGCGTCAGCCGGATCCAGGCGTGGCGGCCGTCGTGCGGCATCTCGTCCACGCCGAACAGCTTGCGGGCGAACAACCGCTCGGGTGCGTCGAGTTCCGGGCACGGCTCTCCCGTACGCGGCGCTTCCCCGACGAACTCCACGGTGCCCGACAGTTCGACGCCGCGCAGCTCGCCGTACTCCTCACCCGAGTCGACCACCACGGCCACCCGCCGCTCCCGGCGCAGATCGGCCCAACGCCTGCTGCGCGTGATCGAGTACAGCCACAGGGACGTGCCGTCCCAGGCGAACCAGAGCGCGCTGACATGCGGGGCGCCGTCGGCGGAGACCGTCGCCACCCGGCAGGTGCGCTCCGAGGAGAGGAACACGTCGATCTCCTCCGGCGTCATCATGATCCTGCGGCCCCGGCGCTGTACGGCGGCCATGCGTCCTCCCGACTGGCGTGCGCCACCCGCCGACTGACTGAGCGTCAGGCAAGGATGGCGGCTCTTCCTTCGTGACGCAATGGCCGTTAGCCTCGCGCGGACTTCGGAGCCGACCGTCCGCCGGGCGCCGGGCACCCCGTACGGACGCGACAGGGGGAACCATGCCGTCGTACGAACAGCTCAAGGAGATCCTCGACCCCGCCACCACGGCGCTGCTCACCGTCGAGTGCCAGCGGGGCGTCGTCGGCCCGGAGAGCGCGCTGCCCGAACTCGCCGAACAGGCGCGCTCGTCCGGCGCCCTCGACAACGTGGCGCGCCTCGTGGCGGGCGCCCACCGCAGTGGCGTACAGGTCCTGCACGCGGTCGCCGAACGGCGGCCCGACGGACGCGGGGCCGGCCGCAACGCCCGGCTCTTCCGCGCCGCCGAACGGCTCCCGGTGCGCCAGCTCCCGGGCACGGCGGCCGTGCGCGTGGCACCGCCGATCGAGGTCGCCGACGAGGACCTCGTCGTACGCCGGCTGCACGGTCTCTCGCCCCTCGCGGGCACCGACGTGGACGCGTTGCTGCGCAACCTCGGCCGCCGCACCCTCCTGGTCACCGGGGTCTCGGCCAACGTCGCGATACCCAACGCCGTGTTCGACGCCGTGAACCTCGGCTACACCGCCGTCGTCCCCGCCGACGCCATCGCGGGAGTGCCCGCCGACTACACCTCCGCGATGGTCCGCCACACCCTCGCCCTGGTCGCCACCATCACCGGCACGCGGGAGATCCTCGACGCCTGGAAGTGACGGAGGCGCCTCAAGGGTGGCCCCGCCCGAGCCGCACGTCGGTCTCCTCGATGCCCACGTCATGACCCGCCGCGCACCGCACGGCCGGAAGGAGTGTCTCGCCGCAGCCGGCGTGCGCGAGTTCGACCCCGCTCCGCCCGCCGTCCGCGCTTCCCCAGTTCATCAACGCGACGAACAGTGGGAACAGGGAGCGGCCCCGCTCGGTCAGCACGTACTCGTGCCGGGTGCGCGCGCCCGGCTCCCGGTAGGGGCGCCGTTCCATCAGGCCGTCGGCCACCAGCTGCCGCAGGCGCTTGGCGGCCGCCGTCTCCGCGAGGCCGGTGCGCCGGACCAGGTCGTCGAAGCGGCGCCCGCCGTAGAACGCCTCCCTGACCAGCATCATCGCCGAGCGTGTGCCGACCACTTCCAGGGCCCGTTCCATGGCGCACCAGCCGGTCGCCGTGAAGGCGTCGCGGTCGGCGAACTCGCCCGTGCGCGTGAACACCGTGTCTTCGTCGTGCAGGTCAGCGCGTTCCATGAACACATTCTAACCTGGCTAGCTTTTTCAGAAGTCAGGCTGCTACTTTCCTGGCTATGCAAAACAGCAGCCAGCCATCCGGTGTGAGCACCGCGCTCCCTCCCGCCGCCCCGACCGCCGCGACACCCGCCCATCCCTGGCGCGGGGTGTTCACCGTCTGCCTCGGCGTGATGATGGCGTTCGTCAACGTCTCCTCCACCATCGGCGCACTCGGCGCCATCCAGCAGGACCTCCACCCGGCCGCGAGCACACTGGTCTGGGTGACCAGCGCCTACTCCCTGGTCGTCGCCACCCTGGTGCTGTTCGCCGGCACGCTGGCCGACCTGGTCGGACGCCGCGCGGTCTTCTTCGGCGGAGCGCTGGTGCTCACCGCGGGCAGCCTGCTGGCCCACGCCGCCGACAGCGCGGCGCTGCTGATCACCGCGCAGGCGGTCATGGGAATCGGCGGCGCGGCGGTCCTCCCCGCCAGCCTGTCGATCGTCAGCCACTCCTTCGCCGACGCGCAGCAGCGGACCAAGGCGATCGGGGCCTGGGCCAGCTGCTCCGGCCTCGGCCTCGCCGTGGGCCCGCTCGGCGCCGGGCTGCTGCTCGACGGCTTCACCTGGCACGCCGTGTACCTGATCGACGTCGTGATCGGCGCGGTCACGGTGATCCTGACACCGTTCATGGTCACCGAGACGAAGCACCCGACCCGGCGCCTGGACCTCGCCGGCGTGCTGACGGGCACCGTCATGATCGCGTCCGCGACCTACGCCATCATCGAGGGCGGCTCCTCCGGCTACACCTCCGGTCGCATCATCACCATGTACGGCGTCTTCGCCGTCTCCCTCGTCCTCTTCCTCACCGTCGAGACACGCCACCACGACCCGATGCTGGACCTGCGTCTGTTCCGCAACGCCTCCTACGCGGCCGTGATGGGCGTGGCGGCAGCCTCGATGTTCGGCTTCGTCGGCACGTCCCTGCTCGCCGTCCTGTACATGGAGCGGGTCCAGCACCTGTCCGCGCTCGCCACAGGCGTCCGGCTGCTGGCCATGTTCGCCACCTACATCGTCGTCAGCGCGCTCGCCGTCCGCCTCGTGCGGAAGGTGGGCGTCACCCTCGTGCTGACCGCGGGCCTCGTCATGCTGGGTGGCGGCGCGCTGGCCCTGCTGGCCGTCGGCCCCTTCACCGGCTACCACGCACTGTGGCCCGGTCTTTTGATCGCAGGCGCCGGCTCGGCACTGCTGACCGCCCCCTCGACGGCGGCGGCCGTCAACAGCGTGCCGCGACTGCAGGCCGGCATGGCCAGCGCGACCGTCAACATGTTCCGCCAGATCGGCTCCGTACTCGGTCCCAGCGTCCTTGGAACCATCGTCACCACCAGATTCCCCGGCTACCTGGAAGACCGGCTGATCGCCTCGGGCGTCCCGGCCCCGGACGCCGTCCGGATAGCCGACGGCGCCGTCCACGGCGACGGCGCCACCTCGCTGCCGCCCCCACTCGCCCACACCGTCAGCGACGCCGTGGCACGCGCCTTCACCGACGCCGTCCACCTGGGGCTACTGGTCGGCGGCAGCGCCCTGCTCGCCCTCGCGATCCCCACAGCGATCTTCGTCCGGCACCGCAACACGCCCGCCCCGGCGCCGTCAGTGACCTGATGTCCAGCTCGCCCCGCGCCTGGCCGTCCCGCAGGCCGGCGCCTGGTGTTCAACGTCGCCGGCCCATGGTTCGAAGCCTGCTGCGACGAGGCCGCCGGCCGCGTGACCACGACGCTGCGGCAGGGACTAATTCGGGCTGGACACCATCGCCGAAGGCGGCGGCGCGACCGGCTTCCAGCTCGCCTAGGGCGACTGGGTCAGGGTCCTGCGCGGCGCGGGTCTCGTCATCGACGATCTCATCGAGCCGCGGCCCGAACGCGGAACGCCCAACGGCCACAACGAGACCGACCCACCCGACTGGGCACACCGCTGGCCGGCCGAACTGCTCTGGGTGACCCACAAACCGTAGGTTCCGCCGCGCCGGGACAAGAGCGGGACAAGAGCGGGACAAGACCGGGGACAAGGAAGCACCCCTCGCCCGGCAACGGGCCTACGCCAGCTTGATCGTGTCGCCGTCCACGGAGATCTCGGCCACGGGCAGCGGGCTCGGCGCCGGGTCCTGCTTGACGCTGCCGTCGGCGATGTCGAACTTGCTGCCGTGGCACGGGCAGTTGATGGTGCCGCCCTCGACGCTCGACACCGGGCACTTCTTGTGGGTGCACAGGTTCGAGAAGGCCTTGAACCGCCCCTTGGTGGGCTGGGTGACCACCACCCCCTCGTCCTTGAAGATCTTGCCGCCGCCCACGGGGATCTCCGACGTCCTGGCGAGCACGGTCCCGGCGCCGCCGCCTCGCGGCGCCTGGGCGCCCGCCGGTTCGGAGGAGTCCTTCTGCTCGTCGCCGCACGCGGTGAGGGCGGCGGCCAGCCCCGCCGCGCCGATCGTGGCCACGACGGTGCGGCGGCCGGGCCCTGGGACGGTTTCTTCGTAAGTCGTCATGCCCGGTGGTACGCACCCACCGGGCACCGCGTTCACGCGCCCGGGCAACTCCTCGGGAAGCCCGACTCCCGCCGCGGCGGTGTGCGGGAAGTCCAGGGCGGGCGCTGCGGGCAACGAGGCAGGTGATCGAACGGGTCCTTCGCAGAAGTAACCTGGGGCCATGCTCACCGAAGTCACCGCGGTCCGCTATGTCACGCCCCTGCGGGAGGGCGGATCGCTGCCCGGCGTCGTCGAGACCGCCGACGCCGACGGCGCGTACGCGACGTACGTCATGAAGTTCACCGGCGCCGGGCAGGGCCGCAAGACGCTCGTCGCCGAGGTGATCTGCGGAGAGCTGGCGCGCCGCCTGGGGCTGCGGGTGCCCCGGCTGGCGCAGATCCTGCTGGACCCGGTGATCGGCCTCGGCGAACCCGACCAGCAGGTGCAGGAACTCCTCAAGTCCAGCGGCGGGCTCAACCTCGGCATGGACTTCCTGTCGGGCGCGCTCGGCTTCGACCCGCTCGCCCACGACGTCGACCCCGGCGAAGCGGGACGCGTCCTGTGGTTCGACGCACTGATCAACAACGTGGACCGGTCCTGGCGCAACCCGAACCTGCTGGTCCGGCGGGGCGACCTGTGGCTCATCGACCACGGCGCCAGCATGATCTGGCACCACAACTGGCGCACGGCCCACAGCGCCGCCGCCAAGCCGTACGACGCCTCGGACCACGTCCTCGCCCCCTTCGGGCCCGACGTGGCCTCGGCCGCCGCCGAACTCGCCCCGCTCGTCACCGAGGAACTGCTCACCGAGGTCGCCGCGCAGGTGCCCGACGTATGGCTGGTCGACGAGAGCGGCTTCGAGGGCCCCGACGACGTGCGCCGCGCCTACGTGGCGGCGCTGCTGCCGCGCGCCGAGACCATCCACCAGCGCATCGCCCTCGGCGAGCCGCGGCCGAAGGGGGCCACCAAGTGACGGACAGGGACGTCTTCGAGTACGCGCTGGTGCGTGTCGTGCCCCGTGTGGAGCGCGGCGAGCAGTTCAACGCGGGAGTGGTGCTCTACTGCCGCGCCAAGTCCTTCGTGGCCGCCCGCACGCACCTCGACGCGAACAAGCTGCTGGCGCTCGACCCGGCGGCCGACGTCGGCGGCGTCAAGGCGGCGCTCGCCGCCGTCGAGCGGATCTGCGAGGGCGGCGAAGCGGCCGGCCAGGCCGGGCACGACGACGCGGGGCGGCGCTTTCGCTGGCTCATCGCGCCGCGCTCCACGGTGGTCCAGCCGGGGCCCGTGCACACCGGTCTGACGGCCGACCCCGCGGCCGAGGTGGATCGCCTCCTTGACCTCTTGGTGAGGTAACGCGTCACAGCTCGCCCGGCGCCGTTGACACCCGGTGCCAGGGCTTCTAGCGTCACGTCCAACTGAAGGTACTAAGCGGTCGCTCACCCATCGGGCGTACCGTGGGGTGGATCACGTGGAGCGGCGTTCCGCGGGGCAGTGTTCCGTAGGGCCACGCTCCATGGAGCTGCACTCCAGGGAGCCGTGTTCCAGAGAGCCGCATTCCGTAGAGCCGCATTCCAAGGGCGAGGAGAACCAGCATGTCCACCACAGAGCAGCGCGTCGCGATCGTGACGGGCGGAGCGCGAGGCATCGGGGCGGCGACCGCCGTACGGCTGGCGGCCGAAGGCCGTGCCGTCGCCGTCATCGACCTCGACGAGGCCGCCTGCAAGGACACCGTCGAGCGGATCACCGCGGCCGGCGGCAAGGCGCTCGCGGTCGGCTGCGACGTGTCCGACGAGGCCCAGGTCGAGGCCGCCGTCGCCCGCGTCGCCGAGGAGCTCGGCGCGCCGACGATCCTCGTCAACAACGCCGGTGTGCTGCGCGACAACCTCCTGTTCAAGATGAGCGCGGGCGACTGGGACACGGTCATGAACGTGCACCTGCGCGGCGCGTTCCTGATGTCCCGCGCCGTCCAGAAGCACATGGTGGACGCGGGATTCGGCCGGATCGTGAACCTCTCCTCGTCCTCCGCGCTCGGCAACCGCGGCCAGGTCAACTACGCCGCCGCCAAGGCCGGGCTCCAGGGCTTCACCAAGACCCTCGCCAAGGAACTCGGCAAGTTCGGCGTCACCGCCAACTCCGTCGCCCCCGGCTTCATCGTCACCGAGATGACCAAGGCCACGGCCGACCGCGTCGGCATGGACTTCGAGGAGTTCCAGGCGGCGGCCGCCACCCAGATCCCGGTGCAGCGCGTCGGGCGCCCCGAGGACATCGCCAACGCCATCGCCTTCTTCACGGGCGACGCCGCGGGCTTTGTCTCCGGACAGGTCATGTACGTCGCCGGCGGACCGCTCAACTGACCGGGAGGGCTCAGATCATGACTGGACAGGACAGCGGGAAGGCCGCGCTCATCACGGGCGCGAGCCGCGGCATCGGCTACGGCATCGCCGAGGCCCTGGTCGCCCGGGGCGACCGCGTCTGCATCACGGGACGCAACGAGGACGCCCTCAAGGAGGCCGTCGAGAAGCTCGGCTCCGACCGGGTCATCGGCGTCGCGGGCAAGGCCCACGACGAGGCGCACCAGGCGGCCGCGGTCGAGCGCATGATGGAGGTCTTCGGCCGCGTCGACTTCCTGATCAACAACGCCGGCACGAACCCCGTGTTCGGGCCGATCGCCGAGCTCGACCTGAACGTGGCCCGCAAGGTCTACGAGACCAACGTCATCTCGGCCCTGGGCTTCGCCCAGCAGACCTGGAAGGCCTGGCAGAGCGAGCACGGCGGCGCGATCGTGAACATCGCCTCCGTCGCCGGCGTCTCCGCCTCGCCCTTCATCGGGGCCTACGGGATGAGCAAGGCCGCCATGGTCAACCTCAGCCTGCAGCTCGCGCACGAATTCGCGCCGAAGGTGCGCGTGAACTCCATCGCGCCGGCGGTCGTCAAGACCAAGTTCGCCCAGGCGCTCTACGAGGGCCGCGAGGCGGAGGCGGCCGCCTCCTACCCGCTCGGCAGGCTCGGCGTGCCCGAGGACATCGGCGGCGCCGCCGCCTTCCTGACCTCCGGCCAGTCCGACTGGATCACCGGCCAGACACTCGTGGTCGATGGCGGCATCTTCCTCAATGCGGGCGTCGGCTGACGAAGGCCCCACACCCTCGGGTACGCCGCGAAAGTGACGTACGCACGCATCAAGTGCCCTGTCGGCGCCAGCAGTTGGCCCGGCGGGGCACTGCGATATTGTCTGCCGATCCCATGGCATGGCCGATCGAGGAGCGTGCGCGTGTTCAGTGAAATTCCCCTTGCGAAGCGTATGAGGGGTCTGCGTCCCATGGCGGCGCTCGCGTCCGTGTCGCTGCTCGCGGGATGCGGGGTACTGTCCTCCGACGGCCCGGACGGGGAGCAGCGGATCACCGTGGGCACCATGAGCGCGCCCACCACCCTGGACCCGGCCAAGGCCTGGGACAGCTCCTGGGAGCTGTACCGGAACGTCTTCCAGACGCTGCTCAGCTTCCCGTCGGGGGCCACCGAGCCCGAGCCGGACGCCGCGGAGTCCTGCGAGTTCGCGGACGCCTCCAACACCGTCTTCACCTGCGACCTGCGCGAGGGCCTGAAGTTCTCCGACGGCGACGAACTGGACGCGGCCGCCGTCAAGTACTCCTTCGACCGCATGCGCAGGATCGAGGCCAAGGGTGTGGTCAAGGGCGGTCCCACGGGGCTGCTCGGCTCGCTCGACCGGGTCGAGACCAAGGGCGAGCGGACCGTGATCTTCCGCCTCAAGAAGGCGGACGCGACGTTCCCGTTCGTGCTGTCGACGCCCGCCATGTCGATCGTCGACCCGAACGAGTATCCGGCGGACAAGCTCCGCACGGGCAACGAGATCACCGGGTCCGGCCCGTACGCGCTTGAGGCCTACTCGCCGAACGAGAAGGCCGAACTCGTCAAGAACAGCCATTACAAGGGCGTGGCCGACGTCAAGAACGACGCCGTCACCATCCGCTATTTCAAGAAGTCCTCGGACATGGTCGAGGCCCTCAAGGACAAGCAGATCGACGTCACCTTCCGAGGCCTGGCCTCCGAGGACATCGTCGCCATGCAGAACAAGGGCCGGCGCGAACAGGAGATCGAACTCGTCGAGGGCGCGGGCACCGAGATCCGCTACCTGGTGTTCAACACCAAGGACCCCTGGGTGCGGAAGCTGCCCGTCCGGCGCGCCTTCGCGCAGGTACTCGACCGGGGGGCCATCGCCCACAAGATCTACAAGGACACCGTCGAGCCGCTCTACTCGATGGTGCCGAGGGGCCTCACGGGCCACGCCACCGGGTTCTTCGACGACTACGGGGACCCCAGTGTCGCCAAGGCCAGGAAGATCCTCACCGACGCCGGCATCAACGAGCCCGTCCCGCTCACCCTCTGGTTCACCACCGACCGCTACGGATCGGTGACCGAGCGGGAGTTCGCCGAGATCAAGCGGCAGCTGGAGGCTTCGGGGCTCTTCGAGGTCACGCTCAAGAGCCGCCCGTGGACACAGTTCCAGGAGGGCTACGGCAACGGTGAGTACCCCGTCTTCGGACGCGGCTGGTTCCCGGACTTCCCGGACGCCGACAACTTCATCGCGCCGTTCGTCGGCCCGAAGAACGCGCTCAGCACGCCGTATGTGTCCAAGGAGATCACGGAGCAGCTGCTGCCGCGCGAGCGCAGGGAGACCGACCGCGGCGCGGTGATCGACGAGTTCGAACGGGCGCAGGAGATCCTGGTCGACGACGTCAGGCTGCTGCCGCTGTGGCAGGGCAAGCAGTACATCATGTCCAGCGAGGAGATCGCGGGCGGCGAGCGGGCGCTGGACCCCTCGGCGATCATGATGATGTGGGAGCTGCAGCGCAAGACCAGCTGGTAGGGGACCGGCCTCCTCGTCGGCCCCGGTCCGGGGGCCTTGCGGGCGGGGGCCGGGGGGCCGCGTCGAATGTCAGTGGCCGCCGGTAGGTTCTCCCGTGAGAAGTGACCGCACACCGGAGGTTGTTGACGTGACCGACATCGCCATGCTGCCCGCGTCCTGGCGCGGAGTCCTCGGCGAGGAGCTGCAGAAGCCCTACTTCAAGGAACTCACCGAGTTCGTCGAGGAGGAGCGGGCGAAGGGTCCCGTCTACCCGCCGCGCGAGGAGGTCTTCGCCGCCCTCGACGCGACGCCGTACGACCAGGTGAAGGTCCTGGTCCTCGGCCAGGACCCCTACCACGGGGCGGGCCAGGGCCACGGGCTCTGCTTCTCCGTGCGCCCCGGCGTGAAGACCCCGCCCTCCCTGCGGAACATCTACAAAGAGATGAAGGAGGAGCTGGGCCACCCGGTGCCGGACAACGGCTACCTGATGCCGTGGGCCCGGCAGGGCGTCCTGCTCCTGAACGCGGTGCTCACGGTCCGCGCCGGTGAGGCCAACTCCCACAAGGGCAAGGGCTGGGAGAAGTTCACGGACGCGGTGATCCGCGCGGTGACCGACCGCCCCGACCCCGCCGTCTTCGTGCTGTGGGGGAACTACGCCCAGAAGAAGCTGCCGCTGATCGACGAGGAGCGGCATGTCGTCGTGAAGGGCGCGCACCCCTCGCCGCTGTCCGCCAAGAAGTTCTTCGGCTCGCGCCCCTTCACGCAGATCAACGAAGCGGTGGCGGCGCAGGGGCACGAGCCGATCGACTGGCGGATCCCGGACATCGGCTGAGCCGCTCAGCCGCCGATCGAGTGGTCGAAGGTGTACGCGGCGGACTTCTCGCCGTGCCGCGCGGTGAACGTGCCGGACCCGGTGAGCCCGGCCAGCTCGCCGGTGCCCGAACCGGGCAGCACGGTGAACACGCACTCGATGCCGTCGGCGACGAACGAACCGCGCTGCTCGATCACGAACGACCCCTTGTGGCCCTGGACCGCGCCCGCGATGAACTCGTAGCCGACGTAGCCGCCCGTCGTCCCGCTCGTGTACGCGAGGGTGTACTCGCACGAGGTGCCCGCCGCCTCGATGGCGCCGGCGTAGTCGTTGGTGACGGCGGCGTGCGCGATGCGGGGGCCGCCGTCCGTGCCGGCGACCGGCTGCTCGTCCCAGCCGGTGCAGGTGCAGGTGCCGGTGGTGTTCGTGCTCATGTGTGTCCTCCTGGAGTGAGGTGGCCGGCGGCGCAGTGCCGTTTTCTCGCTGCGACCGGCCGGACGTGTCTCGCTGGACCGGCCGTACCTGTGCCGCCTGTGACGTGTGGCGTTCCGCCGGTGAGGAGGACTGTGCCGCCCGTACCTGACACCTTCTGTCAGGTACGGGATGTCGGGCCGGGGACTCTCGGGACCGGGGCCGGGACCGGGGCCTGCCGGGCGCGGGTGCGTCAGGCGTCGGTTCCGCCGGGCCGAGGACACGGCCGGCCGCGGGGGCACACTTGGTGCCCATGCGCGCCGACCGCCTCCTCGCCCTCCTCCTGCTGCTCCAGAACCGCGGGCACATGACCGCGCCCGAACTCGCCGAGGAACTGGAGGTCTCGGTCAGGACCGTCTACCGGGACGCCGAGGCACTGGCCGCCTCCGGGGTGCCCGTCTACGCGGAGCGGGGCCCGGCGGGCGGCTTCCGGCTCCTGGACGGCTACCGCACGCGGCTGACGGGCCTCACCGACGACGAGGCGGACTCCCTCGCCCTCGCCGGCATGCCGGGGGCCGCGGCCGACCTCGGGCTCGGCGCGGAACTGGTCACCGCGCAGCTCAAGTTGGGCGCCGCGCTGCCCAAGGGGCTCGGAGAACGCTCGCGGCGCATCCAGGAACGGTTCCATCTCGACGCGACCGCGTGGTTCCGCACGGCCGACCCGGCGCCCGCGCAGCTCGCCGTCGTCGCCGAAGCGGTGTGGCGCCGACGGGTGCTGCGGGCCCACTACCGGCGCTGGGGCGGCGAGGTCCACCGGGAGCTGCATCCCTTGGGGCTGGTTCTCAAGGCGGGCAACTGGTATCTGGTGGCAGCCGCCGAGAGCGCCGGGACCACGGAGGAGCATGCCGCCACCGAGGGCTCCGGTGTGAGCGTACGTACGTACCGGGTGTCGCGGTTCTTGACGGCGACGGTGACGGAGGAGACCAGTGCCCGCCCCGCCGGTTTCGATCTGGCGGGGTACTGGGCGACGGCGGCGAGCGGCCTGGAGGCCCGGGTGCTGGGGGGAACGGCGCGGCTGAGGGTGTCCAGGGCGGGGCTCCGGTTGCTGCCCGCGATGTTCGGGGCGGCGGGGGAGCGGGCCGTGCGGGGGGCGGGCGCGCCCGACGCGGACGGCTGGGTCGAGGTCGGGCTCGAAGTGGAGAAGCTGCCGGTGGCGGCGGGTGACGTGCTGCGGCTCGGCCTGGAGGCGGAGGTGCTCGGCCCGCCGGAGCTGCGGGCCGAAGTGGCCAGGCGCGTCACCGGGCTGGCCCAGCGCTACGTGTGAGCACCGCTGCCGGCGAACGTGCCTGACCGCGATTGCCGGTGGGTGCGGTTAGCGTCGTGAGGTATGGGGGCGATGGCCGTACGACCATGGAGGACCCGGTGGCGGAGCAGCAGGAGCAGACGGCGGAAGACGCCATGATGACGCGGATCGGCCAAGCGGTCATGCTGCACCACGGTGGTGACCGCGAGGAGGCCCAGGACCGCTTTCTCGGTCTCTGGGGGGAGATCGGCGAGGACGGCGACGCGCTGCACCGGTGCACGCTCGCGCACTACATGGCGGACACGCAGGAAGACCCCTCGGTCGAACTGGCGTGGGACCTGCGGGCGTTGTCCGCGGCGGACGAACTGACGGACGAGCGCCTGACCGCGCACCACCAGTCGCTCGCGGTGCGCGGCTTCTACCCCTCCCTGCACCTCAACCTCGCCGCGGACTACTTGAAGCTGGGCCGCCCCGAAGCGGCCCGCAGCCACCTGCGCCGGGCCCGCGGCGCGGTGGACGCCCTGGAGGACGACGGCTACGGGAACGGCATCAGGGCGGCCATCGCGAGGCTGGAGGGGGAGGTGGGGGAGGGGAGCGAGGTGGAGTGAGGGGCGCGGTAGGCGCGTGGGGGCTTCCGGCCCGGGTCCGGGGTGGCCGGGGTCGGGGCGGCTGAGGCCGGGCGGCCCGGATCGGGACAGTGGCGGCTTCGAGATCCCGCCGGGCACGCCTTCGCTCAACGGCGGCCACCGCCCCGGTGGTCAGTTCTCCAGGCGGACAGGCATCAGTATCGAGAAGGTGTCCTCGGTGTCGGTCCGGCGGATCGCCAGGGGCGCTGTAGGGGCGCCGAACTCCAGAATCAGCTGGTCCCGGGCTCCGGCGGCGAGGGCCTGCAGCAGGTAGTCGCGGTTGACGGCGACGCGGTCCTGATCGTCGTCACCGTCTTCGCAGACGGTCACCACGCCGTCGGCCGCCACCTTGAGCACACTGAGATCACAGGGCACGCCGTCCTGCTCGCGCACCTCGCTTGCACGGACGGGGCCGGTTTCCACCGTCTCCCGGAAAGCCGGGACATCGACAAGGGCACGGCGCCCTGCCGGCAGGCGGACGAGGCGACGGTAATCAGGAAAGTCGTGATCGAGGCACTGGCCGGCCGTCTGACGGTCCCCCGTCTCCAAGGCCACGCGGTCACCGTCGACAGTGAGCTGAACGGTTGCGTCGTCACTCAGCAGCGCCCGCATCGCGTCGGCGAGCGGGGACGGCACGATGGTCTGCACACGGGGCCCGCCATGCCCGATGGCAGTGGCCCGTGCGACAGCCATCCGGTACCGGTCGGTGGCCACGACGCGGAGCTCGTCGCCCTCGATGTCGAACAGGACACCGCCGAGCATCGGCAGCTCGGGGTCGGCGCCGGCGGCGAAGCGGACCGCGTCCAGCGCGGCGCCCAGCTCGGGTGCGGAGACCGCCGACCGGACGGTCGTGGTGCGGAGCGAAGTCATGGGGTTCTCCCTGCATTCGAGTAGTGCTCGGATCGTGGAGAACTCGTCGCGGGCATCGGACAGCCCGCGTTCGAGACGGCGCAGATGCGCCTGGAGCAGCTTCCGCACCAGGTCGGTGTCCGCACCGGACCATCCGGCCAGCACCAGCCGAATGTCCGCCAACGGCATACCGGCCCGGCGCAGCCGGCCCAGCAACTGGGACTCCTCAAGCTGCCCGGGGCCGTACCAGCGGTAGCCGCTCACCGGATCCACCCAGGCCGGGACCAGCACGCCGGCCCCGTCGTAGAACCGCAGGGCGCTCACGCTCAGTCCACTGTCCCGGGCCATCTCACCAATACTGCGCATCTCGCTCTCCACACCCAGCACTCTGAGCCCTCCACCAAGTCGAGGGTCAACAGCCGACCGACTCGAACGCTGAACAGCATGCGGGTACAGCGGTGAGACAAGTTCCCATCAGAGCCTGGACGCGGTCGGCTCAAGGTGCGGTGGGCGCGCGATCACCGCTCTGCCAGGGGACGGCCGGACGGGGAGAGGGCCAATAGGGGTGAGGGTCAACGACCGTATGCCTTGTGGCAGATGGTCGACTCCGGGCTGCCCGGCCGCCAGCCCCCGTAGGCCTCGCCGAGCGCGCACACATCCGGGATCAGCGGCTTCACCACCGGTGGGGCGGGCCGGGTGGCGCGCGCGTCCGGCCGGGCCACGGGCGGCCTGCGCGCCGGGGGAGGCGGCGGCTGCTCGGAGCGGGGCGGTGGGGCGACGGGGCGGGTGTCGACGGCCGGTTTCCGCGGCGCCGGGCGAGGGGGCGGGGTCATGCGCTGCAGCACTTCCCGGCCGGGGCCCTGCTCGGTCTGCGGCCGGCTCTTCCCGTGGCCGGGGGAGGCGGCGGGGGACGCCGGTGCCCTCGTCGGCGCGGGGCCGGCCGGCCGCTCGACACCCACGCAACCGGAGGCGGTGACCGAGACGGCCACGGAGACGAGGAACGCGGCGGTGACGGAGCCGGCGGCGGACGATCGGTGCACGCGCCCAACTCTCCTGCCCGCCGACCCCCTTGAGGAGGAACGCGGCAGAGGTTGCCCCGCACGGGTGACGGAGCGGTACGCCACGGCTGACGAGACGGCGGCTCATGGGCACCCCGGCGACCATGCCCAGCACCCCAGCGCCAGGGCGCCCTGGCAAGGCTCCGCCCCCCCCGTTCCGTGCGGCATCGGCGCCCGGGCCCGAGGGCGGCCGGCGCGGGCCCCGTATGCTGCGGGAACGGCCGGCCAACCCTCGTGCGGACGGGCGGAGGGCTCGGGACGTGGGCCGGAACAGCGGTGGACCCAGTGGTGGGCGGTAGGGAGACAGTGGTGAAGATCGGCTGCATCGGACTCGGTGACATCGCGCAGAAGGCGTACCTGCCTGTCCTCACCACCCTGCCCGGGGTCGAGCTGCACTTGCAGACCCGCACGCCCGCGACGCTCGCCCGGGTCGCCGCCGTCCACCACATTCCCGACGCCCACTGCCACACCGACCTGGACACGCTGCTCGCCCAGGACCTCGACGCCGCCTTCGTGCACGCGCCGACCGCCGTGCACCCCGAGATCGTCACGCGGCTCGTCGAGGCCGGAGTACCGACGTACGTTGACAAGCCCCTCGCGTACGAACTCGCCGAGTCCGAGCGTCTCGTGGGCCTCGCCGAGGACCGGGGCGTTAGCCTCGCCGTCGGGTTCAACCGCCGCTACGCGCCCGGCTACGCCCAGTGCGTCGAGCACCCGCGCGAGCTGATCCTCATGCAGAAGAACCGCGTCGGGCTGCCCGAGGCCCCGCGCACGCTCGTCCTCGACGACTTCATCCACGTCGTGGACACCCTGCGGTTCCTGGCGCCGGGTCCGATCGACCACGTCGGCGTGCGCTCCCGGGTCGTCGACGGCCTCATGGAGCACGTCGTGCTGCACCTGGCGGGCGACGGCTTCACCGCGATCGGCGTGATGAACCGGCTGAGCGGTTCGACGGAGGAGATCCTGGAGGTCTCCGGGCAGGACAGCAAGCGCCAGGTGCAGAACCTCGCCGACGTCATCGACCACAAGGGCCAGCCCAGCGCGCGGCGACGCGGCGACTGGGTGCCGGTGGCCCGGCAGCGCGGCATCGAACAGGTCGTCCTCGCTTTCCTCGACGCCGTCCGCGCGGGCAAGGTCCTCAGCGCCCGGGATGCGCTGGCGACCCATGAACTGTGCGAGCGCGTGGTCCTCGCCGCTCAGGGACAGGCCGCCTGAGAGCCCGCGCCCCCTCGGCAGCGCACAGCGCCACGAGCACGCCGAGAGCGCCGCGCAGGGGCCAGTCGCCCCACCTGACGTACGCGGTGACGCCCTGACCGAGCGGTACGTCGTAGACGGCGGCGGCGCTCGCCGAGGTGCCCAGCGGGGCACCGACGCGTGAGCCGTCCGGGGCGTGGACGGCCGAGACGCCGGTGAGGGTGGCGTGCACCATGGGGCGGCCCGTCTCGGCGGCGCGTATCGCCGCCAGCGAGGCGTGCTGCTCGGGGGCCCAGCTGGCCTGGAACGACGACGTCGCTGACTGGGCGAGCAGCAGCTGGGCGCCGTCGCGGGTCAGTTGGCGGCTCATGTCGGGGAACGCCGACTCGAAGCAGACCAGGGGACCCACCCGCAGGCCGTGCCCGGCGTCCATCACCACCTGGCGGTCCCCGCGCCTGCGGTCCTCACCGGCGGCCTTGCCGACGGAGGTGGCCCAGCCCAGCAGGGAACGCGCCGGTATGTACTCCCCGAAGGGGACGAGCCGCATCTTGTCGTAGCGGTCGCCGGTCGGACCATTTGGGCCCACGAGCACGGAACTCTTGAAGATGCCGGGGCGGTCGGAGCGGCGGGCGTCCACGTTGACCAGGATGTCGGCGCCGACCTCGCGGGAGAGCGCGGCGATGCGGCGGGCCACGTCGGGCCGGTCGGCCAGGTCCACGCCGACACTGCTCTCGCCCCACACGACCAGGTCCGGGTCCCGTCCCGCGAGCGAGCGGGTCAGCTCCTCCTCGCGGGCGAGCCGCTTGTCCGGAGCAGAGGTGCCCTCGATGACGCCGGGCTGTACGACGGCCACCCGGACCCGCCCCGCCGGCTCGGGCCGGGGAGCCCAGGCACAGGCCGCGCAGGAGAGGCCCACCACGGCGACGAGGCCGGCGAGAGCGGGGCCGGAGGCGGCCCGCCGGGAAGGACGGCAAGCCGCTCCCGCGCCGACCGGCCCGCGCCGGGCCCAGGCGGCGGCCGACTGCGCGAGCGCGGTGTTGACGCACACCACCACCGCGCTCACCAGCCACACCCCGCCCACCGAGGCGAGCCGCAGGGCCGGGGGCAACTGCCATTGGCTGGAGCCGAGCAGGCCCCACGGCCCGCCCAAGCCCTCCGAGGACCTGACCAGTTCCACCATCAGCCAACCCGACGGCAGAGCCACCAGAGCGACCGCGGCCCGTCCCGGCGATGGCGTGCCCGCGAGGAGCCGCCGTACCAGCCAGCCCCACGGCGCCCACAACAGACCGAGCAGCGCGGCGAGGACGACCGTGAACACATGCAGGCTCGGCAGCAGCCAGTGGTGCACGGCGACCATGAAACCGAGGCCTCCGAGCCATCCGTCGAGCATGGCCCGCCGCCCGGTCGGCGCCGTCCGGGCGAGCAGGATCCACGGCACCAGCGCGACGTACGCGAACCACCACAGCGACGGGGCGGGGAACGCCAGGGCGGGCAGCGCTCCCGCCAGGACGGCGAGGGCGCCCCGCCCCCGGCGTGTCACGAGCAGCCGCTCGGCGCGGGACCGAAGCCGCCACCGCCCATCCTCGCCGAACCGAGCCATGCAGCGCCTCCCCAGCTCCCCGAAGATCCCCGACGCCCGGAGGTGTACCCAGTGTGCGGGCCGCCGACGATCAATGACAGTGGGCATTTGTTCGATCGACGGCGGGAGCGAGGGGCGGGGACGGTGAGTGCTAGGGACGGTGAGTGATGGGGGATGCGGGGCGGCGTGGCCGGTCTCAGTCCCCGGTGGGGGCCGCGCGTGGCCGGTCCTCGGCCCGGCGCCACTTCTCCTGTACGGTCACCCCGCGCAGCCGCCAGCCTCCGGGGGTGCGCAGCAGCGTAAAGATGTAGCGCCCGCCGCAGACGAAGTCCGGCGCCGTGGACGGCGCGTCACCGGCGCGGTCCGCGAACCGCATGGGGTTCACATAGTCGGCCTGTACGCGCGCGGTGTCGCCGATGTCCTGATCGAGCGTGCCGAACTCCAGGCGGCGGTTGACGATCAGATGCTGGCGCATCGGGAACACGCGCATCGTCTCGGCCAGCCAGGTGGCGACCTCGGCGGATCCTCCCTCGATGCCGCCCGCCGAGCGGTAGTCGGCGCGCCCTTCGGGAGCGAACAACTGCTGGTAGGCGGCCCAGTCACCGTCGTCGACGGTCACCGCGTACTCGGTGATGAGGGAATCGATGGCCAGCCGGTCGAGCACGGCGGCGAGTTCCACGCGCTGCGTCATCGGCTCAGTGTTGGGTACGAGCGGGTCCGAGCCAAGGGCCGCGCGGAAACGAAGGGCTCGGCGAGGCGGGAAACCGGTGCCGGTCGCCTAAGCGGCCTTCACCATCTCCGCCCGGACCGCCCGCGCCCACTCCGTCACCAGCTGCTCGTACTCTCTGCGCTGCTCGGCGGAGAGACGTCCGGAGGCGCGCAGCCACAGGCCGCGGATCCGCTCGTTCAGTTCGACAGAGGAGCGCACGGAACCATGAGGGGGTGGGGTTAAGGGCATGGCGCCCAGCCTAGGGGATGGCTCTGACAATCGGAACTGTCAGCTACCACACACCTGCGCCACGTGATCATCCCGGCTGCCGGACCCCGGACGGCCGCGGGAGCAGTGGGCGGCAATCGCCCCGAGCTGGCCGGCCCGTTGCTGTCCTGTCGTCCGATGCCTCACCCCTGTTCAGTGCGCGGCGCCGTCTGCTGCCTCTTGGGTGATGTCGGCGTAGAGGCGGAAGAGGACCGGGCGGGCTTCGTCGTGTTCTTGCCGGTGCAGGGCGGCCCAGCACCGGGTGATGAGTTCCCGGGCCTGGGTGCCGGGCCATGGCTGGGGCAGGAGTTGGGGCGGCAGGAGTGGGTCGGGTTCCATGGCGCGCGTGAGTTCGGCGGCCAGTTCGACCGCGATGGTGAGGAGTGCGGAGGGGGAGAGCCGGTCGGGGCCGGTGAGCCCGGCGAGGCGGGGCTGGGCGAGGCGGCCGAGGCGGTGGTAGCGCTCGGCGATCTCCTGCAGGGGCCACAGTTGGCGGGCGAGCTCGGCGGGTTCCAGGGTGGCGCCCCTGCGCAGGTCCGTCGTGGTGAGGAGGGTGAGCGCGTCATGGGCGCCCAGGCGGTGGGCCGCTTCTTCGACGTACGGTTCCCAAGCGTTGGCGCAGACGTACAGTCCGCCCTGCAGCGGGGCGCCGCCTAGGTGGACGAGGGTCTCGCGCAGGGAGTCACGGGCCGTGCGCGCCGATTCGGGCACCGCGAAGGCGGCGAGGTGCCAGACACCGTCCCAGGGCGCGAGCCCGGCGTCCTGCCGGAACGCGTGCCGCAGGAAGTCCGCGTTGGGGGCGAGGGCACGCAGGGTGTCCGCGGTGGCGTGCAGTTCAGCCTTGCGGCCCCGGCCCTCGTGGGTGAACCGGCCTTCGGTCACGAGGCGTTTGACGCACAGCCGCACCTGCTGGTCACTCATGCCCAGGGTGTTGGCCACGGTGTAGAGCTCGTCCGCGCGGACAGTGCCGTCCTCGCGGATCAGCGCATGGACGAGCATGCGGGTGGGGATCTCGATGTGTTCGGTCATGATGCGCTCAGTCTTCCCGGCGCGTTCGCCACGACAGGGCGGTGCATGGTGGTCACCGCGCCGAAACCCATGAGCCCGCGAAGCCAGGGCGTGTGCTCGGTCCGTACGGCCGCGAAGCCGCGCCGCTCGTACAGGGCCCTGGCACGTGGGTTGGTGTCGATCACGTCCAGTCGGATCTTCCGGCAGCCCTGCTCAGCGGCGACGGCGGCCACTTCTTCGATGAGCAGGCTCCCGACACCGCGGCCCCGTAGGTCGGGGTCCACGGCGATGCCGTCCATGACGAGCTGCCCGGGGGCCGGGTGGCGTTCGAACAGGGCGAGGAGCAGGAGTCGGCGCAGTCCCCGCAGGTGCCCGTACGTGCGCAGCACGGCGGCCGCCGAGCCCCCGGTGAGGGCCCGCCCGCCGAGCTGGTAGCCGGCGAGGCCGACGAGCTGCCCGTCGAGGAACGCGCACACCGCGCGGTCGGCGTTCAGATGGGCGGCGATGAAGGACACCGCCTTGTCCGGCGGGTTCAGGGCGGGGCCGAGTTTGCGGCCGAAGGCGTCCCAGTACAGTTCGGCCGCCCGCCGCTCGGCTCCCTCTGGTATCCCCCGCCGCACTGTCACCGGCCCGGTGCCGGTATCCGTCGCGTCGAACCCCATGCGATGTCCCCCTCTTGTGGCTGTGACCTGACCTGGCTGCGAACTCCACTCAAAACTATCATCCAAGGAACGACCGTTCCAGCAGTGATAGTTTCGTTCCGTGTGAATCGAACAGATCCGTGGATCGAACAGAGGCGGTCAGATCTCATGTGCGCAAAGATCCAACCCCGACGGCGTGGGCTCCGCATCGCCGTGTGGTCCCTCGTCGCGGTGCTGGTCGTGGCCGCTGGTCTCGTCGGCGTGGTGCTGTGGCAGAACACCTACGACCTGGAGGAGGAACGGGTGTCGATACGCCACGGCGGCCATACCCTCCACGCAGTACTCGCCACCCCCAAAGACGGCCGCAAGCAGCACGGCCTGGTCGTGTACGTCCACGGCGACGGACCTGTCAACGCCACCCACGACGACGGTTACAAACCCATGTGGGAAGCGAACGCCAGGGCCGGATACGCCTCCCTGTCCTGGGACAAGCCCGGAGTCGCGGGCGCACCCGGCAACTGGCTCGACCAGTCCATGGACGACCGAGCCGAGGAGGCCGCCGCCGCCATCGCCTGGGCGCGCGCCCGCCCGGACATTCAGGGCGACCGGATCGGGCTCTGGGGCGCCAGTCAGGCGGGCTGGGTCCTGCCGAAGATCGCCGCCCAGACGCCCGTGAGCTTCGTCATCGCCGTCTCGCCCGCGATCAACTGGCTCCAGCAGGGCCGCTACAACCTTCTCGCCGAGCTGCGCGCCGACGGAGCGTCGGCGGCCCGCACCGAGGCAGAGATCAGCAGGAGCGAGACGACCCGCCGGCTGCTGGAACGCGGCGCGACCTTCACGGAGTACGTCAGGGCGATGGGCGGCGACGCGGACGGCATGACCGCCGACCGCTGGGGCTTCATCTCCAAGAACTACACCGCGGACGCCACGCGGGATCTCCGCGCTCTGCGCGGCGTACCCGTACTGCTCACCCTCGCGGGCCACGACACCAACGTGGACATCGCCGACACGGAGCGCGGCTACCGCAATGCGCTGGACGGAGGTGGTGCATTGACGGTCAAGCGATACCCGGACGCGACCCATTCACTGCTCAAACGGTCCATCGAGCAGTCGAACCTCAAGACCACGCTCACCGCGCTCTTCTTGCCCCGTTCACTCTTCGCGGACGGATTCCTGGACGACCAACGGCAGTTCCTCGAACATCTCGGCCACGGCAGCAACCCCACGCCATGACACTCCCGCAAGGCCGGCGAGGGCGCGTGGCGCACGTTCGCGTGTACCACCCGGTGCGCTTGGACCGAACACCGACAGTTGTCGGCGTACAAGTGGACCTGCCGGCTGATCACCTGGGACATCAACGCCGACTCCGCGCTCCGTCGGGCGACCAGCACCCGCCGGAGCGCGGAAAAAGGGGACCTACAGGTCGAACCACCCGGCGGGGTCGCCATCAACGAGTGGTGGCGGCCAGCACCTTCGCCGGCGATCTGATGGCCCTTCACCGTTTCTCGGCCTCGAATGCCTGGGCGACGGCGAGGCTGTCCTCGTAGACATGGTGCCGGGTGACAAGGCCGTCCTCGACGGTGAGGTGCAGGGCGAACCGGGCACGATACGCCCGGCCCGTGGGCCGGGCGGTCTGGCGAATCTCGCCGAGCACGACCGCATCGTCTCCATCGATGAGGATGCGCTCGACCTCAGTAGCTGCGCGCTCCGCCACATGGTGCTCAGCAAGCTCGCGATAGTGGGCGGCCGCGTCGGCCCGCGTGGACCGGTGCCGGATCCACGGCGTGGCAGCGCGGCCGTGCTCGCCGTCCGGCCAGTCGAGCTTCCAATCGCCGTGCTCGGCATACAGTTCGGCGATGTGCTCGGGGTCGCCTGCGCCGATCCTGCGCAGCAACTCCTCGACGACGGTGCGCGTGTTTGTACGGGCGGCTATGGACATGGCTTGCCTCTCCGTCTTCATCCGCATCCTCTGACGCGGAGAGATCGCCAACCTTGCCAGCACGGGTCGACCGAGACGATTACCCCTGAAGTAAGGCAAGCGCATTCTCAAGATTTACTTCCGAAGGCTCGTTCGCGTGCAAGCGTGGCACCGACGCAGGCGTGATCAACCAGGGCCTGTACTACATGGCCTGGCTGACGAACCACAAGGACGCCTTCCGGAATCTGGTCAGATTCTGTGGAGCGCATCTTGGCTGATCTGCGTGGCCGGGTACTTCACCCGCTACGACGCGCACGCCGTGCGCGAGCACCGGCGCTCGATCGACCTGGTCCGCTACCGGTACTTCGACCGCGACCGCTTCGGCTTGGAGACCGTAGCCTCGGGACGTGACAGGGCTCGGCCACCACGGCACCGGCGACCAGAAACTGCGGCTGCGTACGGAGCGCGACCTGGCGATCAGGGGGCGTTCTTCGCCGAGGGCTTCCTCGCCGGTGCCCCTGGCGGGTGCCGGCGGCAGCGAGGTGCGAGGCCGGGGGTCCGGGGTGCGGGGTGAAGCGGCCGGAGAGGTCGTCCAGGCGCCAGGAAACGTTGGATAGCGCTGCCTGCGCGGCCCTGGTTCAGCCGCCGGATTCGCCCGCGTGCGGGCTGAGCGTGCCCGTGGCGACCAGGGCGATCAGGACGATGCCGAGCAGGACCCGGTAGTAGACGAACGGCATGAAGCTCTTGGTGGTGATGAACTTCATGAACCAGGCGATCACCGCGTAGCCCACCACGAACGCGATGATCGTCGCGAAGATCGTGGGGCCCCACGAGACATGTCCCTCGCCCGCGTCCTTCAGTTCGAAGACGCCGGAGGCGAGGACGGCGGGGATGGCCAGGAGGAAGGAGTAGCGGGCGGCGGCCTCGCGGGTGTAGCCCATGAGGAGGCCGCCGCTGATCGTGGCACCGGAGCGGGAGACGCCCGGGACCAGGGCCATCGCCTGGCAGACGCCGAAGATCAGGCCGTCCTTGACGCCCAGCTCCTTGAGGCCCTTGCGCTCGCGTACGGCGCGGTGCTTGCCGCCCGTCTCGTCGCGGGCCGCCAGGCGGTCGGCGATGCCGAGGACGACGCCCATGACGATCAGCGTGGTGGCGATGAGCCGCAGATCGCGGAAGGGACCCTCGATCTGGTCCTTGAACGTCACGCCGAGGACGCCGATCGGAATCGAGCCGACGATGACCAGCCAGCCCATCTGCGCGTCGTGGTCCGAGCGCGGCACCTTCCCGAGGAGCGAACCGAACCACGCCGAGATGATCCGCGCGATGTCCTTGCGGAAGTAGATCAGGACGGCCGCCTCGGTGCCGATCTGCGTGATCGCCGTGAACGCGGCACCGGGGTCGTGCCAGCCCGCGAACGCCGCCGTCAGCCGCAGATGCGCGCTGGAGGAGATCGGGAGGAACTCGGTCAGTCCCTGGACGAGCCCGAGGATGAAGGATTCAAGCCAAGACATGAGAACTGCGCCGTCCAAGTACTGATCATCAGACCGCGCGAGCGGTCACAGCGGTCATGGGGGTCATAGGAGTCATAGCGGTGCATGGCTGAGGCGTACGGGATGTGTGAGCGGGCGCCGCGGAGGCGGTACGCCCGGACGCGAGAGGAGATCACCCCCTCGTCGTGGGGCAGCGTAGCGGCCTTGGGTTACGAGAACGCTGGGAGGGCCGTCCCGTCGGCCGCCGATCAGCCCGAGGTCGTGGCAGCTCCCTGTGCCGCCGAGGGCCCCGCCGTCGTCCAGCCCGGGGCCTGCGGATGCGCGGTGAGTTCCTCGTGGCGGACCGCGTCGCCGCAGGCCGAGCAGGTCACCGTGGGGACCAGCTCGTGCCCGCAGGAGTGCTCCACGACCATCGGGCGGTCCTCGTCCCCGCGCAGATGCCGGTCGCCCCAGGCCATGAGGGTCATCAGGACCGGCTCCAGTTCGAGGCCCGCGGGAGTCGGCCGGTACAGGAAGCGCTGCGGGCGCTCGCTGTAGGCCACCTTCTCCAGGACGCCCGCCTCCACCAGCCGGCGAAGGCGCGTCGCGAGGATGTCGCGGGGCGCCCCGATGTTGCGTACGAGCTGGTCGAAGCGCTCATTGCCGAGACACACCTCGCGCAGCACGAGCAGGGAGTACTTCTCGCCGACGAGGGCGAGGGCGTCGGCGATGGAGCAGGGGCGCGGATCCTTCATGCGGGCAGTCTAGGGGCCCACGACGAGAGGGTTCGTTTTTCCAACTCGCGGAGTTATGGTGAGTCCAGATTTCCTACTTACTGGTAGCCCCATCGGTAGCCGAAAGAGGCCGCATCATGCGCGACGCCGTCATCGTCGAAGCCGTACGCACCCCCGTCGGCAAGGGCAAGCCCAACGGCGCCCTCGCCGGCGTCCACCCCGTCGAACTCCTCGCCCACACCCTGCGCGCCCTCGTCGAACGCACCGGCATCGACCCGGCCCTCGTGGACGACGTGATCGGCGGCACCGTCGACCAGGTCGCCGAGCAGGCCATGAACACCACGCGTTACGCCGTCCTGTCGGCCGGCTTCCCCGAGTCCGTGCCCGCCACCACTGTCGACCGGCAGTGCGGCTCCTCGCAGCAGGCCGTGCACTTCGCGGCGCAGGGCGTCATGTCCGGGGCGTACGACATCGTGGTGGCGTGCGGCGTGGAGTCGATGAGTCGCGTGCCGATGTGGTCGAACGTGCCCGCCGGGGCCGACCCGTTCGGGCCCGGCGTCGCCGAGCGCTACCCGGAGGGCCTGGTCCCGCAGGGCATCAGCGCCGAGCTGATCGCCGCCAAGTGGTCCCTGGGCCGCGAGCGGATGGACGCCTTCGCCACCACCTCGCACCAGCGGGCCGCACGCGCCTGGGACGCGGGCCTCTTCGACGCCGAGACCGCGCCGATCGCGGGCCTGACGCGCGACGAGTCGGTGCGCCCCGCCACCACCCCCGAGGTCCTCGCGGGTCTCAAGCCTGCCTATTACGACCCGCACTTCGGCGAGCGCTTCCCGCAGATCGACTGGTCCGTCACGGCGGGCAACTCCAGCCCCGTCAACGACGGCGCGTCCGCGGTCCTCATCACCACGAGCGAGCACGCGGCCCGGCTCGGTCTGCGTCCGCTCGCCCGCCTGCACAGTTTCGCCGTCACCGGCTCCGACCCGCTCCTGATGCTCACCGGCATCCTGCCCGCCACCGAGAAGGTGTTGCGCAAGGCATCGCTGACTCTGGACGACATCGACCTGTTCGAGGTCAACGAGGCCTTCGCCGCCGTGGTCCTGGCCTGGCTCCAGGAGACCGGCGCCGACCACGAGAAGGTCAATGTGCACGGCGGCGCCATCGCGCTCGGCCACCCCCTCGGCGCCAGCGGCACCCGCCTGATGACCACGCTGGTCCACGCGATGCGCGCCCGGGGTGCCCGGTACGCCCTGCAGACGATGTGCGAGGCCGGCGGGCTCGCCAACGCGACGATCCTCGAAGCGCTCTGAGCCGACGGGGCCGGCGGCGGGGCGGGCGGAGATCCGCGGCCGCCTCGCCACCGGCCCCGTTCGGGCTCGGCGTCCACCCCGCCGATATTGCGCCCGTGCTCAACGGCGCCCCGCGTGCCACGCTGCCTGAAGCCGGCGCGGCGCCCGGCGCGCCACGCCGACCGAACTCAGCGCGCGCCGCGCAAGTGGTGGCGCTTGAACCAGGCGACCGCCGCCCCCGCCAGCCCCGTCACCGCGATGAAGCCCATCGCGATCAGGAACGCGGGCGACGTCGGCGTCGAGGCGCGGGCGCCCGCGACGACGTACGCCGCCGTGTTCGGGATCGACCCGAGGCCCGTGGCGACGAGGAAGGGCAGCCAGCCCATGCGGGAGACGGCCGCGCAGTAGTTGGCCGCGGCGAACGGCACGCCGGGAAAGAGCCGCACGGCCAGCATCGACCGGAAGCCGTGCCGGCTGAGCTGGCCGTCCGCGGCCTTCAGCCAGCGGCCCCGCAGCAGCGGCCGCAGCGCGTCCTGGCCCAGCATCCGGCCGAGCCCGAAGGCGATCCCGGCGCCGAACACCGTGCCGGCGATCGCCGCCCCGAGCCCCGCCTGGGAGCCGAACAGCGCGCCCGCCGCCAGATTGAGCAGCGGCCGCGGGACGAACGCGGCGGTGCACACCCCGTACGCCACCGCGAACAGGGCCACCGCCGTGGCGCCGCCCAACTGCGCCGGCCACCCGTCGGAGAGGTATCTCTGCGGCTGGAACAGCAGCACGCAGGTCGCGGCCGCCGCGAGCAGCACCACGAGGAGCGACAGGCGTGACCACGGAGACAGCAGCGCCTTGGTGCAGCGCACGGCGAGGCCCTGGGGTCGGGCGGTTGCGGTCTCGAACATCCGGGAAGACTAACCGGCTGATGTGTCTGATCGCCGTATGGTGCGTCTCACGAGCGTCACAGTCCCGGGAAGTGACCCGGTCCACAGCGCGGTCGACCCCTCGTCCCGGCCCGTGCGGAAAGCGCTGCGGAACCTCTGACGTCACCGGCGGACCGCGCGCGGCAACCGCGTGCACGGCACGCGCAGTTCGGGCGGAAAACCACTCGACGCCCGCGTCCTCTTCGGTGAGGATCTGAGGCATGTCCCGGTACGCCTTCCTCGCAGCCACGCCCGCAGTCGCGGGCGCTGCGACGGCTGCCGTCCCCGCACTCGACGCCTTCGACGGCGCCCGAGGCTGACCCTCCCCGGACACACCGGCGGACCCCGCAGGGGGAGGGTCGGTCCGGCCCCCGGGGTCCCCGTCCCGACCGCGTACACGCCGGTCCGGGACAACAGCTTCGAGTTCCCGAGAAGGAACCCCCATGCCCAAAACGGCTTACGTCCGCACGAAGCCCCACCTCAACATCGGCACCATGGGCCACGTCGACCACGGCAAGACCACCCTGACCGCCGCCATCACCAAGGTCCTCGGCGAGCGCGGCACCGGCACGTTCGTGCCCTTCGACCGGATCGACCGCGCGCCGGAGGAGGCCCGGCGCGGCATCACCATCAACATCGCGCACGTCGAGTACGAGACCGACACCCGGCACTACGCGCACGTGGACATGCCGGGCCACGCCGACTACGTCAAGAACATGGTCACCGGCGCCGCCCAGCTCGACGGGGCGATCCTCGTCGTCTCGGCGCTCGACGGGATCATGCCGCAGACCGCCGAGCACGTGCTGCTCGCCCGTCAGGTCGGCGTCGACCACATCGTCGTGGCCCTGAACAAGGCCGACGCCGGGGACGAGGAGCTGACCGACCTGGTCGAGCTGGAGGTCCGCGACCTGCTCTCCGCACACGGGTACGGGGGCGACGGCGTCCCTGTCGTACGCGTCTCCGGGCTGCGGGCACTGGAGGGCGAGCCCCGGTGGACCGCCGCCATCGAGGCGCTGCTCGACGCCGTGGACACGTATGTGCCGGTGCCCGAGCGCTATCTCGACGCGCCGTTCCTGCTGCCCGTCGAGAACGTGCTCACCATCACCGGGCGGGGCACCGTGGTCACCGGCGCCGTCGAGCGCGGCACCGTCCGCCTCGGCGACCGTGTGGAGGTCCTCGGCGCGGACACCGAGACGGTGGTCGCCGGCCTGGAGACCTTCGGCAAGCCGATGGAGGAGGCACAGGCCGGCGACAACGTCGCCCTGCTGCTGCGCGGCCTGCCACGCGACGCGGTCCGCCGCGGCCATGTGGTCGCGGCGCCCGGCAGCATCAGTCCGCGACGCCGCTTCACCGCGCAGGTGTACGTCCTGTCGGCGCGGGAGGGCGGCCGCGCGACGCCGATCGCCACCGGCTACCGGCCGCAGTTCTACATCCGCACTGGGGACGTGGTCGGTGCCGTCGACCTCGGCGGGGCGGCGGTGGCCCGCCCCGGCGAGACGGTCACGATGACCGTCGAACTGGGGCGTGACGTACCGCTGGAGACGGGCCTCGGCTTCGCCATCCGCGAGGGCGGCCGCACGATCGGCGCGGGAACCGTCACGGAGGTCGCCTGACGGGTGGTTAGGCCGCCTCCTGGGGCGGGCAGTGCTCGGCGTGAGCACCGCCCGCCTCCCCGGGGCACGTTGATAGGCGACCACCTTTCGAGCCCTGGGTCATCGGTGTACGCCGTGTGCGCCGTGTGCTCCAACGCGCCGGGGGAGAGCGCCTGTTGCCCCGTGTGCTGAAGCGACTACGTAAAGTAACGTCGACCCCGTACCAAGTTCGGAGCAGGCGAACTCGCGGGAGCAGACATGCGCACCTGGAAAACGGCGGCCGCCTCGGCGTCGATGGCGGTACTGGCACTCATCGGCGGGACCTCACCCGGCGCGGCGCGAGGGGCGGGGCCCGACCCGTCCGCCCCGGCCGCCGTGCCCGCCGGGCAGAGGCCCGCGTCCGGGCACGCGGAAGCCGGCAGGTCCGGCGCGGACGCGGACGCCTCGGCGGTGATCCGCTGCGAGGGCCAGGTGCAGCGCCCGCACAACTCCACCCACGTGCCCGGCACCATCAACGTCGTCGTGACGGTCTCGTGCACGGGACCGGTGCCGGAGATCACCACCCGGGCGGCCCTCTACAAGAACGGACGCCTCGTCAACCAGTCCGCGCTCAGGACCCAGCGGAACACCCGCGGCGGCCAGAACAACGCGGCCGTGCGGTGCAGCCCCGGCAACTACCGGGGCTGGATGTACTTCAAGGTCGTCTTCCCGCCCGGCTACCGCCCGCCCACCGGGTCCTCCAACGGCTTCGGCCAGGAAGTGGCCCTCTCCTGCTGACCCGCGACCGTGCCGCGACCGCGCCGCGAGCCGCGGCGTCCGGCGCGCGGGTCGCCGCCGGGGAAGGAGTACCGGCGTGCCCCTCACCTCCGCCCAGATCCTGCGCCGTCGTGTGACCCGGCTCGACGTGGCGGCGGGCCCGGGCGCCGACACGGGCGCCGGGCTCCGCCACTTCACGTCCGTCATGACGGCCTCGACCGAGCCCGAGATGACGGCCCTGGCGGGCGGCCCGGCCGTCCTCACCCCCGCGGAGGTGGGGGAGGCGGACGAACTGGCCGACACCTGCCTGCTGCTCGCCCGGCTCGCCCGCGACGAGGAGAGCCTGGTCCGGGGGCCCCTCGACCGGACCCGCCAGCACTGGATCGGCGCCGGCCCCCACGCCCTGGCGCCGCACCGGCACCCCGTCCCGGATCCGGGCCGGTTCACCGCGCCCGGCGAACACCCCGGACCACCCGGCACGAAACCGTTCCACCTGGGGCTCTACACCTCCACGGCACGGGACGACGGGCCCGGCATGTGGCGGACCTACCTCGACATCGGCTCGACCCTCCACCCCCGGCCCTGGCAGACCTGGCACCTGCCGGTCACCGCCCCCGCCACCGACATCCTCGAGATCGGCGGCGCGGGCGACTGGGCCGCCTTCGTCGGGCGCTACCCCCTCGTCCACGGCGATGACGTCCACCCCGACTGGGCCGCCGCCGCCCGGGACCACGCCGGGGTCCACATGACGCTGCGGGCGATCGTCGCGGCCCAGGGGTTCCGCGTCCGGGTGCCGGCCGGCCTCGCGGCCGCACCCTATTGGGACATCGAGTCCACGCTGTGGCTGCGCTGGTGCTTCGCCGCCCCGCGCCTGGCCGAGGTCACGCCATGACGGACGGGGGCCGGGCCGGCGGGCGGGCACAATGGAGCGCGTGGACGAGCACATTCCCGTGACCCGCGACGTCGATCACGGCGTCGCCAAGCTGATGCCCGACGTCGACCGGGCACGGGCCTGGCTGCTCACCGTCGACGGCGCGCCCCAGTCGTACGTGGACCTGGACGCGCCCACCCACCTGGAGTTCGAGTACGCGCGACGGCTCGCCCACGTCCTCGACATCGCCGCCGGGCCGGGCCGGGCGCTGGACGTCCTCCACCTCGGCGGCGGCGCCCTCACCCTGCCCCGCTACGTCGCCGCCACCCGCCCCGGCTCCCGCCAGGACGTCGTCGAGGCCGACCGCGGGCTGCTCCGCCTGGTCGCCGAACAACTGCCGTGGGAGCCGGACTCGGGGATCGCCGTGCACGGGGCGGACGCCAGACGGTGGCTCGACGCGGCACCCGACGACAGCGCCGACCTCCTGGTCGCCGACGTCTTCGGCGGCTCCCGGATACCCGCGCACCTCACCACGGTCGCCTACGCCCGGACCGCCGACCGCGTGCTGCGCCCGGACGGGAGCTACGTGGCGAACCTCGCCGACGGCGCTCCCTTCGCCTTCCTCCGCTCCCAACTGGCCACCTTCGCCGAGGTCTTCGAGGAGCTCGCGCTGATCGCCGAACCGTCCGTGCTGCGCGGCCGCCGCTTCGGGAACACGGTCCTCGTCGCCGCGCACACCCCCATCGACGTCGCCGCCCTCGCCCGGCGCGCGGCCGCCGACGCCTTCCCCGCCCGCGTCGAGCACGGCGAACCGCTGCGGCGCCTCATCGGGGACGCGCGTGCCGTCCGCGACGAGGACGCCGTCCCCTCACCCGAGCCGCCCGGCGGCGCCTTCGGCATCGGCTGAGGTCCCGGCGATGGCGTCCGCGGAACCGCCGGCGCGCGGCGCGGGCACCGCCGCCATCTCCTTCGTGCGGCGCGTCAGACGGCGTACGTCGGGAACGAACAGGACGGCCGCCGTCACCAGCACCACGAGCACCGCGCAGCCCCACAGCGACGCGGAGCGCCCGAACGCGGACTCCGCGGGACCGGCGAGGGCCGTCGCCAGCGGGACCATCGCGATCGAGCCGAACCAGTCGTAGGCGGCGACGCGCGACAGCTTCTCCTCCGGGATCTCCTGGTGCATCGCGGTCATCCAGGACACGCCGAACACCTCGATGGCCACGCCGCTGACGAACATCACCGCGGCGAGCCCCGTCACCGGCAGCGGCACGGCGAGCGCCGCCGAGGGCGCGGCCAGCGGGAAGACGCAGAGGGTGCCCGCGAGCAGCAGCCGGCGCGGCCGCCACCGCGTCATCAGGAACGCGCCGCCGACCGTACCCGCGCCGAACGCGCCGAGCGCCAGGCCCCACGGCCCGGCGCCGCCCAGCTCGTCCCGCGCGACCAGCGGCCCGAACACCGACTCGGCGGCGCCCACCACCGCCACCACGACCGAGAACTGCGCCACGATCGACCAGAGCCAGGGGCGCCCGGTGAACTCCCGCCAGCCCTCCCGCAGGTCGGAGAGGAGCCCGCCGCCGGGCGCGCGCGCCGGGATGTGACCGACGTCGAGGAAGGAGCGCAGCGCGCCCGCGACGGCGAACGCCACCGCGTCCACGGCGAGCACCCAGCCCGGGCCGATCGCCGCGACCAGCAGCCCGCCGAGCGCGGCACCGCCGAGGCCCGCTCCCTGCATCGCCATCCGGTACATCGCGAACGCCCGGCTGACCTGTTCGCCGCTGACCGAGGACATCAGCATGCCCTCGGCCGCGGGGCCGAAGAAGGCCTGGCCCACGCCGCCGAGGCCGGTGAGCAGCATCATCTGCCACAGCTGCGGCTCGCCCGCGACGACCAGCACGGCGAACGCGGCCTGCGAGAGGCAGTTGAGGGCGTTCGCGGCGACCATCACATGGTGGCGCGGCAGGCGGTCGGCGACCGCGCCGCCGATGAGCAGGAACAGGACGAGCGGCAGCGTCCGCGCGGCCGCCACGAGCCCGACGTCCCCGCCGTCGCCCCCGGCGTCGAGAACCGCGAACGCCGCCGCGATCAACGCCCCGTGGCTTCCGAGGTTCGTCACGATCGCGGCGGCGGTCAGCAGCGTGTAATTGCGGCCCGCCCACGAGGGGCGGCGGCGCGGCGCGGGAGCGGGATTCGTCACCCGGGGACTATCCCCGGCGGTGGACCGACTTGCCAAACCGATTCTTCAGTGGCTCAGAGGTGAAGCGGCTCAGCGTCGGCCCGCGCCCGCACAGGCCCGAAGGATGCGCCGGCTCACGACTCCTCGGAACCCGCCTCGCTCCACCGGACCGTGGAGAGGATCTTCTTCACCGTCGCGTCGGACAGCTCGTCCTTGACGCCCTTGGCGCCGTAGAGCGTCCAGGCCACGTACTCACCGGCCTCGTTCTTGAAGGCGAACGTGGTGGCCTTGCCGTCCGAGTCGCACTTGGCGGACGTGGCGGTGCCGGACGTCGTGGAGGTGGCGACGCTGCCCTTGACGCCCGACTCGGTGGTGAAGTCCTCCACCTTGCCGATCTTGATCTTCTTCTTGTCGGCCTTGGTCTGCTCGGTGTAGCCGCCGTAGACCCACCAGGCCGAGTCGTTGCGCGCGATGTCCTTGGTGTTCTTCGCGCCGTTCTGGCCCTTGGTGCCGACCGCGGCGAGTTCGGTGTCGTCGGACGTGCCGTCCTTGTCGTCGTCGGACGTGCACCACTTCTCTTTGTAGATGGCGGGCGCCGACATGCCGATGATCGCCTTCGCGCCCTTGTCCTTGCGGTCGTCGAAGCCGATGAACGTGTCCGGGGTCCTGAGCACCCAGTCCGCCGGCACGTCGAAGGCGGTGCCCCACTTGGGGTTCACCACGACCTGCCAGCCGGGGATCGTCGGCTTGTCCTCGCCGCCCTCACCGCGTTCGTTGCCGCCGCCGGTGGGCGTCGGGCTCGGCTTCTTGGTGGCGGACTTCGAAGGCTCTGCCGGGGCCGCCTCGTCGTCCTTGTCGCCGCCGAGGACGAGGAAGCCGGTCACACCGGCCGCCACCACCACGGCCAGCGAGGCGACGATGGCGGTGATCTTCGTCTTGTTGCCGCCGCCCCCGCCCTGGCCGCCGCCGGTCTGCTGCGGCAGTCCGGCGGCCGGTGTCGGAGCGGACCACTGGGACTGCTCGGGCTGCGAGAACGCTCCCGGATGCGGCTGCTGGTAGCCGCCCGCGGGCGCTGCCGGCGGCTGCTGCGGGTAGCCCCCCGGCTGCTGCTGCTGATACCCCGGCTGCTGATAGGGGTTCGGCTGCTGGTAACCCGGCTGCTGATACGGGTTCTGATTCTGGTCCTGCGGGTTCTGCTCGCCCCCGGGCGGCTGCTGTTCTGGCCACATGGCCAGTAACCATAGAGGTGCCCGGGGGCAAGGTGCCACGGGCGTCCCCACCCACGCCGAGCGCGCGCGGGGGACGTATGGAGGGAACGTGCGGCGAAAGCGGGGAAAAGCGTCAGGATTCCCTCGCGCTCCCTCCCGCCGGGCGGCCGGCCGAGGGCCTGGCCAATGGGGCTACTCATGGGTAACATCGCGGCCATGAGCGCAGACCAGATGTCGATCGGCGAGATGCTCGCCGCCACGGTGCCGATGGCCAGGACCCTGAACCTGGAGTTCCGCGAGACCGCGCCGGACAAGGCCGTGGTGGCCCTGCCCGACCAGAGCGACTATCACAACCACGTCGGCGGCCCGCACGCCGGCGCCATGTTCACGCTGGGCGAGTCCGCGAGCGGGGCCATCGTCCTCGCCGCGTTCGGCGCGCAGCTCTCCCGCGCCGTGCCGCTGGCCGTCAGCGCCCAGATCGCGTACAAGAAGCTGGCCATGGGCCCCGTGACGGCGACGGCCACCCTCGGCCGCCCGGCCGACGACGTGATCGCCGAGCTCGACGCGGGCAAGCGCCCCGAGTTCCCGGTCGCCGTCGAGATCCGGCGCGCGGACGGCGCGGTGACCGGGGAGATGACGGTCCTTTGGACCCTGCGGCCCAACGACCCGAGCTGACGCGTTCCTTTCCGGTGAACCGGGGCGGGTAGGCTGCGCGGCGTGCGCGGCCGAGGGGCGCGTGCGCCGGGGCAGGACTGGGAACTACGGGAGGAGCCGGCGTTGCACGTCCAGGAGTGGCTGGAGCAGGTACCGGCCGTCAGCATCTACGCGCTGGTGGGCATCGTCATCGGCCTGGAGAGCCTGGGCATTCCGCTGCCCGGTGAGATCGTCCTGGTCTCCGCGGCCCTCCTCTCCTCCCAGCACGGGGAACTCAACCCCGTGATCCTGGGCGCGTGCGCCACCGCGGGCGCCATCATCGGCGACTCCATCGGATACGCCATCGGGCGCAAGGGCGGCCGGCCGCTGCTCGCCTGGCTGGAGCGCAAGTTCCCCAAGCACTTCGGCGCGGCCAATGTGGCGAGCGCCGAGCGGTCCTTCCAGAAGTGGGGCATGTGGGCGGTCTTCTTCGGCCGCTTCGTCGCCCTGCTCCGCATCTTCGCGGGGCCGCTCGCGGGCGTCCTGCGCATGCCGTACTGGAAGTTCCTCGTCGCCAACGTCCTCGGCGGCATCGTCTGGGCGGGCGGCACCACCGCGGTCATCTACTACATCGGTGTGGTGGCCGAGGACTGGCTGAAGCGCTTCTCCTACGTGGGGCTCGGCATCGCCGTGCTGATCGGCGTCGGCTCGATGCTGTTCGTCAAGCGGCGGGCGAAGAAGGCGGCGGCCGAGATCGAGGCGGAGGCGGCCGAGGCCCCCGACGCCGAGCCGCGGCGCGTCCCGGTCGCCGACTGAGTCATTTTCCGGCGTGTGCGTCGCGGTGGGCCCTGGCCAGCTCGACGTACATCGTGCCGTTGTGGGAGATGCCCTCGCGCTCCTCGTCGGTGAGCGGCCTGCGCACCTTGGCGGGCACGCCCGCGACGAGCGAGCCCGGGGGCACGCGCATGCCCTGCGGCACCAGGGCCTGCGCGGCGACCAGCGAGCCGGCGCCGATCACCGCGCCGTTCAGGACGGTGGCGCCCATCCCGATCAGGCAGTCGTCCTCGACGGTGCAACCGTGCAGGACGGCGTTGTGCCCCACCGAGACGCGCTCGCCGATGGTGAGGGGGAAGCCCAGGTCGACGTGGAGACTGCAGTTGTCCTGGATGTTGCTGTCGGCCCCCACGACGATGGGCCCGCCGTCGGCGCGCAGCACCGCGCCGTACCAGGCGCTCGCCCCCGCGTGCAGCGTCACCTCGCCGAGCACGACCGACGTCGGCGCGGTGAAGGCGTCCTGATCGATCTTCGGGTCCTTGCCGCCGATGCCGGCGATGAGTGCCTCGTGGCCCATCGGATGTCTCCCTCTTCGCTACGTCGTCGCGCCTGACGGCACGGTACGGGACGCGGGGACGGGCGCGGCCGCGTGGGGTGAAGATCACAGGCCGGGGACCTGCGGGGCAGGGTGGCACTGAGTAACGTGAGCGCGTGCCGACGAACAGGAACACGTTCTCATCCCTTGCCGCCGCGCCCCGCCGTCTCGCGCAGCGCGCGGTCCACTCGGGCTGGTCGTGGGTGCAGCGCACGGGCGCGGTGACCGCCGCGCACCCGGGGCGGCTGCGGTTCGGCGCGATCGGCGAGGGCACGAAGCTCGCCTTCCCCCAGGGAACCGTCTTCGGTGAGCCGTGGATACGGCTCGGCGACCACTGCATCGTGGGCGAGCACGTCACGCTCACCGCGGGGATGATGCCGGACCTCGACCTCGGCCCCGACCCGATCCTGCGGATCGGCAACGGTGTCGTGCTCGGGCGCGGCAGCCACGTCATCGCCGACACGGCGGTGACGATCGGCGACGACTGCTACTTCGGCCCGTATGTGTACGTGACGTCCACCAACCACTCCTACGACGATCCGCACACGCCCATCGGCAAGCAGTGGCCGCGGATGGAGCCCGTGGAGATCGGGCCCGGGTGCTGGGTGGGGACGGGCGCGGTGATTCTGCCGGGGGCCCGGATAGGGCGCAACGTGGTGGTCGCCGCGGGGGCGGTCGTGCGGGGCGAGGTCCCCGACCATGCGGTGGTGGCGGGGGCGCCGGCCCGGGTCGTGCGGACCTGGGACGCGCGGGCGGGATGGCAGCCGCCGCTGCGTACGCCCGCGCCGGTGCCGATTCCCGACGGGGTCACGCCGGAACAGCTCGTCGCGCTGGGGGAGTTGGCGGATCTGGAAGAGCTGGAAGAGCTGGGGGAGCCGGGCGAGGGGTGAGCCGGGCCAGGTGCAAGTCGGGCAAAGAGTGAGTGGGGAGAGGGGTGAGTCGGGTCTCGTGTCGGCCGCGCGTCCGCCGTGGCTCGTCGCGCCCCTCGTGGGGCGCTGTCGGCTCGCCGTGTGCCGCGCGGTTCCCGCGCTGATCGCGCCGAAGGAATCGCCCCGCCGCGTGCCCCTCGTGGGCCGCTGTCAGCTCGCCAGCAACACCGTTCCCACCAGCGCCAGGCCCGCCCCCGCCGCCTGGATCCCCCGCAGCCGCTCCTTCAGTACCGCCCGCGCCGCCAGTGCCGTGACCACCGGGTAGACGGAGGACAGGACCGCGGCGACGGTGACCGGCCCGTGCTGGGCCGCCACGGAGTACGTGCCGTTGGCCGCGACGTCCGCCAGGCCGACGAAGGCGAGGGCCGGGAGCGCGGCCCACAGGACGCCCGGTCCGGTGCCCTCGGGCAGCGCCGCGCCGCCGCGCCGCACGGAGACGTACAGCGCGATGCCGCCCGCCGCTACGTTCGTCACCCGCTGCACGAAGAGCGCGAGGAACAGTCCGGTGAGGTTGCTCGACGCCTCGGAGATCAGTGCCATGACGCCTCCGAAGCCGAACGCCGCGAGCAGCGTGAGCAGCACCGCCCGCCGCCGCACGGGAGCGCCGCGCAGCTCGGGCCCGCCCGCGAGCACGATGCCCGCCATGGCCACGGCGATCCCCGCGAACTGCGCGAGCCCGGGCCGTTCGCCGAGGAGGAGGCCGACGCCGACCGGCACGGCGACACCGAGCGAGCCGAGCGGCGAGACGACGCCCATCGGGCCGAGGGCGAGGGCCTGGTAGAACGCGAGCATGGCGACGGGGCCGACCAGTCCCGCGCCCACCGCGAACCACAGCCGGGGCCCCCACTCCGTCCACCCGCCGGTCGCCACCACGATGGCGCCCAGCACGAGCACGGCGACCGCCTGCGAGGCGACGACCACTGTCAGGGCGGGGATGCGCCGGGTCAGCAAACCGCCGCCGAAGTCGGCGAGACCCCACAGGAGGCTGGTGGCCAGGGCGAACAGTGCGGTCATGGAGAGGGCCTCGCAGTACAGTGTCGTGAACCATCGGGAACCATCAGGTGCACCACACGGTAGTTCAATATCCTGAACTCTGTCATACAAAATATTGGACGGAATGTGTCGGACCTCGACCAGCTGACCCAGTCGCTCGCGCGGAACCTCAAGCGCTGGCGCAACGAGAGGGGCTTCACTCTCGACGCCCTCGCGGCCCGCGCCGGCGTGAGCCGCGGCATGATCATCCAGATCGAGCAGGCCAGGACCAACCCCAGCGTCGGCATCACCGTCAAGCTCGCGGACGCGCTGGGCGTCAGCATCACCACGCTCCTGGACTACGAACAAGGCCCGCACGTGCGGCTCGTGCCGCCGGAGCAGGCGGTGCGCATGTGGTCCACCGAGGCGGGCAGCAGCACCACGCTCCTGGTCGGGGCCGAGGCGCGCGGCCCCTTCGAGCTGTGGTCCTGGCACCTGGTGCCGGGCGAGGGCAGCGCCTCCGACGCGCACCCGCCGGGCACCGTCGAGCTGCTGCACGTCTCGCGGGGCGAACTGACCCTCATGGTGGACGGCGTCGAGCACCTCGTCACCGCGGGATCGGCTGCCACCTTCGAGGCCAACGTGCCGCACGGCTACCACAACAAGGGGCCCGAACCGGTCGAGATGACCATGTCGGTCTCGGTGCCGCCCGCCCACGCGGCCTCGTACTGACGGCTCAGGCGTCGAGGTCCCCGCGTGCCACGAGTTGACGGGCGATCACATTGCGCTGGATCTCGTTGGTGCCCACTCCGGCGATCATCAGCGGCGCGTCCCGGAAGTAGCGTTCGACGTCGAACTCCGTGGAGTGGCCGTTGCCGCCGTGGATGCGGACCGCGTCCAACGTGATCCGCATCGCCGTCTCCGACGCGAACAGCTCGGCCATGCCCGCCGCCATGTCGACGCGCCGGCCCGCGTCGGCCTCCCGGGCGGCGTGCAGGGTGAGCTGACGGGCCGCGGAGAGCGAAGTGGCCATGTCCGCCTGGTGGTTGCCGATGGACTGGTGCCGCCAGATCGGCACGCCGAAGGACTCGCGCTCCCGCGCGTGGCGCAGCGCGTCCTCGAACGCGGCGCGGGCCACGCCGAGCGCGCGGGCCGCGACCTGGAGCCGCCCCGTCTCCAGGCCCTTCATCATCTGGCCGAAACCCTCGCCCTCGACGCCGCCGAGCAGCGCGTCGGCCGGGGCGCGGTGGCCGAAGAAGGACAGCTCGCAGCTCTCCATGCCCTTGTGGCCGCGCTCTTGCGGATCGCGGGGTGAGACGGTCAGGCCCGGGCCGTGTTCGACGAGCAGGACGGAGACGCCCCGGTGGCCGGGCTCGGCGTCGGGGTCGGTCCTGCAGAGCAGGGCGATCAGCCGGGAGCGGCGGGAGTCGGTGATCCAGGTCTTCGTGCCGTCGACGACGTAGCCGTCGCCGTCCTCGTCGCGCCGGGCGACGGTGCGCGGCGCCTGGAGGTCGCAGTCGCCGTCCGGCTCGGTCAGCGCCACCGTCGCGCGGACCTCGCCGCTGGCCATCCGGGGCAGCCACCGGCGCTTTTGCGTGTCGGTGCCGAAGCGCAGGAGCAGCTTCGCCACGACCGTGTGCCCGCCCATGGCGCCCGCCAGGCTCATCCAGCCGCGCGCCAGCTCCTCGGTGACCAGGACGCAGCAGGGCGTGGAGACGGGGGTCCCGCCGAACTCCTCGGGGACGGCGAGCCCGAAGACGCCGAGCTCCTTCATCCGCTCCATGAGCGCCTCGGGACAGGCGTCGGCGTGTTCCGGCTCCCTGGCCACCGGCCTGACCCGGCGCTCGACGAAGTCCCGCACGGTCGTGACGACCAGTTGTTCCTCGGGCGGCAAGGTGTCCAGGGCGCTCACCGGCAGACCCCTTCCGCGCACAACCGGGCGATGTCCTCGGGGCCGTGGCCCAGTTCGGCGAGGATCGCCTCGGTGTGCTCGCCCGCCGCCGGCACCGGGTCCATGCGCGGGGTGACCCCGGAGAGGGCGGCCGGCGGCAGCAACGCCCGCACGGGCTCGGACGTGCCGGGCACACGGATGTCCTGCCAGCGGCCCCGCTCGGTGAGCACCGGGTGGTCGAGGAACTCGTGCACCGAATTGACCCCGGCGTTGGCGATGCCGGCCCGGTCGAGCAACTTCATCGCCTCCTCGCTGCCGAGTTCCCGGAAGCGTACGGAGATGAGCGCGTCGAGCGCCTCGCGGTGCGCCACGCGGTCCGAGCCGGTGGCGAAGCGCGGATCGTCCGTCAGCTCGGGGCGGCCGAGGAACTGCCCGCACAGCGCGGCCCATTCGCGTTCGTTCTGCACGGACAGCAGCACGTCCTTGCCGTCGGACGCGGTGAACGGGCCGTACGGGGCGACCGTCGCGTGCCGGGCGCCGACGCGGGGCGGCTGGGTGCCGCCGTACCGCGTGTAGTAGGCGGGCTGGCTCATCCACTCGGCGAGCGCGTCGAAGAGGGAGACCTCCACGGTCGGGGCGCGGCCGGTCGTCGCCCTGGTGAACAGGGCCGACAGGATGCCGCTGTAGGCGTACATCCCGCCCGCGATGTCGGCCACGGAGATACCGACGCGCACTGCCTCGTCCTCGGTGCCGGTGAGCTGGAGCAACCCGGTCTGGCACTGGACGAGCAGGTCGTACGCCTTGCGGTCCGCCCAGGGGCCGTCGGTGCCGTATCCGCTGACGGTGCAGGGGATGAGAGAGGGGTGGCGTTCCTGGAGCCGCTCGGCGCCGAGGCCGATGCGGTCGGCGGCGCCCGGGGCGAGGTTCTGCACGAACACGTCGGCGCCCGCGAGCAACTCCTCCAGGATCTGCCTGCCGCGCTCCGACTTCAGGTCCAGGGTGAGCGACTCCTTGGAACGGTTGAGCCAGACGAAATAGCTGGCCTGGCCCCGCACGGTGGTGTCGTAGCGCCGCGCGAAGTCACCGCCGTCCGGCCGCTCGACCTTGATGACGCGAGCGCCCAGATCGGCGAGCTGCCGGGTGGCGAAGGGGGCGGCGACGGCCTGCTCAAGGCTGACGACGGTGATACCGGCGAGGGGGAGGGGAGGTGGCATGCGGCGTTTGTACGGCGTTGGCCCCGGGCGGGTCAATGGCGGCCCCCGGCCGACGGCCGGAGTCGTGCGCCGCGCGGGGCGAACACGGCTCCGCCCGACCGGCGTCCGGCGCTACGGCCGTACCGCCACCGCGTCCACCTCGAACAGCATGCCGGGCAGGGCGAGTGCGGCCACGCCGCTCAGGGTCTGGGCCGGGAGGCGGTCGCCGAAGCGGGCGTGGAGCGCCTGGCCCAGGGGGGCGAGCTTGTCCGGGCCGTGGTCCACGATGTAGGTGCCGAGCCGGACCACGTGCTCGTATCCGAGGCCGACCGCCTCCAGTGCCGCCCGCAGCCGGTCCAGGGCCAGGTCGACCTGTGTGGCGAAGTCGCCGGGCACGGCGGCGCCCGTGGCGTCGGAGGCGTACTGGCCGGCGATGAACACGATCTCGCCGGGGGCCGATACGGCATGGCTGTAGCCGAACGGCTCCGGGTCGTGGAGGGAGGCCGGATTGGTGATCGTGCGCTGATCGCTGGTCATGTCGGCTGAAACGTCCCGGCGGGTCCCGCTCATTCCGCGAACGGGGCCCGGGCGTCCGGCGGCGTGCCGTTCTCGACGTGCGCCGGACGTGCGGGCGACGCGCGTCCGAAGCGTGCCGTTCAGTCCGCGCCGCCACCGTGCTGAACGTCCCCGAAGCCGAACGTCCCCGAACGCGCCCCGCGCCCCCCCTCGCACCGAACCGAGAACGGAAGTGTCATGCCCTCGACATCAGTCGTTTCGACGGCCGCCGGTTCCTACGTCACCGCCATCGCGGACACCACCGATCAGATCAGGGCCGCCCAGCGGCTGCGCCACCGCGTGTTCGGCGAGGAGCTGGGCGCGACGCTCGACACGCCCCTGCCCGGCCACGACATCGACGCCCACGACGACCTCGCCGACCACCTCGTCGTCAGCGACACCGCGACCGGCGACATCGTCGGCACCTACCGTCTGCTGCCGCCCGGCCGAACCGAACGGTCCTACTCCGACGGGGAGTTCGACCTGAGCGCCCTCGCCGGGCTGCGGTCCGCCACCGTCGAGGCGGGCCGCTCCTGCGTCCACCCCGACCACCGCTCGGGGGCCGTCATCAACCTCATGTGGTCCGCCCTCGCCCGCTACGTCCTGCTCGCGGGCCACCGGTACCTGGCGGGCTGCGCCTCCGTACCGCTCGCCGACGGCGGCCGGGCCGCCTCCAGTGCCTGGCTGCTGGGCGCCACCAAACACGCCGCGCCGCCCGAGCTGCGCGTCCGCCCCCGGCGCCCCTGGACCCCCACGGCGCCCGTGCCCGAGCGCCCCGCCCCCGCCGACCTGCCGCCGCTGCTGCGCGGCTACCTCCGCCTCGGCGCCTGGATCTGCGGGGCACCCGCCCACGACCCGGAGTTCGACGTCGCGGACTTCTTCGTCCTCCTGGACACGGAGCGGCTCAGCGCGCGATACCGCCGCTACTTCCTGGGCGAGGACGCCCCGGGCGGACCGCGGTGAACCCCGCCGGCCCCTGGGCGCTCGACCCCGGCTGCCCGGCGAGCTGCGCCACCGACCCGGTGACCCGTGTGCCGCGGATCGAACTGGCCCGCCGCTACGCCGCGTTGGCCGGCGTGCTCACCCGGGCCGCCGCGCGGGGCGAGCGGCTCGCCGCACCCCGGCTGCTGCGGGCCGAGGCGCGGGCGGTGCTCGGCGCACTCGGGGTGCGGCTGGAGACAGGGGGCGCGAGGTGCCTGAGCGCGCCGGACGGCACGGGTGTGGGCACCCTCGTCGTGGCCAACCACATCTCCTGGCTCGACGCCGTCGCCCTGCTCGCCGTGGAACCGGTGCGGGTCCTCGCCAAACGGGAGGTGGCCCGGTGGCCGGTGGTCGGCACGCTGGCCCGGCGCGCGGGGACACGGTTCATCGACAGGAGCGGCAGCCCGCGACAACTCCCGCAATTCGTCGAAGAGTTGGCGGGCGACCTCCGGGGTGGCGCGTCGGTGCTCGTCTTTCCCCAGGCGACGACGTGGTGTGCCGCGGCGGGCGGCCGCTTCCGGCGGGCCGCCTTCCAGGCCGCGGTCGACGCGGGCGCGCCCGTGCGGCCGGTGACGGTCGCCTACCGGCAGACCGGCGCGCCCACCGCGGCGGCCGCCTTCCTCGGCGAGGAGGACTTCACGACCTCGCTGCGCCGGGTGGCCGCCGCCCGCGGCCTGACCGTACGGATCACGGCGCACCCGCCGGTCCGGGGCGCGGACCGGCGGACACTGGCCGCCACCGCCAGGCGGGCGGTCACGTCACCGTTCCCGGTCACCGGCCGGCGGGCTGGGTGAGCCGCTTGACGTTGTCCCCGAACGTCCACCCCTTCGACCCGTCCCAGTTGATGGACCACGTCATCAGGCCCTTCAGTGCGCCGTTGTACCTGTTCCACGCCTGGGCCACCAGACTGGGCGACATGTGGCCGCCGCCCGCGCCGGGCTGGGCCGGCAGGCCGGGGACCTGTTTGTCGTAGGGCACCTTGATGGTGGTGCCCTGCACCACCAGGCCCTTGTCAAGACAGTCGGTCTGGGCGGTGAAGCCCTGGACGGTGCCCGCGGAGTAGGAGTCGCCGGAGCAGCCGTACATGCTGCCGTTGTAGTACTGCATGTTGAGCCACCACAGGCGGCCGTTGTCCGCGTACTTCTTGACGATCGGCAGGTACGCGCCCCAGATCGAGCCGTAGGTCACGCTGCCACCGGTGACGTACGCGGTTTCCGGGGCCATCGTCAGGCCGAAGTTCGCGGGCATGCGGGCGAGTACGCCGTCGATGATGCGGACGAGGTTGGCCTGCGAGGCGGAGAGCTGGTTGATGTTGCCGCTGCCCACGAGGCCGGTCTCGATGTCGATGTCGATGCCGTCGAAGTTGTACTTCTTCAGGATCGGCACGATCGTCTCGACGAAGCGGTCCGCGACCTTCGCGGAGCTGAGGTCGATGCCGGCCGCCGCGCCGCCGACGGACATCAGGATCGTGGCGCCGTCCGCCTTGGCCCGGCACATCTCGTCGGGTGTCGCGACCTTCACCGTCGAGTCCATCCCGTCCTCCCACAGGACCGTCCCGTCGGAGCGGATCACGGGGAAGGCGGCGTTGATCACGTTGTAGCCGTGCTGGCGGATGCGGGAGTCGGTGATGGGGGTCCAGCCGAAGGGCGGGTGCACGCCGTTGGCCGCGCCGTCCCAGTTCTCCCAGTAGCCCTGGAGGACCTTGCCGGTGGGTCTCGACTTGACCGCGCAGGTGTCCGCCCGGGGGGCGGCGGAGGGGGCCGCCGCGGCCGCCGGGAGCTGTGCGACACAGGCCAGCGCCAGGGCGGTCCCCAGCAGGCGTAACGTCCGACCGATCACGCTGTGCTCCTTGGGTGCGAGGGGGGAGGAGACGTGCGTGGTGCGAAGCGTCACGGTAGGAAGGACCGGACCCGCCGTCAATAGGTCTGTACCAAATAGGTCTGTACCAAGGAGGTCTGCACCCGAGGCGGCCGCCGCTGTCGGGGGGTCAGCCGTCCACGGGCAGGCCCTCGGGCTCCTTGATCCGCTTCATGATGATCTGTGAGTTGACCTCGGTGACCCCCGCGAGCGCCGTCAGCCGTTCGATCCACAGCCGCTCGTACGCCGCGAGGTCCGCGACGGCGATGCGCAGCAGGCACCCCGGGCTGCCGAACAGGCGGTACGCCTCGATCACGTCCGGGATCTCCTGGAGCGCCGCCTCGAACGCCTCGACCGTCGCGCGGTCCCGGCGCACCTCGATGGAGACCAGCACCTCGAAGCCCCGGCCCACCGCCTCGGGGTCGACGACCGCGCGATACCCCTGGATCACGCCGTCCAGCTCCAGCTGGCGCACCCGCCGCAGACAGGGGGACGCACTCAGGCCGACCCGCTGGGCCAGCTCCTGATTGGTCAACCGGCCATCGCTCTGAAGCTCGCGCAAAATATTGCGGTCGATCTCATCCATGGCGCAATTATCCACCACGCACATTACGTGGGACGCGGAGCTAGGCAAGCACATTGCGCGGTGTTCGATCTAACCTTGCGTGGAGGTCGCCCGCCGTTCGGAGGGTCGAAAAGTCCTCGTGACGCACGGGAGGTACGCAGAGGTGGAAGCGCAGGCGCGACGGGTCGTCGTCATCAGCACCGGCGGGACGATCGCCAGCCGCTGGCAGGGGACCGGCTTCGCCGCCGACGCCCCCGGCCGCGAGGTGCTCGCCTCGGCCTCCATACCCCACGGCATAGCCTCCGAGGTCATCGACCTGTTCAACGTGAACAGCCCGCGACTGACCTCCGCCCAGCAGCTCACCCTGCTGCGCACCGTGCACGAGGTGCTCGCCGACCCCGGCGTCGACGGCATCGTCGTCACCCACGGCACGGACACCCTGGAGGAGTCCGCCTTCCTGCTCGACCTGCACCACCACGACCCCCGCCCGGTCGTCTTCACCGGGGCCCAGAAGCCGCTCGGCGCCGAGGACGGCGACGGGCCCGGCAACCTCTACGACGCGCTGCTCACCGCCGCCACCGTGCGCGACCTCGGCGTCCTGGTCGTCTTCGACGGCAAGGTGCACGCCGCGCGCGGCACCGTCAAGACCCAGACCCTCGCCGCCGACGCCTTCGCGGACCCCTCGGGGCCGCGCGTCGGCAAGGTCGGCTTCGGCAAGGTGTCGATCACCCACCGCCCGCGGCGCCCCGAGCCGCTCCCGCTGCCCGCGACCGCCGACTCACTGCCCCGCATCGACATGGTCATGCACCACGTCGACGCCGACCCGCTGCTCCTGGAGACGGCGGTCGCGGCGGGCGCCCAGGGCATCGTGCTGGTCGCCACCGGGGCGGGCAACGCCACCCCGGAGTTCGTCACCGCCGTCGCGGACGCGGTGGCGCGGGGCGTGCTCGTCGCCCTCACCACCCGCGTCCCGTCCGGCCCCGTCACGGAGATCTACACCCACGGCGGAGCCGTCGACCTCTCGGCCGCCGGCGCCGTCCTCACCGGCACGCTGCGCGCCGGGCAGGCACGCAGCGCGGTCCTCGCGGCGCTGCTCGGCGCCACCGGCCCGCAGGAGCGGACGGCCGCCCTGCGGCGCGCCGTCGGGGAAGCGGCCGTCTCGGAGGAAGCCGCGGCCGCCTGAGCGTCCGTCTGAGCGTCCCGCCGGAGACCGTGTCCGGCCGCGGGCCGTCGTGACCGGCCGCGCAGTTCCTCGCGCCCCTGTCGGGGCGCCCAGCCCCACCGCGTACGACCCCCGGAAGAGACCAGCACCCATGACCGCCGCCCCCACCGCCCCCCTCCGCCGCGAACACGACCTGCTCGGCGACCGCGACGTCCCCGCCGACGCCTACTGGGGCATCCACTCCCTGCGCGCCACGGAGAACTTCCCCATCACGGGCATCCCCATCTCCGTCTACCCGCAGCTCATCGACGCGCTCGCCGCCGTCAAGGAAGCCGCCGCGCGCGCCAACGAGGAACTGGGGCTGCTCCCGAAGGCCAAGGCGGACGCGATCGTCGCCGCCTGCCGGGAGATCCGCACGGGCCGGCTGCACGACCAGTTCGTGGTCGACGTCATCCAGGGCGGCGCGGGCACCTCCACCAACATGAACGCCAACGAGGTCGTCGCCAACCGCGCCCTCGAACTCCTCGGCCACCCCAAGGGCGCCTACGAGCACCTGCACCCCAACGAGGACGTCAACCTCAGCCAGTCCACCAACGACGTCTACCCGACCGCCGTCAAGATCGCGACGATCAGCGCGGTGCACGGGCTGCTGCGCGCCATGGCACGCGTGCAGGACGCGTTCGCGGCGAAGGCCCTGGAGTTCCGCGACGTCCTGAAGATGGGGCGCACCCAGCTCCAGGACGCGGTGCCGATGACGCTCGGCCAGGAGTTCTCCGCGTACGCCGTGATGCTCGACGAGGACCGGATGCGCCTCGCCGAGGCCGTCGAGCTGATCCACGAGATCAACCTCGGCGCCACGGCCATCGGCACCGGCCTCAACGCCCCTCCCGGGTACGCCGAGACGGCGCGCCGCCACCTCGCCGACATCACCGGCATGCCGCTGGTGACCGCCGCCAACCTGGTCGAGGCCACCCAGGACTGCGGTGCCTTCGTGCACCTGTCCGGCGTCCTGAAGCGGATCGCCGTCAAGCTCTCCAAGAGCTGCAACGACCTGCGGCTGCTCTCCTCGGGGCCGCGCGCCGGGCTCAACGAGATCAACCTGCCGCCCGTGCAGGCCGGTTCGAGCATCATGCCGGGCAAGGTCAACCCGGTGATCCCCGAGGTGGTCAACCAGGTCGCCTTCGAGGTCATCGGCAACGACGTCACCATCACCATGGCCGCCGAGGCGGGCCAGCTCCAGCTCAACGCCTTCGAGCCGGTCATCCTGCACTCGCTCGCCAAGAGCATCACCTCGCTGCGCGCCGCCTGTACGACCCTCGCCGAGCGCTGTGTCGAGGGCATCACCGCCAACACCGAGGTGCTGCGGGCCTCGGTGGAGAACTCCATCGGCCTGGTCACCGCGCTCAATCCGCACATCGGCTACACGGCGGCCACGGAGATCGCGCGGGAGGCGCTCGCCACGGGGCGGGGCGTCGCCGAACTGGTGCTGGAGAAGGGGCTGTTGCCGCCGGAGCGGTTGGCCGAGCTGCTCACTCCCGAGCGGGTGGCCGGCGCCGCCTGAGCAGCGGGCCGCATGGGGCCGGGCCCGCGGCGCCCCGCATCCCTTGGGCGCTCAGCGCGCTGCCAATACGTCCAGTGCCGCCCGCGCCGTGAACTCGCCGTGGCCGCCGGGGAACAGCAGTTCCGCGTCCGCGAACGCCTCGTCGTCGGCATGGGCGGCGACGTAGGGGATCGCCACGCACCGCATGCCCGCCGCCCGTGCGGCCACCGCTCCGGGCGCGGCGTCCTCGAAGACCACGCAGTCCGCGGGTTCCGCGCCGAGCAGCGAGGCCGCCGCGAGGAACACGTCCGGCGCCGGCTTGCCGCGCGGCACCTCCTCCGCGGAGACGAGCACGGTCAGCCGGGCGTCCAGGCCGGTGCCCGCCAGGATCGCCTGGATGGCCGCGCGGGAGGACCCCGACGCCACGGCCATCGGCACACCCGCCTCGTGCAGCCGCTCGACGAGCACGCGCATCTGCGGGTAGACGTGCGTCTTCGCGCGCGCCAGCTCCAGGTAGCGGCGGTCGAGGTCGGCGATCAGCTCGGCCACCGAGGCCTCGATGCCGTACTCCCGCCGCCACGCGGCGAGCGTCTCGCGGGAGCTGATGCCGACGTAGCGCTCGTTGTCGGCCCAGGTGTACTCCCGGCCCGCGAACTGGGCGAGCAGGGCACGCGACGCCTCGTAATAGTTGGGCTCGCTGTCCACGAGCGTGCCGTCCAGATCGAAGATGACCGAGGTCCTGCCGAAGCTGCTCATGACGTCCAGCATGCCAAAGCCCCAGGTCGGGGCCATGGGGCAAGGTTCAGCGCGATCCGGCGGCCGCTCTGCCGACCGACTCGACCAGCGGGAGCAGCCGGTGCGGCACCCGCTCCCGCAGGGCCATCTCGGTGCGGGTGCGCACCACGCCGGGCAGCTTGATCAGCTGTTGGATGACGTCTTCCAGGTGGCCGTTGTCCCGCGCCGCGACCCGGGTCAGCAGATCGCCGCCGCCCGTGATCGAGTGCGCCTCGATGATCTCGGGTACGGCGGCCAACGCGTCGCCCACCTCGTCCAGATACCCCTGCGTGACCTCGATGTGCACGAAGGCGAGCACGGGGTGACCGAGGGCGGCGGGGGACAGGAAGGGGCCCGTACCGGTGATCACGCCGTCCCGCTCCAGGCGGTCCAGCCTCGCCTGGAGGGTGCCGCGCGCGATGCCGAGTACGCGCGCGTACTCGCGCAGGCTGGTGCGGGGCTGTTCGAGGAGCAGCCGCAGGATGCGGGTGTCGAGTTCGTCGACGGCCATGGTCGGAGGTTCTCCCGGGTGAGCGAGGCGGATCGCTGGTGACTGTAGCCGTGGCGAGGGCCGGGGCGAACTCCAGGCTCGACGGACCACTTGACGGGATTAGTGCCCGATGTCTCCCTTTTTAGGGATTCATACAAGAAGAGGACATTCCAGTAGAAAGATACAACTGTGGTGCTTTCGGGATGGGATCGCCGAGCACCACCGCGGTGTCCGCTGCCCCGTCGAACGGCTCTCGCCGGCCCCGCTCTCGTTGCCCATAGGACCGCCGCTGATCTCCGGACTCTGTCCACAGGGGAAGTTCCCCAGGCTGCCGGGATGATCGTTCGTGTCTGCCCGCCCGTGTCCGCGCACCGCCCTGCCGTGGCAGTGGGCCGATGAGCGTCATGGTGGCCCCGGCCGCCGTGATCCCGCGCCCTCGCGCAAAGTTCGCCGACGGGGCCTCGCGTCGTCGGCTGCGGTCGGTCCCGGCGCAGGCCGGGCCGGTCGTGCAGCTGGAGGTGGGCAACCCGCTCCAGTCGACGGAGGCGATGCGCTCCCGGCTGCTCGCCGCAGTGCGTGCCCTGGTGTCCGATCCCGTCCTGGACGGGGCGGGTGACCCGGCGCGCCTGGCGGCGGTGGTGCTGATGGCGAAGGAGCCGTTGCTCCCGGTCGTGTACGTCACGCGGCGAAGGTGGCGACGAACTACCGCGCGACGAACGCGGGAGTGGGGACGCACTTCGACGTGGGGGTGGATGTTCGCCGGCGAGCCCGCGCCGACTAGGCTCGCCCGCCGAAGCGCGAAGCCACCCGCCTTCCCCCTCGCTGCGGTCGACGACCCGACACTGCCGGAGGTCCTGGCCGAGCTGGCGGCAGCGCGGGCGGATGAGATGGACGCCGGCACTCCAGTACCCGCCTGGCGGCGGCCAAAGTTCCAGGCCACCGTATGGGCGGGAATGCGCCAGTGCCGCCCAAAGCGGCACCGAACTCAGGTGCGTCGTACGAGCATTCCCCTGCTGGCCGGGCCGACCGGCCGGGACCCGCAACCGAGGGCTTCTCGCCTCCAGACAGACAGGAATCGTGCATGTTCCGACTCAGACGCCTGCGTGTCCTCTCCGCGTCCGTGGCTGCCTTCGCCGCCATCGCCACGCCAGGCGCCGGCGCCGGAATCGCCCAGGCGCAGGATGGGACCAAGGCGGTCAAGCGCGTCCACAACGCCATGCAGATAGCCGATCCGTCCAATCCCGACGCCTTCTGCACGATCGGCGCGGTGGGCACGGACGACTACGGGCGCAAGGTGGCCATCTCGGCGGGCCACTGCGGGGGCGGTCCGATCGCCGATCGCGAGATCCACGACAACAGCTACCCCGTCTACGACCGAAAGGACTTCGCATTCGGCCCGATCGGGTACGTACGTTACTTCAAGAGCCCCGAAGGCTCGGCGACGGGACACCCGACCAAGGACTACATGATCATTGAACTGGTCCCGGAGGTCACGCCCTCATCGCAGGGGCCGTCCCTGAAACAGACCGGGCAGCTGGAGGTCCCCGGCGGACAGCCCAGCCCGAACGCCATGAGCCCCGCACGCGCCGACGAGCGTCTGCTGGGCGCCGGCCTCCTCGACAACAACGAGCTTGTGGTCTCTGGCCAGTTGGGCGTCTGGTACGGCCGTGTCACGAACAACTCGAACGGCATCTACCAGTCCTTCGCGCATCACGATGCCGGAGACTCCGGTGGCCCTGCCATCTGGCACGTGCCGGGCACCGCCTACCCGTCCGAGGCCAACGGCTTTCACGCGCAAGGGCCCTGGGCCGGCATCACCAAGGCGCGCGTTCTCCACTTCCCGTTCTACGTCTACACCAGCTCGGCCAACATCCTCGCCGACCTGCGAGCCCGCGACGCCGCCGACCCCGCCGACGTCTACGGCGCAGGCTTCGAGGTCACCACCAACCCCTGACCCCACCAACGCGGCAGGTCGCCGGCTCGCCGCCCCAGCCGGTGAACAGTGCGCTCAAATCTCCGGCGCCGCGGCGAACCGGCTGGTCACTGCCACGCCTACCTCGTCCTCCGGGTCACCCGCCCCGAGGCCGGCCACGAAGAACGTCCGACGCTTCGGGCGCTGCTTCGCCTGTACCGCCAGCGCTCACACAAGGAGGCTCGCAGTCGGTCAGGCGGCCTGGGCGAGGCCGGCGACGATCAGGCCCTGCTCGCGCAGCTGTGTGAAGTCGACGTCGAGCTCCGGGTCGTACGCGTCGGGCGGGATGCCGAGTTCATGCGTGCTGTACTCGCCGAACCGATTGATGTGCTCGGTCAGGTACGGCGAGATGTGCGCCAGGTCCTCCGGGTCGATCTCCCATCCCTCCCCGACGATCATTTACGTGACCCGTCACAGAAGTTGCGTCAGAAGTCATTCTCGTGAACAGAGCCAACACCGGCGTAAGGGGACCCAACCCACCCAGTGATGGGGGTGGCATCTGTCTGACCCCGCTGCTGCGTGTCCTGAGCCGACTCAGCCGCACAGTGCCGCGCACCTACCCCGAGGCGGCGCAGGCCGTCATCAAATTCGTCGCCGCCTCCGTGACCGCCGGATACGCCCAGCACCCCCACCTCGAGCTTCCGGTGCCGGGGGCCCATTTCGCCGACAGCCTTGAGCCAGAGAAGCAGCGACTTGGCCGACGAGGTCGGCTCCTGGCTGTGCGCCGTCGTCGAGGACGGCCCTCGGCGCTGGTGTTGGCGTGGTGACACCAGTGATCACCATGGAGGGCATAGGGGTGGACCGGTGCGTCCGAGTAGTTCTCCGTGGCGAGTCGATCCTTCAGCGGGCCGCGTCGCGATCGGTGGTGTCGGCGGGTGTCACCGTACGAGGGACGCCCGGCCTTCGCCGCCGTGGACATTGATTGCACCGCCGCAACCACATCGCTGCTCCAGGGTGCGAAGCTGGGGGGGGCGATGCCGAGGGCCCGCTCGACACGCTCGGCCTCGCCCGCAGCCTGACGTGGTCGGGGTTGCCCGCGCGGGAGGACTCGGTGACCAGTCCGCGGCGCGGGTTGTGTCCGGTGAGCCGGACGTCCAGCTTGGCGCGGATACCGAGGCGCTCGAGGATGTCGCCGACGGTCCCGGCTCGATGCCGGAGTTCAGCACGGTGGGCCGGCGGTTGTGCAGGGCCCGGTAGGTGAGGGAGTCCGGATCGGCGTCCGGGTCCAGCTCGGCGCGCCAGCGGTGCCAGGGGCGGACGGGGCAGAGGTGGGCGCGGGAGCCGAACGGCACGGCGACCTTGCGGGGTTTTCACCTTGGAGACGCGGATGTCGACCAGGAGGCCGCGGCCTTCGGGGTCCTCGGTGATGTCCCGCAGCCGCAGCCAGGCCAGTTCGTGTTCGCGGCTGGCGACGGCGAAGTGCAGCGTCAGCAGGGACAGGTTGCGCATGCCGCAGCGGTTGCGGGGCAGGGTGGCGGCGACCTTCTTCATGCGCCGCATGAGCAGGGCGGCGGCGGGCCCGTGGCCGCGGGTTTCCCCGTCCTTCTGCATCTGCTTGACCTTGGCCTTGAACACGGCGCGGGTCTCTTCGGCGATGTCCTCGGCGAGCTGCATCTTGTACTGGCGCCGCGCGGTGACGTCGACGCCGGACAGGCGGCGGGCGATGGTGGTGGGGGCGAGCAGGGTTCCGGGGCGGCGGCCGGGCTGGCGCCAGACCATTCGCTGAGGAACCCGCCAAGGCTGGCTGAAACCTATTTTCCCACGCGACGAGGTGGAGTCGTCTACTCACCGGCGCGGGCCACGAGCAGCGGCTGGAAAAAGCCCGTCTCTTGCGGCATCCGCCACTCGGGGTCGGCAAACCCGGCTCCGTCTGCGAGGCCGGCCAGCCGGTCTCCGCCGAGTGCCCAGTAAGTAGTGCGGCGGACCTGGACGCGCCATTCTCCGCCTGCCGGAAGGAGTTGGAAGTGCTCCAGGTCGTAGTGCTCGCCGTCGTGCCAGTGCCAGTGCCAGAGCTGGAAGCTGACGGTTCGTTCTTCGCCATCGACGCGGTCAGCGTTCCTGTGGACTTGTGGAGGCGTGGAAGCCGGGTGGTCGTGCAGCACCTCGTCATAGTGGCGTGTGCTGACCAGCAGCAGGCCGTCGGGACGCAGCACGCGGCGCATCTCGACCAGCGCGGCGTGCACATCCTGCTCTGTCAGCAGGTGAGGCAGTGAGTTGTCGGCGCAGACGACCGTGTCGAACCGGCCGTCAGGAAAGGGGAGGCGTCGCATATCGGCGGCGGCCGTGTGCAGGCTCAGGTTCCGGCTGGCGGCCTCACGGGCAGCGCGGGCGGCGGCGCGGGGGCTGAGGTCGGTTCCGGTGACCTGGTGTCCGCGCAGCGCCAGGCCGATGGCCTGCGTGCCGATGCCGCAGGAACAGTCGAGGACGGCAGCGCGCTCTTGGCCGATCAGGGCGTCCAGGGCGCCCCCTTGCCGACGGATGCTCGCGTCCCAGTCCGGATAGATCAGGTGGTAGTCATCAGCCAGTCCGTCGTAGAAGTGCGCCACCGATGTCTCGGGCATGGCCCGAGGTTACGTGCCTGGTTCCCCGAGGTGCCGGTCATCCCCGTGATCGGCACGAACGCCCTCACTGATGGCAGCATCGTCATATCTGCGAGGGGCGCGGCAGCGAGTTCCGCGAACAAGGACCTTTTCTACGGCAAGGACGGCGACCTGGCCGGTGTGGACAAGGAGTCTCAGGAGGTCAGCATGCTCGCGCTACACCTGCTCCAGTCCGTTGGTTCACGTCAACACGCTGCTGATGCGGGAGGTCCTGGCTGATCCGAAGTGGGCGGACGGGCTGACCGATGCAGACCCGCGGGCGCTGCCGCCGCTGTTCTGGACGCACGAGAATCCGTACAGCCGCTTCGAGCAGGACATGAACAGCCGCCTCGATGTGAACTTGTCTATCCGGGCGACGGTGCCCAGGCCGCACATCCCGAGCAGCGGGGCAGACGTCGTCCGGCCTGATATTTGGGCTCCGGGCCTGGCCTGAGACATGGTGAAGACCATGGTGTCCGAGACGCTGAAGCGTCTCGGACACCATGCGTGAGGGGCGGCGAGGTTACCGGGACGACTGTGTCTCACGGACCGGGGTGGCAGGGGTCTGGTCGTGGGTGGTGGAGGTCGTGCGGATGAGGAGGGAGACCAGTGCGGCGCCAGCGCAGGTGGCGCCGAGGGCCGGCCAGACCGGGGCGTAGCTGCCGAAGGTGTCGCGTGCGACGCCGCCGAGGAGGGCGGCCAGGGCGGCGCCGATCTGGTGGGCCGCGTTGACCCAGCCGAAGACGATGGCGCTGTCGTCGCCGTAGAAGGTTCGGCACAGGGCAAGGACGGGTGGCACGGTGGCGAGGTCAAGGAGGCCGAAGGCGACGACGAAGACCATCATGGCCGGGTTGACGGTGGCGGCCATCATCAGGGGAAGCAGTACGAGAAGGAGGCCGCGCAGCGTGAAGTAGAGGGCGAGTAGGCGTCGGGCGTCTATGCGGTCTGTGAGCCAGCCGGAGGCGACAGTGCCCACCACGTTGAAGATGCCGATGAGGGCGAGCAGGGTCGACGCGGTGGTGACGGCCATGCCGTGGTCGTGGGCTGCCGGGGTGAAGTGCGTCCACATGATCCCGTTGGTGGTTGCTCCGCAGACCGCGAAGGCGCTCGCGAGCAGCCAGAAGGGCGTGGTGCGTAGGGAGTCGCGGAGCACGGCGAGGGTGCGACGGGCCGCGCCCGTGACAGGTGGCGGCTTGGGAACGAACTCATCGCTTCCGTAGGGGCTTTGGCCGGTGTCGGCGGGGTGGTCGCGCAGGATCAGCCATACGAGAGGGGCTACGGCCAGCGCGGCGAGCGCAAGGGTGACCAGGGCGGGGCGCCAGTCGTAGTGGTCGATGGTCCATGAGAGGGCGGGCAGGAACACCATCTGCCCGAAGACGCTGCCCGAGGAGAGGATGCCGGTGACCAGGCCCCGCCGGGTGGTGAACCAGCGGTTGGTGACGGTGGCTCCGAATGCCATGGCCATGGAGCCGGTGCCGAGTCCGACGAGGAGCCCCCAGAAGAGGGTGAAGTGCCAGGAGGCGTTCATCACCGTGGTGAGCAGAGAGCCGGCCGCAACCGTGGTCAGGGCTGCGACCACCACGCGGCGGATACCGAAGCGGTCCATGAGGGCGGCGGCGAATGGGGCGGTGAGTCCGTACAGGACCATGTTCACCGAGGAGGCGACGCCGATGGTGCCGCGCGACCAGTGGAACTCCTGCTGAAGAGGCTTCTGGAGGATGCCGGGCATCGTGGAGAAGGCTCCGGCGACGACGATGGCCAGGGTCGCCACGGCGGCCACCCACCAGGCGCGACAACCCGTAGCGCCGCGCCGTGGATCTGCCGGTGAACGGTCAGCAGGGTCTTGAGGCTGTCGGAGGTGTCGGGTGGTCGTTTCTTCCATGTGTTCCATCCTTGGTGGGCAGGGCGACCCGCGACCACTGGCCAGATGGCCGCAAAGTGAAAGCATCTGGCCATGGCTGAGACAAGTGAGAGAGCGCCGCATCGGGTGGTTGCCCTGGTGCGTCCGGGGCTGCTGCCGATGGAGCTGGGCATCGTCCACCGGCTGTTTGGAACGGCCGTCGGAGCCGACGGCCGGCCGCTGTATTCGGTGGTGACCTGTGCGCCGGAGCCTGGTGAGCTGACCACCGACGCGGACTTCACGGTGAACGTCGCCCATGGGCCGCAGGCACTGGAGAACGCTGACACGGTGCTCGTGCCCGCTGCCGCCGAGGACTATGAACCGCAGGAGCGGGGGCGGTTGGCGCAACCGGTGCGCCAGGCGCTGGCCCGCATCCCGGCTGGGGCTCGGGTGGCTTCGATCTGTACCGGGTCGTTCGTGCTGGCGGCTGCTGGGATGCTGGCGGGGCGGCGGGTGACGACACACTGGAAGTCATGTGACGAGCTGCGGACCTTGTACCCGGAGGTGGACGTGGATCCCGATGTGCTGTACACGGATGATCAGGGTGTGCTCACGTCCGCAGGAGTCGCCGCCGGTATCGATCTGTGTCTGCACATGATCCGGAGCGACCACGGGGCTGAGGTGGCCAACACCGTCGCGCGGCGCACCGTGGTACCGCCGCACCGGGAGGGCGGGCAGGCGCAGTACATCGAGCAGCCGGTGCCCGAACCCGGCACCAGTTCGACGGCCGCCGCCCGCGCCTACGCCCTCGGTCACCTGGGGGAGCCGCTGGCATTGGAGGATCTGGCCCGGGAGGCCTCGATGAGTGTGCGGACACTGAGCCGGCGCTTCCTGCTGGAGACGGGAGTGACACCGATCCGCTGGATCACGGAGCAGCGGTTGCAGCACGCGCGGCGCCTCCTGGAACGGACCGATGAGCCGGTGGACCAGATCGCATCGGAGGCCGGTTTCGGCACGGGGACTGCGATGCGTCAGCACTTCCGGGAGGCGCTCGGGGTGTCGCCGCGCGCGTACCGCAACACGTTCCGAGGAACGAACTGAGCGATACGCGCGCGGCGCCCTCAACGGACAGGGGCGGTCTCGTCGGACATGCTCCTCAGGGTGTCAGCGGGGCGAGGGGCCCGATCCGGTAGAGCACTTCGTCGTGGTGCTCGCCGGGGAAAAGATCGCTGGGGAAGAGGATTTGGGTGTGCACGTCAGCGCTGTACCGCTTCGCGACCTTCTTCAGGAGCATGATGATGGCCTTGTTGTCGGCGGAGACTGTGGCCTCGATGAAGCGGGCGCCCTGCTCCACGGCGCGGTCGGCGGCCCGTTCAAAGAGCTTTACGCCGAGGAATGGGATGCCGTGGCAGGGCTTGGTGGCTGCCTGCCACACCAGACAGGTGTCGGGTTCGTCAGGGCGGAAGTAGCCGGTGAGGAAGGCGACGACGTCGTCCTCGACGGTGGCCACGAGGGATGTCGCGGCGAAGTCCTGCACCGAAACCCACCACTCCCGGGCCCGGCCGCCCGCCCGGCTCCAAGAACCGCCGGTCGGCGCCACGCCACGACGTGGGACGCGTCCTGGCCGCAGGCAAGGCTCACACTCGCCCCACCCACCACAAGAAGGGCACCAAGCCTCGCCGAACGCAATAGACGAGCAGCCCAACGCATCGTGCTGCCACGATGCACCCATGGATCTCGAGAACCCCGACAGACTGGTGATACGCCACGCGGATGCCTCGGACTGGCCCGCATTGGCCGGCATCGACTCCATCGCGGCATCGGGCGACGATGCGCGGCGCGCGAGTATCCGACACTGGTGCGAACAAGGCTCGGTCCTCCTGGCCGAGGACGCATCCGGCCCCTTGGGCTACAGCGTCCTGGAATACACCTTCTTCGAGCAAGGCTTCATCACCATGCTGACGGTCGCGCCCACCGCCCGCCGACAAGGCGTGGGCGCACGTCTCCTCAAGGCCACCGAGGCCGCGTGCACCAGCCCGAAGCTGTTCACCTCGACCAACGTCTCCAACCACCCCATGCAACTGCTACTGCAGCGCGTCGGCTGGAGCCCGGTCGGCCTGCTCCACGGCCTGGACGAAGGCGATCCCGAACTCTTCTACCTCTGCCCAGGCGCCCCACCACGCGGCCTGGTCGAGGCCGAAGGGCGACAAGCTCAGGTGTCACGGCATGTTGGCGTGATGAGGCGGTAGAGCGCCACGTTGTGCGAACGATCTTGACCGGGCACCATGTCGTACCGCCGGGACACCGTGCTCATCAGGGATGCGCGGAGACCGGACCCGGAAGGAACAGCGCATGATCCGGCTGGCCGATTCACCCATGACCTGGGTGGCGACCGGAGACAGCATCACCCAGGGGGTGCTGCACACGCACGGCGCCCGCGGCTGGGTGGAGCATCTGCACGAGCGCGTCCGGTGGCAGTTGAACCGCCTCACGGACGTCGTCATCAACACCGGCGTCTCCGCGTGGACGGCCACCGATCTGCTCGCGGCGTACGACCTGCTCGTCGGCCGCCACGAGCCCGACGTGCTGTCGGTGTCGTTCGGCACCAACGACTGTCTGGAGGGCGAGGCCGGACTGCCTCGGTTCCATGACGCGGTGCGGGGCATCATCGAGCGGACGCGGCCTGCGACCCAGCTCGTCCTGCACACACCGGTACTGGTCAGCGCCTCAGGCTCGGACCGGCGCGCGGCGCTCCCCGCGTACTGCCAGGCGGTACGGGAGATCGCCGCGGACACCGGCGCGCTGCTCGTCGACCACGAGGCGTACTGGCGGGAGCACCACGGCTCGGACGACCCGATCGCCTGGCTCGACGACCCGGCCCACCCCAACGCGGTCGGCCACCGCCACATGGCCGACCACGCCCTGCGCGTCATGGGGCTCGGCGAGATGGACCCTCTCTAGCGCGGCGCGGCCGCTCGTGTCTCGTCCAGGCGGGCGCGCTGCTCCTCGGTCAGCTCCAGGTCGAGCGCCTCGAGTGCCTCGTCGAGCTGGTCGAGGCGGCTGACGCCGACCAGCGGGATGACGGCGGGCGAGCTCTGCAGCATCCAGGCGTAGACGACCTGGCCGGGCGTGGCCCCGGTCTCCGCCGCGATCTTCGCGAGGGCCTTCAGGGCAGGCTCGGTGCCGTCGTGCCGGTACTCGGCCGGGACGGGCTTGCTGCCCGCGTAGGCGCCGTTCAGCAGCGCGCTGTAGGCGAGCACGGTGAGATCGGGCTGCGTGGCGGCGTACGCGAGCGTCGGCTCGTCCAGGGCCACTTGGTAGTCGAAGTCCGCGTCGGGCGCCGGCGTCAGATAGGTGTGCCGTTGCTGGAGCGCGGTGAACGCGGGCAGGTTCTGCCGTTTCGCGAGTTCCCGGGCCCGGGCGAGCCGTGTCCCGTTCTGGTTGCTCATGCCGACCTGGCCCACCAGGCCTTCGGCGACGAGCGCGGCGTACGCGCCGACGGTCTCCTCCAAGGGGGTCGACGGGTCGTCGATGTGCCCGTACAGGAGGTCGATCCGGTCGGTGCCGAGCCGTCGCAGGCTGCCGTGGACGGCGTGCCGCAGGGCCTTCTCGGACAAGCCTTCGCGGTTGGCGGGCCAGGTCCCCTCGCCGGCGGGCAGTGCGCCGGTCTTGGTGGCCACGATCACCTCCTCCCGGATGCCGCGAGTGGCCAGCCAGCGGCCGAGGAGCCGCTCGCTGTCGCCGCCGTCGCTTCCCTCGCGCCAGAAGCAGTAACAGTTCGCGGTGTCGATGAACGTGCCGCCCTTCTCGACGAACCGGTCGAGCAGCGCGAAGGACATGTCCTCGTCGACCACCGTGCCGAACGGCAGTGTGCCCAGGCACAGCGCAGAGACCCGTTGAGAACCCATGGTGTGATGACGCACGCGATACCCCCTCCTCAAGCCCACGAGCAGCCGCCGTCGCTCGGCGGTGATCGGATCCTGGCACCTGGAGTGCGCTCCAGTGCAAGGCCAAGGCCAAGGCCAAGGCCAAGGCCAAGGCCAAGGCCAAGGCCAAGGCCAAGGCCAAGGTCAAGGTCAAGGTCAAGGTCAAGGTCAAGGTCAAGGTCAAGGTCAAGGTCAAGGCCAAGGCCAAGGGCCAGGCCTGCCGGGTGTTCCGCGCGGGCCGCCCCGCACAATGGCCGGGGTCGGCCGGCCCCGTACATCCGGGTCGTCGCGCGGTAGGGCGCGGATCACACGAACTCCGCCGACGCGGCGGAGAGAAATCACCGTGAGGGACTCAGAGAACGATGTGCGCAGACGTGTGAGAGCCGGGGAACGCGACGCGTTCGCCGAGTTGTACGACGACGCCACCGTCGTGGTGCTGCTGCGTCGCGGCGACGAACCCGCCTTCGTCCGCGGCTGACCGACCACACGGGTCATGACGCCGCGCCTGGGACTGAGATCGCCCCGGGCAGACAAGGGGACACTCCAGCCCCGAGCCATGGCCGACAGCCGATCGTCACTGCGCCCGACCGTCGGCGTTTCGGCCAACTACTTCCGAGCCGGAGCCCCTTGCGCGGCAAGGGCGGGTGCACCGCACACCTGGCGCCCACGACCTGCCGGTTCGCCGAGCCCGCAGGACCGTCCCCTGGTTCCGCGCCCCGCTGGTGCTCATGATCGGCTGGCAGAGGTGGTGCTCACGAAGCCCGGATTCCGGCGTTTCCGCAGGGAACAGCGCTCATGAACTCGCGGAACCAGGGTCCGGGGGCGGCCGGCCCAGCCACGCGTGACTATTTGGGCGTGACCCAGCGCTGGCGCTTGCTCGCGTTCGCCGTGTGCAGCCGCACCTGCGTGCCGTCGGCGGTGCTGCTGTCCGCGAGATCGAGGACCTTGCCGGACGCGAGGTGCGCGATCTGGCCCCCGGCCGTCACCGCCCAGCGCTGGGACGCCCCGCCGTCGCAGTCGCGCAGGCTGACCCGGTTGTCGGCGGGCGCGTCGCGGTGGTTGTCCAGACACTTGCCGAAGGCGCGGAACGTGCCGTCCTTCTGCAGGATCCACGACTGCGCGACACCACCGTCGCAGGCGTACAGCTGGATCCGGGTGCCGTTGGCCGCCTTGCCGCCCGCGACGGCGAGGCACTTGCGGCCGATGCCGGTGACCTTGCCCTGCGGCGGCAGCACGGCGCCGCCGGCGCGCGCCAGATGGCGCAGGCCCTGCACGTCGTACTGCTGGACATAGGTGCCCGCGCGCTTGTCCTGGTAGGCGCGGCTGGGGGTGCACATCACGGGGAACTGGCCGGAGTCGGTGCCCTTGACGCAGTCGCCGCGCGCCGGGCCGTGCTGGGCGTGCGCGAGACCCATCGTGTGCCCGAGCTCGTGGCTGATGTGATTGCGCAGATCGGTCTCGCCCATGGAGGGGGCGGGTTCGCCGTCGGCGGTGAAGAACTCGTCGTCGATGTACGCGTGCCCGCCGGTGACCGTGCCGGCCACGGAGGACGCGTAGAAGCCGCAGCTCAGGCTCTTGCCGCCGGAGCCGTCCCGGACGACCTGCCAGTCGGCGCCGCCACCGTCGGCGGGCGGTACGCACGGGCGGTGCAGCAGGCCGATGACGACCTCGCCCTTGGGCCGGACGTAGTCCCAGCCCGCCGGCCGCGTGTCCACGGTGAAGGGCAGATTCGTGACGCGTCGCAGGTCGGCGGCCGACCGCCGCACGTAGGGGGCCAGCCGGTCGGCGGCCTTCCGGTCGTAGAACTTGATGGTGTAGCCGGTGTTCAGGAGCTTGGTCGCGCCGCCCGACCGCCAGCCCTCGCCGTGCGGGGCGGGGGCCGCGCGCCTGGACGGGTGCGCGGAGGGCGCGGAGGGAGGCGTGGGGGACGGGGGGCTTGTGGCGGACGAGGACGGCGAGGCGGGCGCCCGGAAGGTCATGACGCCGTCGCGGAACCGGTTTCCGTCGACGTCGGAGAAGCCGAAGTCCTGCCGTTCCGCGCGGCTGGAGGCGGTGGGCGCGGGCGTGGTGGCCGGCCGGGCGTCCGCCGGTTCCTTGTCGTCGGTGCCGAACGCGGTGGTCGAGAGCTGGAGCCCCGCCACGACGGCGACCGCGGCGCCCACGGCGGCGGCAACCCTGCGGCGCCTGCGTGCGGCGCGCTTGCGTATCGAGCTCAAGTCCCCGTCGTCCTCTCACTGAAGAGCGTGTGCCGTCCCCGGGCCGCGCCACCGGGGCGGCGACTCCGGGGAGGAACAGTCGAACCGATGATAGGCGTGAAGGGCGGGGCGGGCGGTACGAGTTGGACTCCGTGTCAACGCGGTGCCGCCGAGTACGGCCAGGCGGACCGCCGGGCGGTTCGCGTCACCCTCCGGCGGGCGGGCGGTGCGCGTCCTGCTGCGGGGCGGGAAGCCATCCCGTCCAGGACGTCTCGTCGGTCTCGGCGATGCGGTACCTCTGCCAGTCCGCAAGGGACTTGGGGACGTCCAGAGGTCAGTCAGAGGTCAGTGCGCGCTCTCCGTGGGGCGCAGGTCCCGCGGGATCTTCGCCCAGGTCAGCGCCGCGGCGGCCAGCGGCAGTGCCGCCGCCATCAGGAACGTCGGCGTCATCCCGGAGGTGAACGCCTCGGAGGCCTTCGACAGCAGGGCGGGGCCGGCCGGGCCGGTCAGCCCGTGCGCCACGTGAGCGGCCTCGCCGATCGAGTCGCTCACCGCCGAGGCGCTCTCGGCCCCGAGGCCCAGAGCGGGGAGGTTCAGGCGATACAGCGCCGTGGCGACACTGCCGAGGACGGCCACGCCCATGGCCGCGCCCAGCTCGTAGCAGGTCTCCTCGACGGCCGCGGCACCGCTGACGTCCCGCGCCGGCGTGGCGGCCATCAGCGTCACGGACGCGGTGGTCGTCGCGATGCCGACACCGCAGCCGAGTACGCCCAGTGCCACGGCGATCCGGCCGTAACCGAGCGGACCCGACAGCGCGAACAGCCAGGGCAGGGCGAGGCCCGCCGTCATCAGCAGCAGACCGCCGCCCATGACGTGCCGGATCGGCAGCCGGTGCATCAGGATCGGCGTCACCAGCGAGGTGAGGACGAGGCCCAGCGGGGCGGGCAGCAGCCGGACGCCCGCCTCCAGTGGGGTGTAGCCCTGCCCGTACTGGAACCACTGGGTGATCAGGAACAGGGCGGAGCCCAGCGCGATCATGCCGAGGAAGATCGAGGTCGCCGCGATGGCGAACGGCCGGGAGGCGAAGAGGCGCACCCGGAGCAGCGGGTGCTCGATGCGCAGCTGACGGCGCACGAAGACGGTGAGCGTCACCGCGGCGAGGAGAAGCAGCGTCCAGGCCACGGGGTCGGTGGGGCCGCCCTTGCCGAGCTGCTTGATGCCGCCGGCGAGGGCGAGCAGGCCGAGGACCGACTGGCCCACGCCCCACCAGTCCCAGCGGCCCTGGCGGGGCTGATGGGACTCGGGCAGGACCCACAGGCCGAGCGCGATGACCACCAGCGCCACCGGGATGTTGACGAGGAACGCGGAGTGCCAGCCGTCGTGCTCCACGAGCAGGCCGCCGATCACCGGGCCGAGCGCCATGCCGCCACCGAAGACGGCGGACCACACGGCATAGGCGAGCGCGCGCTCACGGGCGTCGGTGAAGACGTGCCGCAGGATCGACAGGGTGGCCGGCATGATCGCCGCGCCACCGGCGCCGAGCAGCGCGCGGGCGGCGATGACTTGCCAGGCGGCGGTCGCGAAGACGGCGAGCAGCGAGGCGAGGGCGAAGACACCGAAGCCGATGAGCAGCAGTCGCTTGCGCCCCCACCGGTCGCCGAGGGCGCCGGCGGTCACCAGGAGCCCGGACAGCACGAGGGCGTAGACGTCGATGATCCACAGCTGCTGTACGGAGCTGGGCCGTAGATCGGCGACGAGGGACGGGAAGGCGACGTTCAGGATCGTGGTGTCCATGGCGATCAACAGCAGGCTGCCGGAGAGGATCGCGAGGACGGCCCAGCGCCGTGCGTCACGCTGCGGGGTCATGGTGGAACACTCCAAGTTCGAATGAGACACTAATGTCTCACATGGAACGTACGTGCGTCCACTGGGTGGTGATGCGTCCACTGGCCGGTGATGAGGGAGAGGGTCTCCTAACCGTCAGCCCACCGCGGCCCCCTCAGAGCACCCTCCGCAACGCCTCCGGCGTGAGATCCGCGAGGGTCGGGTATCCGTCGACGGCCATCAGCAGATCCGCCTCGGCGAGCAGTGAGCGCAGGACGTGCGTGACGCCGTCGGTGCCGCCGATGCCGAGGCCGTAGGCGTACGGGCGGCCGACGCCCACGGCGCGCGCGCCGAGCGCGATCGCCTTCACGATGTCCGCGCCACTGCGCACCCCGGAGTCGAACAGCACCGGCAACCCCTCGGCGGCCTCGACGACGGCGGGCAGGGCGTCCAGCGCGGGCAGTCCGCCGTTGGCCTGGCGGCCGCCGTGGTTGGAGCAGTAGACGCCGTCCACCCCGCCGTCCCTGGCGCGGCGGACGTCCTCGGGGTGGCACAGCCCCTTCACGATCAGCGGCAGTGAGGTCAAGGAGCGCAGCCAGGGCAGATCGTCCCAGGTGAGCGGGTTGCCGAAGACCCGCACCCACGTCAGGATCGCGGACTGCGGGTCCTGTTCGGGTTCGGCGGGCAGCAGGGCGCGGAAGACCGGGTCACTGGTGTAGTTGGCCAGGCAGTGGCCGCGCAGCTGGGGGAAGTTGGCGGTGCTCAGGTCGCGCGGGCGCCAGCCGGTGATCCACGTGTCCAGCGTGACGACGATCCCCTTGAACCCGGACTTCTCCGCGCGGCCGACCAGGCTCTCGGCGAGCGCGCGGTCGGTCGGCGTGTACAGCTGGAAGAAGCCCGGGGTGGAGCCCAGCTCGCAGGCCACCGACTCCATCGGGTCGGCGGACAGCGTCGAGGCGATCATCGGCACGCCGGTCCGCGCCGCCGCCCGCGCGGTCGCGAGATCGCCGTGCCCGTCCTGCGCGCAGATGCCGAGGACCCCGACGGGCGCCAGGAACAGGGGAGAGGGCAGGGTCATGCCGAACAGGTCGACGGACAGATCCCGCTCGGTGGCGCCGACGAACATCCGGGGCACCAGGCCCCAGCGTTCGAACGCGGTGACGTTGGCGTCCTGCGTCCGCTCGTCGCCGGCCCCGCCCGCGACGTACGACATGACCGAGGGCGGCAGCGCCGCGTGCGCGCGGGACTCCAGCTCGGCGAAGGTCATGGGGAACCGGGGGACGACGCCCCGCAGACCGTCCAGGTAGATCTCGTCCTGGTAGTCCTTGAAGGGGCGGGGCGGCTGCTGCATGGACGGCCTTTCCGGTTCGTGGCCGGCCTCTCCGGGGCCGGCCGGACGTACGCGCCCGCGCCCGCGCTGAAGGACCAGGCCAGTGTTGGTCGCACCCGATCTCGACGTCAACGCCGAGGACCGGGGCACATGACAACGTCACACACCGCCGAGGGGGTTGTCGGAGCGGCTGCGTCAGGTGCGGTACGGCATGGGGGACGGGCGGATTGGCGATCAGTCGGCGGGGGCATCACCGTGGGGCAGGACTGGTCGCGCAAGACACACCGCGACCCCGGTGGCGACAGAGATCGCGGTGACCGGTTGTCCCAGGGAGGGGAAGTGAGTTGCCATGCGTGCGCACCAGCGCGCCCATCGGCCCACCGCACGGGTGGAGTACGCATTGCCGCAGGAACCCGCGTCGGCGGGCCGGGCGAGAAGGCTGGCCTGCGCGTTCCTCGTCAGGACGCACCGCCGTAGGAGCGAGGTGACCGCCGAGCGCGTGGACGACGTCGCCCTGGTCGTCTCCGAGTTGGTGTCCAACGCCGTGCAGCACGCGCACGGCGGCTGCCGGCTGCGCGTCGAGGTCTCCGGCGGCCGGGTCACCGTCGAGGTCCACGACACGAGCCCGGTCCGACCCCGGGTACGTAAGCCGAGCAGCGTACGGGAGAGCGGCCGGGGCCTGGCACTCGTCCGCCAACTCACCCATCGCCTGGAGGTCGTGGAGACCCGCCGCGGCGGCAAGACGGTGCGGGCGGTACTGGCCTGACAGGGCGGGCGACCCGCCGGCGCGGGTGAGCGCGATCGTCAGCCCCGACGTCCCAGGAGGAACCATCAAACTCGGTCAGGACGAGCACCAGCTTGTCCTCGGCGAAGCCACATGCCTCGGCATCGAACTGAACGTGCCGCGGTAGAGGTCCTGTACAACCTTCCCGCACCGTCGAAGGTCACATGATCGGCCGGTGTGAACCAGCGGGTGACTCGCAGTGAACAGCGGGGAACCACCGGTGGCTTCACACGCCGTGGCCGCTCAACCGCACCTTGACCGAGGGAAGTCGTATGTCGCGTGCCCGTCGCTCCGCCCGTCTCACCATGCCCGTGATCGCCGCCTCGCTGCTGGTGGGCGGCGGCCTCTCCGCCCTCACGCTCGGGCAGGGCACCGCCCGTGCCGCCGCTCCCGCCGCCGACGCCGGGCGCGCGGGGGCCGCGGTGAAGGCGACGGAAGACTTCAACGGCGACGGGTACGGCGACCTGGTCGTCGGCGCCCCGGGCGGCACCGTCTCCGGGCAGGCCAAGGCCGGGTACGTGGTGGTGACGTACGGGGCGAAGGACGGCCTCGCCCCGGCCCGCAAGAAGGTCGTCAGCCGCTCCACGAGCGGGGTGCCCGGGGCGGCCACCGCCAAGCAGGGGTTCGGCAGGTCGTTCACCAAGGGCGACCTGGACCACGACGGCTACACCGACCTGGTCATCGGCGTGGAAAGCAAGAGCTCCGCGGCGGGCGCCGTGGTGCTGTGGGGCTCCGCGTCCGGCCTGACCGGCGGCACCAAGATCGCCACCCACGGTTTCACCCCGCAGGCCGGTGACTTCGACGGCGACGGCACCACCGACCTCGCCCTGTTCTCCGGGACGGGCTCCTACGGAGACGACCCGATCGGCCAGCAGGCACGCCTCTGGAAGGGTCCCGTCGCGCGGACCGGCACCCCGGCCAAGTCCCTCGACTTCATGGACAAGTCGCAGTGGTGGAACTACGACAGCGAACAGCGCCCCGACCCGACCTGCGCCGACCGGGACTGCATCGACGGCCCCACGTCCGTGCAGGGCCCGGTCGTCCCCAAGGCCGTCGGCGACATCAACGGCGACGGCCGTGCCGACATCGCCATGAACGACTACTACGGTGACGGCGAGTGGGGCAACAGCGTCCTGTACGGCACCCCGACCGGCTTCAGGCGTGGCCGGGCGCCGGGCTCGGCCGGCGAGTTGGGCATCGGCGACGTCAACGGCGACCACTACGACGACCTGGTGCTCGGTGACGACGACTACGAGCCGGGGGTCAGGGTCGCCTTCGGCTCGGCCGACGGCCTCAAGGAGCAGACGCAGAAGTTCGACCAGAACCTGCCGGGCGTGCCCGGCGCCGAGGAGGACGGGGACCAGTTCGGCAGCGCGATCGCCGTCGGCGACGTGACGGGGGACGGGTACGCGGATATCGCGGTCGGTGTCATCGGCGAGGACGTCGGCGGCGTCACCGACGCGGGCGCCGTCGTCCTGGTACGCGGCAGCGCCGGCGGCGTGACCGGGTCCGGGGCCCAGGCCTTCCACCAGAACACGGCGGGCGTACCCGGCGTCGCCGAGAAGGGCGACTTGTTCGGTGCGGCCACCGCGCTGCTCGACGTCACCGGTGACGGCCGCGCCGACCTCGCCGCCTCCTCCGAGCAGGAGAACGCCCAGGCGGGCGCGGTGTGGTCGCTGCGCGGTACGTCCACGGGCCTGACCGCCACGCACTCCGTCGCCTTCGGGCCGAAGGACGTCGCGGCCCCGAACACCACGGCGCTCTTCGGCAGCGCGCTGCGCTGAACCCCGCCGCAGCGGTGGTGGCCCGGTCCGAGAGCTCCCTGTGGCTCTCGGACCGGGCCGCGGTTCGTGTGGGCGCTCCACGCACGTGCCCTCTCCGCTCCTGAGCGCTCGGTGTGCAGCCGGGTGTCTTCACGCTGGTCGGCTGGGCCGCGTACTGGCGGTGTGCCGCCGCCCATGTGGCGTATCGGGCCACAGCCGAGGTCGCCGCCCGGTCCGCGTCCTCGACCTGAGCCCCTGAGCCGGCGTGCGTCGGAAGGGCCGGTCAGGGGCAAGCCGGCCAACCACTGCGACGTGAACTTCCTCGCCGTGGAGGTCTGAGGGAACTGCTTCGGCGCGATGGGCGAAGGACAGGTGAAAGCCCACGTATTCGAGCATCGTCCCGTGGACGAGAGGAGCCCCGATGACCGTCGGACCAGGCGTCGGCATCGGCACCGCGCGTGCCGATAGTGACGCCTCCGTGATCGCGCGGTCCCGGGATGAGCCCGAGGAGTTCGCCGCGCTCTTCGACCGGCACGCCGACGCCGTGCACCGCTATGCGGCCCGCCGACTCGGCGGCGAGGCCGCCGATGACCTCGTGGCGGAGACCTTCACCACCGCGTTCCAGCAGCGGCATCGCTACGACCCGGCCCGCGGCGCGGGCACCGATGCCCGGCCCTGGCTGTTCGGCATAGCGACCAACTTGGTCAGCCGGCATCGGCGGGCTGAGGCCCGCCGGTTCAAGGCCATGGCCCGGGTCCCGGCCCTCGCCGACCACGACGAGCCGCTGGCCGACCGGGCCGCGGACCGGGTGATGGCGCGGGCCGTACGCCGCGAGCTGGCGGCGGCGCTGGCCGCGCTGCCCGCTCGGCACCGGGACGTGCTCCTGCTGGTGGCCTGGGGGGATCTCAGCTACGAGGAGGCGGCCCAGGCCCTCGGTATCCCCGTGGGCACGGTCAGATCACGGCTGCACAGGGCTCGCACCAAGCTGCGCGAAGCATTGGGCGGATCCAATCCGACGGCACTGCGAGAGGTATCCGACCATGAGTGACGAACTCGAACTCTTGAGGGAGTGGGACGCGGACGCGGCCCCGCTCACCGGTCCGGCCCGGGACCGGGCCCGGCACCAGCTGCTCAACGCGATGGCCCGCGCGGACCAGCGCACCGGCACCAGCCCCGGTCGCCGCCATGTACTGCGCTTCGTGGCGGCCGCGGTGGTCGCCACGGGCGTTACGGGGACGGCCGTGCTGATGGGCGAGGACGGCTCCGGCGGGAGCGGCGCACCGGGTACGAGCACCCCGCGAATGGAGGTCGCCGCCGTGACGGTGCTGAACGGGGCGGCGGCTTGGGAACGCAAGCAGGAGAAGGAGCCGGTGGTGCCGCGCGACGACCAGTTCATCTACTCCAAGCGGATCATCAAGGAGACGGAGCAGAAGACCGGCGAGGTCAAGAGCTACACCGACGAGATGTGGGACTCGGTGGACGTCTCCAAGCCCTCGTTGTCCATGGAGCTGGGCCGCGAGATGTGGGAGGAGCCTGCGGGGAAGGGCGGCGGGGTGTGGCCACCCCGGAAGTGGAGCGAGCTGAAGAAGCTGCCCCAGGACCCGGAGAAGCTCATCTTGGCCATCGTCTCCCTCGGCTCCCGGACCGACGACCGGTCGGTCAGCGATCTCGACAAGCTCGAGCGGTTCGAGGCCTACTGGCTGCTCGGTGAGCTCCTGAAAAGCCCGGTGCTGCCCCAGGGACTGCGCCCCGCGGCGTACGAGGCGCTGGCCCTTGTGCCCGGCGTTCGAACGATCCCGGGAGTGAAGGACTCCGCCGGGCGGACCGGGGTGGGGATCGCCCATACCGGGCGTGGGCTCTCCGAAGGCAAGTACCTGATCTTCGACCCGTCGTCGTACGAATTCCTGGGCTTCCGCGACGAGCGCATCTCGGCTTCCGGGGAGAGGAAGTACATCCAGCTGTCGCACGTGGTGGACTGGGGGATCGTCGACCGGGTGAAGCAGCGCCCGTAACCGCCATCCCACGGCCGGGCCCCGCAGGGCTGCCGACACCGGCAGATGGTCACCGACGGCCCAGGTGGCAGCGGCCGACGAAGTCGCGCCCTCTGGATAGCCGGCAGTCGGCCTAGAGGCGGTTCCGTAAGAGGTCGGGGCCTGGGAAGATGTCGTGCGGTGACGTACGGGGCGAAGAACGGCCTCGCCCCCGCCCGCAAGCAGGTCGCCGGCGGCGGCCTCCGTGCTGCCCTGCCCGTGGGGGAGGGCCGAGAGGCCGCCGCCCACGAGCAGGGGCATGGTGAGACGGGTGGTGCGACGGGCGCGCGGCATGTGACTTTCCTTGGTCAACGTTCGGCTGGGCCGACGAGTTGACCTTCAGGAACCGCCGATGGTGGTACGAGGGTGCCCCTGCGGGCAGGTGCGGCTACTGCGGCACGTTCAGGACGAAGTCGAAGTCGGCCTCCTTGGCGTTCCCGACGGTGCGCACGTTCATCAGCAGCCGGGCGTCGAAGATCGGGTCCGTGTTGTTGCGCGGCTCACCGGGGAAGTACAGCTGGGTCGTGAGCACCGGGCGCCCCGGTGCCTGCACCTTGACGTGCAGATGGCGGGTGCGCCCGGGGTAGAGGCCCGGGACGACCGTGGTGAGCCGGAACGCGCCGTTCGCGTCGGTGTACTGGTGCCCGCGGAAGCGGAACCCCGTGTTGTCGTAGGTGCCGTAGGTGTCGGCCTGCCAGAAGTCCATCAGGACCTGGGGTATCGGACGGCAGGCACGCCCGAAGACGTACCCGGTGACGGTGAGCCGCACGCCCGGCGTACCCGGCTGCAACAGCGAGGTGCGGCGCGGGGAGTTGGGCTTGAAGTACGGCCCCTCCGTCTGCGGCGGCGTCGGGTCGTCGCCGTCGTCGCAGGCCGGGGTCACCACGGGCGCCTCGCCCCGCTCGCCCGCGGTGCGGGCCAGCGCGGGAACGCCCATGAGGGTCACCGGGACGGCCATGCCGACCGCGGCGGCGGCTCTCAGTACCGCCTTGCGGCTCGGTCCCTTGGGGTTGCCGGTCTCGTCGTCCATCGCTCCTCCTGAAAGGTGGGGTGGGTTCCGGATCGGCTACGAAGCTATGTGCGGGAACGGGCCCGGGCGATGGACTGGAGCCGGTGGTCGTGGTGAATATCGCCGGTGCCGCGGCGGAAGTCCCCGGGGCTGGCGCCGGTCTCACGGCGGAAGAAGCGGCAGAAATAGGCCGGGTCGCCGAACCCGACCCGCCCGGCGATCTGACGCACCGACAACTCCGTGCGCAGCAGCAGGCGTTTGGCCTCGTGCACCCGCGCCTGCCGGATCAGCTCGCCCGGTGTCCGCCCGGTGGACGCCTTCACCGCCTCGCTCAGATAGCTCACCGAGACGCCCAGGTGCTCCGCGCAGGTGCGCACCGAGGCGGGCGCCCCCTCCGGCGTGCCCAGCAGGTCCGTGAACCGGGCGGCCACCGACCCGGGGCGCGAACGCGGTGGCGGGGAGGCCGGCCGCTGCGCGGGCAGCCGCGCGGCCCGTACCACCAGGACGTGCAGCAGGGCCCGCAGCACGCTCTGGAACCCGTCGGCACCCGTGCGGTACTCGTCGTCCAGCTCCGCGACGAGGCGCGCCACCCGGTCCGCCGCCTCGCCGGGCAGTTCGAGCCAGGAGCGCCGGCCGAGCCCCCGTAGCGTGTCCCGGTCCGCGGGGTGGTCCACGAGGAAGTCGTCGGTGAAGAGGATGACCCGGCCCCGCAGGCCGCTCACGCCCTCCCAGTGGTGGACCTGGCCGGGGCAGATGAAGCAGAGGTGGGGCGGGCGCAGCGCGAATTCCGCGAGGTCGACGACGTGCCGGCCGGTGCCGCCGGTGACATGGACGATCTCGTGGAAGGTGTGCCGGTGCGGGAACGACGCGCGCGACATCGGCCCGATGGTGTCGAACGTGCCGATGGCGAACGGCAGTGCGTTGGGCATCGGCACCTGGAGGCGGTGCGTCGGCATGCCCTCCCCGGTCGGCTCGCCGTTGTTCCCCTCGCCGGGCAGGACCGTGGTGCCGCGCATACGTACGCTCCTCATCCCGACGTCGTCCGGACCGGCCGCCTCCCCACGATGGCACGCGCGAGCGCGGCCCGGGAGGGGCCCGTGCGTCAGCGGCGCGTCAGCCCCCTTCGGCACGATCGGGCGTACACGTGGAGCGCGATGGGTCGAGGGCCCGCAGCGCCGCGGACGAGCGACACGGGCCGAGCCGCCGGGGGAGAGTGGGACATGGGCCTCAGACAACGCGCAGCAGGCCATGCCGCGGACACGCCGGGCGGTACGACGGTCCCTCGCCCCGCGAGCCGGCCTTGGCGGGCCGGTGGCCGAGGCCGGCGGACGGCCTTGGTGGGCGTCCTCACCTGTGCCGCGGCCCTCACCGTGGTACCGCCCTCCCAGGTCACGGCCTCCGCTTCCACGGAGGTCGCCGCGAGCTGCCAGGCGCGGCCCGACGCCCGGCACACGGACTGGACCGGGATGCACTTCCTCGGGGACGTGGTCTGCTCGCACACCACCGGTTCGATCCGGGTGCAGTCCACGACCGACAGCTCCGTCAACGGCCAGATCGCGTTCTCCCCCAGCTGGTTCGTGTGCTGGAAGCGCGGCAGCCCGTATCAGGGCGCGGACATCTGGTACTACACGCAGGGCGACACCGTCTCCGGCAGCCGTACGACGAAGGGCTGGGGATACCTCCCCGCCGCCGAACTCGCCTCCGCCGCGCATCCGGTGCCGGGGCTCAAGCAGTGCACCTGGTCGTAGGCGCCCGTACCGCACGCCGTCCACGACTCCGTCGCCCTCCCGGACCCCTGGAGTACGCGCATGAGCCTCACCCTCTGTGGCCGACGGCCCCGCACGACCCTCGCGGGCGCCGCGCTCTGCCTGGCCCTGACCGCCGTGCTCGCCCCGGCCGCCCAGGCGAGCCCCTCCGGGCCGGCGCCCGGCGCGGCGGACGCCTCGGCGACCTGCTCGCTGCGCCAGAACACGCCGCACAAGGACACGCTGGGCAACGTCTTCACCCTGGACCTGTACTGCGACAACCGGGCCTCCGACGCGTTCGGCCGCCCCGCCTTCAACGCCCCGGTCACCGGCCGCCTCAAGTTCTCGCCGAGCTGGTTCGTGTGCTGGACCGAGGGCGACGCGGCCCCCGACGGGAACAAGGTCTGGTACTACACCCAGGGCGACGAAGTCGTGAGCCTGCCCGGCATCAAGGGCTGGGGCATGGTCCCGGCCAAGGTCGTGGAGACGCAGAAGCACCCGTACCCGGGGCTGCCCCGCTGTCCCTGGTTCTGACCCCCAGTCAGGGAGAAGGTTCACCGTGAGCACACGACTCGACCGACGCGGCCGCACCCGTGCCCGCACGCTCGCCGCCGCACTGCTCGGCTGCGCCCTCCTGGCCGGCCCCGCCGTGGCACTGGCCTCCGCCGGCCCGTCCGGCGGACAGGACAAGGGAGCGCCGGCCACCGCGGCCATCGGCACCAGGCAGGCCACCGACGGCGAGTGGCGCCACTGCCCCTACACCGGGGCCCACCCGGAACTGGGCAAGGGCCACGCGAACGACGCCGTGGGGCACCTGCAGTGCGTGCTCAACAAGGTGTACGGCTACAAGACCGTCGCCATGGACAAGATCTTCGGCGACGGCACGCTCGCCGCCGTCAAGAACTTCCAGCAGAGCGTCGGCCTGACCGCGGACGGTTTCGTGGGCCCGAACACGTGGGCGGCACTGCACCCCTGACGGGCCGGCGCCCGCGGGTGCGACGGGAGTGGCGGTGGGCGGATCCACGCCCAGATGGTTCAATGATTGAGATTGTTCACCATCGAGCCAGTATCGAGCCGTCATCGACTCACCATCGAGTCATCACCGCCGTGCCAGGAAGTGGCGATCGACCGCTTCCGAGCGTCCTGGGAGTGCCATGTCCACCCGTATCCGGCTCACCCGTCGGCTGGTCCCCGTAGCGATGCTCCTCGCCTGGCTCGCGATCGGCGGCGCGCTCGGCCCGTACGCGGGCAGGCTCGGCGAGGTCGCCACCAACGACCAGGCCGCCTTCCTGCCGCGGAACGCCGAATCCACCAAGGTCATCGACGCGCGGCGGGCGTTCGACGAGGACGAGACACTGCCCGCGATCGTCGTCTGGACCGGCGACGGCGACGGCGACCACGACGGACGGCGCCTGACGGCGGACCAGCGCGAGGCCGCCGACCGGGCGCTGGCGTCCCTCGGCGGGGCCCCGGGCCTCGTCGGCACGGCGTCCCCCGCCGTGGCGTCCAAGGACGGTTCGGCGCTCCAAGGCGTCGTGCGGCTGCGCCCCGACCTCGGCGACGAACTGACGCCGACCCTGGAGCGGATCGACCGCGCGGCGGCGCGGGTGCCGGGGACCAGTGCGCGGATCGCGGGCCCGGCGGCCGTCCAGGCGGACCTGTCCGACGCCTTCGCCGGGATCGACGGCCTGCTCCTCGCGGTGGCCCTCGCCACGGTCCTGCTGATCCTGCTGCTCGTCTACCGAAGCCTGCTGCTCCCCGTCGTCATCATCCTCGGCGCGGTCTTCGCCCTGGGGCTGGCCTGCGCGGTCGTCTACGCCCTCGCCGACCGCGACGTCGTCCGCGTCGACGGTCAGGTGCAGGGCATCCTCTCCATCCTCGTCATCGGCGCCGCCACCGACTACGCGCTGCTGCTGACCGCTCGTTTCCGGGAGGAGCTGGCGGCCGGCGAGGACAGGGTCCGGGCGATGAGCGCCGCCCTGCGCCGGTCGTTCGGCCCCATCGCCGCCAGCGGTGCCACCGTGGCACTCGGGCTGCTCGCCCTCCTGCTGAGCGACCTCACCAACAACCGCGCCCTCGGCCCCGTCGGCGCCATCGGCATCGCGTGCGCCGTCCTGAGCAGCCTCACCTTCCTGCCCGCCGCCCTGGTCCTCCTCGGCCGTGCCGCGTACTGGCCGGCCAGACCGAAGACCGCGCGGGAGAAGTCCGCGGCGCACGGCGTCTGGACGAAGGTCGCGGACCTCGTGGACCGGGCGCCCCGCAAGGTCTGGGCGGTGACGCTCGCCGCTCTGCTGGCCTGTGCCGCGTTCGCCCCGACGCTCGCCTCCCACGGCGTGCCCCAGGACGAGATCTTCGTCAACGACGCACCGTCGGTCGCCGCCCAGAAAACGCTCGGCGACCACTTCCCCGGCGGCACGGGCAACCCGGTCGTCGTGATCGCGAACGCCGATCGGCTGAAGCCCGTGACAGCGGCGGTGCAGGGTGCGCGAGGAGTGGCCGCCGCCGCTCCGGCGAGCACGTCGGGCAGGCCCGGCGCGGGGGAGCCCCGCGTGGTCGAGGGGCGGGTCCTGATCAACGCCACCCTTCGGGACGCCGCCGACAGCGACGCCGCCAAGGAGACCGTGGCGCGCCTGCGCACCGCGGTCCACGCCGTGCGCGGCGCCGACGCCCTGGTGGGCGGCTACACCGCGCAGCAGTACGACACCCAGCGCACCGCCGAGCGCGACCGCACGCTCATCGTCCCGGTGGTGCTCGCGATCATCCTGGTCATCCTCGTGGGACTGCTGCGCTCCCTCGTGGCGCCCCTGCTCCTGGTGGCGACCGTCGCCCTCAACTTCCTCGCCACCCTGGGCGTCTCCGCGCTCGTCTTCCGGCACGTGTTCGGCTTCAGCGGCACGGACGCCTCCGTACCCCTGTACGGCTTCGTCTTCCTGGTGGCGCTCGGCGTGGACTACAACATCTTCCTGATGTCCCGGGTCCGGGAGGAGTCGCTGCGCCACGGCACCCGTCAGGGAGTGCTCCGCGGCCTCACCACGACGGGCGGAGTGATCACCTCCGCGGGAGTGGTGCTGGCGGCCACCTTCGCCGCGCTCGGCGTCATCCCGCTGGCGTTCCTCGTCCAGATCGCCTTCATCGTCGCGCTGGGCGTCCTCCTGGACACCCTGGTCGTCCGCTCGCTCCTGGTACCGGCGCTGGTGCGCGACCTCGGCCGCCGATCCTGGTGGCCGTGGCAGGGATCTATAGGCTGAGCGGGTGGCCAGCACAGAGGACGCGGCGTCCGCCGCGAGCGGGGTTCCGGGCGAGGAGCGAACGCGGCGGGACCCCGCGGAGCGGACGGACCTGCAGTCGTTCGCCGTCCGGCTGCGCCGGTTGACCGGCGAGGTGAACCGCGTGGTGCACGGCTTCGCCGCCGGCCAGGGCCTGCACGCCACGGACGTCCAGGCCCTCGCGGCCATCCTGGACGCGGACGAGCCGATGACCCCCGGGCGGCTGCGGGACCGCCTCGGACTGACCTCCGGCGCCGTCACCGCCTGCCTGGACCGGCTGGAACGAGCCGGACACATCCGCCGTACGCGCGAGAGCGCGGACCGCCGGGTCGTGCACCTGCACTACGCGCCCGAGGCGCGCGCCGTGGCCCGCGCCTTCTTCCGGCCGCTCGCCACCGCGACGGAGGCCACGCGGGCGCGGTTCAGCGACGACGAACTCGCGGTCGTGCTGCGCTTCCTCGACGGCCTCAACGCGGAACTGTCCGAGCTGCGGACACCCGGCCGCGCCCCCCGACCGTAGGGCCGTGCCCCGGTAGTCCCCGTCCGCCTTCCCGCCGGACCGCCGCCCATGACCGCCATGAGGCTCACAGCCGTGTGCCGATGGAGTGACAGGCGTCCGACAGATGGTGTGAGCGGCAATACATGAGGGAGCGCATCCGTCCCAGGGCCGTCGGCAGAAGCAGTGGTGGCAGGTCATCCAGAGCGAGAAGAGGCTGTGCATGCTCGGACTTCGGCCGACCACCGCCGAACGGCCCCGACCCGTCGACGTACCCCGCACGGCCGTCGACGCCACCGCGTCGGTGGAGAGGGTCCTGGCGCAGGTCCTCCGCGAGCGGCTGGACGGGGCGCACCGCACCGACCCCGTCTTCGCCCGCGACCTCGCCGAGCGGGTCTCCGCCTTCGTGCGCCAGGGCGGGAAGCGGCTGCGCACGGCGTTCGCGTGGTGCGGGTGGCGGGCCGCCGGCGGCTCCGGTGACGCCACGGCGGTGCTGCGTACGGGCGCCGCCCTGGAACTCGTCCAGGCCTGCGCGCTCATGCACGACGACGTGATGGACGGCTCCCGCCTGCGCCGAGGCGCGCCCGCCATGCACGTCGAGTTCGAACGCCTGCACAGAGCTGCCGCGATGACCGGCCCGCCGGAGGCGTTCGCCACGGCCGCCGCCGTGCTCGCCGGTGACATGGCGCTGGCCTGGGCGGACGACCTGCTCACCGAGACGGCGCTGGGCTCCCCGCACGGCACACGGCTCCACCGTCAGTGGCGGGAGATGCGCACCGAGATGGTCGCCGGGCAGTACCGCGACATCCACGCCCAGGCGACCGGCGCGTCCGGCCTGGACGAGGCGGTGGCCATCGCCACGCTCAAAAGCGCCCTGTACACGGTCGAACGGCCGCTGGCGCTGGGCGCCTGCCTGGGCGGCGCGGACGACCGCACCCTGCACGCCCTGCGCTCCGCCGGCCGGTGCGCCGGGCTGGCCTTCCAACTCCGGGACGACCTCGACGGCGCCTTCGGCGACCCGGCCGTGACGGGCAAGCCGGCCGACGACGACCTGCGGACGCGCAAGCTCACCTACCTGCTCGCCGTGGCCCTCACGCTCGCCGCGGCCGCCGGGGACAAGGCCGCCGCCGACACCCTCGCCCCCGGCGCGTCCGCCCGCCCGCACGACGCCGTGGAGCGCATGCGCGAGGCGCTGCGGCGGACCGGGGCGCAAGCGGCCGTCGAGGCCAGGATCGCCGCACTGGCGACGGCGAGTCTGCGGCACTTCGAAGCGAGCGGCGCCGAGCCCGACGTACGGCGGGAGTTCGCCGCACTGGTCGAGCGGGCCTCGGGCGCCCGCCCCGGCTGCCTCGGGGAGGCGCCGTGCGGACGGTGACCGGGCGCACCGACCATGTGGTCGTCGTCGGCGCCGGGCTCTCCGGGCTCGCCTGCGCCCTGCACCTGCTGGGCTCCGGGCGCCGGGTCACGGTCGTCGAACGGGACGCGGGCCCGGGCGGCCGGGCCGGGCGCGTGCGGCTCGGTGGATACCAGCTGGACACCGGCCCCACCGTGCTGACCATGCCGCACCTGGCCGACGAGGCCTTCGCCGCCGTCGGCGACAGCCTGCACCGCCGCGTGGACCTGATCGCCCTGCACCCCGCCTACCGGGCGCACTTCGCGGACGGCACCTCGCTGGACGTCCACACCGACGGCGAGGCGATGGAAGCCGAGGTGCGGCGCTTCGCCGGACCGGCGCAGGCGGCCGGCTACCGCGGGCTGCGGCAGTGGCTCGAACGGCTCTACCGGGCGCAGATGAAGCGTTTCATCGACACGAACTTCGACTCCCCCCGCCAACTGCTCCACCCCGACCTGGCGCGCCTGGCGGCGCTCGGCGGCTTCGGACGACTGGACAGCCGCATCGGCCGCCACCTCACCGACCCCCGGCTGCGCCGGGTCTTCTCCTTCCAGGCCCTGTACGCGGGGGTCGCCCCGGCCCGGGCGCTCGCGGCCTACGCCGTGATCGCGTACATGGACACCGTGGCCGGGGTCTGGTTTCCCAAGGGCGGGATGCACGCGCTGCCTCGCGCGATGGCCGACGCCGCCGGCGACGCCGGGGCCGACTTCCGGTGGGGGGCCGAGGTGAGCGCGCTGGAGCGGTCGGCGGGCCGGGTGCGCGCCGTACGGCTGGCCACCGGGGAGCGCATCGCCTGCGACGCGCTCGTGCTGTCCTGCGAACTCTCCACCGCCCACCGGCTCCTGGGCCGGGCCCCGAGGCGCCCGGTGGCGCTGCGCCACTCCCCGTCGGCGGTGGTCCTGCACGCCGGCACCGACCGCACCTGGCCCGGCCTGGCCCACCACACCCTTTCCTTCGGCGGGCAGTGGGAGCGGACCTTCGACGAACTGACCCGCACCGGAAAGCTGATGAGCGACCCCTCCTTGCTGATCACCCGGCCCACGACCCACGACCCCGCCCTCGCCCCGCCCGGCCGGCACCTCCACTACGTCCTCGCGCCCTGCCCCAACACCGCCGTCGGGCCCTCCGGCGCCACCTGGCGCGACCTGGGGCCGCGCTACCGCGACGACCTGGCCGCCGAGCTGGAGCGCCGGGGCCTGGACGGGTTCCGGGCCAGCATCGAGGAGGAACTGCTGGTCACCCCATGGGACTGGGCGGCACAGGGGCACGCGGCGGGCAGCCCCTTCTCCGTCTCGCACACGTTCGCCCAGACCGGCCCCTTCCGGCCCCGCAACCTCGTGCGCGGACTCGACAACGTCGTCCTCGCCGGCTGCGGGACCACGCCGGGCGTGGGCGTGCCGACCGTCCTCATCAGCGGCAAGCTCGCCGCCGCCCGCTTCCCCGGCCAGGGCCCCCGGTGACCCGCCGCGAACTGGACGCGGCGGGGATCACCGACCCCGCCCTGCGCGCCGACTACGCCCGCTGCCGCCTGCTCAACGCCCGCCACGGCCGCACCTACTTCCTCGCCACCCGCCTGCTGCCCCTGGAGCGCCGCTCCGCCGTGCACGCGCTGTATGGCTTCGCCCGCTGGGCGGACGACATCGTCGACGACCTCGACGGGCGCCTGACGCCGGTGGCACGCGACCGCCTCCTGAAACGGCTGGAGAGCGACCTCGCGCAGGGGCTGCGCACGGGCGCCGGGGACGAGCCGGTGGTCCGCGCCGTGGCCGACACGGCGGCCCGGTACGACATCGAACCCACGCTGTTCTCCGACTTCCTCGCCTCGATGCGCGACGACCTGAGCGTCACGGACTATCCGACCTACGCCGACCTGCGGGCGTACATGCACGGTTCGGCCGCCGTGATCGGCCTGCAGATGCTGCCGGTGCTCGGGACCGTCGTGCCCCGCGAGGAGGCGGCCCCGCACGCGGCGGCCCTCGGCGTGGCGTTCCAGCTCACCAACTTCCTGCGGGACGTGGGCGAGGACCTGGACCGGGGCCGGGTCTATCTGCCGGCCGACCTGCTCGCCGCGCACGGGGTGGACCGCCCGCTGCTGGAGTGGAGCCGGCGCACCGGACGCCGCGATCCGCGCATCCGTGCGGCATTGGTCGCGGCCGAGGCCATGACGAGGGACGTCTACCGCCAGGCGGAGCCGGGCATCGCCATGCTCGATCCACGGGTCCGCCCCTGCATCCGCACCGCGTTCGTCCTCTACGGCGGCATCCTGGACGCCATCGCCCGCCGACGGTACGACGTGCTGCACGGACGGGCGGTCGTCCCACGGGGGCGCCGGGCGGCCACCGCGGCGGCGGGGCTCGTACGTGTCGCCGGCGCGCGGTGGCTCTCCCGCGGGGCCGGCCAGGTGCCGGGTCCCCCGACGCGCTCTTCGGGGGAAAGGACCAGGCGGTGAGCGCGGGGCGGGGACGGGCCCGCTGGACGCCGCCGTTGCGCGGGCGCCGCGGCCCGGGATGGGCTGAGCAGGCCCCCACCTGGCAGGAGGCCCGTCCGGCCCTTATCGCGGACGCGCTGAAGCGGGCCGGCGCACGGCCCTGCGGGAACTGGTTCGTCGTCGGCGCGTCCCGCGACATCCGGCCCGGTGGCGGCCCGTTCGGCCGGACGGTGGGCGGCGAGGAGGTCGTGCTGTGGCGCTCGGACACCGGGGAGCTGCGGGCCGGCCCCGGCAGCTGCCCGCACCTCGGCGCCCCGCTGCGCGACAGCCGGGTGGTGTGCGGCACGCTGGTCTGCCACTGGCACGGACTGGCCCTGGACGGGACGCCGTTCGCCGGATGGGAGCCCTACCCCGTCCACGACGACGGGGTGCTGGTGTGGGTGCGGCTGGACGCGGTCGGCGGCGAGGAGCCCTCGCAGCGGCCGCCGGTGCCGGTGCGTCCCGCCACGGACAGGGGGCTGGACGCCGTCTTCACGGCGGTCGGCCGGTGCGAGCCGCAGGACGTGATCGCCAACCGGCTCGATCCCTGGCACGGCTCCTGGTTCCACCCGTACTCGTTCGTCGACCTGACGGTGACCCGCGCACCGCGGGGCGAGGACGACGACGCCTTCGTCGTCGACGTCTCCTTCCGGGTGACGGACCGTCTGGTGGTGCCCGTACGGGCCGAGTTCACGGCGCCGGACCCCCGTACCGTCGTCATGCGCATCACCGAGGGCGAGGGCACGACATCCGTGGTCGAGACCCACGCCACGCCGCTGACCGCACCGGCGGCGCGGCGGCCGCGGACCGCGGTGGTCGAGGCGGTCGTCGCCGCCTCCGACCGGCGGGGCTTCGCCCTGGCACGGGTCGCCGCCCCCCTCCTGCGCCCGCTGATGCGCCGCACGGCGGGCCGCCTGTGGCGCGACGACCTCGCCTACGCCGAACGCCGCTGGGCGCTGCGCGACGCGGGCCGGTTCCCGGGCTGAGCGCGCCCGGCGGCCGGGCGGGTCACCGCGCCCCGAGCGCGCCCAGCGCCCGCAGCGCCGCGGAACGCCCGGCCCGCGGGACCGTCCACAGAACCTGGCCGCGGACCCCGCGATCGGCGAGCAGGGCGTTGGCGGCGAGGAACCCGGTGGTGGCGGCGCGTTCCATCAGCGCCACGGGAAGATCGCAGCGCACCGCGTCACCGGCCAGGGCCAGCCACGGATGAGGGCCGCGCACCCGGGGGCGCCGGTGGTAGGAGCCGGTGGGGAACAGCGGGCAGTCGGAGCGCCATTCGTGCCGGGCGTCCACGATCCGGGCCGCGCGGGTCTCGGCGTACACCTCGCGCAGCCGTTCCACCAGCGCGCGCTGCACGCCCTCCCGGCCGGCCCGCTCGTCCACGGCGTAGGCGTGCAGCTCCACCACCGAGCCCCCGGTGCGGGCCGCCCAGCGGGCGGCCTCGCCCTCGTAGCGCTCCAGGACGCTGATGTTGTCCAGCCCGCCGTACCCGCTGGTGCCGAGGAATCCGGCGCGGTCGGCGCTGACCGGCCGGTCGAGCCAGAGCCGGGAGACGAGGAACGGCGGGGCGGTGCGCAGGGCCGCGATGTCCTCGCGCCAGGCCGGGGTGCCGAGCCCGGGCGACGCGGCCACGACCCGGCGCAGCCCGGCGCTGTCCAGGGCGAGGACCACGACGTCGTGGCGGTCCACCGCCCGGCCGGCGCGCACGTCGGCCCCACCGTCGCGCGGATCGACGCCGTGCACGGGCGTGCCGGTGCGGATGTCCGCGCCCAGGCGCTCCAGGTAGCCGCCGAGCGGTTCCCACAGGGCCTGCGGGAAGGGGTCGTTCGGCACGTCGAAGAGCAGGCCCTCCGCCGAGCCGAGGAAGTAGATGTGGAACATCAGGATCAGCTCGGCGGCGGACAGTTCGCGCGGGTCGGCGAAGAAGCTGCGCGAGAACACCTCGAACGCCAGGTGGTGCGCGGCCTCGGGGAAGCCGACCCGTTCCAGGAACGCGGTGGCGCTGACCCCGTCGAAACGTTCGTACACCTCGGGGACGCGCACGTCGAGCAGCGGCAGCGCCGCCCGGGCGTTCATGTTGATGAGGTCCCGCGCGCCGAAGGTGGGGCTGAGGGCGACGAAGCCGAGGGCGCTGAGCGGCGGTGTGCGCGGGACCCGGGCGAAGCTGTCGGTGAGCCCGCCGCTGTGCCGCAGCGGATAGTCGGGCAGGGCGGTGAGCCGTGCGAGGGAGGGGTCCGTGCGCCGCAGGAGGCCGCGCAGGTTGTAGTACTGCCGGAAGAAGGCGTGGAAGCCGCGGCTCATGGTCGCCGTGGAACCGTCCGCCAGGCGGGTGCGCCACCCGGCGAGCCGGCCGCCGAGCGACTCCCCCTGCTCGTAGAGGGTCACGCGGGCGCCGCGCTCCGCCAGCAGGGTGGCCGCGGCCAGACCGGCGATCCCGCCGCCGACCACGGCCGCGCGCGGCGCGTCCTGGGGCGGGAAGCGGCTGGGGCCCGGCGGGGGCTGCAGCGTCTCGGCCTTGCGGTCGCGGCCCCGCCGGGCGCCGCTCCGGGGCGCGGTCATCGGGTGGTCCCCGGGGCGACGCCGGCGAGGAAGGTGTGCACGAGGCCCGTCTGCCATCCGGCCACCGGGGCGGCCCGTACGCCGGTGAAACCGGCCCGGATCAGCCGCTCGGCGAAGGCCGGCGCGGTGTCGAAGGCGAGGACACTGCGCCACAGGTGACGGTAGAGCGCGCGGTCGCCGCCGAGCGTGCCGGCCGGGATGATCACGCCGTGGCAGATCGCGGTCCACAGGGCCCGGTGGGCGGCCGAGCCGCTGAGGCTGTACTCGTGGACGGCGAGCCGCCCGCCGGGCCGCAACAGGCTCCGCACGGACGCGAGGACACCGTCCGGATCGCTCACGTTGCGGAACAGGTAGGCGGCGAAGACCGCGTCGAACGGGCCGTGCCCCGCCGCCGCCAGCTCCTCGGCGCTCAGGTGCAGGAAGGTCACACCCGCGGGCCACGTCTTGGCCGCGGCCCGGCGCAGCATCCCCGCCGAGGCGTCGACGGCGGTGATCCGGGCCCTCGGGGCGGCCCGGAGCAGGGCGCGGGTCGAGGTGCCGGTGCCGCAGCCCAGATCGAGGACGTGCAGCCCCGCCCCCTCGTCGGGCAGCCGCAGCCGTCGCGCCGAGCGGAGCAGGTCGGTGCGGTAGCCGGGGTTGAGGGCGGTGAGGAAGTCGTAGGTGGGCGCGGCGTCGTCGAAGGCGCGGGCCAGTTCGCGGTCGCGCAGGAGTGTCGTCAAGGGCTGTCCTCGGGTCGGGGGGCGGCGGCCGGTGCCGGGTGGGAACGCCGTCGCAGGAAGGGAAGCTCGACGGCGGTCCTGAGCATCGGGCCCACCGGGACGCGCAGGCCGATGCCCCATTCCTCCCACGGCGTGGTGGCGCCGTCGAGGAAGCGCAGCAGCCGGTGTGGCGGTGTGCTCCGGAAGAGGCCCGTGAAGAAGTCGGGACCGTCGATCCGCCCGGTGTCCAGGGCCCGCAGCAGCACGGCGTCCATGGCCAGGGCGCGCCGCCCGTGCGGCGGGGGCACCGTCGCACGGCCGTCGCGGAGCAGGGAGGCGGCGATGGCCCGGCTCTGCCGCTGTACGGCGGCGAAGGTGTACCCGGTCGCGGGACGCGTGGCGCCGCCGGCGGTCCCGATGCGGAAGACCGACCGTCCGACCCGGCGGGGGAAGCGGGCGTCCGTCATCGGGATGACACCCTGCTCGGCCGCTTCCACGGTGAGCGCGCCGAGGCGCAGCGTCGTACGGGTGTAGGCACTGAGCGCCTCTTCGTACGCCGCCGTGGTCAGCGGGGTGCGGGAGAACCCGGTGTACTCGACGAGCGCCCGGTCCGGTGCGAGGGGGAGGACGTAGCCGAAGGCGAGCCCGTGCCGGGGCTGCGGCACGCGGAAGTCCATCAGGTCGGCGGTCGCGGGGTCGAACCGGTCGCCGGCCGTGCGCACGAACCAGCCGCGGAAGTGCTGGAGCAGCCGGGTGCGGGCCGCGGGCAGGGTGCGTGGGGGGCGGGAGTCGAACACGTATCGGGCGCCGAGGGTCAGCGTCCGGCCGTCCGGTGTCGTGCAGCGGACCTCCGCGCCGTGCGCCACGTCGCGCACCGCGTCCGCGGTGGCCCGCAGGATCCGTCCGCGCGGGGAGCGGGCGAGCCGGGAGTGCACCAGCTGCTCGAAGGCGGCGGACCGCAGCATGAGGTAGCGCAGGGGGGCCGGGTCGACGGTCACCGGATGGCCGTCGGCGCCGTGGACGCGCAGCCCGGACCAGGAGGCGCTCACCGCCTCGCCGAAGTCGCCGAGGCCCTGGTCCCAGTAGCACCAGGTGCGTTCGGCCGGCCGCGCCGGGCCGGGCGGCGGCTCCACCACCGTGACCGCGAGGGAGCCGGTCCGCGTCAGCTGGTGCGCCAGGCTGAGCCCGGCCGCGCCGCCCCCGACGATGACCACGTCGGCCGTGTCGTCCACCGGCACTCGCCCTCCGTCGATGTCCACGCCGCATCATCTCTTCGGCGCAGGTGCCGCGCGCGGATGCGGCGCGCGGACATCGGGGGTTTTCGCGGGCGGGGGCGCCTCGGCTTCACCCTCCTCGGGCCGGAGTGTGCGGCCGCTTCGGCCTCGGGCGGGAGTTGTGCGGCCGCTTAGGCGTCACGGTCGTGCGCCGACCCAGCCCACCGTCTCCGGCAGCGGGGTGTGGAAGATCGTTGCTCCCACGTTGGCCAGGCCCTTCTTGACGCCGTACGTCGAAGGGCCGCTGTACAGGGGCAGCAGCGCGTAACTGCGCAGGGCCTTCTGCTCGACCTTGTTCACCGCCGCCGCCTGCCGGCCGGGGTCGGCGATGCCCGTCGTGGCGCGGATCTCCTTGTCCAGCGCCGGGGAGCCGGCCCCGGTGAGGTTGGAGTCGCGGTCCGAGCAGTAGAAGTCGCACAGGTAGCGGGCCCCGAAGGGGTCCATGGAGCGGTTGCCCGAGACGAACAGGTCGAACTTCCGCTCGCTGAGGATGGTGGAGAAGTCCGCCTGGGCGGCCTTCTTGATGGTGAGGCGGACACCGACCGGCTTGAGCATCGCGGCGAACGCGCCGGCGGTGGCCTTGGCCAGCGGGTCGTCGCCCAGCAGCGTGTAACCGACTTCGAGCTTTTTGCCGTCCTTCTCCCGGACGCCGTCGCTCCCGGGCTTCCAGCCCGCCGCGTCGAGTTCCTTCTTCGCCCGGTCGGGGTCGTACTTCAGGACAGCCGCGACGTTGTCCCGGTACCCCTTCTGGAAGCTGTAGAGCACGGCTGAGCCGGGCAGCGGCTCCTTGTAGTCCAGGCCCTGGAACTGGATTTTCGCGATCTGGCCGCGGTCGATGCTCTCCTGGATCGCCTTGCGCACCGCCTTGTCGCCGAGGACGGCGGACTTGGTGTTGAGGTGGAGCGAGTACTCGAAGGGGCTGCCGCCGCTGCGGATCTCGGTGCCCTTGAGCCCCTTCACCTGGTGCAGGCTCTCGGCGTCGCCCACGGGGACGTAGTCGAGTTGGCCGTTCTTGAAGGCGTTGACCGCCGCCGTCGACTCCAGGTTCACGTAGACACGCTTGTCGAGCCGGCCCTTCCTGCCCCACCACTTCGGGTTGCGGACGAAGGTGATGTCGCCCGAGTGGGTGTCCCACTTGCCGACCGTGTACGGGCCGGCACCCCACTCGGGGTGCGCCTTCTTCACGTACGCCTTGTTGAAGTTGCCGGCCCGCGCCGCCTTCGGGTGCAGAAACGTGGTGAACAGGCTGGGCCAGAAGGGGGTGACGCCCTTGAAGGTGAGGACGGCCTGCTTGTCGTCCTTGCCGCGCGCGACATCGGTGATCTGGGCGTAGCCGTCCGGGGACGAGGCCGCGTAGTCCTTGTCGGAGCCGTTGTTGGCCTGCCACGTGGCCTTGATCGCGGTCCAGTCGATCGGTGTCCCGTCGTTGAACGCGGCCTTCTTGTTGATCGTCAGCGTGACCTTCTGGCGGCCGCCCTTGACGGACACCCGCACGTCGCTGAAGTAGTCCGGGTTGTACCGCACCTCGCCGGTCGGCGAGAAGGTGATCGCGTTCGCGTTGTACCAGGCCCACACCCGGGACGCCGTCAGCGTGGCGTTCACGTGGAAGGGGTTGCCCTGGTCGTCGAACGTCCCCGCCGTCGTGTAGGTGCCGCCGTCCTTCAGCTTGTCGTACGGGGTCGGGTTGTAGTCGGCGGCCGACGAGGCGGCGGACGGGGTGCCCCTCCCGCCGGGGCCCGCGGCGTCACCGGCGGATGACTGGCATGCCGTGGCGGTGACGGAGATGGCTGCGAGGAGAGCGACGGGCAGGGCCAGTCTTGCGCGCATGGAGAGCGTCCTTGGGTCGAGGAGAGGAAGAGGGGCGGAGAAGAGGGGCAGAGGGGAGTGGCACGGGGAAGCGGGGCGTCGGTCGTGGCGGGGAGGGGGTCCGGCGGGTCGCCGCCGGTCACACGGCGTGGCAGGCGTACGCGTGGTCCGGCCGCCCCGGCACCGGCCTGGTCGCGGGGCGCTCCGTGCGGCACCGCTCCCGTACGCCCTCGTCGGCGAGGCGGTACACCGGGCAGCGGTCGATGAACACGCAGCCCGGCGGCAGGTCCGTGGCGTCGGGCTGCTCGCCCGTCAGGACGATCCGCTCCCGGGCGCGCTCGCGGACCGGGTCGGGTACGGGGACCGCGGAGAGCAGGGCCCGCGTATAGGGGTGCTTCGGGTCGCGGAACAGCGTCTCCGTGTCACCCGTCTCCACGATGTGCCCCAGGTACATCACCGCGATCCGGTCGCACAGGTGGCGGACCACGGCGAGATCGTGCGCGACCATCAGACAGGCGAGCCCCAGCTCGCCCTTGAGCCGGTTCAGCAGATTGATCACCCCGGCCTGCACCGACACGTCCAGGGCGGACAGCGGCTCGTCGAGAGCGAGCAGTCTCGGCTCCGTGGCCAGCGCGCGGGCGATGCCGACGCGTTGGCGCTGGCCCCCCGAGAGCGCGGCCGGGAAGCGGTCGGCCATCGAGGCGTCGAGACCGACGAGCGCCAGCAGCTCCCGGACGCGCGAGCGGATCGCGTCGCGGTCACGGCCCACGGCCCGCAGCGGCTCGGCGAGCAGCTGGTGGACGGGCAGCCGCGGGTCCAGGGCGCCCAACGGGTCCTGCATGACGATCTGCACGTCATGGCGCAGGGTGCGCCCGCGCCCGCCGGAACCGGCCCGGACGCCGTGCCCGGACCCCGCCGGAGCACCGGCACCCCCAAGTGGGGTGTCCGCGGCCGCCGTCGCGCCGACCTCCCTCCCGGCGATCTCGATCCGGCCGCCCTCCGGCCGGCGCAGCCGCAGGATCTCCAGCAGCGTCGTCGTCTTGCCGCTGCCCGACTCGCCCACCAGGCCCAGCGTCTCTCCGGTACGCAGCTCGAAGCCGACCCCGTTGACCGCGTGCAGCGTGCCGACCCGGCGTTTGACGAACGCGCCCTTGGTGACGGGGAAGGTCTTGACGAGGTCCTCGACGCGCAGCACCACCTCGCCGCGCCCGGCGTGCTCCGGGTCCGTCCGCCGGCCGGGGGGCGTGACCTCCCCGGTGGGGTCCAGCGTGCCGGCGGCCGTCTCGGCGGCGCGCAGGCAGGCCACGTCCCCGTGTCCGGCGATCCGGCGCAGCTCCGGTTCCTCGGCGCGGCACGCGTCGAGGGCGACGGCGCACCGGCTCACGAAGGGGCAGCCGTCCCCGAGGTCCGACGGGGCGGGCGGCTCCCCGCCGATCGCGACGAGGGGGCGGCGGACCCCGCTGTCCACGGTCGGCACCGCGGCCAGCAGCCGCGCGGTGTAGGGCATCGTCGGGCGGCGGAACAGCGCGTGGACGTCCGCCTTCTCCACGAAGCGGCCCGCGTACATGACGGCGACGTCGTCCGCGTGGCCGGCCACGACGCCGAGGTCGTGGGTGATCAGGACGAGGCCGGCGCCGGTCTCCCGCTGCGCGAGGCGCAGCACGTCGAGGATCTGCGCCTGCACGGTGACGTCGAGCGCGGTGGTGGGTTCGTCGGCCACGAGCACCCGCGGCCGGTTGGCGATCGCCAGGGCGATGACCACGCGCTGGCGCATGCCGCCGGAGAACTCGTGGGGGAAGGCCGAGGCCCGGTTGCGCGGGTCGGGGATGCCGACGAGGTCGAGCAGTTCGACGGCCTGTTCCCAGGCGGCCTTCCTGCTGAGGTCCTGGTGGACCCGGAGCGCGTCGCGAAGCAGTCTGCCGACGGAGAAGATGGGTGTGAGCGCGGACAGGGGGTCCTGGAAGACCATGCCGATGGACTTGCCCCGTATCCGCGACAGCGCCCGGTCGTCGAGGCCGATCAGCTCCTGACCGTCGAGCCGTACCTGGCCGCGCAGGTCGGCGGTCGGCGGCAGCAGGCCCATGATGCCCGTCGCGGTGGCCGACTTGCCCGAGCCGGACTCGCCGACGATGCAAAGGGTGCGGCCCGGCAGCAGGTCGAAGCTGACGCCGCGCACCGCTTCGACGGGACCGGCCTCGGAGGGGAAGGAGATCCGCAGGTCCCGTACGGACAGCACGGGGGCGGCGCCGGTGGGGGAGAGGGGTTCGTCGTGCCGGGGGATGGCGAGTGTCATCGTCGGCCTCCCGTCGCGCCGGTGACGGAGGTGGGGTCGAGGGCGTCGCGCAGTCCGTCGCCGATGAAGGTCATGGAGACGGTGAGCAGGACCACGAGGCCCGCGGGGAAGGCGAAGAGCCAGGGGGCGCTGGTGATGGTGGTCGCCCCGTCGGCGAGCATCGTGCCGAGGGAGACGTCCGGGGTCTGGACGCCGAATCCGAGGAACGACAGGGCGGTCTCGCTGAGCACGGTCGTGACGACGCCGAGGGTCAGGTTGACGATGATCAGGGAGCCGAGGTTGGGGATGATGTGGCGCACGATGATGCCCAGCGGGTGGACGCCCATGAACTGCGCCGCCCGCACGTAGTCCCGTTCGCGCAGCGAGGTCGAGACGGACCAGATGACCCGGGCGGTGGACATCCAGCCGAACACGGTCAGCACGGCGATGAGGGCGCGCCAGTCGCCGGCGAGGCGGTGGGAGACCAGGGCGAGGATGAGGAACGAGGGGACGATCAGCAGGAAGTGGATGACGGCGAGGGCCAGGCTCTGTACGCGGCCGCCGAAGTACGCGGCGCCGGAGCCGATCAGCGTGGCCACGGCGACCGTCAGGACGGACACGCTCACGGCGATCACCAGCGAGCGCCGCAGTCCGTGCACCGCGCAGGCGTAGATGTCGTTGCCGCTCTGGTTGGTGCCGAACCAGTGCAGGTCGCTCGGCGGCCGGGTCAGGGCCGTGAAGTCGGCGTCGGTGTGGGCGTAGGACGTGAACAGGCCGCCGAAGGCGCTGAACAGCAGGAGCAGCGCGAGGATCACGACGCCGGCGACGGCGAGGCGGTTGCGCAGGAAGCGTCGCAGGAAGAGCCGGCCGCGGCCGAGGTCCTCGCGCGGCCGTAGGGTGCTGGTCGCTGTCGCCATGTCAGCTCACCCGTACTCTCGGGTCGAGGAAGACCGTGGCGATGTCCGCGAGGATCGCGCCGATCGCGGTGAGCACCGCGGCGAACGCGGCCGTCGCCACCGTGCCGTGCACGTCGTTCTTCTCGATGGTCTGGATGAAGTAGCGGCCCATGCCGTTCCAGCCGAAGATCGTCTCGGTGATGACGGCGCCGGTGAAGATGGCGGGCACACTGAACGCCACGGAGGCCGCCGTCGGGATGAGCGCCGCGCGCAGGGCGTGCCCGCGGACGGCCTGGCCGCGGGTGAGGCCGGTGGCCTGGGCCGTGCGCACGAAGTCGGCGTTGATCGTGTCGAGCAGCAGGGAACGCTGCGTCAGGTGGTAGCCCACGTATCCCATCAGGGTCAGGGTGAGCGTCGGCAGGATCAGGTGGAGGAGGCGGTCGCCGATCGTCGGGAGCAGCCCCTCGACGTCGGGTGAGTTCTCTCCGGCCACGTAGAGGAAGCCGAGACCGATGTGCTCCTTGAGCCAGATGGCGCCGAGGACCACGGCGAGCGCGGCGACCGGTGTCGGGATGTTGAGGACCGCGATGGACACGGCCTGCGAGACGCGGTCGGCGATGCCGTACTGGCGGGCCGCGGTGTGGACGGCGAGCGCGACACCGACCACGACGGACAGCACGGTCGCCGTGACGACCAACTCGGCGCTGACCAGGGCGCGGTGGCCCACCTCGCCGTTGACGGAGACGCCGGTGGGGGAAGTGCCCCAGTCGAAGTGGAGGACCACCGAGGTGAGCCAGTCCCACCACCGGTGCGCCAGCGGCTCGCCGGGATCGAGGTTGTAGGGGGCGAGGGCCCGGGCGATCTGCGCCTCGCTGCGGACGGGCCGCGCCTCCGTGTAGTTGGCACGCGGGTCCAGGAACCAACTGGCCAGGAAATACGTGGCGTTGGTGGCCACCGCGATCATCAGGAGCCACCCCGCCGCCTTGCGCGTCACATGGCGCATGGCGTCGACCACCTCCCCGCCGCATGTGTGAGGTGCGCCGGAACGGCGCCGGGAAGGCAGGTCGCGTACATGCGTGTCGGGCTTTCTGCGGGCGTACGGGTACGGGAGGGTGCCGCGGAAGGGCGGATGTCAGCAGCTTGATCCGTACCGGGTGGCCACGCCAGCCATCGGCCGGTTCCGCCATGAGCCCGCAATGCCGCCGTAGAGATCGCAACACCGCCGTAGCAAAAGATCACCGGGTGTCGGTGTGGTCCCTGGGGTTAGACGTAGGTCAGACGTACGAACCAGAGGAGTGCAGATGAGCCGCCCGCTTCACCAGGCCGACGAGTGTCCACCGGGCCCGGCCCGCCGCCCGGCCGCGCGTACGGGAACGTGAAGAGGACGGGTGAGACGCGGTGACTCTTTCCGATGTGGTGTTCGCGTGGCTGGGCCTGGGAGCGTTGCTCGCCGCGGTGCTGCCCCGGGTGGTGGCGGGGCGGCCCCTGTCGCTGCCGGTGGTGTTCCTGGTGAGCGGCATCGCCGTGTACCTGCTCCCGCTGCCGTTGCCGGCGGTCGACCCGGTGGAGCAGCGGGTCCTGACGGAGCATGTGACCGAGATCTGCGTGATCATCGCCCTGATGGGTGCGGGGCTCGCGCTCAACCGGCCGGTGGGCCGGCGCCTGTGGGCCTCGACCTGGCGGCTCCTCGGCGTGACCATGGTGGTGAGCGTCCTCGCGACCGCCCTGGTGGCCTGGTGGCTGCTGGACTGGCCGCCGGCCGCCGCGCTGCTGCTCGCGGCGGTCCTCGCGCCCACGGACCCGGTGCTCGCCTCGGAGGTGCGCGTCGGGGAACCCACCGAGGACAAGCACGACGAGGACGAGGTGCGGTTCGCCCTCACCAGTGAGGCGGGACTCAACGACGGCCTCGCCTTCCCCCTCACCTACGCGGCCATCGCGCTGGCCGCCGCCGCGGGTGGCGGCTGGTCGGGCGAGTGGATCGGCTCCTGGGCGGCAAAGGAGGTCGGGCTCAAGTGCGTGCTCGGCGTGGCCTGCGGGCTGCTGATCGGCAAACTGCTGGGCTGGCTGTTCTTCCGCACCCGCTCCTCCGTGCTGCGGCTGGCCGAGTACCGGGAGGGGTTCGTCGCGCTGGCCGCCACCTTCCTGGCGTACGGGGTGACCGAACTCGCCGGTGGCTACGGCTTCCTCGCCGTGTTCACCACCGCCTGCGCCGTCAGGGCGGCCGAGCGCGCCCACGGCTTCCACAACGTGCTGCACGACTTCGTCGAACAGATCGAGCGGCTGCTGACCGCGACGCTGCTCTTCCTGCTGGGCGCGTTCATCGCGCTGGGCGGCCTGGCGCAGCTGACCTGGCGGGGCGCGGCGACCGGTCTGCTGCTCCTGTTGGTGATCCGGCCACTGGCGGGCTGGGCCGGGCTGCTCGGCGGCCGCTTGCGGGGCCGGGAGCGCTGGGTCGTGGCGGGGTACGGCATCCGCGGCATCGGTTCGCTGTACTACCTCGCCTACGCGCTGGGTCAGCAGGACTTCCTGGTCCCCGAGCGGGAGTTGTGGGCGGTGGTGACCTTCACGGTGCTGGTCTCCGTCGTACTGCACGGTGTCACGGCCGGCCCGGTGGTGGCCCGCCTGGACCGCCGGCGGTCCGAGGAGCCGGCCGGCCCGGGGGAGCGGCGGGGCAAGGAGCCGCACGGTTCCACGTCCCCCCACGTCCGGCCGTAGCGCCTCCGGCCCTGGGCCGTTATGGGGCCGATCACCATACGGCGCCGGGTGATTGTGGTGCCGGATCCCATAGGAGAGGCGCCGGGGTGTCTCTACTGTTCCGGCCATGACCAGGCAATTCACCACCTCGCATCCGTCGGGGCCGGCCGCCTCGCCCCTCCCGGCGACGGGCGGCGTGGACCTGTCCGGCCGGGCCGCGCTGGTGACCGGAGGCGGCAGCGGCATCGGCCGGGCGTGCGCCGCCGCCCTCGCCGCGGCCGGCGCCGAGGTCCACGTGGTCGACCTGGACGCCGAGAAGGCCAAGACGGTCGCCGACGCCATCGGGGGAGTGGCGCACACCGCCGACCTGGCCGCCCCGGACGTCATCGACGCCCTGCCCCGCGACATCGACGTCCTCGTCAACAACGCCGGCCTCCAGCACGTCGCCCCGCTCCACGAGTTCCCGCCGGAGCGCTTCGCGCTCATGCAGCAGGTGATGGTCACGGCCCCCTTCCTGCTGATCCGCCGGGTGCTGCCGCACATGTACGCCGCCGGCTGGGGCCGCGTCGTCAACATCTCCAGCGTCCACGGCCTGCGCGCCAGCGCGTACAAGAGTGCCTACGTCACGGCCAAGCACGCCTTGGAGGGCCTCAACAAAGTCACCGCGATCGAGGGCGCGCCGCACGGGGTGACCAGCAACTGCGTGAACCCCGGCTATGTCCGCACCCCGATGGTCGAAGGCCAGATCCAGGACCAGGCCGCGGCCCACGGCATCAGCCCCGATGACGTCCTGTCCGACGTCCTGCTCACCCGCGCTCCGCTCAAACGACTCCTGGAGCCCGAAGAGGTGGCCGCCGCCGCCCTGTGGCTGTGCGGGCCGCACACCAGCTCCATCACCGGGGCGTCGCTGCCCCTCGACGGCGGCTGGGGAGCGAGCTGACCCGCCCCGCCCTTCGACGCCCCTCCTGCGATCCTCCGCCCCCGTCCCCCCTCCCCCCGAAAGTGGTGACACATGCCCGACGCCCCGGCCGCCACCGGCCCCACCCCGCCAGGCCGCTCTCCCGGCATCGCCCGTATCGTCGGCGCGAGCCTGATCGGCACCACCATCGAGTGGTACGACTTCTTCCTCTACGGCTCCGCCGCCGCGCTGGTGTTCAACACCCTCTTCTTCCCCACCGTCGACCCCCTCATGGGCACCCTGATCGCCTTCGTCACCTACGCGATCGGCTTCGCCGCCCGGCCCATCGGCGGGGTGGTGTTCGGGCACTTCGGCGACAAGATCGGGCGCAAGAAGCTGCTCGTCGTCAGCCTGCTCATGATGGGCGGGGCCACCTTCGCCATGGGCCTGCTGCCCACCTACGACACCATCGGCGTCGGCGCGCCGATCCTGCTCACCGTGCTCCGCCTCGTCCAGGGGTTCGCGCTGGGCGGCGAATGGGGCGGCGCGGTCCTCATCGTCTCCGAGCACGGCGGCGACAAGCGGCGCGGCTTCTGGGCCTCCTGGCCGCAGGCCGGCGCCCCCGGCGGCAACCTCCTGGCCACCGGTGTCCTCGCCCTGCTCGCCGCGGTCCAGTCGGAGGAGGACTTCACCGCGTGGGGCTGGCGCATCCCGTTCCTGCTCTCCGGCGTCCTGGTCGTCGTCGGCCTGTGGATCCGCATCTCCGTCTCCGAGTCCCCCGTCTTCCTCGCCGCCAAGGCCAGGGCCGAGGCCGACGCCGCCCGCGGCATCAAGGAACAGCCGCCGGTGGTCGAGGTGTTCCGCCGCAGCCGGCGGGAGGTCCTGACCGCGATCGGCACCCGGTTCGGCGAGAACATCTCGTACTACATACTCACCGCCTTCCTCCTCGTCTACGTCACCAGCCACCTGGACCTGCCCAAGAGCACCGCGCTGAACGCCGTCCTGATCGCCTCGGCCGTCCACTTCGTCACGATCCCCCTGTGGGGCGCGCTCTCCGACCGGATCGGACGCAGGCCGGTCACCCTGATCGGCTCGGCCGGCATGGCGCTGTGGGCCTTCGCCTTCTTCGCCCTGCTCGACTCCAGGTCGTTCGCCGTCATCACCCTCGCGGTGACCGTCGGCCTGCTGCTGCACGGCGCCATGTACGGCCCCCAGGCCGCCTTCATCTCCGAGATGTTCGACACCAAGGTCCGCTACTCGGGCGCCTCCATGGGCTCCCAGCTCGCGTCCATCGTGGCCGGCGCCCCGGCACCGATCATCGCGGTCGAGCTGCTCAAGGAGTACGACTCCGCCGTCCCCGTGGCCCTGTACCTGTGCCTGGCCGCGGTCGTGACCACCCTCACCGTCGCCTTCGCCAGGGAGACCCGCGGCCGCGACCTCACCCTCGCCACGACGGCCGGCGCCCCGGTGCGCTCACGTCGGCGGACGCCCGCGCCCGCCGGCCCGGACAGGGGCTGACCGGACGCGCCCCCGGCCACACCGGAAAAGCCCCGGCCTCCCCGGGAAGACAGCCCCCGGGATGACCGAAGGAGTGCCATCATGAACACCGTGAAGGACCGCTCGTACCGCGCGGCGGCACACAGTGCGATGGTGGCCCTCGGACAACTGCTGACCCTGCTGGCCGCCGGCGCACCCGCCGAGCAGTTCACCCGCCCCTCGGGCGACGACGCCTCCACCGCACAGCTTCCGCCCGAGGAGCGGTCCCTCCTGGAGGACGCCACCAGGATCGCGCTGGACATCCGCCGCACCCTCGACCAGCACCGCAGACGCGAGGCCGAGCTGGCCGCGCTCTTCGACACCGCCGGCGACCTCGCCGCCCTGCGCGACCTGGACGCCGTGCTGCGCGCCATCGTCCACCGCGCCAGAACGCTGCTCGGCACCGACGCCGCCTACCTCACGCTCAACGACCCCGTCGCCCACGACACCTACATGCGGGTCACCGACGGCTCGGTCTCCGCCCGCTTCCAGCAGCTGCGCCTCGGCATGGGCGAGGGCCTGGGCGGACTCGTCGCCCAGACCGCCCGCCCCTACACCAGCGCCGACTACCGCACCGACTCCCGCTTCAAGCACACCCGGGCCATCGACGAAGCGGTCCTTGAGGAAGGGCTGCGGGGAATCCTCGGCGTGCCCCTGCGCGTCGGGACACGCGTCATCGGCGTGCTCTTCGCCGCCGACCGGACCACCCGCGACTTCCCGCCGGAAGCCATCGCCCTGCTCACCTCGCTCGCCGACCACGCCGCCGTGGCCATCGACGGCGCACGCATGCTGGAGGAGACCCGCTCCGCGCTGGTCGACCTCAACGCGGCCAACGAGAGGGCCCGGGCCCACAGCACGGCACTGCGCCGCGCCGCCGACGCCCACGACCGCCTCACCGACCTGGTCCTGCGCGGCGCGACCGTGGACGACCTGGTCCGCGAGATCGCCGCGCTGCTCGGCGGCGGCATCGCCCTGCACGACCCGGACGGCACGGAACTGGCCCGAGCCGGCACCGACCCCCTCATCCCCTCCCCGCGGGACATCACGGCCTCCCGCACCGGCGGCCGTGCCGTCCCGGTCGACGGCGCCTGGGTGTGCGCCGTGCTGGCCGGGCCGGAACTCCTCGGCAGCGTCACCCTGACCGGGCGCGCCGACCTGGCCGACGCCGACCGCCGCCTGTTCGAACGCGCCGCCCTGGTCGCCGCCCTCCTCCTGTTGTTGCGCCGCACTGTCGCCGAGGCCGAGGACCGCGTCCGGGGAGAGCTCCTCGACGACCTGCTCACCTGCCACCCGCCCGGCGGACGCCACGACAGCGGAAGCCTGGCGCTGCGCGCCCGCAGACTCGGCGTTAACCTCTCCCGGCCCCATGCCGTCCTCGCCCTGGACACCGACGGCGAACCGCGCTCGCACCTGTTCGCGGAAGCCGTGCGCGGCGCCCGCGCGCTGGGCGGGCTCGCGGGCGTCCACAACGGCCACATCGTCCTGCTCGTCCCGGCGTCGGACCCCGGCGCGCTCGCCGCCGCGCTCGCGGAGGACCTCGGCAAGGCCGCCGACGCGCCCGTCACCGTGGGCTCGGCGGGACCGGCCATGGGCCCCGAACAGCTCCCGGGCGCGTACACCGAGGCCGGCCGCTGCCTCAACGCCCTGCACGCCCTGGGCCGCACCGGGGACGGCAGCGACCTCGCGGGGCTGGGCTTCCTCGGTGTCCTGCTCGGCGACCGATCGGATCTCGACGGTTTCGTGCGGCGCTACCTCGGCCCTGTTCTCGCCTACGACCAGCAGCGCGGCACCGAGCTGGTCCGGACGCTCGACGCCTACTACGCGCAGGGCGCGAGCCTGTCCAAGGCGAAGGACGCCCTGCACGTGCACGTCAACACCGTCGTGCAGCGGCTGGACCGGGTCGCGCAGCTGCTCGGCGCCGACTGGAACGACCCCAGCAGCGCCCTCGAACTGCAACTGGCCCTGAAACTGCACCGCTTGAGCAGCCGCGAGGGCCACTCCCCGCACGGCGGCGGCCACCGGCCGATCCCGCCGGCCGCCTAGGTACCGCGCGGCGCCTCCCGGAAAGAGGGGGACCTGCGGTCGGCGGCGCACCGGGCCGCGAGCGGAGCAGGGCGGTATGGAGGGCACCGGCCTGGTGTTCATCGCGTGCATGACGCTCCTGGTGGCCACGGCGGGCGGCTACCTGCTCCGGTGCCCGAGGCGGAGGCCGACGGGGCGCGTCAGCCCCGGCCGGCGAGGCGATTGTCAGTGCCGGGGGTCATACTCCTGTGGCCGCGCCGCCCGGGTTCCGCGGCGCGAGGGGAGCGACATGGCAGAGGTGCTGGTTTTCCATCACGGACACGGACTGACGGACGGCGTCCGTGACTTCGCCGAGCGGCTGCGGGGGGCCGGGCACACCGTCCATGTCCCGGACCTGTTCGAGGGGCAGGTGTTCGACACCCTTCAGGGGGGCGTCGCCCACGCCGAGAAGGTCGGGTTCGGCACAGTCGTCGCGCGCGGGACCGCCACGGCCGATGAACTGGCCGCCGGGCTCGTCTACGTGGGGTTCTCTCTCGGCGTCCTGCCGGCGCAGAAGTTGGCCCAGACCCGCCCGGGCGCGAGGGGTGCGGTGTTGATCGAGGCGTGCGCCCCGGTCTCGGAGTTCGGCGGCGCCTGGCCCGACGAGGTCCCGGTCCAGGTCCACGGCATGGACGCGGACCCGTTCTTCGCCGGTGAGGGCGATGTGGCCGCGGCCCGCGCCCTCGTCGAGTCGGCGGCGGACGCCGAGTTGTTCCTCTACCCCGGCGACAGGCACCTGTTCAGTGACAGCAGCCTGCCCGCACACGACGAGTACGCCGCGACACGGCTCACTCGGCGAGTGCTCGACTTCCTCGACCGCATCGAGCCGGGGAGGCCGAGGACAGGGGGGCGGGCCCGGCGGGTGTGACGTCGAGGACGGCCTTGCCCCGCACGCGGCGGGCGACGAGGGCGTCGGCTGCTTCGGCGGCCCGCGTCCAGGGACCGCGCCAGCCGATCTGCGGGGCGAGCCGGCCGCTCTCCACCAGGTGGAGCAAGTAGGCGAGGTCGCTTCCGAACGGCGTGGTGACGTTGAAGTTCTCCAGCCGCCCACGCGCGCTGTTGGTGCGGGACTGCTCGAAGTCGATGACGGTCGCCTCCCCGGAGGCCTTCCCGACGGCCTGGACGACACCGTCGGGTTCGAGACGGTTGAACGCGTCGGCCAACTGGCTGCCGCCCACGTTGTCGATCACGCCGTACACGGGTTCCGAGAGTGCGGCCGGAGCCTGGACGATCTCTGCCGCGCCCAGCGCCGACAACCCCTGTGACCGGGCCGGGTCGCCGGCGCAGGCGATCACCTCCGCGCCCGCCAGAGCGGCGAGCCGGACGGCGAAGCGCCCCACACCGCCCGACGCGCCGGTGACGAGAACGCGCCGGCCGAGGACGGAACCCAGGCGGCGGACCGCCTGGAGGGCGGTGACCCCGGCGACGGGAAGCGCGCTCGCCGTACCGAGGTCGACGGCGTCCGGAACGACGGCCAGCTCGGCGGTGTCCACCGCGCGCAGCTGGGCCCATGCCCCGCTCCAGCCGAAGGACACCACCCGGGTTCCGGCGGGCGGGCCCGTTCCGTCACCGGCGGGCCGGACGACGACTCCCGCGGCGTCCCACCCGGGGACATGTCCGGGTCTGGTCTGCGGGGACCGGTAGACGATCTCGCCGAAGTTGAACGAGACCGAGGCGACTTCGATCAGAGCCTGCGCGGCGCTTGGTTCCGGCTCCGGGGCGTCACCGAGACGGAGCTGCCGGGGGGCGTCGGGATCGTGGACGAGGGCTTTCACGTCGGGGCCTTTCACAGCGAGGGCGAGGGGGAGAGGGCGCGGGCCCCGGACCACCCGCCGTGGGTGCCGGGAGTCCGGGGCGAGCCCGTGGGGTCCGGGGGCCAAGGGCCCGACAGGCCTCGGGGAAGGCTCAGGTCAGGCGTCGAGTACCGGGTAGTCGGTGTAGCCGTGGTGGTCACCGCCGTAGAACGTGGCCTTGTCGGCGACGTTGTACGGACCGCCGGCGCGGACGCGGGCGGGCAGGTCCGGGTTGGCCAGCCACTGCTCGGCCATGGCGATGGCGTCCGCCACCCCGTCCCGCAGCGCCTCGGCGCCGATCTCCGGAGTGCTCGGGAACGACTCCGCGGTGGGGTGCGGGCAGAGGATGAGCGTGCCGGGCCACTCGGCCCGGACGGCCCGGGTGATGTCGCGGGTGAGGATCTCGAAGACATGGAGGTAGGCGAGCGGGGTGGGCGCCAGGGCCCGCACCAGGGCCGTGTAGAGCCCGGCGGTGTCGCTCTCGGCCCCGGCCATGCCGTTGAACGTGATGCCGGGGGAGATCCGCAGACCGACCCGCTCCGGGCCGACCGCCTCGGCGACCGCCTCCACCACCTCGACGGTGAACCGGATCCGGGCGGCCACCGAGCCGCCGTAGCCGTCGGTTCTGCGGTTGGTGCCGTCCGCCAGGAACTGGTGCAGCAAAAAGCCGTTGGCGCCGTGCACTTCCACCCCCTCGAAGCCCGCCTCGACGGCGTTGCGGGCGGCCGAGACGAAGTCGTCGACCGTCCGGTCGATGTCCGCCCGGGTCATCTCCCGGGGCGTGGGATGGTCCAGCATGCCCTCCGGCGTGAACATCTGCTCACCGGAGGCGATCGGCGAAGGGGCGAGCGGCAGGGCGCCGTCGCGGTACAGGCTCGGGTGGCCGATCCGGCCGCAGTGCACCAGCTGGGCGAACATGCGCCCCCCGGCGGCGCGGACGGCGTCGGTCACGGCGCGCCAGGCCCGCACCTGCTCCGGCGTGTGCAGACCGGGCGTGAGCCCGTATCCCTGGCGACCGCCGCGTGCGCACATTCGCCGACATCGTCGTGGAGGTCACCCCGGCCCTCTCCCCGCCCGGCGGCCCCGTCCCGGTCCGGTCGCCCGGGCAGGGGGCCGGGCCGCTGTGATCCGTTGGCCTTCCTGCCGGGCGCCGCGGCGTACGTGATCTGGGCCATTGGCCCAGTCAAATCGCACCCGGTTGAGCCATGGAGGGTCCAGATGGTCTGATGGGTCTGTCGATGGCGCTGCGGGATCCTTCCGTGGCGCCTTTTTCATGTGGACAGGCGACAGCTCATGGAAGGGGCGGGCGGACCGTGCTGAAGAGGGTGTTCGTGGCGCCGGATCCGGGACGGGCGCGGTTGCGTTTCGCCTCGCGGGCCGTCGTCGGCATCGCGTCGGCGGTGGCCGTGTGCGGGCTGGCCGGGCATTCGCTCGTGCCGGCGATCGCCGGCGGGCTCGCCGCTCTGCTCGCCCTCTTCACCGTGTCCGACGCGACCGTGCGGGCGCAGGCGGTCACCACCGCGCTGCTGCCGGCCGTGGGTTTCCCCGTCCTCGCCCTGGCCGCCGTGCTGCACGACGTGCCCGTGGCCCGGGACGTCGCCTTCCTGGCCGTGATGGGCGCCGGCGTCTACGCGCGCCGGTGGGGGCCGCGCGGGCACTCGCTCGGGGTGTTCGGGTTCATGATGTACTTCGCGACGCAGTTCCTGCACACCGTGCCGGCCCAGCTCCCCGAGCTGTACGCCGCCGTCCTGGTGTCGCTGTGCGCCTCCTCCACCGTGCGGTTCGGCGCCTGGTGCTACGAGCGGCGGCTGCCGCCCCCCGTCCTGCCCGCCGCGCCCGCCGGCACCGGACTCGCCCGTACGACCACCCGCCAGGCGATCCAGGCCGTCGCCGGCGGCGCCTTCGCGCTGGCCGTCGGGCAGGTGCTGTCCGACCAGCGGTGGTACTGGGCCGTCGGCGCCACCTGGTGGGTGTTCGTGAACACCGCCTCCAGCGGGGAGACCCTCGTCCGCGGCTTCCGCCGGGTGCTCGGCACCGTGCTCGGCATCGCCCTCGGCCTCGTCGTCGCCGTGCCGCTGCACGGCGCGCCCGTCCCCTCCGCGATCATCGTCGCCGTCAGCGTCTTCGGGATCTTCTACACGGCGGCCGTGTCCTACACGTGGATGATGCTCGCCGTCACGGTCATGGTCGGCGTCCTCTACGGGCTGCTCGGCGTGCTGAACCCGGCCCTGCTCGCCCTGCGCGTCGCCGAGACCGGTGTCGGCGCGCTCGGCGCCGCCCTCGCCGTACTGCTGATCCTGCCCGTCACCACCCACGCCACCACCAACGCCTGGATCCAGCGCGCCCTGCGGTGCGTGCACGCCTGCACGGCGGAGGCGGCCGCACGGCTCGCCGGGTCCGAGTCGGCCGACCCCGCGCCCCGCGTCGCCGAACTGGAGCAGCTCCTCGGCCGGGTGCGCCTCTCGCTCGCTCCGCTCGTGCACCCGCTCAGCCCGCTGCGGGCCCGCAAGGAGCGCGCCCGCCAGGTGCTCCTGCTGCTCGACGACTGCGCCCGTCAGGTCCGCGGCCTGGCCTCGATCGCCGCCGACCCCGAGGCGTCGCACGACGACCGGCTCGCCGCCGCCTGCTGGCGCGTGGAGGTGGCGGTGGAGGCGCTCACCGGCCCGGCGGAGGGTGCGCGCGGCCGCCTGACCGGACCCGCGACCGTGCCCCACGGCTCCGTGGCCGAACCGGCGCTGGCCCATCTGCACGGCCTGGAGAAGGCCCTCGCCGAGCTGGCCGACCCCCTGCACAGCCCCACCCGGACGCCCCTCATGGGCGCCTGAACCCGCCTCGCCTCCCGGGCCCGGTTCCTGCCGGGTCCGGACATGGGAAGACCCCGGCTGGACGGGGGAGACCAGCCGGGGTCGTCGGTGGCGGCGTGCGGAGGGCGGTCGCCTCTCGGCGAAAGGCTCCATGGGGCTTCAGCCGGACGATCGTCCCCATGGGCTATGGGTGAGGCCCGGGGACACTGTCCCCTCCGCAGCCACACTTGAATGAACGGTGAACCACACGACATTGTTCCGGTCCACCGTCCCCCTCCACGGTGACCTGCGACACATGACCGCCGGACTCGTGCGAGGCGCGAACCGGGCACGGGACCGGTCGACGTGAGCGGCACCACCACCTGGTCTAGACCGGACTGCTAGCGTCGGCCGCACCAGCGGCGCCGGCCCCACGGCGTCCGGGTCGAGAGGGGACAGCAGTGGTCGACGGCAACCGCGCCGGACGGGCGTACATCGGATCCTTCACCGCGGCCGGCGGCCTCGGCGTCCTCACCGCCGCCGTCGACGAGGACACCGGCGCGCTGACCGTCCTCGGCGCCACGGATACGGTCCCCGACCCCTCCTACCTCGCCCTCTCGCCCACCGGTGACCTCCTCTACGCGGTGAGCGAGACCTCGGACGGCGCCCTCGCCGCGTACCGCGTCGAAGGGGACCTGCCCCGCCTCACCGGCCGCCCCGTGCCCGTCGGCTCGGCGCCCACCCACCTCGCCCTGTACGACGGCCACGTCCTCACCGCCAACTACGGCTCGGGCAGCGTCACCGCCGTCCCGCTGCGCGCCGACGGCGGCCTCGCCGACCCCGCGGGCGAACTCAGACACACCGGCTCCGGACCGCACCCGCAGCGCCAGCAGACCCCGCACGCCCACCAGGTCCTCGCGGACCCGAGCGGCCGCTGGGCGGTCAGCGTCGACCTCGGCACGGACTCCGTGCGCGTCTGCGCGCTCGGGGACGACGGCCTGACGCTGCACCGCGAAGTGGCGCTCCGCCCCGGCTCGGGGCCGCGCCACCTCGCCTTCCACCCGCGCGGCGACCGCGCGTACGTCCTCAACGAACTGACCCCGACCCTCACCGTCTGCGCCTGGGACGCCGACGCCGGCACGCTCAAGCCGCTCACCGAGGTCTCCCTCCTCGTCGACGTCCCGGACGGCGACAGCTACCCCTCGGAGGTCGTCGTCGCACCCGACGGGCGGTTCCTGTGGACCGCCACGCGCGGCGCGGACGTCATCTCCGTCCTCGCGCTCGACACGGCGGGCGAGGCGCCACGGCTCGCGGCGACCGTCCCCTGCGGCGGACACTGGCCCCGCGACCTGGCCCTCCACCCCGGCGGACGCTTCCTGTACGCCGCCAACGAGCGCTCCGGGGACGTCACCTGGTTCACCGTCGACCAGGGCACCGGCATCCCGCGCAGGGCCGGTTCGATCGCGGCACCGGCCGCCTCCTGCGTCATCTTCGACTGACGCGGCGGGTCGACACCCGGGTACGTGCGCATACGTACGTACGCCGATGGGCCCGCCCCCACATCGGGGCGGGCCCATCGGCGTACCGGTGCAGACGCTCAGTGCACGGGCGTCCCCGAAGGCTGCTGCGGGGTGATGCCCAGCGCCAGCGTGTATTTGGAGAGCGCCAGCTTGCCGATCGCCGGGTAGGCGCCGAGGGGCTCGGCCACCGAGCAGCCGGCCTCCTTGACGGCCACGTCGAGCAGACCGGGGTCCAGCTCGGGGCCGATCAGGTACGGGGCGAGCGCCAGCTGCGCCGAACCCGAACCGCGCAGCTGCTCGGCGGTCGCCGCGATGGCGCCCTCCTCGTCCAGCGCGGCGGCCATCACCGGCACCGCGAGGCGCGCGGCGAGCAGCATGCCGGTGATCCCGGCGGCCTGCACGGCCTCCTCGCCGCCGACCGTGGCGAGCACGATGCCGTCCGCCGCGGTGGCCACGGTGAACAGGCGGGCGCGGTCGGCGCGGGCGAGCCCGGCCTCCGACAGGCGCACGTGCAGCGCCTCCGCGAGCAGCGGGTGCGGGCCGAGCACATCGGTCAGCCCGGCGGCGGCACCGCTGTCCGCGACGGCCTGGCGGATGCGCTCGATCAGCGTGCTGTCCGGGCCGGCGAGCAGCGGCACGACGACCGCCACGGGGCCCTCGGGCTCACCCGTCTCGACGCCGGCGGCCCGCGCCCGCTCGAAGCGGGCGGCACGCTCGGCGCTCGCCTGCGCGAGCACGGAGCGCAGCGAGGGGAACTCGGGGAAGGACGTGACGGTGGCGTCCTGCGTACCGTCGACGTAACCGATTCTGGCGTCCAGGCCGGGCAGCTCGGAGCGGGCGATGCTCACGACTTCCTCGGCGAGACCGCGCGTGGTGATGCTGGGGGCGCCCGGCACGGCGAGGACCAGTGCGGGCGCGCCCTCAGGAGCCGCGACGGGCTCCGGACGGCGGTGCCGGCCCGGCTGACGGGGGCGCGGCATTCGTACGGGCAGGCCGGATGCGGGCCCAGTGGGGGAGCTCATGCGCCCGCATGCTACTGGCTTGTGTGCCCCCACTGTTCGGGGAGGGTACAGGTGGGCGGTATAAGTCCGTTTTTGTCTGATGAATTACGTAGAGGTCAACTGTCGCCTTCCTCGTGGACGGAAAGCATGCGCGCGTCGTACGGCAGTCGCAGCGTTCCCCGGGCGACATCGACCGCCACGCGCAGCGCGCCGTCCAGCGGGTCGCCGGCCGCCGGAACCTGCCGGGCGTGCGGCAGTTGACCGGCCAGCTCCTCGCGCAGCGGGCCGAGCAGCGGCTCCCCCACCTTGAACAGGCCGCCGGTGAGGGCCACTTCCCAGGCCCCTTCCGGTGGGCCGACGGCCGCCGCGGCCTCGGCGATGTGCCGCGCCGCGTCCCGCAGGATGCCGCCCGCCACGGTGTCGGCCGCCGCGCACCGCGCCACCTCGGGCGCGAAGGAGGCGAGGACCGCGGGCCGGTCCGCGCGCGAGTGGAGCAGAGACGGCAGCCCCGCCAGGGGGCCGAACCGCTCCTCGGCCCGCGCCCGCAGCTCCTGCGAGCCGCCCCGTCTGCCGTCGTAGGCCCGCATCGCCGCTTCGAGTCCGGCGCGGCCGATCCAGGCGCCGCCGCCGCAGTCGCCGAGCAACTGGCCCCAGCCGTCGGCGCGACGCCAGGCCGTGAGATCCGTGCCGAGCGCCACCACGCCGGTGCCCGCGGCGACGACCACTCCGGGACGATCGCCCAGCGCTCCCGCGTACGCGGTCACGGCGTCCGAGGCGAGCGCCACCCGCCGTACGCCCAGGGCCGCGGCGAGCGCGGCCGGCAGCTCCGCGCGCAGGCCGTCGCCGAGCGACGCCATCCCCGCGGCGCCGACGGCCGCGGCCGTGATCCGGCCGCCGCCCGCCCGCTCCAGCAACTCCCGCACCAGGGGCGCGAGCCGCGCCATGAAGTGACCGGCGTCGATGCCCCCGGCGCCGGCGCGCACCGGCTCGTCCGACCGCACCGGCCCGGCCCGGCGCGCACCGTCCGGCGCGGACAGGGCGGCCCGCAGTCCGGAGCCCCCCGAATCGACGCCCAGCACGAACGCCGTGTCCGTCACGGAAGCCGCCAGTCCACCGGCTCCGCGCCCTGGCGCACCAACAGGTCGTTGGCCCGACTGAAGGGCCGCGAGCCGAAGAAGCCCCGGTCCGCCGACATGGGGGAGGGGTGCGCGGACTCCACCGAGGGCAACTGCCCGAGCAGGGGCCGCAGATTGCGCGCGTCGCGGCCCCACAGGATCGACACCAGCGGTTTTCCGCGCGCGGCGAGCGCCCGTATCGCCTGCTCGGTGACCTCCTCCCAGCCCTTGCCGCGGTGCGCGGCCGGCTTGCGCGGGGCCGTGGTGAGCGCCCTGTTGAGGAGCAGGACTCCCTGTCGCGTCCACGGCGTCAGGTCGCCGTTCGACGGCGGGGGCAGCCCCAGGTCGTCACTCATCTCGCGGTAGATGTTGATGAGGCTGCCGGGCAGCGGCCGCACCTCGGGCGCGACCGAGAACGACAGCCCCACCGCGTGACCGGGCGTGGGATAGGGGTCCTGGCCGACGATCAGGACGCGGACGTCGTCGAAGGGCTGCTGGAACGCGCGCAGCACGTTCGCTCCCGCCGGCAGGTAGGTGCGTCCCGCGGCGATCTCCGCGCGCAGGAACTCGCCCATCCCGGCGATCCGTTCGGCCACCGGCTCCAGGGCCTTGGCCCAGCCGGCTTCGACGATCTCATGCAAGGGTCGTGGTGCCACGGCGTCACCCTACTGCCGTAACGGCGGCGTCGATCAACCGATGGCCGCGGCCCGCACGCACAGCACGTCCGGCAGGTGCGAGGCGAGCAGCCGCCAGCTGTCGCCGTCGTCCGCCGAGGCGTACAGCTCGCCGTTGCGGTTGCCGAAATAGATGCCCGCCGGGTCGGCTTCGTCGCTGCACATGGCGTCCCGCAGCACCGTGCCGTAATGGTCCTCCTGGGGCAGGCCGGCGGTCAGCGGCTCCCAGCTGCCGCCCGCGTCCGCCGTGCGGTAGACCCGGCAGCGCCGGTCGGCCGGGACCCGGTCGCTGTCGGCGGTGATCGGGAAGACGTACGCGGTGCCGCCCCGGTGGGGGTGCGCGACCACCGCGAAGCCGAAGTCGGAGGGCAGGCCCCCGCCGATGTCCGTCCACCGCCCGCCCCCGTCGTCGCTGCGGTACACACCCCAGTGGTTCTGCAGGTACAGCCGGTCCGGGTCGGCCGCGTCCCGCGCGACCTTGTGCACGCACTGCCCGAACTCCGGGTCGGGGTCCGGCAGGAACACCGCGGAGACGCCCCGGTTCGCCGGGGCCCAGCTCGCGCCGCCGTCCCGCGTGCGGAACACGCCCGCGGTGGACACCGCGACCGTCACCGCGCGGGCGTCGCGCGCGTCGGTCAGGACGGTGTGCAGCCCCTCGCCGCCACCGCCCGGCACCCACTGCGACCGGGTGGGGTGCTCCCACAGCGGGCGCACGAGCCCGAAGGTCTCGCCGCGGTCCTCCGAGCGGTACAACGCCGCCGGCTCGGTGCCCGCGTACACCACGTCGGGCTCCGCCGCCGCCGGGTGCAGCTGCCACACCCGCTCCAGCGACGCCCCGGTGTCCTTGGGGAACTTCACGGCGGGCTTCGCGGGCTCCGTCCAGGTCCGCCCGAGGTCGTCGGAGTGGAAGACGGACGGGCCCCAGTGCGCGCTGTCCCCGCCGACCAGCAGGCGCGGGGTGCGGCCCCGGGTGTCGATCGCGACGGAGTACACCGCCTGGGCGTTGAAGTACGGGCTGTCGTCGAACTCCCAGGCGCCACCGCGCCTGCGGCCGATGAACAGGCCCTTGCGGGTGCCTACGGTCAGAAGAAGCTCGGCCATGGCGGCCACCTCCGGACGTCGTTGTCTCAGGTACCGTCAGTGTGCACCCCGGCACTGACAGTCACTGTCCGACGCGGCGGCCCCGCAGGTCGGCGCCCGTTTCCTCAGGTCGCGGGCCCGGGCGGCGCCAGCTCCCGCGCGACCTCGGCGATCACCTCGGGGCCCACCCGGCAGCACCCGCCGACCAGCCGCGCCCCGGCCGCGCGCCAGCCGGCCACCCGGCCGGCGGCGAACCGCGCGGGGCCGCGCCAGGTCCGGGCCGCGGCGTCCCACGTCTCCCCGCTGTTGGGGTAGACCACGACGGGCTTGCCGGTGATGCGCGCGGCCGTGGCCACGGCCGTGTCGGCGTCCCGTGGATCGCAGCAGTTCACGCCGACCGCGATCACCTCGTCCGCGTCGGCGGCGAGCGCGAAGGCCTCGGCGAGCGGCTGACCCGCGCGCGTGTGCTCCCCCGCGACGCTGTACGACAGCCAGGCGGGCACGCCGAGACCGCGCACCGCACGCAGCAGCGCCCGCGCCTCGTCGGTGTCCGGGACCGTCTCGAGGGCGAGGACGTCGGGCCGTGCCGCCGCCAGGGTCTCCAGGCGGGGCCGGTGGAAGCGCTCCAGCTCGTCCACGGTGAGCCCGTACCGGCCCCGGTACTCCGAGCCGTCGGCGAGCATCGCGCCGTACGGGCCGGCCGACGCGGCCACCCACACCTCGCGGCCGAGCCCGGCTCCGGCGCGGCGGGCCAGCTCCACGCTCAGGCCCAGCAGTTCCGAGGTGCGGCGGGCGTCGATGCCGTGCCGCGCGAATCCCTCGTAAGTGGCCTGGTAGCTCGCGGTGATGGCCACCTCGGCGCCCGCCTCGTAGTACGCGCGGTGGGCGGCCTCGATCGCGGCGGGTTCGTCCGCGAGCAGCCGCGCCGACCACAGCGCGTCGCTCAGGTCGTGCCCGGCGGTCTCCAGCTGGTTGGCGAGGCCACCGTCGAGGACGACGGGGCGGCGGGTGAGGGCATCGGCGAGTCTCATCCCGCCGACGCTAGCCGAGGCACGGACGGTCAACGAGCGTGTGACGCGTCCGAGGTGAGCGCCCGCGACAGCCTCTTGCGCAGCGCCACCCGCTCCTCCTCGCAGGTGCCGCCCCACACGCCGGACGCCTGTCCGGTGCTGAGGGCGTACGCCAGGCACTCCCCGCTCACCGGGCAGCGGGCGCAGACCTCCTTGGCGGCGGCGATGTCGCGTACCGCGGGTCCTGTCGAGCCCACGGGAAAGAACAGTTCCGGGTCTTCTTCGGCACATGCGGCCGTTCGCATCCACTCCATGGTGGCGCGGGTGCCCATGGTCCGTATGGGGAAACAGGCGCGGCCCGCCACTGTTTGGCGGGTTCCGGCCGGGGGACCCGGACCCCATGACCGTTCACAAGCGCACCGTGCTCGTGCTCGACTGCTCGGAGCCCGAGCAGTTGGCGGAGTTCTACGCCGGACTGCTCGGCGCGGAGGTCCAGTTGAGCAAGGACCCCGACTACGTCGAGGTCACCAACGACACCGGGGTCTGCCTGGCCGTGCACCGGGAGCGGGACTACATCCCGCCGAGCTGGCCCCGCCCCGAGGACTCGCAGCAGGCGCACCTGAGGATCATGGTGGCCCGCCACGACATGGACGAGGCGGAGCGGGAGGCGATCGGCCTCGGCGCGCGTCCGGTGGACACCAAGAACAACAGTGGCCCCCGGGACACGCGGACGTACTCCGACCCGGCGGGCCACTCCTTCACGCTGGCGGCCATCCCCGAGTGATCCGCGCGGCGGGCCGCGCGGCGCCCGGAGGGACCGGTGGTGCGCTCAGACGGACCGGTGGTACTGGTCCGGCACGTGCACCTCGGCGCCGAGCTCGCGTCCGGCGCGCCGCGCCCACGAGGGGTCGCGCAGCAGTTCCCGGCCCAGCAGGACCGCGTCCGCCTCGCCGTTGGCGAGGATCTTCTCGGCCTGTGCCACCTCGGTGATCAGGCCGACCGCGGCGACCGCCAGCCCGGTCTCGCCCTTCACGCGCGCCGCGAACGGGACCTGGTAGCCGGGCTCGACGGGGATGCGCACGCCCGCCGCGTTGCCGCCGGTGGACACGTCGAGCAGGTCGATGCCGTGCTCCTTGAGGTCGGTCGCGAAGCGGACGGTGTCGTCGGCCGTCCAGCCGGCCTCCTGGAGCCAGTCGGTGGCGGAGATGCGGAAGAACAGGGGCTTGTCCTCGGGCCACACGGCCCGTACGGCGTCGACCACTTCCAGGGCGAAGCGGGTGCGGTTCTCGTACGAGCCGCCGTAGGCGTCGGTCCGCTTGTTGCTGTGCGGGGAGAGGAACTCGCCGATCAGGTAGCCGTGCGCGCCATGGATCTCGGCGACCTCGAAACCGGCGTCCAGCGAGCGCCGCGCGGCGTCGGCGAACTGCGCCACGATCTCGCGGATCTGCTCGACGGACAGCTCCGTCGGCACGGGGTGGCCCTCGTCGAAGGGGACCGGGCTCGGCGCGACGGGCTGCCAGCCGTACTCCTCCGGGCCCACCGGGGCGCCGCCCTTCCACGGGCGGCCGGTGGAGGCCTTGCGCCCGGCGTGGGCGATCTGGATGCCGGGGACGGTGCCCTGGCTCTTGAGGAAGGCCGTGATACGGCGGAACGCCTCGGTCTGGGAGTCGTTCCAGATGCCGAGGTCGTAGGGGCTGATGCGGCCCTCGGGGCTGACGGCGGTCGCCTCGACGATGATCAGGCCCGTGCCGCCGGCGGCACGGGCCGCGTAGTGCGCGAAGTGCCAGTCCTGCGGGGCGCCGGCGTCGGGCCCCTCGGGAAGCGCCGAGTACTGGCACATCGGGGGCATCCACACCCGGTTCGGGATCGTCAGCGATCGCAGGGTGTACGGCTCGAACAGGGCGCTCACGGCGGACTCCATTCCTCGCGGCTGGTCAACTGCTCGTACGATAGACCTCGTAGTACGGTGAATGTCAAACTACGATGTCTCTCGTACAATGGCGTCACGGAACACCGGACGAAGTGGAGCCGTCATGACGACCGCCGCCGCGAGCAGCAGGACGCTCGCCCACCCCGAGGCCGGGGACATCCGCCTCGAAGGGGTGCTGCACGCCCTCGCCGACCCCATGCGGATGCGGATCGTCCGGGATCTCGCCCGGGAGGAGGCGGTCGAACTGGCCTGTTCGCACTTCGACCTGCCCGTCACCAAGTCGACCAGCACGCACCACTTCCGGGTGCTGCGCGAGAGCGGGGTGATCCGGCAGATCTACCGGGGCACGGCCAAGCTGAGCGTGCTGCGCCGCGACGACCTGGACACGCTCTTCCCCGGCCTCCTCGACAGCGTCCTCGACGCGGCCACCCGCCAGGCGGACCGCCTCGGCGCCGACGGCGGCTGACCCGTCACCCCCGCGCCGCCCGCCGCAGCCCCGCCCAGTCCGGGATCTTCACCACGTCCCGGCCGAGCGAACGCCCCAGTTCGGCCTCCGCGCGCTCGATCGCCAGCCACCCCGGCCACTCCACCGGCCGCAGACCCGCGGCGAGCAGTCCCCCCAGGGGCTCCGCCGCGACGTCCCTGCGTACGAGATCGGGGGCGTCGTCGAGGAGGGAGCACACCGTCTCCTTGGCACACGGGCGGTTGGTGCCGATGACGCCGGTCGGGCCCCGCTTGATCCACCCGGCGACGTACTCGCCCGGTGACGGCGCCCCGCCCCGCAGCACCCGCCCGTCCGCGTGCGGCACCGTGCCCCGCTCCTCGTCGAACGGCAGCCCCTCCAGCGGAACCCCGCGGTACCCCACCGAGCGCAGCACCAACTGCGCCGGGATGTCCTCGCAGCGCCCTGTGCCGCTCACCCCGCCCCGGCCGTCCGGCAGCGTCCGCTCGAACCGCGCCCCGGCGACACGGCCCGTTGCCCCGGCCGTCAGCGCCACCGGCCGCAGGAAGAAGCGCAGCCGGATCCGCCGGGGCAGGCCCTGCGCGCGACGCTCCGCCCAGCCGCGCAGCACCTCCACGTTCCGGCGGCTCGCACCGGAGAGCCCCGAGGGGTCGGTGTAAGCGGGGTCGAGCGCCAACTCCGCCGGGTCCACGAGGACTTCGGTGTCCGGCAACGAGCCGAGCTCCCGCAGCTCCTTGGTGGTGAAACGCGCCTGTGAGGGGCCGCGCCGGCCCACCATGTGCACCTCGCGCACCCGGCTCCCGGCGAGGACGCCGAGCGCCGCGTCCGGCATGTCGGTGGGCAGCAGTTCGGTGACGCCGCGGGCCAGGATCCGGGCGACGTCCACCGCGACGTTCCCCACGCCGATGACGACCGCCGACTCCACGCCCCGTACGAAGCCGTCCTGCTCGAAACCGTCCGTCGGCACGTCCGGATGCGCGCTGTACCAGGACACGAACTCCGTCGCCGAGTGGCTGCCCGGCAGGTCCTCCCCGGGCACCCCCAGCCTGCGGTCGGCCGCCGCGCCGACGCAGTAGACCACCGCGTGGTAGAGCCCGAGGAGACGGGCCGGGGGCAGCGCGCCGGGGCCGATCTCCACGCCCCCGAGGAAGCGCACGCGGTCGTGTTCGAGGACCGTGCGCAGAGTGCTCTGCAAGGACTTGATCTTCTCGTGGTCCGGCGCGACGCCGTACCGCACGAGGCCGTAGGGGCAGGGGAGCCGGTCGAGGACGTCGACCCGCACGTCCGGCACGCGGTCCTGCTGGATGAGGGACTGCGCGGTGTACACCCCGCTGGGACCCGAACCGACCACGGCGACCTGCAGCACGGTGGTGCTCCCTCCGCGAGGTGACCGGCGGACGGTTTCAGGATCGCACCGGCGGTGCCCGCTGTCAGGACTGCGGGCCGCCGCCATCGGTCCTCACGAGTGCGGCCGGCTGCCGTCACGCCGCTCACGCGGCGGAGCCCGCGCCGGTTGTGTCAGCCCAGCTGCCGCATGCGGCCGATCTCGCTCGTCTGCTGCGCCACGACCTCGTTCGCCATCTCCTCGACCTGGACGTTGTTGCCCTCGGAGAGGACCTCCGTGGCCATGGTCACGGCGCCGTCGTGATGCGTGATCATCAGCTTCAGGAAGAGCCGGTCGAACGCCTTGCCCTTGGCGGCGCGCAACTGCGCGAGCTGCGCGTCGGTGGCCATCCCGGGCATCGCCGCGTGGTCGTGCCCCTGCCCGTGCCCGGTGTGTCCGCGCGGCCCGCCGTGGCTGTTGAGCCAGCGCTTCATGGCGCCGATCTCCGGCCGCTGGGCGGCGGCGATGCGGGACGCGAGCCGCTTCACCTGCCCTGACCCGGCCCGCCGCGGGGCGAGCCGGGTCATCGTCAGCGCCTGGCCGTGGTGCGTGATCATCATCTGCGTGTACGTGAAGTCGGCGGCGTTGGGGGTGTCGTCGTCGGCCCTTCTTCCGGCCGCCTCCTTCGCCGTCAGCTTCTTCGCGGTCTCGCCCGGCCTGCCGGGGGCGATCACCGAGGGGCCCGGCGACGCCTCGCGCCCGCCGCCGGACGCCGAGCCGCCGCCGGAGCCACAGCCCCCGAGTGCGAGGACCGCGGTCGTCATCAGTGCGGTGAGGGTGGACGTACGACGGCTGAGCAGCACAGCGACCTCCTGCGACACGCGGGCGGGTCTCGCCCTACCGGAACCGGAATGAGCTTCGGCGACCGCCGACTTTCGCGACGAACGCGGCGCCCTCTGTTGATCTGTGCATGATGAGCACGATACTGCGGGTGTCCGTGAACCGTTCCACTCGGAACGGCGACAAGGGAGGACGCAGTGACCCTGTTGAACAGATCCCGAACTGGACGCAGACGCCTGGGCGTCGGTGCCGCGGCGGCCGGACTCCTCGCCGCGCTGCTCACCGCGGCGCCCGCGGGAGCCACACCCGACCCCGGTGACGCCCCCGCCGCCCCCAAGAGCGTCTCCAAGAGCGACGCCGCCGCCGCACGCGAGGCGATCGAGCGCGGCGAGATACCGGCGCCGGACGAGGTGGTCCACTCGGCCAACATCGAGCACGTGGCCAACGTCCCCAAGGACGCGCTGCCCGGCACGAACACGGACATCGCCTTCCAGGGGAAGTACGCGTTCGCGGGCAACTACGACGGCTTCCGCATCTTCGACATCAGCAGGCCGGAGGAGCCGCGGACGGTCGCGCAGGTCCTGTGCCCGGGAGGCCAGAACGACGTCTCCGTCTCGGGCGACCTGCTCTTCCTCTCCACCGACTCTTCGCGCAGCGACAACTCCTGCAACAGCACCTCGCAGCCCGCCACGGAGAAATCCTCCTGGGAGGGCATGAAGATCTTCGACATCAGCGACAAGGCGAACCCCCGCTACGTCGCGGCCGTCGAGACCGCCTGCGGTTCCCACACGCACACGCTGGTGCCGGAGCGGCGCACCGTCTACGTGTACGTCTCCTCCTACTCGCCGAGCGCGAGCTTCCCCGACTGCCGGCCGCCGCACGACGGCATCTCGATCATCAAGGTGCCCCGCAGGGCCCCCGAGAAGGCCGCCGTGATCGACTTCCCCGTCCTCTTCCCCGGTGAGGGACCGGACGGCGGCGGCAACCCGGGCGGGCCCACCAACCCGGGTGTCTCCAAGACGACCGGCTGCCACGACATCACCGTGCTGCCCTCCAAGGACCTCGCCGCCGGCGCGTGCATGGGCGACGGCATCCTCCTGTCCATCGAGGACCCCGAGAAGCCGAGGGTCATCGACCAGGTCCAGGACAACAAGAACTTCGCGTTCTGGCACTCGGCGACCTTCAACCAGAAGGCCGACAAGGTCGTCTACACCGACGAGCTGGGCGGTGGCTCCGGAGCCACCTGCGACGCGGCCACCGGACCCGAGCGTGGTGCCAACGGCATCTACGACATCGTGGGCAAGGGCGACAAGCGCAAACTGGTCTTCAGGAGCTACTTCAAGATCCCGCGCCACCAGGCCGCCACCGAGAACTGCGTGGCCCACAACGGCTCGCTGATCCCCGTCAAGGGCAAGGACCTCATGGTCCAGGCCTGGTACCAGGGCGGCGTCTCCGTCTGGGACTTCACCGACTCGTCCAGGCCCCAGGAGATCGGGTACTTCGAGCGGGGCCCGCACACCACCGACAAGATCACGACGGCCGGTTCCTGGTCGGCGTACTACTACAACGGCCGTGTCTACTCCAATGACATCGCCATGGGGCTCGACGTCCTGAAGATCAACGACAAGCGGACGCACCCCGCACAGCGGGTCCGCCTGAGCGAGCTCAACGTCCAGACCCAGCCCGACTACTTCGACTGAGGCGACCGGAACGGCATCGTCGACGGTGTCCCGTCGGGCGGCAGGCCGCTCGGCGGGACACCCAGCCCCCACTCCAGGCCGTACCGCTCGAACAGTTCGGCCCGCAACGTCGGGAGCGGCATCGGCGCCCCCGGAATGAGCAGCGCGAAGACCGCGCCCATCAAAAGGGCGCGCAGCAGGGGATAGTCCTTGTCGACGTCGCCCGAGCCGTACCGCTCGACCGTCTCGCGCAGCAGCTCCGCCAGCCGCTGCTGCTCGGGACACCGCACGAAGCCCTCCGCCTGGAGGATTCCGGCCATATGCGTGCGCATGAGCAGCGGCTCCTCACACGCCAGGCCCAGGATCGCGTCGATGGCCCGCGCCAGCCGCTCCTCGCCGCCGGCGGGGACAGGCTCCCGCTCCAGGGCGGTCGCAAGGGTGCGGTGCATCAGCCGGTGCACCGCGGACTGCAGGAGCTGGCGCTTGCCGGGGAAGTAGTACGACACCAGACCGCGGGCGGCGCCCGCCCGGTCGGCGATGTCGCCGAGGGTCGTCGCCTCGTAGCCGCGCTCGCCGACCAGTTCGACCGTCGCCTGCAGCAGCCGCTCACGAGAACGTCTGCGCAATTCTTCATTGACCGAGGCGCTACGCGGGGACATGCTGTAACTCCTGCGTTGACTGGCTCCGAGCCAATATACTCAGCGCGTGCCGAGCCGGGACCCTCACGGGGTCCCGCGCCGGCGAACCGGCCTGGGAGCAGGCAGCACCGCGGGGGAGTGTTGCCTGCTCACAGGTGGTCTGCGCCGAGGCGCCCCGCACCCGGACGGCCCCCACATCGCCGACGGCGTCCGGCGCGTCACCCGACGAAGTGCGTGGGACGGTCAAGTGAGGCCTCGGCCATGCTTGCCCGGTCCTCGCGTGTACGTCGCGATGGCGAGCGCCACCGTCAGGCCGCCCAGCAGCCAGCCACCGAGTACGTCCGTCGCCCAGTGGACGCCGAGCCAGACCCGGGTCATCCCCACGCCGACCACGGACACCACGGCCAGGGCCACGCCGGCGCGCCACGGGGTGGGTCCCGCCCCGTGCAGCCGCAGCAGCCACAGGAGCAGGCCGCACACGACCGCCGCCGTCATCGCGTGGCCCGAGGGGAACGCCGCGTAGTGCGCGTGGTCCACCGGGTCCGGCCACACCGGGCGGGACCGGTCCACCGCCGCCTTGAGCGACTGCTGCACCACCGAGGCCACCAGGCAGGTCCCCATGAGCCACAGCGCGAGCCACCGCGCGCCGTGCACCACGAGCCGGACCGCCACCACCGCGCACAGCGCCCGCATCATCCATGGGTCCCATACCCAGTCGCTGAGGATCCGGCTGGTGCGCGTGATGGCCGGGTCGGCCACCGCCCAGCGGTGCGTGGTGCGCGCGATGTCGCCGTCCAGCGAGACCAGCGGGCCCCACTCCAGCTCCACCAGGAGCAGCAGCAGGAGGGCAGGCAGGCCGAACAGCGCGGCGGCGAGTGCCGCCCGGTGGGTGGCGGGTCGGGTGGGGGAGTCCAAGGGCGGGGGGTACATGGGGTGATCCTCGCCGCCGAGGCGGAGTGGAAACCCATCCGGCGCGCGGGGCGGCCGTCAGCCGAGCGCGCGCAGGCCGGGCACGAAGGTGACCAGGACGGGGACCACCGGCACGAGCGCGGCGGTCGCCGTCAGCCGGAGCCTGCGGGCGGGGGTCAGGCGCGGGCGGGCGGCGAGCAGCCGGTGCACGCGCTGCGGGACGTGCGCCTGCGGCGTCGGGCAGGGGCCGAACACCCCGCGGTCCTCGTTCAGCTCGACCAGCGCGAGCGCGATCGTCAGCCGCCCGAAGCGGCGCGAGGCCACGTCGTCGGCGGCCAGCTCCACCAGGCGGTGCATCTCGTCGCGGAACGCCGCGAACACCCGTACCTGCGGGAAACCCGCCGCCAGCGCGCCCGAGCAGTGCAGCAGCCAGTCGTGCCGGGCCTGCGCGTGCCCCTGCTCGTGGGCGAGGACGGCATCGAGCTGACGGCCCTTCAGGCGACGCAACGCGGCGGTCGTGAGGACCAGTTGGGGGGCCTGGCCGGGCAGCCACCAGGCGTCGGGGCGCTCGCCCTCCAGGACGACGAGGCGGTCGGCGCCCGGCTCCTCCCCGGGCAACAGCGGGGCGCGCAGGAGGAGTTCGGCCCGCCGTCCGGCCCGGCGGGAGCGGGCGAGGGCGATCTCCCGGGTCAGCATCGCCGCGGTCCATACCCCGCCGCACGCCAGCACCACGGCGGTGGCCGCCGCCCAGGGGCCCGGCGCCTGGAGCGCGTACGCCTCGACGACGGCGTGCGGCGCGGGAGCGAAGACATGGCCGCGCACGGCCTGCCACGCGGCGGCCGCGCTGAGCGTCATCGAGAGCGCGCAGCACAGCAGCACCGCCGCCACCACGCACTGCCAGACCCACAGGGCGACCACCGGTTCGCGCTCCGGCCAGTCGGTCCGGGCGAGCATCCGCGGGGCGACGACGGCGGTCAGGGCGCCCAGCAGCAACAGTGCGACGGGGACCATCATGGCGCCCAGCCTATGAGGCGGGGCTACCCAGGGGTATGGGCTGCCGCCTCAAGTGACGGACGCCACGGCCGATGTGGGCCGGCGCATGCCAAAGGCGCGTACGAAAGGTGCCCAGGAAAGGTGCCTACGAAAGGCACGTGCGAAAGGCGCTTACGAAAGGCACGTGCGAAAGGCGCTTACGAAAGGCACGTGCGAAAGGCGCTTACGAAAGGCGCTTACGAAAGGCGCTTACGAAAGGCGCGTGCGAGAGCGCATACGGGTCGCGCGTGAGAGCGTCCGAGAGCCGCCTGCGAAAAGGGCGCCGATCGGGTCCGTCCGCGCCGACGCCGAGTGGCGAGGGCCGCGCTGGCGCGCCGACGCCGTAGTGTCGGACGATGATCGAGACCATCGTGTTCGACGTGGGGGAGACCCTCACCAAGGACGACCGCCAGTGGGCGGCCTGGGCGGACTGGCTGCAGGTGCCGCGGCACACCGTCTCCGCGCTCGTCGGCGCCGTCGTCGCGCAGGGCGGGGACGGCCAGGACGCCCTGCGGCTCGTCAGCCCCGACATGGACATCGCCTCCGCCCACCAGGCGCGCGAGGCGGCGGGCCGGGGCGAGCACCTCGGGGAGGGCGACCTCTACCCCGATGTGCGCCCGGCCCTCGGCAGCCTGCACAAACTCGGGGTGCGCGTCGTCATCGCCGGCAACGGCACCGCGCGCGCCGCGGAACTGCTGCGCGACCTCGACCTGCCCGCCGACCTCATCGTCACCTCGGGGGACTGGGGTGTGGCCAAGCCGGACCCGGCCTTCTTCACGCGGGTGCTCGAAGTGGCGCAGGCAGGGCCGCGCGAGACGCTCTACGTCGGCGACCACCCCGCCCACGACGTCTTCCCCGCGAAACAGGCGGGGCTGCGCACCGCGCACATCCGGCGCGGGCCGTGGGGGCATCTGTGGGCGGACGACCCGTCGGTGGCCGACGCGGCGGACTGGCAGATCGGCAGCCTGACGGCGCTGCCCGCGCTGATCGGCCACTGACGTCGGCCACTGGATCCGACCGCTGACGCCGACCGCTGACGCCGGCCACTGGGTCCGGCCACTGGATCCGGCCGCAGGAGACGGCGCCCGGGAGCGGCCGAGGCGCGGGCGCCGTCCCGGTCACAGTGTCAGCAGCATCGCCAGCATGCCGATCCCCATCGACAGCCTGCACGCCAGCGCCAGCTCGGGCCGGTCCGCCCAGCCCAGGATGGCCGGGCCGCCGCCCTCGCCCGCCGCGGCCGTCCCCGCGGGGGCGAGCCGCGCGCCGGACCACAGGACGTACCCGGCGAAGTAGAGCAGGAGGACGCCGGTCACCGGCGGGAGGCCCGCGCCCGAGTGGCCCGCGTGCGCGCCGGGCGTCACGACCATCGCCACCGACATGTAGACCATGGCGAACGCGCCGATGAGGTGGTGGACGTGATGGCGGTTCGCCCGCGCCGCCCAGAGCGCGTGCAGTGCGGCCGCCCCGAACACCGCCGTGTAACCCAGCCAGGCCCAGCGCGGCGGTGCGACGACCGCCGCGGGCACGGCCATCACCGCCATGCCGAACCCCATGAGCGCCTCGCCGCCCGCCGTGCGGCGCTGTGCCTCGATCCGGCTGCGCATCCGCAGCAGACAGTAGGTCCCGGTCGCCGCGCACAGCGCGACGAGCAGCCAGGCGGCCTGCGTCGGTCCGTGCACCGCACACCTCCCCCTGAAGACGTGTCGTTCGGACCGATGCCCAGGCCGGGTACGCCCTACCCCGGCGCACGGGGGTGCGGGGGGAGCACAAGGGAGTGGGACACCGTCCCGGGAGCGGGGTCCGATGTGTGTCTTTCACTGGTAAAACACTTGCTAATGTTTTAGGTATGAGCAGTACGCCGCCGTCCCCGCATCCGTCCTCCCGCCCCCGTCCCCGCCGGCTCCCGCTGGCCGGTGTGCTGCGTCCGGGCAAGCCCTCCGACATCTGGTTCAAGCCCGCGTGCAGCGTCGTCGTGGCCACCGCGGCACCGAACCTGACGCTGCTGGCCCTCGGGCGGCTCGACCTCGTGATGTACACGATGGCCGGTTCCTTCTGCGCCCTCTACACCCACCACCTGCCCTACGCCGCCCGGGCCCGCGCCCTGGCCGGGGTCGTCGCCGGCATGACCGCCGGGGTGGCCGTCGCGCTGGTCACCGCCTCCCTGACCGGCTCGGCGGCCGTACTGGTGGCCGTCGGCGCACTCCTCGCCGCCGCCCAGAAGACGCTGTGCGACGCGACCCGCGTCGGACCGCCCGGCCACCTGATCTTCACCTTCATCAGCTCGGCGACCCTCTTCGCGCCGCAGCGCCTCGACCAGGTTCCCGGGCACCTCGCGCTCACCCTCGCCGCGGGAGCCCTGGCCTGGCTGGTCGGCATGGCACCCGCCCTGGTGCGCCCGCACGGCCCCGAGCGCCGGGCCACCGCCCGCGCCCTGCACGCCGTCGCCGCGTACGCCGATACCGCGTACGCCGAAGCCGCCGGACCGGCGGCCGAGCGGGCCCGCGCCGCCGCGGCCGGCGCGGTGCACGCCGCCTGGCAGACGCTGACGGCCACCGGCGCCCCCACCACCGGGGCGCGCCACGCACTGGCCCGCCTCCTGGTCCGCGCCGAGGAGACCCTCGCCGACCCCGCCGCGGCCGACTCCGCCGCGCTGCGCGCCTGGGCCGCCGGACTGCGCGGCACGGGCACCGTCCCGCGCCCGAGCGACGTACGCCCCGGCGAACGCGACGAACTGCTGGGCATCACCGCCGAACTCGCCGGCGGCGGGCCGTCGCTGTGGCGCCGGCTCGCGCCGGGCTCCCCGCTGCTGCCCGTCGCGCTGCGCACCGCCCTCGGCTGCGCCCTCGCCGGCTACGCCTCGCTGGCTCTCGGCGTCGGCCGCCCCTACTGGGCCCTGGTCACCGCCGCCTCCCTCTACCAGGCCAATGTGACGCTCACCTGGAACCGCGGCGTGCAGCGCGTGGTCGGCAACCTCGTGGGCGTCCTCGCCTTCGCCGCCATCGTGCCCTTCGCCCACCTCGGCCACGCTGAACTGATGGTGAGCTGTCTCGCCCTCGCCTTCGGCGCGGAGGCCCTGATCAGCCGGAACTACTGGCTCGGTACCGTGTGCGTGACGCCGATGGCGCTGCTCGTCACCGAGTTCGCGCGCTTCCAGCGGCCCGGCGAACTCATCCTCGACCGCGTGGTGGACACCCTCGTCGGAGCCGCGCTCGGCGTCGCGGCGGCCGCCCTCGTCACCAACCGGCGCGCCGCCGACCGGATCGAACAGGCCGTGGCGGCCGTCGACCGGGCCCGGGAGCGGGCCGAGGCCGCCCTCGCGGGGACGGGCGGGGCGGCGACCGCGCGGCGCCTGCTTACCGCCGCCCTCGTCGACCTGCGGACCGCCGCCGACGCGGCCGCCGGGGAATGGTGGCCGCGCGCCCTGCCCGAACAGCGGGTGGTGGCCGCCGAACGCGCCGGACACCGTACGCTCGCGGCGACGGTCCGCCGGCAGAGCGGTGGGCACGGCCAGGGGACGCGGCTCCGCGAAGGAACCGCCGACGCCTGGGAGGGCGTACGAGCATGAGAGCGAAGACACGGGCATGAGAGCAGAGAACGGTCCGGTGGCGGGCCCCGGCGGGGACACCGTGGCCGCGGTGGTGCGGCAGTGGCGGATGGTGCGCCCCGACATCGACACCGGGCCGATGGAGGTGATCGGCCGCATCAACCGCTGCGCGGCCCTCCTCCAGCAGGCCGAGGACGCCCCTCTGCGCCGGGCGGGCCTGACCCGCGCCGAGTTCGACCTGCTCGGCGCGCTGCGCCGCACCGGGCACGAGCTGACGCCCGGGGAACTGGCCCGCGAGACCTTCTCCTCGGGCGCCGCGGTCACCAAGCGGCTCAAGCAGCTCCAGGAACGGCGGCTGGTCGACCGCCGGGCCGACGCGCGGGACCGGCGGGTGGCACACGTGCGGCTCACCGACGCGGGACGCGACCTGGTCGACGCGATCCTGCCCGAGCAACTCGCGTACGAGACGGTGGTGCTCTCCGTGCTCGGCGGGGACGACCAGGACCAGCTGAGCGGCCTGCTGGGGGAGTTGCTGGCCCAGCTGGAGGGCCGGCTCGGGGTGCGCAGAGGCTGAGGGCGACACCCCCTCGCGTACGACACCCCCCGCGCACCCCGCGTACGACATCCCCGCCTACCCCGCGTACGGCCGTGAAGGAGCACGATGTCCCGCCCGGACCACCCCGCACCGCCGCCCACCGGCCCTCTTCTTGAGGACGACCCTCTGGACGGACTGCCCTCCCTGCGGGGCGTCGCACGGCCCTCGCTGTGGCTGCTGCTCGTGCCCGCCGTGCTGTACGGCGCCGCGCCGCTGGTGGCCAACCGCGTGGAACCGCGCGTCCTCGGCGTCCCCTTCCTGCTGGCCTGGGTCATCGCCGCGACCGTCGTCAGCCCGCTCGTCATCTGGCTCGTGGCCCGCCTCGACCCGGCGTACCGGCTGAACGCGGTCGAGCCGCTCCCCGCCGACGACCTGGAGGACCCGGCAGACCTGGCCGGGGCCGACCCCGAGGGGCCTCGGGGAGGCGGCCGATGAGCGGGTCCGCCGCGGTCGCGACCACGGTCTTCGGAGTGGCCATGGCCGCCACCATCGGCATCGGCGTGCTCAGCGCGCGTGGCCGCTCCAAGGGGCTCGCCGAGTGGTCCGTGTCCAGCCGCGGGCTCGGCGTGCTGTTCATCTGGCTGCTGATGGCGGGCGAGACGTACACCAGCTTCTCGTTCCTCGGGACGGCCGGCTGGTCGTACTCCTTCGGCGCGCCGATCCTCTACCTCGTCGCGTATCTGACCGTCGGCTTCGCCGTCGCCTATGTCGTGGGCCCCGCCCTGTGGACGTACGCCTCGCGGCACGGCCTCATCTCGATCGCCGACATCGCCGAGTTCCGCTTCAGGTCACGCCCGGTGGGCATCCTGGTGGCGGTCGTCGCGACCGTCTTCCTCGTCCCCTACATCCAGGTGCAGATCCAGGGCATGGGCGTCGTCGTGAACGCCATGACGTACGGCGGCGTGGACCTGAAGGTGGCCGCCGTCGTCTCCTTCGTCGTCGCCGAGGTGTTCGTCCTCGTGTCGGGGCTGCGGGGGTCGGCCTGGGTGAGCGCGGTCAAGGACGTCCTGGTGATCCTCGCCGTGGTCTTCCTCGCCGTGTACATCCCCGTGCACTACGTCGGCGGTCTCGGCGACCTCATGGAGCGCATGGTGACCCAGAAACCACAGTGGCTGACGTTCCCCGGGCACGCCTCGGGCGGCCGCGACGCGGTGTGGTTCCTCAGCACCGTCGCCCTCAACGCCGTGACCATCACCATCTTCCCCACGACGGTCGCCGGCTACCTCAGCGCCAAGAGCCCCAACGCCCTGCGCCGCAACGCCCTGTTGCTGCCCTGGTACCAACTGCTGCTGTTCGTGCCGATGGTCGTCGGCGTCACCGCGCTCTTCGCGCTGCCGGCCCTCGGCAACCCGGATCTCGCGCTGTTCGCTCTCGTCACGGACTCGCTGCCCGCGCCCGCCGTGGCCGTCATCGGCGTCGCGGGCGCGCTGTCGGCCCTCGTGCCGATGAGCGTGTTCATGCTGTCGATCGGCACCCTGTGGGGGCGTACCGTCCTCGGCGGCGGCAACGGCTCCGACCCGCGCGGACGCCGCACCGCCGACGGCGGAGCCGAGGCACGCGACCTACGGGCCAAGCGGCTCTCCCAGGCGGTGTGCGTCCTCGCGGGCCTGATGGCGCTCGCGGGCAGCCTGTTCCACCCCGACACCCTGGTGGAGCTGTCCGTCCTGTCGTACGAGGGCCTCGCCCAACTCGTGCCGGTCGTGCTGCTCGCCCTGTTCTGGCGGCGGCTCACGGCCCGGGCCGCCGTCGCGGGTCTGTGCACGGGCCTCACGGTGATGCTCGGCCTGTGGGGCACGGACCACGACCCCTTCCACGGGATCAACGGCGGCGTCATCGCCCTGGCCGCCAACCTGGCGGCGGCGGCGGCGGTCACCGCCCTCGCCCCCGGCCCCGGGCGGAGCGCCGCAGCGCCCGCGCCCTGAGGCCGGCGGCCGCGCCCTCACAGCCCGGCTGCCGCCACCCGCTCGCCGATCTCCTCCTTGGAGAGGTACGCGTCCGTCATCTCGAAGTCCTTGAGGGTGGCCGGGCGCTGCGCCTGGAAACCGGTGCGCACATAGTCGTCGCCCGCGAGCGCGTTGAGCCCCCAGTTGGCGGCCGTGCGGAACCGGGCGGTCACCGTGCGCAGGGCGCCCAGGTGGTAACCGCGCGCCACCACCTGGGCGGGCAGCCCGGTGAGCTGCACGCCCATGGGCTTGGACACCGCCTGGATGCCGCCGAGGTCCACGACCAGGCCCATGTCCTTGTGCCGGTAGTCGGCGAGCGGGAAGCCCCGCAGCGCCGCGAGGACGTTCTTAGCGGCGGCCCAGCCCTGACGCATGGCGTGCTGGGCGGTCGGCGGGCAGATGGCGTCGCCGCCCTTGACGACGTCCGGCACCGCCGCCGCGTCGCCGAGCGCGAAGACACCGTCGAGGCCCGGCACCGTCAGATCGGGCCGGACGACCAGGCGGCCCCTGTTGGTGTCGGCGCCGAGCGTCGCGATGAGCGGGCTGGGCGCGACTCCCGCGGTCCAGATCAGCGTGCGGCAGGGCAGGACGCGGTCGTCGGTGAGGGTGACGGTGTCCTCGGTCGCCTTGGCCACGGACACCCCGAGCGAGACGTTCACACCCCGGCGCTGCATGATCTCCATCGCCTTCTCGCCGAGTCGGTCGCCCAGCTCCGGCATCAGCTTCGGGGCGACGTCGACCACGTGCCACTTGATCTGCGACACGTCCAGACCCGGATAGCGCTTGACGGCCGCGCACGTCAGACGCTGGAGGTAGGCGGCCGTCTCCACGCCCGCGTAACCGCCGCCGACCACGACGAACTGCAGTCGCTGTTCCCGCTCCTCGCGGTGCGAGCTGGCCGCCGCCAGGTCCAGCTGGGAGATGACGTGGTCGCGGATCCAGGCGGCCTCGGCGAGCGTCTTGACGCCCACCGCGTACTTGTCGACGCCGGGGATGTCGAACTGCCGGGTCACACTGCCCGGCGTCAGGACCAGGTAGTCGTAGCGCTCCACGACCTCCTCGCCGTTGATCTTCCGTACGATCACGGCCTTGGCCTTGGTGTCCACGCCGATGGCGCCGCCCGGCACGATCGCCGTGCGGCGCAGCATCCGGCGCAGGGGCACCGCGACCGACTGGGGGGTGAGCACCCCGGCGGCGACGTGCGGGAGCAGGGGCAGGTAGAGCTGGTGGTCCATCGGACTGATCAGGCGCAGCTCCGCCTCGTGTGGCGCGAGTTTCCTCTCCAGTTTGTGCGCGCACTCCATGCCGGCGAACCCGCCGCCGACGATGAGGATCCGGGGAGCTGCCATGTGATGTCACTCCAACACTGTGGGAGATCGTCTTGCTGGATCTTCTCGGGACCGTACCTGTGGCCTTGTACCCCTGCATCCCGGATGGATGAATCGTGTGACGTGCTTCACATCGTCCCGGGGTGTGCTCGCGGGCGCGCGTCCCGTCAGATCCCCGGCCGGAAGCGAATGGGGTGATCCTCGGGGACCTCGACGAGGACGATCCGCAGGCCGTCCGGATCCTCGATCCACATTTCGATCAAACCCCACGGCTCCTTGACCGGCGGCCGGACCACCTCGACGCCCCGGCCGGCCAGCTCCGCGTGCGCCGCGTGCACGTCCGGGACCTGGAGCCACAGCTGGAGCGAGGGCGCCGACGGGGTCTCGGAGCGGCCCGAGAGTTCCAGGAAGCCGCCGCCGAGGAAGTAGACGGTGCCGCGCTCGGGGCCGGTGCCGAACTCGCGGTAGACGGCGAGGCCCAGCGTCTGGCCGTAGAACGCGCGGGAGCGCTCCGGATCGGTGGGGTGGACAAGGGTCCTGCTGCTCAGTACATGCACCATGCGGCCGCACCCTAGCGCCGCGTTAGGCTCGGCGGAGCAGCAAGCCGCGCCCAGATCGGAGAAACCTGTCGATGGACACCGCCCCGCGCTCCCTCACCGGCGACGTCACCTTCCGCGACGCGGGCCCGGCCGACGTGGACGCGCTCGTCGCGCTCATCGAGTCGGCGTACCGGGGGGACGCGAGCCGGGCCGGGTGGACCACCGAGGCGGACATCCTCCAGGGGCAGCGCACCGACCCGCAGGGCGTCGCCGAGGTCATCGAGTCGCCCAAGAGCCGACTGCTGGCCGTCGAGCGCGACGGCGCGCTCGTCGCCTGCTGCCAGCTCGAACACCGCGGCGAGCACGCCTACTTCGGGATGTTCGCGGTGAGCCCGGCCCGGCAGGGCGGGGGCCTCGGCAAGGTGATCATCGCCGAGGCGGAGCGGGTGGCGCGCGAGGAGTGGGGCGCCCGCGAGATGCACATGACCGTGATCTCCGTACGCGACGACCTCATCGCCTGGTACGAGCGGCGCGGCTACCGCCGTACGGGAGAGACGACCCCCTTCCCGTACGGCGACGAGCGCTTCGGCATCCCGCAGCGCGCCGACCTCCGCTTCGAGCTGCTCGTCAAGGACCTCGCGCTCTGAGCGCCGGGGTCCCGCGGGCCCTCAGGCCGTGAAGCGGCCCGTCCGCTTGATCTCCGGGTAGTCGGTGGTCGCGCCGTCCAGTTGCAGCGCGCGCACCAGCCGCAGGTCGTCCTGCGTGTTCACGACCCAGCCGATGATCCGCAGGCCGGCCTTCCTGGCGTGCTCCACGATCTCCAGCGTCAGCCGCCGGATGTTGAGGACCAGCGTGGTGGCGCCGACGGCGGTGGCGCGCTCCACGACGTCGGTGCCGTAACGGCTCGCGACGAGCGCGGTGCGCACCCCGGGCACCAGGCGGGCGATCTCCGCGAGCGCCTTGTCGTGGAAGGAGATCACCTCCACGCGCGAGACCAGGTCACGGCGGTGCATGACCTCGGCCAGGGCGCGCGCGGCCGCCACGTCCTTGATCTCGGCCTGCAGCGGCGCCCGCACGGCGTCCAGGACCTCCTCGAAGACGGGAACGCGCTCGCCGCGGCCGGCGTCCAGCTCCCGCAGCTCGGCGAGGGTCTTCTCGGCGATGGGGCCCTTGCCGTCGGTCGTACGGGCCACATCGGCGTCGTGCATGACGACGAGGGCGCCGTCCTTGCTCAAGTGCAGATCGAGTTCGATGAGATCGAGGCCCGCGGCTTGCGCGGCGATGAAGGAACGGAGGGTGTTCTCGGGCTCGACACCCATGACCCCGCGATGACCGATGGTGAGGAAGTTCAAGGCCCACTCGCTTCCGTCGACGGCGGCTCGGCGACCGCGCGGTCAGGACGGAGGGGACCACGCGGCAATGCCGCAGCCTAACGGCCCGCCACGGCGTGCGATCCGCTCGCAGGCGGCCGCGCGGAGCCCTCCGCCTTGGTTCCCGCGATGCCGAGGACGAGTCCGGTGACGAGGGCTGCGACAAGGACGGCACGGGTGCTCAAGGGCTCGCTGCTCCAGACGGGCGTAGGACGACTGACCCCGCCCGTCCTACCCGTAGGGGGCCCGCACCGCGCGCCGCTTCACCCGGGGGTGGGCGAGTCCCGGGAGCGTTGACCCGGCGGCGAAGGAGGCATGCGGCGGGGGTCAGGCGGAGCGGCGTCTCGCCGCCGCCAGTGACGCCGTGCGGGCGAGCTGGGTGATCTCGTCCTCCGGCGCGGCCGGGCTGTAGACCGTCAGGGCGCCCCGCCGCTTGTCCAGGAGCAGCGCGTCCGGCGCCGGCCCCCGCTCACCGTCGTACGCGAGGTCCGGCACGTCCTGCAGACCGCTGATCCGCAGCCGCTCGACGCGTTCGGCCCGGTAGACGTGGGAGCGCCGCAGCGCGCCGGCCAGCGCGGACAGGGCGAGCCGGGTGCGGGCCAGCGGCGCCTCCGCGTCGACCGTGCGGACATCGAGCAGCCCCTCGTCCAGCACGGGCCGGTGCGTGGGAGCCAGGCCCTCCGGCAGATAGCGGCCGTTGCCCGCGAACAGCAGCCACAGGACACGGTCGTGGCCGTCGAGCCGGACCCGCAGCGGCGCGGCGTCCCGCAGGACACCCACCAACGACACCGCCGCCGCGGGCCACTTGCCGATACGCCCCTCCAAGCGCTCACGTCTGCGCACCAGTTCCGGATAGAGCCCGATGCTGAACGTGTTCACGAAACCCGTGACGTCCGCGCCCGCACCGTCCCTGACCCGCGCCAGGTCCACCCTGACGGCCTCGCCGCGCCGCACGGCCTGCGCGGTGTCCTCGAAGGTCGCCGTGCCCGCGTCCAGCGCGAAGTGATTGAGGGTGCCGCCGGGGAAGACCGCGAGTGGCACCCCGGCCGAAACGGCCCGCCGGGCGGCGGCGTTGACCGTGCCGTCCCCGCCGCACACCCCGAGCGCCCCGCCCGACTCGGCGGCCCGCGCGACCGCCTTGTCCAGGAGCTCGCCCAGGTCGTCGTCCGGCCCGCACGCGAGGATCTCCGCCTTCGGCAGCAGCAGTTCGACGTACTGCCCGGCGGGCGGCCTGCCCGGCACGCCCTTGCCGGCGCCGGAGTTCACGACGACCACCAGGCCCGCGCCGTCGGGCAGCGCGGGCGCCGCCGCCCGGGTCCGCCCGATCCGCGCGGGCGCCGGGCGGGGCGGCCACCAGTAGCAGGTGACCGCCGCCGCGGCCGCGCCGAGCGCGATGCCCGCCAGTACGTCACCGGGGTAGTGGACCCCCACGTACACCCGGGAGAACGCCACGGCCGCGGCGACCGGCGCGACCACGGCCCCGTAGGAGGGTGACTCCAGGGCCACCCCCGTGGCGAACGCCGCCGCCGACGCCGCGTGCCCGGACGGGAACGACGACGTCCACGGCGCCTTCGCCAGCCGACGCACCAGGGGCACGGCGTCGTGCACCGGACGGCTGCGGCGCACGGCGTACTTCGCGACCACGTTCGTGGCCAGCGAGGCGAGCGCCAGCGCGCCCACGCCCCGGCGCGCGGCCCGCCGGGCGGCCGGCCCGCCGACGGCGGCCAGCACCGCGGCCGAGGCGCACCACAGCCGCCCGTGGTTCGCCGCCGCACTGAGCGGCGGCAGCACCTGCTCCGCCCCGGGCAGCCGCGCCGCCGCCACCCGCTCGAACCACCGCCGGTCGATCCTGCCGATGCGTCCCGTCATGGCCTCACTGCAACAGGGGGCGGGGGCCGGGGCCCGTGCTGCTCGCCCGAACGGGTCACGCGCGCGACCCCCGCCCGGCGGACGGACAATGCCGACATGACGACAAGGCGTTCTCTCGACGTACGGGTCAAGCGCGTCCACGACCCCGAGGAGCCGGCCGACGGCGCCCGCGTCCTCGTCGACCGGCTGTGGCCCCGGGGCATCTCCAAGGAGCGCGCCGCCCTGACGGCCTGGGACAAGGACCTCGCCCCCTCCACCGAACTGCGCCGCTGGTACGGACACGACCCCGCGCGGTTCGAGGAGTTCGCCGAGCGCTACCGCCGGGAGCTGGCCGACGACGGCCGTGCGGCGGAACTCGCCCGCCTGCGGGGCCTGGCCCGCACCGGCCGGCTGACGCTGCTCACGGCGACGAAGGACCTGCCGCACGGACACGTGACGGTCCTGGTCGAGGCGCTGAGGTCGGGACACTGACGGCGCGGACCGGCTGCCGCCGTTTGCCGGAACGGCAACGGACCTCGCGGGTGTCCGTCCGCGCGCCGCATGATCGTGCGCGGAGCCGACGGCTTCCAGGACACCGAGGACACCAGGAGGATCCATGGCCCGGCGCACACCCCCCGCGGACCCCACGCACCGCGTCGTCCCCTCGCCCGCGGGCCGCATCCACCTGGTCGAGCAGGGCTCGGGGCCACTCGTCCTGCTGGTGCACGGCTTCCCCGAGTCCTGGTACTCCTGGCGGCACCAGCTGCCGGCCCTGGCCGCCGCCGGCTACCGGGCGGTCGCCGTGGACGTACGCGGGTACGGCCGCTCCAGCAGGCCCGACGACGTGGCCGCGTACCGGATGCTCGAACTGGTCGAGGACAACGTCGCGGTGGTGCGCGCCCTCGGCGAGGAGAGCGCGGTGATCGTGGGCCACGACTGGGGCGCGAACATCGCCGCCCACTCCGCCCTCGTCAGGGCGGACGTGTTCCGCGCGGCGGCTCTGCTGAGCGTGCCCTACACGCCGCCCGGCGGCCCGCGCCCCAGTGAGGTGTTCGCACGGCTGGGCGGCGACGAGGAGTGCGAGGAGTTCTATGTTTCCCTCTTCCAGGAACCCGGGCGCGCCGAGGCCGAGATCGAGCCCGACGTCCGCGGCTGGCTCGCGGGCTTCTACGCGACCTTCTCCGCCGACACCAGCCCGGGCCGCACGACCCGGACCCGCACTTCGCCGCCCCGGGCCGGCCGCTGCGGGACCGCTTCCCGAAGGATCGCCTGCCCGGCTGGCTCGGCGAAGCGGACCTCGACGTCTACGCCGGGGAGTTCGAGCGGACGGGACTGACCGGCGCGCTCAACCGCTACCGGAACATGGACCGGGACTGGGCGGACCTCGGGCGCTTCGCCGACGCGCCCGTGACCCAGCCGACCCTGTTCATCGGCGGCGCCCTGGACGCCTCCACCACGTGGCTGGCCGACGCCATCGACGCCTTCCCCGCCACGCTGCCGGGCCTGCGCGGCGCGCACATCCTGGACGGCTGCGGCCACTGGGTCCAGCAGGAGCACCCCGCCGAGGTCAACGACCTGCTGACCGGCTGGCTCGCCCATGGTGGCCTCTCCGGCGCCAACCGGGGTATACGGGGGGCATGAAAGATCTCTTGAGGCACCGCGCCCGGCGGCTGATCGGCGCCGACCACCCCCTGCTGTTCTGCGGAATCGCCGCCGGGATGTGGGCCCTCGGCGGAGCCCGGGGGCGACGCGCGGCGGTGCGCGGAGTCACCTCGCTCGCGCTTGCCTCGGCGACCGTCAACGCCCTGGGCAAGCACACGGTAGGGCAGTCGCGCCCCGCCCAGGGCGCGGCACCCCTGCTGCGACGGCTGCCCCGCAAGCCGCTCACCGGTCCCTATCCGTCGGCCCACGCCGCCGCGGCGGCCGCCTTCGCGACGGGCGCCGCCCTGGAGTCGCCGGGCTGGGGCGCCGCCCTCGCCCCGCTGGCGGTGACGGCCGCGTACTCCCACGTCCGGGGCGACGCGCACGGCCCCCGGGACGTCCTGGTCGGCGCGGCCCTCGGCGTGGGCGCCGCCTACGCGGTGCGGGGGATGGTCCCCACCCGGGCGCAACTCCCGCCGCCCGCCCGCCCCCGCGTCGACGCGCCCGCCCTGCCGGAAGGGGAGGGCCTGGTCGTGGTGGTCAACCCCTCCTCCGGCGCCCAGCCCCAACTGGCCGACCCCGTACGGCAGCTGCGGACCGCCCTGCCGCGCGCCGAGGTGGTGCTCTACGAAGAGGAGGCCGGCGCCCTGCCCAAGGTCCTGGAGGAGGCGGCGAGGGAGGCCGCCCGGCGCGGTGGCGTCCTCGGCGTGTGCGGGGGAGACGGCACGGTCAACGCCGCCGTGACGCCCGCCCTGCGGTTCAAGGTGCCGCTGATGGTGCTGCCCGGCGGCACGTTCAACCACTTCGCCGCCGACCTCGGGGTCGACACCGTCGCGGACGCCTGCGCGGCCGTGCGCGAGGGCAGCGCGGTACGGGCCGACGTCGGCCGCATCAAGCCGCTGGCCGGGATAGGACCGGCGGGCAGGACCCACACCGAGCCCACCTACTTCCTCAACACCTTCAGCCTCGGCAGCTACCCCGACCTCGTCCGCAGCCGCGAACACTGGTCGCCGAAGATCGGCGGCCCGGCCGCCACACTGCTCGGTGTCGCCCAGATCCTGCGCACGGGACGCCCGCTGCGCGCCGTGGTGAACGGCCGCCGCCGCTCCATCTGGCTGCTCTTCGCGGGCAACGGCGCCTACCGCAGCGTGGGCATCGCCCCGGTGCGCAGGCACGACTTGGCGGACGGCCTGCTGGACGTCCGCATCGCGCACGGCGGCCGCTTCGCGCGCAGTCGGCTGCTGGCCGCCGCGCTCGCGGGCCAGCTCACCCGCACCCGCGTCTACGCCGCCGCCCGGCCCCAGCGGCTCGTCATCTCCGGACTGCCCGAGGGCACGCAGATGGCGTACGACGGCGAGGTGACGGACGCCCCGTGCGCCCTGCTCGTCGACAAGCTCCCCGAGGCCCTCACGGTGTACCGCCCGACGGCCGACTGAACGGCGTCAGACGAAGGTGACGGTCGGGTCCGCGGGCGTCAGGACGAGCCAGCGCAGCGAGGCGTCGTCGAAGCGGCCGAACGTCATGACGCGTACGTCGAGCGGGTCGGGCGCGACCAGGGGGAAGAACATCGGACGAACCGGGGTGTCGGCCGGGTCCGGGACCTCGGCGGCGGCGTCCCACAGCGCGGCGACACCCGGTTCGCGCCGCACGGTCCGCACCACCTCGTCCAGCCGCTCGTTGTCCGGCCACCGCTGCCAGGCCAGCCGCAACCGGGCGAGCAGCGCGCCGGCCCACCGGGTCTCCCAGTCCCGCAGCTGATAGCGGGCCTGCGGCGAGAAAGCCCAGGTCATGACGTTCGCGTCGGGGTGGACCAGCCAAGGGCAGTGGCGCGCGGCCACGGCGTTGGCCGCGACCACGTCCCAGGCCTGGTCGCAGATCCAGCTCACGCGGCGCTGCTGGTGCAGCAGATCGAGCAGCGCCCCGTCCATGCGCGCGTCGAGCGGCGGGCGGTGCGGCGGCCGCAGGCCCGTGCCGAGGTAGAGGGCGTCCGCCTGCGCGGGGGACAGGCCGAGGACGCGGACCACGCCGGTGATCATCTCCGGCGCGTAGCCGCGGTCCTCGCCCCTCTCCAGTGCGCGGTACCAGCGCTCGGACACGCCGAGCAGCAGCGCCATGTCGAGCTGCGTGAGGTAGCGGCGGTGGCCGCGGAACGGCACGGGACCCGGCAGCAGAGCGGGGTCGCGGGCCATCCGCCAGGCGCGCAGCATCCGCCCCAGGTCCACACGTCGCGCGTCGGGCAAGGGTAAAGACCTCGCAAAGATGGGGTGGCCGGCAGGTGAGCGCCGCGTGACCCGTGCGATCCGCCGCCCGGGCCGGGGCAGGCTGACAGCGTCGCACACCGAGCGACCAGACCGGAACGGCGGAGTGCCGGTAGCGGTGCGTGCCGTTCTTCGCGCCACGCGGAGGGCCATGGTGAGCCCCGCGCCCGAGGGCCGCACACCCTGCGCCACCGCACACCCGCCGCAGGCCCCGCACACGTACGGAGAACTCACCGATGAGCTACTTCCTGCCGGAGAACCACCCCGTGCTGACCGCCGCCCGCGGTCTGGCCCTCGCCCACCCCGGGATGATCGAGGTGAACAGCGCGCCCCTGTACCTGCGGGCCCTGGACCCGCACCCCGACCGCACGGTCGCCCTGGTCTCCGGCGGCGGCTCCGGCCACGAACCCCTGCACACCGGGCTCCTGGGGCGCGGGGGACTGGATGCGGTCTGCCCGGGCGAGATCTTCGCCTCCCCGCACAACCGGCAGATCTACGAGGCGAGCGCGGCGGCGGCGAAGAGCGGCGGCGTCCTGCTCATCGTCAAGAATTACACCGGCGACGTGATCAACTTCCAGATCGCGGCGGAGCGGTTGCGGCACGACGGAGTCCAGGTCGCCACGGTCCTGGTCGACGACGACCTGGCCACCGACAGCGCGGACAGCGCCACCGGCCGCAGGGGCACCGCCGCCACGGTGGTCGTCGAGAAGCTCCTCGGCGCGGCGGCCGACCGGGGCGCCGGACTGGAGGAGCTGGCCGACCTCGGCCGACGGATCGTGGCCGCCTCCCGCAGCGTCGCCGTCGCCGCCCGCGCCCAGACCTCGCCCACCACCATCGCCCCGGCCTTCACCCTGGAGGCGGGCACCCTGGACTACGGCGTCGGCATCCACGGCGAGCGCGGCACCCGCACCATCGCCCGCCCCGCGACCGGTGATCTCGTCCGGCGCATGACCGACGACCTGCTCGAAGCGCTGCCCGAGGGCCCCGCCGAGGTGCTCGCCCTCGTCAACGGCCTCGGCGCCACCACCGAGCTGGAGCTGCACGCCATCAGCGCCCTGCTGCACGACGAGCTGACGGCCCGCGGAATCCGCCCGGCCCTCCTCGTGCCCGGCACGTTCACCGCCGCCCTGGACATGGCGGGCTTCTCCCTCACCCTCACGCGGCTCGAACAGGGCTGGGCCGAGCTGTGGACCGCGCCGACCCGCACCCCCCTCGTCCTGCCCCGCCCCGCGCTCACCCCCGAAGGCCTCACCGAGGCGCCGCGGGAGACCGCCGACGCCCCGGAGCAGCCCACGGCGGCCCCGGTCACAGGGGCGGACCGCGCCCTCCTCGACCGCTACGCCGAGGCCGTCACCCAGGTCCGCGACAACCTCACCAAGCTGGACCAGCTCGTCGGCGACGGCGACTTCGGCGACAACCTCGCGGGCGGCGTACGGCGTGCGGTGAAACTGGCCGACGAGCGCGGCCTGAACGGCACCGCGGCCCTCGCCCACGCCTTCCTCGACGACGTCGGCGGCACCAGCGGCCCCCTGTTCGGACTCCTCTTCCAGCACCTGTCGTCCGCCACCCCGGCGGACGGCGGCGCGCCGTCCGCCGCCGCCCTGGCGCGGGCCGCCGAGGAGGGCTTCGCCGCCATCCACCGCGTCGGCGGCGCGAGCCCCGGCGACTGCACCCTGGTCGACGCGCTCGCGCCCGCCGCGCGGTCGCTGGCCGCCGCCGCGCAGGACGCCTCCGCCGAGGCCCCGCTGACCGAGGCGGCCCAGGCGGCCATCCGCGGGGCCCTCGCCACCGCGTCCCTGCGACCCCGGCGCGGCCGCGCCAGCTACGTGGGCGACCACGCCCTCGGTGTCCCGGACCCGGGCGCCCTCGCCGTGGCGCTCCTCTTCATGGCCCTGGCGGACATCCACGAGCCCGCCACGGCCCCGCGGCTGCCCGCGCCGGGCTACATCACCCTGCACTGACCGCCCCTGCCGCCCGGCCCGGCCGCCCCGGGGTCAGGCCGGGCAGGCGCCCTTGTCGCCGCCCCGGAACGTCCGGTACAGCGGCGGACGCTTGCCCGCCTCCCGGCCGGCCGGATACTCCACGATCGGCACGGGCTTGCAGACCGCCCACTGGTCGTTGACCCCGGGTCCCTCGAACCCGTACGAACCGGCCGCGCCGCGCAGGCAGTTGCTGCACCCGTTCGCGGAGATCGTCGGATTGATGAGCGTGTTGTAGACGTCGTTCTTCGTGGGGATCAGCTCGGGCCCCTTCTTCCCGGGCTTGCCCGCGCTGTCGTTGATGTCGCTGTACGTGCGGTCCACGGCATCGGCCAGCAGCGTGAACGCGTCGTGATACATCACCGCGTATCCGTCGTTCAGCGGCTTGGCCCCCAGCTCGTGCGCGCGCTCCAGCCTGTCGAAGCGGTCCCGGAAACGGCCGAGCGCCCGCGGCGGGTCGTGCTCGCCCTGCCACCAGGCGGGGTCGACGGACGACGCGTCGATGATCGTGGCCCGCGCCTCCTCCAGCCAGCGGGTGGTCTCCGGCGTGGTGAGCGTCGGTTCGAGCCCGATGCCCACCTTCAGCAGCCGCAGCCGCGACCCACGGCCGCAGTCGCCTTCCTGCGCGAGGCGCTTGATGAACGCCGGCAGGTCCTGGTCGCGCCCGGCGAAGAAGACGGTGTCGGAGCGCGCCGTGCAGATCTTCTGCACCGCGTCGGTGAACCGCTGGGGAATGCCCTTGTCGGCGCCGGACGACCCGGTGAAGTTGGAGTTGTGGCCCTTGAAGTCGTACTTGGCGCCGAAGTGCTTCTCGAAGACCCGGCGCAGATTGCGCGAGTAGACGTCCTCGCTGCGGTTGTCCCAGACCAGGAACCCCTTCTCCCGCTCCGGACGCCCGGCGAGGTACTGCTTCAGGGCGCGGGCGAACTGGTCGTTGTTCGGCGAGGTCTTGAAGAAGTGGCCGGCGTTCATGTCGGCGGCGGTGATGACCGGCCCGATGGTGGGGATGCCGTGCTCGCTGAGCGCGGCGATCGTCCGCCGCGTCTCGGGCGTGCTGCTGGGAATTCCGGTCACGCCGACCAGCGGGGCCCGCTTGTCCCCGGCCAGCTCCGCCAGCCGCCGGACGACGGGACGCCAGTGGTCGAGGTTGCGGCCGTCGGGCGCGAGCAGCAACTGGTAGTGGGGCCCGCTGCCGCTGTTGGCCTCCTGCTGCGCGGTGAGCGCGCCGGCCAGAGCGCGGCGGATCATGTCCGTGGTCATCGCGCTCGACTCGTCCGAGGTGAACGGCATCATGAGCGCGATCCGCACATAGGGGATCCGCGCGGCGTTGCCCTCCGGGTCGTCGGCGTCCCGCCGCACCCCGGCGTTCTCCTCGGCCACCGCCGCCACGAGGCTCCTGACCCGCGGATCGGCGTCGAAGGCGTGCTCGGTGACCCCGACGCAGTCGCCGCCCAGCTCATGCAGCTCGTCGCCGCACCTGCCGGGCCCGCGCGCGCCGAGGGTGAGCAGGGCGGCGACGATCCCGGCGCCCAGGGCCAGCGCGAGGACGGCGGCCCACTCGATCGGTCCCCACTCGCGGGGATGGCGACGGAACAGCATGCTTCCTCACTGTCCTGGTATGGGGAGGGGGCGTTTGTCGCGTGCCGCGGCGGGCCATCTGCGCGCCGCCTGGCCGAGCGCGATCCGCCAGGAAGGATGGCGCAGCGAGAGATAGGCCAGCTCCTGCTCGACGGCCGTGCACGTGTCGGGGTCCGGTTCCGTGTGCGGCTCGGACAGGTACCACAGGGCGTGCAGCAGCCGGTTGACGCAGCGCTCGGTGTCGTCGAGATGGACGAAGCGACCGTCGCGCGCCCCGAGCGCGATCCGCAGCCGGTCGTCCTCCCAGTCCCGCTCGGGCGGCGTCGGGGCGGTGGCCGCGTACTGCAGACAGCGCAGCCAGTGGCCCGCCCCCCGCTCGTCCTGCTCCGACTGGAACACCTCGGCCAAGGACGCCACCACCGTCTCCACGCCCCCCGCGGCGAGCATGTGCCGCAGGGCGTCGGCCTCGCCCTCGTCACCCCGCTGGGCGTGATGGTTCTGCAGGAAGCGGTGGATCTCCTGCCAGCCCCGGCTGTCGTCGGGCCCCGGCGACAGCCGGCGCGCCTCGTGCACCAGGAGCTTTTGCAGCAGGGGGTCGCTCACCAGCGGGCTCTCGGGCGGGGTGAGGCGCTGCCAGTGCTGCTGTTCGAGGTAGTCGGTCACGGCGTTGGCGGGGAACTGCTCGGGGCCCTCCAGGCGCAGCCGGGCCGCCAGCGCCTCGGCGGCCGTGCTGTCCCTGGCCAGGGACAGGAGGGTGAGGCGATCCCGCTGGCGGCGGTTGGGGAGCAGCCGCTCCAGGAGCGCCTCACCGATGGGGCGGCCGTCGCCGGCGGCAAGTTCCAGGAGGTCGCGCGGGGCCACGGCGCGGCCCGCGCGGGTCGCGGCCCGTACCGCGGCGCACAGCATGGTGGTGGCCGCCGGATGGCCGCCGGTCAGGGTGTGCAGGGCGGAGGCGAGATAGGGGTGCAGCGGTGCGCCCGCCGAACCGGCCTCCAGGAGCGGCAGGACGTCGTCGCGGCTGAGCGGGGTGAGCGGGACGGTGAGCAGCCCCGCCGACGGCGAGGTGCCACGCCGCTCCCAGCCGGACGCCCGCAGCAGATCGGGCAGTTCGCGCCGCACCGGGCCGGGGTCGCTGCCCGGCGGCTCACCGAGCCGGGTGGCGACCACGACCAGTTCCTCGCGCTCCGGGGACTCGGTCACCGCCCGGTGTTCGAGCAGCAGGTCGAGGAAGCGCCGCCCGGCGGGCAGATGCACGTCGTCGAGGAGGACCAGGGGCCAGGGTTCGCGGTTCCAGCGCTGGAGACGGCCGTAGGAACCGGCGACATCGTGCCGGAAGGCGGCCACCAGCGTGCGCTCCACCGCGCGCCGGTAGTCCCCGCCCTGGTGATGCCACTCACCGAGCAGCTCCAAGGGGTCGGTGTCCGAGGGGAGTTGGGAGAATCGGCCGCGGTACCAGTCCTTCTCCGGGCCGGCCCGGTGCCGGTGCGCGTACTCGCCGTGCAGGGCACGGGAGATGTCCGCCGCCCCGGGTGCGTGGGGCGGCCGCGGGGCGCGGGCCTCGACCGCGGTGGCCCAGGACCGTCGCAGCTCCTGCTCGGGCTCGTCGGCCAGCCGACAGGCGATCAGCAGCCGGGCGAGGCGCAGGCAGACCGCGTCCCGCTCGGCGTCGTCACCGGGCTCCCACCCGGACACGGCGAACAGCCCCGGCAGCAGTACGGGGAAGGGGCGCCGGTACGAAGGGCCGAGCTGGCGCGCCAGCTCGACGAGGACAGCGACCAGGTCGGCCGCGTACTGCCCCTCGGTGTCGGCGCCGGCCGCCGGGTGGACCCCGGCGCCGCCCGGCGTGATCCCGACATGGGCGAGGGGAAGCCTGCCGCGGTAATGGGCCGCGAGCGCCCGCAGCACGGCGCTGCGCCCCATGCCGTGACGGCCCGTCACCAGCACCACCGGCAGGTCGTGCTGGAACTCCCGCGCCGTCCGCGAGCGCTCGTCGTACTTGAGCCCGGTCAGCCGCGGGACGAGCGCGCGCAGCAGCGGGTCCCTGCCGTACAGCGGCACGTCTTCCGCTCTGCCCATCCGACTGGATCCCGCCTTCGCAGTACCGTCCTGTCCTCGACCCCGGCCGGGGGCAAGGAACTTACCCTGAGCGCACAGCCGGTGCCAGTCCGTTGATCACGGCTGTGGGTAGATGGAGAGCTCGACCTCGCGGGAGAGCGCCTCCGTGCCGCGCACCTCACCCGGATAGGCGAGTCGGACCCTGCGCAGCCGGTGCAGCGTCGCCAGCGACGAGAGGTCGACGTCGGCGGCCTCCGTGAGGTGGACCTCCTCAAGTCCGGGCAGGCGCAGCGCGATCCGGCGCAACGGCACCGCGGTGCCCGCGCCGGCGTGCACGTTCAGCCGGGTGATCTGGGGCAGCTGTGTCCGTGGCGCGAAGAGCAGCATGCTCAGCTGCGCCGAGGCCAGCGTGAGCGTACGCAGGCCCGGCACGTCGCCGAGCAGGGCGCCCCACGAGTCGGGCGTCAGCCGTTCGCTGGCCTCGTGCAGGCGCAGTTCCACGAGGTTCGCGCAGGACACGATGTCCGCGAGACGGGTGGCGGTCGGCGGCAGCGAGAGCACCCGCAGCCGCTCGGGGCACGGCAGGTCGGCCAGGCCCCGCCAGGGCACGTCCGCGCCGATGAGCAGGGTGTCGAGCCGTGCGCAGCCCGCCAGTTCGTGCAGCGGCTCGAAGCGGGGCAGGTCCCGCAGGGCGAGCCGGCGCAGCTCCGGCAGCCGGGTGAGCGGCCCCGGGTCCTGGACGTTGCGGCAGCCGCGCAGCCCGAGCGACTCCAGCGCGGGGTAGCCGGACAGGACGTCGAGACAGTCCAGGGAGAGCAGGTCGCGCAGCTGGAGTTCGCGCAGGTGGTGCGCGTCGAACGCGGAGCGGACGTCGTCCGGGGTGAAGTCACCCCGCAGGCTGACGCGCCGGTAGCCGGACATCGTGCGCAGCATGTCCAGCTCGGCGCGCGAGCGCACGGTGACGATCTCGTCCGGCGCGATCTCCAGGAGCGGCCGGACGATCTCCTCGGCGTACACCTCTGGGTCGAACCGGTCCCAGTGGTGCAGCAGTTGGGCGCGTACCGCGCTCTGTCCGGTGTGCAGGAACCGCCGCAGGCGAGGGATCGCCGCGTCCCCGCCGATCTGGCAGATCGCGTGGACGGTCGCCAGTTCCTCGTCGCCCCCGAGGTCGGCGGCGTCCGGCAGCAGGCCGAGCAGCAGCGGGCCCGTCTGCGCCAGGGACCTGGCCTCGCGCAGGCTGCGGGGCGGCACCATGCGCGCCGCCTGGGCCTCGATGGCCTCACGCACCGCGGGCGCCACGCTGGTGGCCTGCTCCAGGGACGCGAGCGCGAGCAGCCGCAGCCGGGCCTGGACGGCCGGGTCCCGCTCGCGCTCGCCCCGCTCCCGCAGCCGGGTGAGCAGCTCGCCGCGCTCGTGGTGACGGGCCTGGGCGACGACCATCTGCACCACGTCCTCCCAGTGCTCCAGGTGGGCGTTGTTCACCAGCATGCCCATGTCCCGCTCCTCGAGTACCGCCTGGGCGCCCAGGAAGTCCTGGAAGGTGCGGTGGATGAAGTCGACGGCGCCCTGGGCCGGTTCGCGCAGCAGCCCCGAGCGCTCCAGCAGCAGCTGGAGGACGTCCTCCGCCTCGCCGATCTCCGCGAGGCGCTCCACCGACGGCATCAGACGGCGTACGACCTCGACGGCGTCCGCCCGGTCCAGCTCGGTCCGTTCGTTGCGGATCAGCCAGTACGCGAGGCGGCGCAGCGGCTCCGTGGCCGACTTCTGGTCCAGCTGCGGTGTGCCGCGGGCGCCGCCGTAGACCTCGCGCTCCACGTCGCGCCGCTCCAACAGCATCGTCAGCGCGGCTTCGTAGAGGGAGGCACGGCCGCGCGGCAGGAAACCGCGGCGCTCGCGGTGCAGGGCGCAGATCAGCCCGCACATCAGCGGGTTGGTCGCCAGCCGGCTCAGCTCCGGCCTGCTGCGCAGCGCCAGCGTGAGGGACTCCCCGAGACGCGCGGGTGCCCCGGCCGCCGCGTGCCAGCGCTCGATGAACCGCCGCATGTCGGCGGGCCGCATCCCGCTGAGCGCGAACTCGTTGAATCCCTCGTGCCGCAGCCAACCCTGTTCCAGGGCGGAGGGGCGCGAGGTGAGCAGCCACAGGTTCCCGGGGAAGACGGCGAGGAGCTTCTTCAGCCACGCCTTGACGCGGCCGCGCTCCCCCTTGGGGATCTCGTCCGCACCGTCGATCAGCATCACCGCCCGGCCGTTCTGCAGCACGCGGGTGGCCCAGCCCTCGGGTTCGGTGCCGAGCAGCGGGCAGTCGATCCAGCGGAGGAAATCTTGCGGCATCGGCAGTTCGGCGCCCTTGCGGGCCAGCGCGCGCAGCGGCAGGACGAAGGGGACGCGCCCCAGGAGCTGGGAGAGGGAGCCCGGCACCCGGTCCTGGCGCGCGGTGGTCAGGGCGAGCCACTGCACGAGCGTCGTCTTGCCCGTGCCCGCGACCCCGCGCAGCAGCACCCGGTCATGGGTGGCGAGGGTGGTCTCCACCGGCGCCGCCGCCCGCTCCGGTGACTCGCCGTCCGCCACCGGGGCCGCCTCCGAGGGGCCGCGGTAGGGGCTGGCCTCCAGACTCAGGTACGCCGTGTCCAAGGGCCACTCGTGGTCCGAGGGCTCCCGCAGGTCGACGCCGTGGATGGTGAGCCTGCCGTGGCTCTGGACGACGTAGCGCGCGTAGTGCTCCTCGAACCGGGCGTCCTGCGCGGAGACGTCGGGCAGGCGCTCCAGGATCCGGTCCAGCCGCTCGCTCTGCTCGCGGATCTCCCGGCTCTGCTCGACCTGCGTGCGCGCCGCGAACCCGGGCTGTTCGCTGAAGAACCGCACCACATGGACGCAGGCCGTCTCCAGGAGCCGGTCGTGGAAGCGGGCGGCGTCGTCGCTCAGCAGCCTGCGGGTCTCCGGCCCCGCCCGCCGCGACAGCTCGGCGGCCAGCTTCTCGGGGCCCAGCGCGAACGCCTGGACGTCGTCCATCTCCAGGTCGCCGAGCGCGTGCAGGGTACGGGTGAGCGCCAGCCCCACGGCGTCCTTCTCGTCGGCGCCGACCGGCGGATCATAGGGCCCGGCGGCCCGCACCGCGCGGCGCACCAGCTCGCGGGCGATCCGGTGCAGATCGTCCTCGCTGAGGGTGCGGTGCTCGCGGGAGAAGGCGATCAGACGCCGGACCGGGATCGGCCGGCCGTCGAACTGCGCGCCCGGCGCCTTCGCCGCGGGCAGCAGCAACCGCTTGAGCAGCGGCGCGATCACCGCCGACGCGACCCGCAGGCCTACCGTGCCCCCATCCACGCACCCTCCCGCGCCGCTCCCCTCCCGTGGCCTCGGCGCGGCCGCGGGACGGTGACCCGACCAGCCTAGCCGCGGACCCGGCCCGCGACGCCGAAAACGCTTGCGTGTCACCGCAGTTGACGGCCCGGAGCCCGCGCGGCACTCAGGTGGCCGTGCGCTCCACCGGGATCCACAACTCCGCGTCCGCCTCGGCCGCGTCCCGCGAGAGCCGGGTGCGCAGGATCTCCGGGCCGGGCCTGCTGCGGTACGGATTGGACGGGAACCACTGGGTGAACACGTCCCGCCACATGAACTGCAGGGACTCGGGGAACGCGCCGGAACTCTCGAAGACCGCCCACGTCCCGGCCGGGACGGTGAGCGAATCCAGGTCCTCCGGAGCGGCCGAACCGGTCACCACACCGTGGTAGTAGTCGAGTTCGGTCCCCTCCGCCCGGCTCGGGTCGAGGTTGTCGCTCACCCCCACGACGCCCTGCGGCGCCTGGTCGGACAGGGCGGCGATCCGCCGCACCGTCTCCTTGTCGATGCCCCGGGTGAACTCGGCGATGGCCGGGTTCATCCCCTCGTGGACGAGCGGGACACGGACCTTCTTGCCCACGACGTGGAACCGCTCCTTCTCCACGACCCGGTATCGCATGCTGCTGCTCCCTTCGACGACGAGCCGGAAGGAGATCCGGGGCTGCGAGTGCAGTGCCGCGCCGGCCCGCCGGGCCGCACCCGGCCCCACACCGTGCACGGCCCTGAACGCCCGCGCGAACGCCTCACCGGAGCCGTAGCCGTAGCGCACCGCGATCTCCAGGAGCGTCCGCTCCCCGGCGAGCACCTCGGCGCCCGCGACGGTCAGCCGCCTGCGCCGGATGTACTCGGAGAGCGACATCCCCGCCAGCGCGGAGAACAGCCGCCGCAGGTGGTACTCCGACGTCACCGCGATCCGCGCCAGCTCGGCCACCTCGATCGGCCGGTCGAGACGGGCCTCGATGTGTTCCAGGGCTTCGTTGAGCCGCTCCAGCACTCGGGACCTCCTTCCCTTACGTCCTTCACGTTAGGAAGGCCGCCCCTCGCGGGACCCGACATCCTGTGCCCGGTCCGGTCGGGTACGCGTACCGCACTCCGCACAAGAGTGCCGATCCCCGGTCGCCGCGGGCGTAGGGTGGCGCCGCGAGGAGAGGGAGGCGCCGATGTCCACGCAGATCCGCCGGCTGGTCATCACGGAACTGGCGAGCTGCGACGAGTGCGCGGTGCTGCGGGTCACCGGTGAACTCGACCAGACCGGTGAGGCGCTCTTCCTGGGCACGCTCGGCTCCTACGTGGACGCGGGACACCTGCACCTCGTCCTGGACGCCACCGCGCTGTCGTTCTGCGACTCACGGGGGCTCAACTGCCTGCTGGCCATGCGGTGGCTGCTGGAGCGCCGCGGCGGCAGACTGCTGCTGGCGGGGGCGGGCCGCCGGCTGACCGACCTGCTCACCCAGACCGGCAGCGCCGAACTGCTCCCCAGCCACCGGACGGTCGGCCTGGCCCTGGCCGAGCTGCCTCAGGCCCAGCGGCCCGTCTGGCCGCCCGTCCAGGACTGAGGAAGGCGCCCCGACGGCTCACGCCCCCACCGCTCAGGACTTCACGATGCGGCGGACGTTCTCGACGCTGCCACAGCCCGACTCCAGCTGCTTGGCGCGCTCCTTGCTGAAGGCGGCGCCCAGTTCCTCGCGGCGGTCCATCGCGACGTTCTCGCGGGCGCCGTTGAGGATCGTGCGCTCCTCCTCGTCGGCGTGGTGGGTGATCTCCTCGACGAGCTTCTCCAGCTTCTCGTCCCAGTCGTCGGAGCCGACCTCCTCGACCTCGAGGAGGGCGAGAAGTGCCTTGTTGCCCTCCTCGTGCTCCTCGACGCCGTGCTCGACCTCGTCGTTCTCGATGTCCCGGTAGCGCTTGAGCGCGGGGTAGACCTCGGCCTCCTCGGCGAGCGCGTGCGCGATCAGCAGGTCCGCGAACTCCCGCAGGGCCTTGGCCCGGTCGCCCTCCACGCTGCGCATCTCACGGAAGAGGTCCTCCATGCGACGGTGATCGGCGAGGATCAGCTCGACGACGTCTCCCGACGCGTCCTTGGTCCCGCCCTGTGCCTCGTTCCGCTCGTTCGTCTCGTCGGTCTTGTTCGGCTTGGTCGCCATGACGGTGCTCCTTCTGGGCGGCTGATGGGGCTCGTTGCGGTCGTGTACCCCGTACCGATAAGTAACGCCCTCTGTTCGCCCACAGGTGACGCGGCGTCCCGGCCGCCGCGTATGTCACTCATGTGGGGGACCCCACAGGCTGGGCCACGCATAGGCTGCACCCGGCACCCGACCCACCACCCAGGAGCGCGCACCGTGTCCGACCCCGCACCGCGGCACCCCTACCCCGACGCGCACCGCCCCGACGAGGCGCCCGCCCCGCACGCGCTGCTGACGCCCGTGCTCGGTCTGCTCGGCACCTGGCACGGCAGCGGCCGCGGCGGCTATCCGACGCTCGACGGGGACTTCACCTACGCGCAGGAGGTCACCTTCAGCCACGACGGCCGGCCCTTCCTCCACTACGACGCCCGGGCCTGGCTGGTGGACGCCGAGGAGCGGCCCCTGCGCCCCTCGGCCCGGGAGAGCGGCTGGTGGCGGCTGCGGCCCGAGGGCCGGGTGGAGGCCCTGATCACCCAGCCCACCGGCGTCGCGGAGATCGCCGTCGGCCGGGCGGCCGGCGACACCGTGGACCTCTCCACCCACGAGGTGGTGCTCACCCCCACCGCCAAGCAGGTCGACGCGACCCGCCGCCGCTACACCCTGACCGACCCCGACACCCTCACCTTCGTCCACGACCTCGCGGCGGTCGGCCGACCGCTCCAGCACCACCTCTCGGCACTCCTGCGGCGCCGGGCGTAACCCTTCAGCGGGCGGGGGAGCGGAAGCGGACGGCCAGCGCCAGCGTGTCGTCCTCGTGGAGCACGTCCGTGAGCATGTCCCGCGCTATGGCGCCCGGGACGTCCTGCGTGGGCCGCGTGCGGTGGCGGCGGGCGGTCCTCACCAGGCGCTGCTCGCCCTCCCGGGGGTCCCGGCGGCTCTCGGTGAGACCGTCGGTGTACAGGATCAGCAGGTCGTCGGGGCGGAGCGTGGTGGTCAGGACCCGCTCGCTGCCGGGCAAGGGGAAACCGATGCCGCGCCCGCGCACTTCGAGGAAGGCGTCCTCCCCGTCGGCGCGCACGAGCAGGGCCGGCGGGTGGCTGCCGTTGGCCAGCGAGAGCCGCCCGCTCACCGGGTCGAGGTGCGCCAGCAGCAGCGTGGCCATGACGTTCTGGTCGAACGGGGCCAGGATGTCGTCCGTGCGCGCCACGATGCTCTCCAGCGGATGGCCTTCTAGCGCGAGGGTGCGCACGGCGTGGGTGACGGTCAGCGCGGTGCGCGTACTGGTGATGCCGTGGCCCAGGGCGTCGACGATGGTGATGTGCACCGTCCCGTCGGGGAGGGTGAACCAGTCGTAGAGGTCGCCGCCGGTGGGGGTGTCGTCGCTCGCGGGGGCGTAGTGGACGGCGAGGTCGAGGCCGTCCACGTGCAGCGGTCTGGGCCGCAGCGCGTCCTCCAGGGCCCGCAGCGTCCGCCCGTGCGCCTTGCGCAGCTCCTCGTCCCGCTCCTCCAGCTGTACGTAGAGGGCGAGCACCCCGCTGTTGGTCTCGGCCAGTTCGTGCTTGAGCTTGCGGTGCTCGTCGGCGAGGGCGTCGCCCCGGGCGAGCGCGGCGCGCAGCTCCTCCTCCAGCAGCAGGAGGTCGGCGTCGCCGTTGCGCGCAGCGGCGGCGGGGGCCCCGGGCTCCGCGGCGGGCCGGGGCACCAGGGCGGTGACCGGCACCGCCGGTGGCAGGGGCACCCGCCACACCACCGTGCCGTCGGCGGTCGCCTCACCGGGCAGCGGCAGTTGTTCGGCCCGCACCTGGAAGTCCTCCAGGCGGGGCAGGCCGAGGGCCAGGGTCAGGCGGCCCGCGCCGTCGTCGCCCGCCTCGTCGGTGGCGGTCAGCGTGACGGGACGGCCGGCGTTCAGCGCGGTGGCCGCCGTCTCGCTGAGGGACAGCACGATCCGGGCCCGGTCCTCGGCGGGCAGCCGGTAGCTGAGGGCGATGCCGCGGACGGTGCGCCGCAGGGCGGCGGGGGTGCGGAGGGTGGCGCTGGTCATCGGATTTCCAGGGGGCTGCCGAGGGCGAGCACGGTGGCGTCGTCACGGTGTCGCCGGTGGGTGTGGGCGAGGGAGGCCGCCAGCAGGGCCGGCGGCAGACTCAGCCGGTCGGCGGTCGGGTCCTGCGTCCACCGCTGGTCGATGCCGTCGGTGTACAGGACCACGGCCGTGCAGTCCGAGACGTCGAGGAACCGGCTGCGCGGGGTGGGCATGTTGTAGCCGACGATGCCCGCCTGCCCGGTGAGCTGCCGGTGCACGCCGTGCGCGGACAGGGCCGCCACACGGATGTTGCCGACCCCGCAGAACTCGGCGCGGTCGGCGCCGACCCTGACCGTCGTCGCCGCGGCGCCGCGCGTGTGCCGCAGCGAGCTGTGCAGGGCGTTGAGCACCTGGGGGAGCGGGGCGTTCGAACAGGACAGGAAGGTGCGCACGGCGCGCCGGCTGGCCGCGGCCGCCTCGGGGCCGTGCCCCAGCCCGTCGATGACCAGGCCCGTCCACGTCCCGCCCTCCTCGGCGACGGCGTAGCCGTCCCCGCACACCTGTTCCCCGGTGGCCGGCAGGCACAGGGCGCCGATGTCGGCCCAGGGCCGCCGGCCCTGCGGCAGCGCGAGCCGGGCGTGGGCGAGGGTGCCGAGGCCCGGCGTCGAGCGCAGGGTGAAGTCGGTGGCGATACGGCGTACCGCCCCCAGCCCCGCGCCCATGGTCCTGGTGGTGCTGAAGCCGTCGGTGAGGCTCAGGCCGATGTCCGGGATGCCCGGGCCGTGGTCCACCGCCACCACGTCCAGCGCGGTGTCCAGCGGGGAGCGCCGGCCCAGCGGCGAGGGCTGGAGGAACAGCGCGCCGTTGCGGGCGTGCTTGCTGATGTTGCTGGCCAGCTCACTGGCGAGCACGGCCGCCTGGTCCGGCAGCGCTCCCGGCATGCGGCAGGCATGGGCGAGCGCGCGGGCCCGGCCGGCCGCGGTCTGCACGGCGCTGTGGTGGTCGATGGGGATGTGCAGCGTGGTGGGCGCCTCCAGGACGTCCACGGACTCCAGGGAGCCCGTCGAGCCCGTGGAGTCCGTGGAGTGCGTTGGGTCCGCTCCGTCCATGGCGTTCACCGCGGTCCGTTCCAGCGGACGGCGGTGACGGTCGTACCCTGGCCGGGCGCGCTGGACACGTCGAACTCGTCCATGAGGCGGCGCGCCCCACCGAGCCCGTGCCCAAGGCCCGCGCCGGTGGTGTAGCCGTCGGTGAACGCCGCTTCGAGGTCGGCGATGCCCGGCCCGTCGTCGCTCACCGTGAGCCGCAGCCCCCGCCGACCGGCTTGTTGCACGCACTCGATGACCAGCGTGCCGCCGCCGCCGTGGACGTAGGCGTTGCGGGCCAGCTCGCTGGCCGCGGTGATGATCCGGGTCTGGTCCACCAGGCCGAAGCCCGCTCGCACCGTGGCGTCGCGCACCGCGTGCCGGGCCGAGAGCAGATCCTCCTCGACGCGGATCTCATGCGTCACACGGGTGCTGTCGGTGTCCTTGGCCGAGGGGGAGGGGACGGCCCGGATCTCTTCGAGGTCGTCGTAGAGGGTCAACTGGTCCCTCCTTCGGCGGCGGGCACCGGCGCCTTCTCCCAGCCCAGCGCGCGCAGCCCCTGCTCGGCGTTGAGCGTGGTCTCCACGCCCGACAGGCGCAGACCCAGCTCGACCAGGGTGATGGCCACGGCGGGACGCATGCCCGCCACGATGACCCGCGCGCCCAACAGGCGCGCCGTGGTGGTGAGTTCCATCAGGGTGCGGGCCACGAAGGAGTCGATCAGCTCAAGGCGCGAGATGTCTATGAGCACGCCGCGGGCGCGGTCGCCGACGATGCGTTCGGTCAGCTCCTCGGTGAAGGCGATGGCGCTCTTGTCGTCGAGTTCGTTGAGCAGTCCGGTGACGAGGACGTCGCCCAGACGCAGGATCGGCACTCCGCCGCGCGGGCCGCCGCTCATCGCAGGCTCGCGGGGTCCGCCGAACGGAACGGCCGGTCGGTGAGGGAGATCGCCGCGGCCAGGGCGTCGGCGAGGGTGGCCCGGGTCAGGATGGCGGACAGGTCGATGCCCAGTTGGGCGATGATCTGGGCGATCGGCGGCCGGATACCGCTGATCACACAGTCGGTGCCCATCAGGCGTACGGCGTTGACGGTCTGCATGAGGTGGTGCGCCACGGCCGTGTCCACGGTGGGCACCCCCGTGATGTCGATGATCGCGACCTGCGCCTCGTCGCGCTCGATGGCCTGGAGGAGGTTCTCCATCACCACCTGGGTGCGGGTCGTGTCGAGCGAGCCGATCAACGGGACGGCCAGGACCTTGTCCCACAGCCGGACCACCGGGGTGGAGACCTCCAGGAGCTGGCGGCTCTGGCGGCGGATGATCTCCTCGCGGCCCTCCACGTACGTGGCGAAGGACAGGGCGCCCGCGATGTCGAGGAGGCGGTTGACGAACACGGCGGCCTGATACAGGGCCTTGGTGTCGTGTGCCTGCTCCTGTACTCCTTCGAGCAGCGCCTCCTTGAGGGCCAGCACGGCCAGCGAGGTCACGGTCGGGGTGGCGCCGCCCCGTGCCCGACGCAGGGACAGGTCGGTGATCGCCTGGCGCAGCTCCGGGTGCGTGGTGGCCACGTCCTCGACGGGCAGCCCGCTGTCCAGCCCCGCCCGCAGGGCGTCGATGAAGGTGTCGGCTTCCTCACGAAGCTCGGCCTCGGTGATGCCCGCTCCCAGAACCGATCGTTCCAGTTGGAGCTGCACCCACCGGTCGGCCACCTTCTCTCCCCGCTCGCGCAGCGTGGCACTGATGCTGAGCCGGGCCTCGGATTCACTGGCGTTCATTACATCCACCTTAGCAATTGTTGTCGCATGGCAAACGTTAGTCGAGGCGACCGATCACCGAAAGTCCTGCCCCCGGTGAGCTGACGTCAACTCACTTTCTCCACAAGGACAACAAGGCTGAAGCGTGCGGGGCGCGGTTCCCGCCGGCCGGCGCGCGACAGGGCGCGGTGGCAGGGTGGGCGGTGGGGCGGGCCGACGGACGGACGGGACGGCGCTCAGGCGGTCTCCACCGTGTCACCGGCGGAGGGCCGGTTCGGCGGCGCGGTCTCCGCCACGGCCGTACGGAACCCCCGCAGGCCTTGCTCGAGTGCCGCCCGGTCTGTCCGGGTCATGCCGGAAATGACCTCCAGCAGGGCACTTTCACGACGTGCCCGCAATTCTTTGAGGTAGCTTTCTCCCTGGCCGGACAGGCGAAGCTCCAGCTCGCGTCGGCTGGCCGAACTGAGAGAGCGCTCGATGAACCCCAACGCGTGAAGGCGGTCACACATCCGGCTCACCGACGAGGGTGCGGACCCGAGCACTTCACCGAGAGTGCGGAGGTTGATCCCTTGGGCGCCGTCGAGGACGTACAGCACCCGTAGCTGCGACGAGGACACCGGCGCCGTCGTCGTGATGTCACGGCCCCTGTTCCACAGGACCTCGAGCAGTTCGATGACGTCCCGGACCGCATGCGTGGCAGCGTCTTGATCGCCGTTGCCGGACGGGGCGGGATTCATGCCCTCAACTGTGACACTTCGCAATGGCCTTGTCAGTCGCTGAGACATGCGGGGCCACTCGCTCCTTCTCGTTGCGTCAATTCCGGATAGGTGGTTACCCGTAGGTGGACAGATTCAGGGTGGTGGAGCGTGCGCTGCGCGGTGCCGCGCCGCATGCTCTCCTCGAAGCGGTGCGGAGCACACTCACCGCCCATTACGACGCGGTCTCCGTCGACCTCTTGGTGGCGGACTATGCGATGACCATACTCCAGCCCGTCGACGCGCTTCCTTACACCGCCGACCCCATCTCTGTCCACACCAGCGCCCCCGGCCGGGCCTTCGGCGCTCAGGAACCCCACCGGGAGACGGACGAGGCGACGGGCCAGGTGAGCGTGCATCTGCCCGTCAGCGTGCGCGGCGACCGCATCGGCATCCTCACCGTCCGGCTGCCGGCCGAGGCATGCGACAGTTCCACCGCCACCGAGCTGGAGGACGTCGCGGAAGTCCTCGGCCACGAGATCGTCGTCGCGGAGCGGGACACCGACCTCTACCTCCAGGCCCGGCGCGCCGACCGGCTCACCCTCGCCGCCGAGATGCAGTGGCAGCTGCTGCCCGGCCGCTCCTGCTCGCGCCCCGAATACGAGATCGGCGCCCAGCTCGAACCGGCGTACGCGATCTACGGCGACAACTTCGACTGGTCCGCCTCGGCGCAGCACCTCACGCTCACGGTCACCAACGGCATGGGCGAGGGCATCGAGGCCGCGCTGCTGACCAACCTCGCGATCAACGCGCTGCGCAACGCCCGCCGGGCCGGCCTTTCGCTGCCCGACCAGGCGTGCCTGGCCGACCAGGCGCTCTACGGGCACTACCGCGGCGACGTCCATCTCTCCATGCTGCTGCTCTGCTTCGACCTGGGGACGGGGGAGGCGGAGATCATCGACGCGGGGTCGCCCAAGATGTGGCGGATGCGACACGGCAAGGCCGAGCCCATCGAGCTGGACGCCCAGCTTCCGCTCGGCATGTTCGAGGACACCCTGTACGCGTCCCAGCGCTTTCGCGTGGAGCCCGGGGACCGGCTGCTGTTCGTCAGCGACGGCGTCTACAACGTGGCCTCCCCGGCGGGTGAGCGCTACAGCGAACGAGCGCTCACCCGCGCCATGACCAATACGCGGCTGCTGCCTCCCTCGCAGGTGCCGCGCGCCATGCTCCACGAGCTGGCGGGCCATCGGGGGTCCGGTGTCGCCGAGGACGACGCCATGATCGTCTGCCTGGACTGGCACGGCCGGAGCTGATCTCCGCGGTCCGGCCTCAGCCGGCGGCCGGGAGCATTCCCTTGCGCAGGGTCGCCAGGGTGCGCGACAGGAGACGGGACACCTGCATCTGGGAGACGCCGAGGCGCTCGCCGATCTGTGACTGCGTCAGCTCCTCCACGAAGCGAAGGTGCAGGATCTGCCGGTCGCGCTCGGGGAGGTCGGCGACGAGCGGGGCGAGCGCGTGGAAGTCCTCCACGAGCTCCAGGGCGGGGTCCACCTCGCCGATGAAGTCGGCCAGCGGGGTCTCGTCGTTCGCGTCGCCGTGCAGGACGGCGTCGAGGGAGGCGGAGTTGTATCCGTTGGAGGCGAGCCGGGCCTCGATGACCTCGTCCGGGGACAGGTTCATCAGCGCGGCGAGCTCGTCCACCGTCGGGGCGCGGCCCAGTCGGCTGCTCAGCTCCTCGGTGGCCTTGGCGAGCTCCACCCGGGCCTCCTGGAGGCGGCGGGGGACATGCACCGCCCAGGACGTGTCACGGAAGAACCGCTTGATCTCCCCGACGATGTAGGGGACCGCGAAAGTGGCGAACTGCACTTCACGGGAGAGCTCGAACCGGTCGATGGCCTTGATCAGACCGATCATGCCGACCTGGACGATGTCCTCCATGTCGTCACCGCGATTGCGGAACCGCCCGGCCGCGTACCGGACCAGCGACATGTTCAGCTCGATCAGGGTGTTGCGCACGTACTGGTAGGGGGCCGTGCCCTCCTCGAGCACCGCGAGCTGATCGAAGAACAGCTGGGACAAGGCGCGGGAGTCCTTCGGCGTGACCGCCTGCGGATCCACCACTTCCGGCAGCTCTCTCAGGCCGGTGTCCGTCTGGGTCGCTGTAGCCATCGTCATGTCTTCCTCCCTCTCCACCAGCCCCCTTGTCCCCTGTGGCTGGTGGACGAGCGACTACCCGCCTCTTGCCGCTTCATGTCACCCACATCGTGGAGAGGTGACGTGATCCCGACCACACGGATCGATCTTCGTGGGTCCGGGGCGGAGTTCGGCGGCCGGCGTGCGGGCCCTGTCGGGAGGGGAGGGGGCGTTAAGAAGTCGGCTTCGCGGGCAAGAGACCCATTCGTACAGTCCACCCCTGATCGAGGAGGGGCGTATGAGGACGGACCATTCGCGGCACACGAGTAAACCCTTGGATCGGGCGGTGTTCGAAAAGCGGCCGGAAGCCGTGGCCCAGGCACGGGACTTCGCGCGCGCCTTCATGGCCGGACTCCGTCCGACGATGGGGGAACAAGCCTGGGGCAGTGTGGAGCTCACTGTCTCCGAACTCGTCACCAACTCGGTTCGGTACGCGAGCGGTGACGCCTGCTCGCTGCGCCTGGTGGCACGCCCGGACGTGATCACCGTCGCCGTCACCGACGCCGACCCCCGGCCGCCGCGCGAGCGGACGCCCGACCTGGCGGGAGGGACCGGCGGTTTCGGCTGGCCCATGGTCAAGACCCTGGCCGTGACGGTCGACGTCAGCACGGGTCCCCAGGGCAAGACCATCCGGGCGGACCTGCCCCGCGACTGACCCCGGCCGCCGCCCGCGGCGGATGCCGGCCCCTTGGGTCTGGCGCCCAACTCCCTTGCTAGGCGGCAGAAGCGAGCGCCTCCACCGTGAAGGGCGGGAAAAACAGCGGTGAGGGCGGGGGTCGCACAGGATAATTTCCCGAGGCCCCCCTTGTCGCGGAGAACCATGCACGCATACGGTGTCCATACGCGAGGTTCTCCCGTGGAAGGTGGGACATGACGGAAATTCTTGTGCAGGCGGGTACGGAGGGTGCGGTTCCTTCCGCTGAAGGGCGAGTGGTGGACCACCCGGCGTGGCCGGTGCTCAAGGACGCCGTGGAAGAGATCAGGCCCTGGCAGTCGAAGGACGGCTCCATCGACTTCGCGGCGGAGGGCGCCCCGGTCAAGGCCGTCGCGGAACTCACGGTGGACCGGGTGATCTCCGCCGTCGAGCAGCTCAGCCCCCTCCTGCCGCACGACGTCGCCTACCACCGCGCGCTCGTGGCGGACCTGCGCCGCTGGGTCGAGAGCGGCTTCCAGGTGCCGGACTTCCTCGACTCGCTGCTCGCCTTCCAGCCCGCGGCGAACCGCCGGGACGGCCTCCAGCACCTGGTGGTCTTCCCGATGTACACGCAGAACGGCAACCCCGACCGCAATCTGGAGGCGGTCGTGCTGCGCATGGTCTGGCCCCAGTGGCTGGCCGAGCTGGAGCGCACGCGCTACGACAACCCGCTGTTCTGCGGCATCACCTTCGAGGACTTCACCGCCGGCTACGACACCAACTCGGCCGTGCTCTTCCCCGAGACGATCGCCGTGCGCGAGGCCCCGGAGCGCTTCTCCTGGGGCGGCATCTTCTGTGACCGCGAGGCAGCCCGCTTCCGCCGCGTCACCGACGCCGCCGTCGACATCCTCGGGCTCGAACTGCCCGCGGACATCCGCGACATGGTCGGCGACCAGGACCGCTGCCAGCAGGCGTTCGTGCTGTGGGACATGGTCCACGACCGCACGCACAGCCACGGCGACCTGCCCTTCGACCCGTTCATGATCAAGCAGCGCCAGCCGTTCTGGATGTACGGCCTCGAAGAGCTGCGCTGTGACCTCACCGCCTTCAAGGAGGCCGTGAAGCTGGAGGCCGACGGCTTCCCGCAGGGCCGCGACGTGCAGTACGCGGTGCTCTTCGACCGCATGTTCCGCTTCCCGGTCACCGGCGAGCGCGTGCGCAACTACGACGGGCTCGGCGGCCAGCTCCTCTTCGCCTACCTCCACAAGCACGACGTGATCCGCTGGACGGACAACAAGCTCACCATCGACTGGGAGCGCGCGCCGCAGGTCACCAACCAGCTGTGCGCCGAGATCGAGGACCTCTACCGCGCGGGCATCGACCGCCCGAAGCTGGTCCACTGGTTCGCCGCCTACGAGCTGGTCTCCACCTACCTCGCCCCGCACCCGGGATCGCGCTGGGCCAAGGGTCCCGAGGCCCTCGACACCTCGCTGCCGCCGCGCAAACTGGTCGACGAGGTGCTTCCCGACGAATTTCCGCTCAGCATGTTCTATGAGGCGCTCTCCAAGAAGCTGAAGCACGTGATCGCCTCCACCAAGGGGATCACCGCCTCGGGCGCCGAGAAGGTCGCCGCGTGAGCGGCCGCCAGGAGGAGGCGAGGACCATGTCCGCACTCGATGGAGCCGTGGTCGCGGTGGCCGGGGCCGGCGGCGCCGCGGGGCGCGCCACCCTGCTGAGGCTGGCCGAGGCGGGCGCCACGGTCGTGGCGTCGGACGCCGATCCGCTGAGCCTGCACGAGGCCGTGGACGCCGCCCGGTACGCGCACGGCGGGGCCACCGTCATCGGCGACACCGTCGACCTGCTCGATCTGGACGCCGCCCGCGAGTGGGCGACGCGCACGGAGAAGGAGTTCGGTCGGATCGACGGCCTCGTCCACCTCGTGGGCGGCTGGCGCGGCAGCAAGACCTTCGCCGAGACGGACCTCGCCGACTGGGACTTCCTCGAGAAGCTGCTGATCCGCACCGTGCAGCACACCTCCCTCGCCTTCGAGGACGGGCTGCGGCGCAGCGACCGCGGCCGCTACCTGCTGATCAGCGCGGCCGGCGCCACCAAGCCGACGGCGGGCAACGCGGCGTACGCGGCCTCCAAGGCGGCGGCCGAGGCCTGGACGCTCGCCCTCGCCGACGCCTTCCGCAAGGCGGGGGGCGAGGACGGTCCGCGCGCGGCGGCTGCGATCCTGGTGGTCAAGGCGCTGGTGCACGACGCGATGCGCGCGGAGCGGCCGAGCGCGAAGTTCGCGGGCTTCACGGACGTCAAGGAGCTGGCCGAGGCCATCGCCGGCGTCTGGGAGCGGCCCGCCGGGGAAGTGAACGGAACCCGCCTGTGGCTGACCGAGAAGCCGTGACCGCCGCCGCCAAGCACGCCGTGAATCCTCCGAAGACCGACGCCCGGCGGCACCACGACCCGGACCTGCGAGGCTTCGCGAGCGACAATTACGCGGGCGCGCACCCCGAGGTCATGGCCGCCCTGGCCCTCGCCAACGGCGGCCACCAGATCGCCTACGGCGAGGACGACTACACGGAGAACCTCCAGCGGGTGATCCGGGGCCACTTCGGCCCGAGCGCCGAGGCGTTCCCGGTGTTCAACGGCACGGGTGCCAACGTCGTCGCGCTCCAGGCGCTCACCGACCGCTGGGGCTCGGTGATCTGCGCCGAGTCCGCGCACATCAACGTCGACGAGGGCGGCGCCCCCGAGCGCATGGCCGGCATCAAGCTGCTCACGGTGCCCACGCCCGACGGCAAGCTGACGCCGGAGCTGATCGACAAGCAGGCGTTCGGCTGGGAGGACGAGCACCGCGCGATGCCGCAGGCCGTCTCCCTGGCGCAGAACACCGAACTGGGCACGCTGTACACGCCCGAGGAGATCCGCGCGATCTGTGAGCACGCGCACCAGCTCGGCATGAAGGTGCACCTCGACGGCTCGCGGATATCCAACGCGGCCGCCGCGCTCGACGTGCCCATGCGCACCTTCACCAACGCGGTCGGCGTCGACATCCTCTCGCTCGGTGGCACCAAGAACGGCGCGCTGTTCGGCGAGGCCGTCGTGGTCATCAACCAGGACGCCGTGCGCCACATGAAGCACCTGCGCAAGATGTCGATGCAGCTCGCCTCCAAGATGCGCTTCGTGTCCGTGCAGCTGGAGGCCCTGCTCGCCAAGGACCTGTGGCTGCGCAACGCCCGGCACGCCAACGAGATGGCCCGGCGCCTGGCCGAGGGGGTCCGCTCCGTGCCCGGCGTGGAGATCCTCTACCCGGTGCAGGCCAACGCCGTCTTCGCGCGCCTGCCGCACGACGTCAGCGAGCGCCTCCAGAAGCGCTACCGCTTCTACTTCTGGGACGAGGCGGCGGGCGTGGTGCGCTGGATGTGTGCCTTCGACACCCGCGAGGAGGACGTCGAGGGGTTCCTGGCGGCGCTGAAGGAAGAGATGTCGCGCTGACCTGACCCACCACTCATTGCTGCATAGATATGCGATCGACCGTAAAGTCATTGACCTGCGGCCGGTCGCATTTCTATGCTCCCGTGGCATGCAGCTGATCCAGGAGACTCCCGACCTGTCCGCGTATCTGACGGCGGACGACGTCATCGACCACCACCATCCCCTCGTACGGGAGAGGGCCGCACGGCTCGCCGACGAGGCGTCGGATTCATACGTATACGCCCAGGCCGCCTTCGAGTACGTCCGGGACGTCATCCCGCACTCCGCCGACAGTGGCGACCCGCGGGTCACCTGGCGCGCCTCGGACGTCTTGGCGCAGGGCACCGGCATCTGTCACGCCAAGGCGCACGCGCTGGCCGCGCTGCTGCGTGCCGAGGACATCCCGACCGCGCTCTGCTATCAGCGGCTGACGCATGACGCCGGAACCGGATACTGCGTTCACGGACTCGTCGCCGTCCGCTTCCGCGGGGCCTGGCACCGGCAGGACTGCCGCGGCAACAAGCCGGGCGTCGACGCCCGGTTCTCGCTGAGCGGCGAGTGTCTGGCCTTCCCGCCCGACGTGAAGTCCAATGAGATGGACTATCCGGTACTCTATGCTGCACCGCACCCGGCGGTTCTGAGCGCCCTGAAGAGCGCCCCGGACCGACGCCACCTGTGGGAGAACCTTCCCGACGCGCTCTGACGAGCCCCGACGCAGCAAGGCAGCCCATGACCGACGCGCCCCTGACCCTCACCGTCTCCGACGAGGTGCGCACGCTCGCGCCCGGCTTCACCCACGTCGCCGTCGAGGCGTACGGCCTGACCAACGGGCCCAGCACCGACGCCGGTTCGGATCTCCTGGAGGAGGCCGCACGGCGACTGGCCCTACGACTCGACGGCCGCGCCCCGCACGAGGACCCGCACATGGCGGCCTGGCGCGCGGCCTACACCGCCTTCGGCGCGAAGCCCTCGCGCACCCGCAACTCCGCCGAGGCGCTCGCCAAGCGGGCGCTCGCCGACGGCGGCCTGCCCCGGATCAACGTCCTCGTCGACCTCTACAACGCGATCAGCGTGGCCCATCTGATCCCGGTCGGCGGCGAGGACCGGGACCGGATCGAGGGCGGGATGCGCCTGGTGCGGGCCGACGGCACCGAGGACTTCGTGACCGCCGCGGCGGGGGAGCGCGTCATCGAGCACCCCGAGAAGGGCGAGGTCGTGTGGTGCGACGACGAGGGCGTCACCTGCCGCCGCTGGAACTGGCGGCAGGGACCGCGCACCCGGCTCACCGAGGAGTCGGTGAACGCGATCTTCCTGCTGGAGGGCATGGGCCCGCACGCCGGCCTGGAGCGCGGGGGCGCCGAGCTGGCCGAACTCCTGGAGAAGTTCAGCCCCGGCGCGCGGATCACCGTCCACGCGCCGCGCTGAGTTCGCGCGCCGCGGCCGGCCGGGCGCCGGGTCAGCCGGCCTCGGAGGCCTTCACCTCGGCGGGGGTCGGCGCCGTACCGCCGAGGTGGGCCGGCATCCACCAGGTGTCGTCCGGCCCCTTGGGGCGCACGGGGTAGGCGCGCTGCGCCGCTTCCAGGAGTTCCTGGCAGCGCTCGCGCAGCCGCCGCGTGATCGCACCCGCGTACTGGTCCTTGGGTGCCTCGACCGGCTCGCCCACACGGATCGTGATCGGCAGGTGGCTGCGCCGGAAGTTGCGCGGGTGCCCCTTGGTCCACAGCCGCTGCGTGCCCCACAGGGCCATCGGGATGAGCGGCACCCCGGCCTCCTGGGCCAGCCGCGCGGCTCCCGACTTGAACGTCTTGAGGGTGAAGGACTGGGAGATCGTCGCCTCGGGGAAGACGCCGATGATCTCCCCGGAGCGCAGCGAGTCCAGCGCGTGCGCGTAGGCGGCCTCACCCTGCGTGCGGTCCACCGGAATGTGCTTCATGCCGCGCATGAGCGGCCCGGAGATCTTGTGCCGGAAGACCGACTCCTTGGCCATGAAGCGCACCAGCCGCTTCTGCGGCAGGGCGGCGAGGCCGTCGAAGATGAAGTCGAGATAACTGATGTGATTGCTGACGAGGACCGCGCCGCCGGAGCGTGGGATGTTCTCCGACCCCTTGCAGTCGATCTTCAGGTCCCACGCCTTGAACAGCGTTTTCGCTGCACCGATCACGGGGCGGTAGACAAGCTCTGCCATGGGTGGAGAGGGCCCTTCGTTTCTGCCTGCGGAGGGGGCTTCCGGCGGGAGGTTACGCAGCCGTAGGTTTTACGGCATTGCGCAGATCGTGCCCCAAGAACGGACGAGTGACCAGCCTTGGTGCCGTCAATCCGGGAGATTCTCATCACGTCGGAATCTTTTGCGGGTATCGGGACGCTGAACGGGGGAGCGATCGGATGACATGCACAGAAGCGGGAGGCGCACGTGCCAGGGGATGACGCGGGACAGCGGCTCGGCGCGGCGGAGCTCGGACACGAGCTGGGGGAGCGGGCCACGCTCGTGCAGTTCTCCAGCGCCTTCTGCCGGCCCTGCCGGGCGACCCGCAGAGTGCTCGCGGACGTCGCCGCGATGGTCCCCGGGGTCACCCACGTGGAGATCGACGCCGAGGACCACCTCGACCTCGTGCGCCGGCTGCGGGTCGAGCGGACGCCGACCGTGCTCGTCCTCGACGCGCACGGTGACCCGGTGCGGCGCGCCGCCGGTCAGCCCCGCAAGGCCGACGTGATCGCCGCACTGGGGCAGGCCCTGTGACCGGCCCGGCGGCACCCGGTGACGGACTTGACGGCACGCGGTGTCAGTGGCGAGGCTTCCCCCATGCCTCGGGACCTTCTTCTGAACGAGCCGTGCGAGCCGTACGAGCGCGTCCGTGTGGACCGCGCCCGCCCCGCCGGTGCGCGCTGTCCGCACTGCTGAGCACCGACGTCTTCGCTCGTACCTCCGGCAGAAGGACAACCCCGTGACGGCATCGTCAGCCCTCGGCGCGCCCCGGCTCGCCTCCCCCGATCTGCTGCGCTCGGTCTTCCGGCGGCACGCGGCGGGGGTCGCCGTGATCACCGCGGCCCACGGCCCCGCCCCCGTCGGCTTCACCGCCACCTCGCTCACCTCGGTGTCCGCCGAGCCCCCGATGGTCTCCTTCGGCATCGGCACCGGCGCCTCCAGCTGGCCGGCGGTCGCCGAGGCCGCGCATGTGGGCGTGCACATACTCGGCGAGCATCAACAGGAACTGGCCGCCACCTTCGCCCGCAGCGGCGCCGACCGCTTCGGGGCGCCCACCAGCTGGCACGAGGGGCCCGAGGGCGTGCCCGTGCTCGACGGTGCGCTCGCCTGGCTGGTCTGCCGGATCGTGGCCCGCGTCCCCGCCGGCGACCACCGTGTGGTGCTCGCGGAAGTCGTCACCGGCGACGGCGCGGGCGAGGGCCGGCCCCTGCTGTACCACCAGGGGCGCTTCAACGCTCTGCGCGACTGAGAGTTCCCGTTCGGGGGCAGGCGGCCTGATTACGGAGCGTTGGGAAGGTCACAGTTCAAAGCGCTTGCTCAGCGGGAATGAACTGGGTGTACTCATGAGTAATATTTCGGTCGGAGCGCGGGCCGCCCCGACCGGGATCCGCCGCTTCAGGCGCCTATGCTGCCTGCAAGAGGCAGTGGCCATGAGTCGAGGCAGCAGCCCGTAAAGACGATGCAGTAGGAGAGCCGGCGTGAGCTTGAGGATCGTTGTCTGTGTGAAGTACGTGCCCGACGCCACCGGCGACCGGCACTTCGCCGATGACCTGACCGTCGACCGCGACGACGTCGACGGCCTGCTGTCGGAGCTCGACGAGTACGCGGTCGAGCAGGCGCTGCAGATCGCCGACGAGGCGGACGACGCGGAGATCACCGTGCTGACCGTCGGCCCCGAGGACGCCAAGGACGCGCTGCGCAAGGCGCTGTCCATGGGCGCCCACAAGGCCGTCCACGTCGAGGACGACGACCTGCACGGCAGCGACGTCATGGGCACCTCCCTGGTGCTCGCCAAGGCCATCGAGAAGACCGGCTACGACCTGGTCATCGCCGGTATGGCCTCGACCGACGGCACCATGGGCGTGCTGCCGGCGATCCTCGCCGAGCGTCTGGGTGTCCCGCAGGTCACCCTGCTCTCCGAGGTCTCCGTCGCGGACGGCGTCGTCAAGGGCCGCCGGGACGGCGACAGCGCCTCCGAGCAGCTGGAGGCCTCCCTGCCGGCCGTCGTGTCCGTGACGGACCAGTCGGGCGAGGCCCGCTACCCGTCCTTCAAGGGCATCATGGCCGCCAAGAAGAAGCCGGTGGAGTCGCTCGACCTGGACGACCTGGGCATCGACGCCGAAGAGGTCGGCCTGGAAGGCGCCTGGACCAAGGTCGACTCGGCCGCCGAGCGCCCGGCCCGCACGGCCGGCACGATCGTCAAGGACGAGGGCGAGGGCGGCAAGCAGCTCGCCGAGTTCCTCGCGGGCCAGAAGTTCATCTGAGCTTCAGTCACCCCCCAACCGCCCCAACTTCTTCGCAATCGCAGGAGATTGAAGTCCCATGGCTGAAGTTCTCGTCTACGTCGACCACGTCGACGGCGCCGTCCGCAAGCCCACCCTGGAGCTGCTGACCCTGGCCCGTCGCATCGGCGAGCCCGTCGCCGTCGCCCTCGGCAACGGCGCCGACGCCACCGCCGCCACGCTCGCCGAGCACGGCGCGGTCAAGGTGCTCACCGCCGACGCCCCCGAGCTCGCCGACTACCTCGTCGTACCGAAGGTGGACGCGCTCCAGGCCGCGTACGACGCCGTCTCCCCGGCCGCCGTGCTGCTGCCCTCCTCCGCCGAGGCCAAGGAGATCGCGGCCCGCCTCGCGGTCCGCATCGAGTCCGGCATCATCACGGACGCCGTCGACCTGGAGGCCGGCGACGAGGGCCCGGTGGCCACGCAGTCCGCGTTCGCCGCCTCGTACACCACCAAGTCCCGCATCACCCGGGGCACCCCGGTCATCACGGTCAAGCCGAACTCGGCCGCCGTGGAGGCCGCCCCGGCCGCCGGCGCCGTCGAGGCCCTGACGGTCTCCTTCTCCGAGAAGGCCACCGGCACCAAGGTCGTCTCGCGCACCCCGCGCGAGTCGACGGGCCGCCCCGAGCTGACCGAGGCCGCGATCGTGGTCTCCGGTGGCCGCGGGGTCAACGGCGCCGAGAACTTCTCGATCATCGAGGCGCTCGCCGACTCGCTCGGTGCCGCCGTCGGCGCCTCCCGCGCCGCCGTCGACGCCGGCTGGTACCCGCACTCCAACCAGGTGGGCCAGACCGGCAAGTCGGTCTCCCCGCAGCTGTACATCGCCTCCGGCATCTCCGGCGCGATCCAGCACCGCGCGGGCATGCAGACCTCGAAGACCATCGTGGCCGTCAACAAGGACGCCGAGGCCCCGATCTTCGACCTGGTCGACTACGGCGTGGTCGGCGACCTCTTCGAGGTCGTCCCGGCCCTCACCGAAGAGGTCAAGTCCCGCAAGGGCTGATCCCCTCGCCCCACGAAGGCCCCCACCCCGCGCCCGCGGGGTGGGGGCCTTCGCGCGTCACAGCGTCAGCGTCGCCTGCACCGGCAGGTGGTCGCTCGGGTACTGCCCGCCGAGCGAGAACGTGTTCACCGACGCCGAGTGCACCTGCGCCGTCGGCCTGGTCAGGATCCAGTCGATGCGCCCGCCCCCGACCACGGGCGGCTTGTAGCCGCCGAACGTGCCGTACGCCGGGCCGCGTTCCTTCGCGGCGTCCCAGGTGTCGACGAGGCCGGCGCCCAGCATCGTGGTGTACACGGCGCTGTCGTGCGCCGTCGCGTTGAAGTCGCCCGTCACGATGAGCGGCGTGCTCGTCTTCATCAGGGCGATGCGCTCGGCCATGAGGGTCGCCGAACGCTCGCGCGCGCTCTGACTGACGTGGTCGAGGTGCGTGTTGAGGACGTACAGCTGGGTGTTGGTGACCAGGTCCAGGAAGCGCACCCAGGTGGCCATGCGGGGCGAGTTGGCACCCCAGGTGTTCGAGGCGATGGTGTACGGCGTGTCCGAGAGCCAGAAGTGTTCGTATTCGAGCGGGAACAAGCGGCGGTTGTCATAAAAGACGGCCATGAACTCATCGCGGCTGCCGCCCCCGACCCCGGTGCCGACCCAGTCGTAATCGGCGCCGAGATCGGTCTCGATGTCTTGGAGCTGGTAATAGAGGCCTTCCTGGGTGCCGATGACGTGCGGCCTGGCGCGCAGCAGCATCTCCCGTGCCGCCGGGCGGCGTTCGGGCCAGGTGTGCGGCGGTTTGTTGCTCGCGAAGCGGACGTTGTACGACATGACCTCCAGGCGGGCGTCCGGCGCCTCGGCGGCATGGGCCTGCCCGGGGGACAGCGCGGTGCCGAGCACGGGGAGCGCCACGGTCGCGGCGAGCGCGGCCCGCAGGCCCGAGCGGCGCGTGAAGGAGGAGTCGATCGGCACACAAGCTCCTTGGATTGGGTCCGCGCGGCCGACGCCGGAAGCGGGGGAGGATGTGGGCCACAGACTGTCGGCATCGGCCGCCGACAGGGTCCGGGACACGCGTGATCCCGCGCGGTCGGCTACGGATGCAGGACACGGGAGGGTGTTGACCGGCGCGAAGGTCACGGATAGCTTCGCCATACGGATTGTTGATTCCGTGCAGCGGAATTGCCGGGCGCGGCACCGAGCGTGTGGAGGAAGCGGGAATGGGTCAGCAAGAGAAGGTGGCGACGAGCCTCGCCGGCGCGGTCAGCGAGGGCATCAGCGCTTCCCTCGCCCCCGTGGACGCGGAGCTGGCGCGCCGCTACCCCGGAGACCCCGGCACGCGCCAGCCCGTCCACACCGTGTACGTCCCCGGTGAGCAGTTCGGCGCCGACACCATCCGCACCTGGGGCGACAAGGCCCTGGCGATGCTCGACGAGCACGCCCCGGACGCCGCCTCCTTCGCCGCCGTCCTCGGCCTCGGCGACGACCTCGCCGAAGCCGTCTACACGCGCGTACGGACCAAGCTGGAGCGCGAGCCCGTCGAAGACCTCCGCGTCGACTTCGAGGACGGCTACAAGGGCGCCGACGAGGACCAGGACGCCGCCCGCGCGGCGCGGCTCATCGCGGAGGCGTACCGGAACGGCACCGCCGCCCCGTACATGGGCATCCGCATGAAGTGCATGGAGGAGGCGGTGCGCGACCGGGGCATCCGCACCCTCGACGTCTTCCTGTCGGGCCTCATGGAGGCCGGCGGGCTGCCGGACGGACTCGTCCTGACGCTGCCCAAGGTGACCTACCCCGAGCAGGTCACCGCGATGGTCCGCCTCCTGGAGGAGTTCGAGAAGGCGCGTGGCCTGGAGCGCGGCCGCATCGGCTTCGAGATCCAGATCGAGACCAGCCAGTCCATCCTCGCCACCGACGGCACCGCCGCCGTGGCCCGCATGATCCAGGCCGCCGAGGGCCGCGCCACCGGCCTGCACTACGGCACCTTCGACTACAGCGCCTGCCTCCACGTGAGCGCCGCCTACCAGGCCAGCGACCACCCGGCCGCCGACCACGCCAAGGCCGTCATGCAGGTCGCCGCCGCCGGCACCGGAGTCCGGGTCTCCGACGGCTCCACCAACGTCCTGCCCGTCGGCACCACCGAGCAAGTCCACGACGCCTGGCGGCTGCACTACGGCCTGACCCGGCGCGCGCTGGCCCGCGCCTACTACCAGGGCTGGGACATGCACCCCGGCCACATCCCGACGCGCTACGCCGCCGTGTTCGCCTTCTACCGCGAGGGCTTCGAGGTCGCCGCGAGGCGGCTGGCCGCCTACGCCGGGCACCACGAGGGCGGCGGTGTGGCCGACGAGCCCGCCACCGCCAAGGCGCTCGCCGGCTATCTGCTGCGCGGCCTGGACTGCGGCGCCCTCGACGCCGGCGAGGTGACCCGGCTCACCGGGCTGACCCTGGCCCGCCTCCAGGGCTTCGCCGGCCCGCGCCGGGGCGACCTCACGGCTTCGGGCGCGTGACACCCGGCACGCAGGTCACCCCCGCCCCTTAGTCTGTACGCCACGGAAAGTGGTTCACACGGACGGGGCAGCGGTGCATTCGGGGGATCAGGAACAGACGGGCGAGGCGGGCAGGCTGCTCGCCGGACGCTACCGCGTCGTGGCGCAGCTCGGCCGCGGCGGCATGGGCGTCGTATGGCGCGCCGTCGACGAGGTGCTGCACCGCGAGGTCGCGGTGAAGGAACTGCGCACGTACACCGACGCGGGCGGCCCCGAGCTGGCCGACCTGCGTCTGCGGATGCAGCGCGAGGCCCGCGCCGCCGCCCGCGTGCGCCACCCCGGAGTCGTCGCCGTGCACGACGTCGCCGAGGTCGACGGGCGGCCGCTCATCGTCATGGAGCTCATCGACGGCCCCTCCCTCGACGACGTGCTGCGCGAGCGCGGCGCCCTCGACCCCCGTACGGCGGCGGGGATCGGTGCCAAGGTGATGGACGCCCTTGCCGCCGCGCACCGCGTGGGCGTCCTGCACCGCGACGTGAAGCCCGGCAACATCCTCCTGGAGAGCGGCGGCCGCGTCGTCCTCACCGATTTCGGCATCGCCACGATGGACGACCCCGGCGACGGCTCGGCCACCCGCCTCACCCGCAGCGGCGAACTGGTCGGCTCGCTCGACTACTTGGCGCCCGAGCGCGCCCAGGGCCACGACCCCGGCCCCGCCTCCGACGTCTGGGCCCTCGGCGCCACGCTGTACGCGGCGGTCGAGGGCTCCTCGCCCTTCCGCCGTACGTCGACGTGGTCCACGCTCACCGCGATCGTCACCGACCCGCTGCCCGAGCCGCACCGCGCGGGCCCGCTGACGCCCGTACTGCGCCGGCTCATGGACAAGGACCCGCAGGCGCGCCCCGACGCCGAATCGGCGCTGCGACTGCTCGACGGGGTCGCGCGGGCGGACGCGGGCACGGGCCCCGGGGCCGCGCTCGGTGCCGGGCCCGGGCCGCGCGGCACCACGGAGCGCAGCATCCCGAGCACACCCCCGCCGGGCTTCGGACCGCCGCCCTCGGTGGACCGGCCCGCCCCTCGGACATCCGAGTCCTTCGGGGCCCCGCCGTCGGCGGCGCGGCCCGCCGCTCAGACCCCGCCGCCCGTCGTCCTCGGCGAGACGCGCTCCACGCAACGGCCGCGCCGGGGCCGGGCGTTGCTCGCCGCCGTCGCCGTGGCCGTGGTCCTCGCGGCCACCGGCGCGACCGCCGCCTTCCTGAACGGCAAGGACGACAGCGGCGGCCAGGACCGCGAGGAGACGATTCCCGCCGGCTCCGGCTCCGGCTCGACCAGGGACGACGGCAGCCGCGGCTCCCTGGGCGGCGGCTCGAAGCGCACCGGGCCGAAGGAGCAGGGCGAGGACACGTCCCGCGAGCCGGACGCGAAGCGCTCCAAGGACAGCGCCGAGGACGACACCGACGGCGCGCGGCGCGACAAGCGCGAGGCGGGCGACAAGGCCGAGGACCGGGACGAGCCCGCCTCGCGCCCCGACCCCAGCTCCAAGCCGAGTGGCACGAGCAAGCCGCGGGGCGGTGGCGGCCCCGCCGACGACCCCGTCTGCCACCCCGTCGGCGGCGGCAAGTACAACTGCTCGGTGTGGACGGCCGCGAAGTCCTACACCGCCGCCGGCACCGAGGTGGGCGTGCTGAACGCGGGCACGAACTACTTCTACTGCCAGCAGAACCTCGGCCGCCGCGAGACGCACGGCGAGTGGACGAACGTCTGGTGGGCGAAGACCGACGACGACAAGGGCAACACCGGCGTCTTCGTCAGCGACGTCTACATCAAGGGCGGCGACAACGACAAGCCGCTGCCCGGCCTGCCCACCTGCTGAAGCACCGAGATCGGACGACGCCCCGATGAACGACACCCCCGACACCCCCGGCCCGAACGGCGCCGAGGAGCTGCGGGCCCGCGTCGAGGCCGCGGCCGACGGCACGGCGTACCGCTACCGCTGGACGGAGCGGGGGTTCGACCTGATCGCGGACGTGCCGCTGCCGGGCGGGCGCCGCGTGCACACCTACCGGGTCGTGCTGCGCCCGGCCGAGCGGGTCTTCACCCTGACGGACGTGGTCCGCACCCACGAGCGAGGAGCGTTCGGCACCACGCACAGGACCGTGGAGAGCGGGCGGGCGCGGTACCGCACGTGGAGCCGCTCGCCGGACGGCTCCGAGCGGCACTCCTTCTCCTCCGCCGACGGCCACCGCCTGATCAGGGGCGTGGCGCGGGAGCTGGGCTGGCGGGAGACCCGGCCGGCCACCGAGAAGGGCGCACTCGTCGCCGGCGCCGTCGGGGGGCTCATCGCCCTCGGCACGCTGGTCGCTCTCGCGGTGGTCTTCTGGCCCTGATCCGGCACGCGTTCGAGGGACACGGCGTGGCGGGCGTCGCGCATTCGGAGGCACTCCTGGTGCGGCCGGTCCGACCGCACACGAAGCTCGGTCAGGAACCGCTGTATCCGCGAAGCGAGGAACCCAGGAGCAAGCATGCGTGCGCCCACCGTTCTGACCGCCCTCGGCCTGACCGCCGCCGCCATCCTGGCCGCCACCGCCCCGGCGGCGGCCGCCACCTCTCTCCCCGAGCGTCCCCTCACCGGCACCCACGCCGGCGCCCCGGGGGCACCCGGCCCTCTCACGGCCGCCCCCACACCGCCCGGCCAGGAGCAGGTCGGCGGCGTCCTCGGCTCCCTCGTCAACCTCGTCACCAATCTGCTCGGAGGCCTCGTCGGGCCAGCGGCACAGGGCGCCGGCCCCAAGGACCTCACGAACGGCGGCTTCACCGACGGACGCCAGGTGCCGCTCACACCGCAGATGACTCTGCCGGACCTCGGGACCGGCCGCTGAGCCGAGGCTCACTTCCGACGGCGACCGCTCAGTCGGCGGGCGGCAGTTCCCCCGACCCACGCGTGATGAGCCGCGTCGGCAGCTCGACCCGCTCCGGAGCCACGGACGCGCCGTCGAGCTGCCGGAAGAGCCGCTCCGCCGCCGTCCTGCCGAGCTGTGCCGCGTCCTGGGCGACCACGGTCACGCCGGGGTCCAGCAGATCGGCCAGCTCGATGTCGTCGAAGCCCACCAGGGCCACCGGCCGGTCGAGGCCGGCGAGGACGCGTACGACCGTGACGGTCACGCGGTTGTTCCCGGCGAAGACCGCCGTCACCGGCCCGGACCCCGACAGCATCTCCTCGGCCGCCGCGCGCACCCGGCGCGGGTCGGTGACGCCCAGCGACACCCACGCCTCGTCGACCGGGATGCCCGCGTCCTCCATCGCGGCGCGGTAGCCCCGCAGCCGCTCTATGGCGGTGTGGATGCGCGGTTGGTCGCCGATGAAGCCGATGCGGCGGTGGCCGTGCGCGATGAGGTGCGCGACGCCGTCCCGCGCTCCGCCGAAGCTGTCGGAGAGCACCACGTCGGCGTCGATCCTGCCCGCGGGCCGGTCCACGAAGACGGTCGCCACCCCGGCGGCGATCTCGGGCTCCAGATAGCGGTGGTCGTCACCGGCCGGGATGATGACGAGGCCGTCGACCCGGCGGGCGCACAGCGCGAGCACCAACTCCTGTTCGCGGTCCGGGTCCTCGGCGCTCGACCCGTTGATCAGCAGCGCACCGTGGGCGCGGGCGACCTCCTCCACGGCTCGGCTCAGCGGGCCGTAGAACGGGTCGGCGAGGTCCTCCAGGACGAGGCCGATGCTGGCGGTGCGGCCCTTGCGCAGCACGCGGGCACTGTCGTTGCGGCGGAAACCCAGGGCCTCGATGGCCTCCTGGACGCGGCGCTCGGTGTCGGGCGTGACGCCCGGCTCGCCGTTCACCACGCGCGAGACCGTCTTCAGGCCGACTCCGGCGCGGGCGGCGACGTCCTTCATCGTCGGCCGGTTGCCGTAGCGGTTGTCGGGTCGTCGGGCGGCGGTGTCGGCCACGGTGCGCTGTCCTGTCCTGTCGTCCACGAACTTCTGCCCCCGGGGCGGGCGGCCGTCCCCGGGCGTGTGGCGTCGAGCATAGGGCCTGGACAACGTTGTCAGATGCGAGGGAGACTGACCTTCGCACTCTCCGGCCTGCCCTTACACCAGGAGACCCGACACAGATGCACATGGACCTCGTCGCCGCACTCGACATCGGCGGCACCAAGATCGCCGGCGCCCTGGTGGACGGGCAGGGGCACATCCTGCGGCGCGCCCAGCGGCCGACCCCCGCGCGCGAGGCCGGTGACACGGTGATGCGGGCGGTCGCGGAGGTCCTCGGCGAGCTGACGTCCGATGAGCTGTGGGGTGCGGTCACCGCCGTCGGCATCGGCAGTGCGGGCCCGGTGGACGCCTCGGCGGGCACGGTCAGCCCCGTCAACGTCCCCGGCTGGCGCGGCTTCCCGCTGGTGGAGCGGGTCCGAGAGGCGACCGGCGGGCTGCCCGTCCACCTGGTCGGCGACGGCGTGGCGATGACCGCCGCCGAGCACTGGCTGGGCGCGGCGCGCGGCCACGACAACGCGCTGTGCATGGTCGTCTCGACCGGTGTCGGCGGCGGCCTCGTCCTGGACGGCAAGCTCCACCCGGGCCCCACCGGGAATGCGGGCCACATCGGGCACATCAGCGTCGACCTCGACGGCGACCCCTGCCCGTGCGGCGCGCGAGGGTGCGTGGAGCGCCTGGCGAGCGGTCCGAACATCGCCCGGCGCGCCGTGGAGGGGGGCTGGCTCCCGGGGCCCGACGGCGACACGTCCGCGGCCGCCGTGGCCGCCGCCGCACGCGCCGGGGACCCGGTCGCTTGCGCCTCCTTCGCCCGGGCCGCGCAGGCGCTCGCCGCCGGGATCGCCGCCACCGCCACGCTCGTCGAGATCGACATCGCGGTGATCGGCGGCGGCGTGGCGAAGGCGGGCGACCTCCTCTTCGCCCCGCTGCGGCGGGCGCTCGGCGACTACGCCACGCTCTCCTTCGTGCACCGCCTCACCGTGGCGCCCGCCCTGATGGGCACCGACGCGGGCCTGGTCGGAGCGGCGGCCGCCGCGCTCGGCGCGGCACCGGGCGCGGCGGAGGGGATGCGCTCGGCGGTGGGCGGCTGAGCCCGGCCCGCCGCCGGGCCGGGCCCGAACCGCCCCGCGATGCGGCTTCGGGATCAGCAGGTCAGTGTCGCGCCGGCCCAGTCGCCGTGGTCGGCGAAGATGCCGTCGCCGCCGTCGGTGACGACCAGGCGTACGACCCGGGCGCCCGTCACGTCCGCGGTGAGCGTCCGCGCGGGCATGGCGTTGGTGAGTACGCCGGTCGACGCGGCCTTCTCGCCGTCCGCCCAGATCTCGAACGCGATCGTGCCGTCGGTGCGTGTCTCGTCGTCGACGCCGACGTCCGCGGTGATCTTCTCGCACGCGCGGCCGGTGTAGAAGGCGAGGTCGCTCGCGGCGTGCACGCCGAGTCCCTTGGCGTACACCTTGCCGCCGACGGTGATCGGTCTGCCGTCCCCGGCCGCGCCCTCGCCGTTGCTGGTGTTCCGCTCGGCGGGCCCCCAGCCGTTGGTCATCGAAAGCCACGGCAGGTCGCCGAGGGCCGAGGCGCCCGCGGGCGGCGCGAGGACCACCTGTGCGGTGAGCGGCAGGACGTACGCGGTACGGGTGCCGGCCGGTGAGTGGTAGCGCGCGGCGACCGACAGGTCGTACGTCCCCGGTTCGGTGCCCCGGGCCGCGGTGACCTGCCATGAGGTGCGCAGGGTCCTGCCGGGCGCCAGCGAGCGGGCGGTGGTGGACGAGGTCGCCTTGATCCTCCACCCCTCGGGCGTGGTGACCGAGGCGCTCACCTGGCGGGCGGGCACGCGGCCGAGGTTGGTGACCGTCGTGGTGAGCGGGGTCTTCTTCCCCGCCTCGAAGAGGTCGCCGCCGGTCAGTCCGAGTGCGACGGCCGGCGGGTGCTTGGCCCACTTGCCGTCGGCCGCTACGCGCAGCAGCACGGTGCCGTGGGCGGGGACGGTCGCCGAGATCCGGCCCGCCGTGTGGAAGCTCTTGTGCTGCCACAGGTCGCGCAGCGTGTACGCGGGGGCGTCGGGCAGGCCGACCGCCTCCGCCGTGGTGGAGATGGTCCGCGCGGTGCCGCTCTCGTTGAAGAGGGCGACGGCGCGGCTGCCGTCCTTCAGCTCCTTGCCGACGACCCAGCGGCCGTTCTCGGAGGAGAGGACCTTCCCCTGTCTGCCCAGCGGGTCCTGGTCGACGGCGATGACTTCCTTGTTGCCGAGGATCTCGAAGGTCTTCGGGGAGGCCTTGCGCAGGTCGGAGCCGATGAGCAGCGGTGCGGCCATGATCGACCACATCGAGAAGTGCGTGCGGTACTCGGTGTCCGTCATGCCGCCGTTGCCGACCTCCAGCATGTCCGGGTCGTTCCAGTGGCCAGGGCCCGCGTACGCGCCGAGCGGCAGGTTCTGCTTCATGATCGAGACCATGGAGGCCCAGTTGTCGCTGATGTCACCGGTGGTGCGCCACAGCTGGCCGACGTCCGCGGCCCACTCCCACGGCTTGTTCTCGCCCCATTCGCAGATGCTGTAGACGATGGGCCTGCCGGTCGCCTTCAGGGCGTCCCGCATCGCGATGTACCGCTTCTTGGCGTCCACGCCCTGGTTGTTGCAGTTGTCGTACTTGAGGTAGTCGACGCCCCACTCGGCGAACTGCCGCGCGTCGCTGCGCTCGTGTCCGAGGGCGCCGGGGAAACCGGCCTCGTTGCAGGTCTTGGTGCCCGCGCTGGTGTAGATGCCGAACTTGAGGCCCTTGGCGTGGACATAGTCGGCGACGGCCTTGATCCCGTGGGGGAACCGCTTGGGGTCCGGCACCAGTTCGCCGTCGGCGTCGCGCTGCGGCAGCGCCCAGCAGTCGTCGATGTTGACGTACTGGTAGCCGGCGTTTTTCAGGCCCTTCTCGACGAAGATGTCCGCGATGCCCTTGACCATCGCCTCGTCGAACTCGGCCCGGCAGTGGGTGGAGTTCCAGTTGTTGAAGCCCATGGGAGGTGTGGCCGCGAGGCCGTCGGGGAGCCGTGCGGAGGGTTCGGCGGCGGACGCGCCGGCCGCGTCGTGCGCGAAGGCGGGGGCGGCGAGACCCCCGGCGCACAGCAGGGCGGCGGCGAGCGAACCGACCACTCTTCGGTGGCGGGCGGCGGGGGACGGGAGCTGACGCATCGTTACGTTCCTCCGTACGTGCGGAAGACGCCGAGGACGGCGTGCTGCTGGACGCGCGGCCGCCGGAGCCGCACTCCTACTATCCGTGGGCCTTCCCCCACCGCAAGAGTCCCTTTGCGGAACAAGCACACGAACAGGCCAAGCGGGGCCGGACAGCACAGCGCCCCCACCCGGACATCGGGCGGGGGCGGAACACCTGCGTCACCGCACGTGGACACGCGGTTCGATGCGGCTCTCGGTACGCCCTCACTCGCGTGGGCGCCGCGGAACCGGTTCTAGGAGTGGTCGCGCTTCAGCGAGTCCTTCATGCCCTTGGCCTTGTCGCGGGTTGAGCCCATGGCCTTCTTGGCCTCGCCCTTGGCCTGGTCCGTACGGCCCTCGGCCGCGCGACGGTCGTCGCCGGTGGCCTTGCCGCTCATCTCCTTGGCCTTGCCCTTCAGCTTGTCCATGCCGCCCTTGTCACCCATGGCTGCTCCTCGTGTCTTGTTCTGTCGCCGGGGGCTTACCCGGCCAACGTAAGACGAAGGGGCGTGCCGCGCTCGCTCAAGCGTCGCGCTGCGTCACCTCGCCGAGGGCGGCCAGCGCCGCGCCGACCGTCGGGGCGGGGCGCAGGAGCCCGATGAGGTGGGTGAGGCGCAGGATGCGCAAGGTCAGCGGATGGGCGCACACGACGCCGAACCGGGCGCCTCTTTCGCTCACCCGCCGGTGGGCCCGCACCAGCAAGGTGAGGCCGGAGCAGTCGAAGAAGTCGACCTCGCTCAGGTCGACGATCACGATCGGTTCCGGTCCCGAGGCCACCGCGTCGAGCAGCGGAGCCGTCCGCCGACAACTGGCGAGGTCGATCTCGCCGTGCAACTCGACCACGATCGCGCGGTCGATCTCGTACACGCGTGGTGGGGTGTGTTCCTCGCACGCGTATTCGCTCAGTTCGTCCTGCCGCATTGATCCCCCCAGCGCCGGCGCCGACCTTCGTGGGGGCGGCGCAGCGAAATGGCAGTTCTGTTGGGGCACCGGGGACTGGGGCGCCTCGCGCACACGCTAGCGGGGAGCGGCGCACCCTGGAGTGCCGGAACGATTCACGAAAAGCCGACGCCATGCGATCGGGTGAAACTGAGGCAAGTCGCTTGACAGGCGGTTCGGCCGTGCGCACTCCTCATCCATCAGCCCTTGGTTTCCGTGACAGGGTGTTGCGGGCAAGCCACAGGGGCCAACGGAAGAGGGGGAACCGTGATCGTCTGGATCAACGGCGCTTTCGGTGCGGGCAAGTCCAGCACCGCACGGGAACTGATCGAGCTGATCCCGAACAGCACACTCTTCGACCCGGAAGTCATCGGCGGCACACTGCCCTGCTTGCTGCCGCCCAAACGTCTCGCCGAGGTGAGCGACTACCAGGACCTGCCGATCTGGCGCCGCCTCGTGGTCGACACGGCGGCCGCGCTCCTCGCCGAGGTGGGCGGCGTCCTCGTGGTGCCGATGACACTGCTGCGCCAGGAGTACCGCGACGAGATCTTCGGCGCTCTCGCCTCCCGCAGGATTCCCGTGCGGCACATCCTGCTCGCCCCGGACGAAACGATCCTGCGCGAGCGCATATCCGGCCGCGAGGCGCCGCCCCACCTGCCCGGCGGCGGCGACCCGCGCCCGCGCCCCTGGCCGGGCGACCACATCGAGCCCTACCGCACCGCGCTCGCCGGCTGGCTCGGCGCCGACGCGCACCGCGTCGACACCAGCGCCCTCAGCCCCCGCGAAACCGCCGCCCGCCTCGCGGACGCGGTGCGCACCGGCTCCGCGCCCGCCTGCGACATCGTGCAGACACCCGAGCCCACCGCGGAGACCGTCGCCGCCGGGGTGCTGCTCTTCGACGAACAGGGCCGGGTCCTGCTCGTCGACCCGACGTACAAGGCGGGCTGGGAGTTCCCCGGCGGCGTCGTCGAGCCGGGCGAGGCACCCGCGCGCGCGGGCGTGCGCGAGGTCGCCGAGGAGACCGGCCTCCACCTCCGCGACCCGCTGCGCCTGCTCGTCGCCGACTGGGAGCCGCCGAAACCGCCCGGCTACGGAGGGATGCGGTTCCTCTTCGACGGCGGCCGGCTCGACAGCGCCACCGCCCACCGCATGCTGCTGCCGGGCCCCGAGCTGCGCGGCTGGCGCTTCGTCACCGAGGAGGAGGCCGCCGGCCTGCTGCCCCCCGTGCGCTACGAACGGCTGCACTGGGCCCTGCGCGCACGCGAGCGCGGCGCGCCGCTCTACCTGGAGGCCGGTGTCCCCCTGGACGGACGACCGCCCAGGGGGTAGAAGACCGCCCGGGGTTGGCCGTCAGCTCGCGGCGTACTTCCGCAGGAACAGCGCCTCGGCGACCGAGAGTCGCTCCAGCTCCTCGGGCGACACGCTCTCGTCGACCGCGTGGATGCGCGCCTCGGGCTCGTTCAGCCCGATCAGCAGGATCTCCGCGCTCGGGTAGAGCGACGCGAGGGTGTTGCACAGCGGGATCGAGCCGCCGTGGCCCGCGTACTGCATGTCCTGGCCCGGATAGGCCTCGCTCATCGCCTCGGCCATCGCCGTGTACGCCGGGCTCGTGGTGTCCGCCCGGAAGGGCTGGCCCTGGCCGATCTGCTCGGTGTGCACCCGGGCGCCCCACGGCGTGTGCGCCTCCAGGTGGGCCTGGAGCAGCTTCGTCGCCTCGGCGGCGTCCACGCCCGGCGGTACGCGCAGGCTGATCAGCGCCCGCGCGCCCGCCTGCACGGACGGCGTCGCGCCGATCACCGGCGGGCAGTCGATGCCGAGCACGGTGACGGCCGGGCGCGCCCAGATCCGGTCGGAGACCGTGCCCTCACCGATCAGCCGGACACCGTCCAGGACGTGGGCGTCGCCGCGGAAGACCTCCTCTTCGTACTGAAGGCCCTCCCAGACCGCGTCGCTCGTCAGACCGTCGATCGTCGTCGAGCCGTCCTCGGCGCGCAGCGAGTCGAGGACCCGCACCAGCGCCGCGAGCGCGTCGGGCGCCGCGCCGCCGAACTGCCCCGAGTGCAGGTTCCCCGCCAGGGTGTCGATACTGACGCGTACGAGGGTCATGCCGCGCAGCGACGCCGTCACCGTCGGCAGGCCCACCCGGAAGTTGCCCGCGTCGCCGACGACGATCGTGTCGGCCGTGAGCAGCTCCGGGTGGCTCTCCGCGTACCGCTCGAGGCCGCCCGTGCCCTGCTCCTCCGAGCCCTCGGCGATCACCTTGACGCTCACCGGCACGCCGCCGTTCGCCTTCAGGGCACGCAGGGCGAGCAGGTGCATGATGACGCCGCCCTTGCAGTCGGCGCTGCCCCTGCCGTACCAGCGGCCGTCCCGCTCGGTCAGCTCGAACGGCGGGCTGGTCCACGCGGCCTCGTCCAGCGGCGGCTGCACGTCGTAGTGCGCGTACAGAAGAACTGTCGGCGCGCCCTCGGGGCCCGGCAGGAAGCCGTACACCGACTGGGTGCCGTCCGGGGTGTCGAGCAGCGCGACGTCCTGGAAGCCCTCGGCGCGCAGCGCGTCCGCCACCCAGTTCGCGGCGGCCTCGCTCTCGCTCCTCGGGAACTGCTCGAAGTCCGCCACCGACTTGAAGGCCACCAGTTCGGTGAGCTCCGCCTTCGCCCTCGGCATGAGTGAGGCGACGGTCTCGGCGATCGGATGCGGCGACATGGGCACGCTCCTCGTGGTGCGATGGTGTGCGTGTGGGTGCAGGTGATCCTCCCACAGGAGGGGCGCGAAGGGCTCGGCCGTAGGATGCCTGGGGAAAGCGCGGCCAACAGCGGGATCAGGAGCGGTAGACCAACGTGAGCAGCGAGAACTCAGCGGACGACGCCCGGTACGTGTGGGACGTCGTCGTGGTCGGGGCCGGCCCCGCGGGGGCCTCGGCGGCCTACGCGGCGGCCGTCGCGGGACGCAGCGTGCTGCTCCTGGAGAAGGCCGAACTCCCGCGGTACAAGACGTGTGGCGGCGGCATCATCGGTCCGTCGCGCGATTCCTTGCCGCCCGGCTTCGAACTGCCGTTGCGCGACCGGGTGCACGCGGTGACGTTCTCCCTGGACGGGAAGTTCACGCGGACCCGCCGCTCCCGGCAGACGCTCTTCGGGCTCGTCAACCGCCCCGAGTTCGACCAGCGGCTCGTCGAGCACGCCCAGAAGGCGGGCGCCGAGCTGCGCACCGGCGTCACCGTCGCGCGCGTGGAGCAGCACGGGCCCAAGGTGCCCGACCGGCGGACCGTCGCCGTCGTGCTGCAGGGCGGCGAGACCGTCCTGGCCCGCGCCGTGGTCGGCGCCGACGGCAGCGCCAGCCGGATAGGCGCGCACGTCGGGGTCAAACTCGACCAGGTCGATCTCGGCCTGGAGGCCGAGATCCCGGTGCCCGCGACCGTCGCCGAGGACTGGGCGGGCCGGGTCCTCATCGACTGGGGTCCCCTGCCGGGCAGTTACGGCTGGGTCTTCCCCAAGGGCGACACCCTGACCGTCGGCGTGATCTCCGCACGCGGCGAGGGCGCCGCCACCAAGCGCTACCTGGAGGACTTCATCGCCCGGCTCGGCCTCGCCGGCTTCGAGCCCAGCATCTCCTCCGGGCACCTGACCCGCTGCCGCAGCGACGACTCGCCGCTCTCCCGCGGCCGGGTCCTCGTGTGCGGGGACGCGGCGGGCCTCCTGGAGCCGTGGACCCGTGAGGGCATCTCCTTCGCGCTGCGCTCCGGGCGGCTCGCGGGGGAGTGGGCGGTGCGGATCGCGGAGGCGCACGACGCGGTGGACGCCCGCCGCCAGGCCTTGAACTACGCGTTCGCCGTCAAGGCCGGGCTCGGTGTGGAGATGAGCGTCGGGCGCCGCCTGCTCCAGCTCTTCGAACGCCGCCCCGGCGTCTTCCACGCGGCGATCACCGGCCTGCGCCCCGCGTGGAACGCGTTCGCGAAGATCACCCGCGGCTCGACGACGCTGGCCGAACTGGTGCGGACGCATCCGCTGGCGAGGCGGGCCCTGAGCACGCTCGACCGCTGAGTCCCGGGCGCCTGCTGGGGGCGGGCGCCGCGGGTCAGTGGTCGTCGTGCATGGTCTGCGCCATGCGCACCAGTTCGTCGCCCTGGGCCGCGTCCACCTCGACGTCCAGGACGGTGCAGACGCGGCCCAGCAGGAAGTAGAAGCCCGCCAGGACGAGGGTCTCGACGATCTGCTCCTCGGTGTAGTGGGCCGCCACGGCCGTGTGGAGGGTCTCGTCCACGAAGGGCGCGGCGGCCGCGGCGGCGGCGAAGCCCAGGAGCGCCCGCTGGGCCGGGGTGAAGACATCGGCGTCGAACCGCTTGCCGCGCACGGCGGCGCGCTGGGCGTCCGTGACCCCGACGGCCCGCGATATGGGCACGTGCTGCGCCCACTCGTACTCCGCCTCGAAGACGGTGCCGTAGGTGAGGATGAGCAGTTCGCGGTCGACCGCGTCGAGACTGGCGTCGGCGAAGAGCGCGGCGCCCAGCCGGGCGATCTGCGTGACCGACCGGGGCGCGTGGCCGAGCGTCCGGTAGACGTTGATGACGCGCCCCTGGGCCAGCGAACGCAGCGACTCGGGCAGGGCCTCGGTGTCGAGGCAGGGGATACGGGACATGGGAGGGCTCCTCGGGGTACGGCAGGGGTCGGCAGGGATGCGCCAAGGGCGCGACAGGGGGGCGCGGGGTGTCAGGACGCCACGTCGTCGTACCAGCGGGGCTGTGACGAGCCGCGGGGCACGAGCAGCGGGCCGCGCCAGGCGGGCGGCGTCTCGCTGAGGCTGACCGGCGGCGCCACGAGGGAGAGGTCGCCGAGCGGGGTGGCCCGGGCGATGCGCCTGGGCGAGGGCACCTGAGCCGGCACCGCGAGCCGCTCGGACTGCTCGCGCGTGAACGTGCCCAGCTCCCAGGCCCAGTTGGAGACACCGGCCAGCGAGACCTTGACCTGGTAGCTGCCGCCCTCGCGGGCGCGGCGCAGGACCGCGCTCATGACGCCGGCGGCGGCGAGATAGGCGGCCAGGTAGTCATTCAGCATGCGGCCGGGCGGCAGCTGGGGGCGCCCGTCCTGCCGCTCGCTCCAGTTGACGCCGGTCAGGGCCTGGGCGTGCTGGTCGAAGCCGCCGCGCTCCTGCCAGGGGCCGCTGTGGCCGTAACAGCGCACGGAGACGTGGATGAGACCGGGTGAGATCTCGGCGCACTCCTCGGGGCCGAGTCCGAGCCGGGCCATCTTGCCCGGCCGGTGGTTGTGCACGAACACGTCCGCGGTGCGCAGCAGGTCCTCGAAGGCGCGCCGCCCCTCGCCGCCGGCGGCCAGGGCGAGGCGGGCCGAGCGCAGGCCGACGCCGGTCTCGTTCCAGCACAGGTCGTGGTCGAAGGCGTTCGGCTCGCACACGTGCAGGACGTCGGCGCCCTGCTCGGCGAGGACCCGGCCGGCCGCGGTGCCCGCGAAGACGTGCGTGAACTGCAGGGAGCGCAGCCCGGACAGCGGCTGGGCGCCGGCCGGCAGCGGACGCGGCGGGGCGTCGCCCACCCGCTCCACGGACACGAGGGGCTCGGCGAGCACGGCCCGGCCCTGGGGGTGGTCGAGGAACTCCTCTCTGCTGCGCACGATGGCCAGCGGCACCCCCCTGGCGGCCGCCTCCTCCTCCAGGTCCCAGGAGATCCGGCCCGCGATGGCCCGGCCGATGTGCTCGCGGGTGTGCGCGGTGCCGAGCAGGTCGAGGAAGGTGTCCCGGGTGTGCGGATAGCAGGCGATCGGGATGGCCCAGCGGTCGTCCGCGGTGCGGTACAGATCCCACAGGGCGGGGCCCGGGGTGCCGCCGAGGCCGAAGACGCTGCCCATGTTGGAGCCGTAGCCGTTCAGGGTGTTGCCGCCGCCGAGGTAGGGCGTGAGCTGGTGGAGTGCCTGGCCGAGGTCGAGACCCAGCCGCTGGGGGCGGCCCGTCGCGGTACGCCAGATCTGCGCGGCGCCGACGGCGGCGGACAGCAGGGCTATCCCCATCGCCGAGCCCAGGCGCAGCGTGGAGGGCACCAGCGGGTCCCGCCCCTCCACCACCAGTTCGCTCACGGCCTCCGCACGGGACAGGCCCAGAGCCTTCAGTGTCCTGTCTAATTCACCGACCAAGTCGAATTCATTTTCATCCATGTCATGGAACATAACACCGATGTGCCATGAATAAACCATCCACCGGACGTGCGTCGGCCATTGTTTCGGGCCATCAGTCGGCTATCAGGTCACTATCAGGAACGGCTGTTTCGATTTTGGTCAGCAGTCGATTCGTAGAGAGGCGGTGGCGTGGGTGTCGCAAGATTTTCCCGCCATGGAGAAGCTGAGGCTCCTGCCGGAGCACGAGCGCCGGGAGCTCGTCGAGGAGCTGGTCGTGGGGGAGTTCAGAAGCGCCCTCTTCATGACCCCGCATGAGGAGTTCCCACTGGACATGGGCTTCCTGGACCTGGGGCTCACCTCGCTGCGGCTCAGCGAGGTGAAGCTTTCCCTGGAGCGGAAGCTGGACTGCGAGATTTCGACGGCCGCTCTTTTCGGTCACCCGACCGCCGGTCACTTGATAGACCATCTCTGTGCGTGATCCATTTCCTGACCGGAGGGAATAAATGTCGGAGGCATCGCAACCGAGCGCGGCCGAGCTGGCCGCCGTACTCGCCGAATTACGAAGCAAGGAGGAAGCGCTCGCCGCCCTCGAACGCGAGAAATACGAACCCATAGCCATCGTGGGAATGGGACTCCGCGTTCCGGGCGGGAACAACGACGTCGACACCTTCGCGCAGTTCCTGCGCGAAGGCCGCTCCGGCGTCGGGCCGCTGCCGGCCGGCGAGCGCCGCCAGATGGCCCCGGACGGCGAGGCGGCCCACGAGGACGGCGCCGGTGCGTCCGGCGAGGGAGGCGACGGCGCGGCGCGCGGAGCCGGGGACGGTGACTGGCCGCGTGGCGGCTTCGTCCACGACGTCGACCGGTTCGACGCCGCCTTCTTCTCGGTGTCCCCCAAGGAGGCCCCGTACATCGACCCGCAGCAGCGGCTGGCCCTCCAGACGGCCTGGGAGGCACTGGAGCACGCGGGCGTCGACCCCACCTCGCTGCGGCACGGCGACACCGGCGTCTTCATGGGCGTCACCACGCTCGACTACATCTTCGAGTCCACCGACCTCGCCCCCGCCGACCTCGACGGCTACCTCGCGCCCGGACTGACGCACAGCGCGGTCTCGGGCCGGCTGTCGTTCTTCCTCGGGCTGCGCGGCCCGTGCATGACCGTCGACACCACCTGCTCCTCGTCGCTGACGGCCACGCACCTGGCCGTGCAGGCGCTGCGCGGCGGCGAGTGCGGCATCGCGCTGAGCGGCGGCGTCAACGTCATCCACAACGCGCACAACCACACCATCCTGTCCCTGGGCGGGGTGCTCGCCTCCGACGGGCAGTGCAAGACCTTCGACGAGCGCGCCGACGGCTACGCCCGCGCCGAGGGGTGCGGGGTGCTGGTCCTCAAGCGGCTGTCCGACGCGCAACGGGACGGCGACACCGTCCACGCCGTGATCCGGGGCTCCGCGGTCGGCCAGGACGGCGAGAGCGCGGGCCTGGTGGCCCCCAACGGCGCCGCGCAGGAACAGGTCATGCGCTCCGCCCTGGCCCGCTGCCGCCTGACGCCGGGCGACATCCAGTACGTCGAGGCCCACGGCACCGGCACCGCGCTCGGCGACCCCACCGAGATGGACGCCATCAGCGACGTGTTCGCCGAGTCGCACACCAAGGCAGCGCCCATGGTGGTGGGTTCCCTGAAGACCAACATCGGCCACATGGAGGGCGCGGCCGGCGTCGGCTCGATCATCAAGGCGGTGCTCCAGCTGCGGGAGAAGACCGTCTTCCCGCACCTGAACCTCGTCACCCCCTCCCGGCGCATCGCCTGGGACGAAGCCCCCGTCACCGTCCCCACCGAGTGCCGCCCCTGGCCCGGCACGGGCACCGGGCGCGCCATGGTGAACGGCTTCGGCGTGACGGGCACGATCGCCTCCGTCGTCCTGGAGGAGGCACCGGCCGAGACCGCCGCGCGTACGCGGGAGGAGACCGCCGACGCGCGACCCAGCGCCGTCCTCACCCTGTCCGCCAAGAACCGCACCTCGCTGCGCCGGCTCGCCGAGCGCTACGTCGACCACCTGGCCCGGCACCCCGACACCCCGCTCGCCGACCTGTGCCGCACCTCCAACACCGGGCGCGCGCACTTCCGTCACCGGATCGCCGAGGTGGTGGGCGACCGCGACGACACGGTCCGGGCGCTGGACAAGCGCATCGCCTCCCTGGCGGCGGGCGCCACCCGCGGCGGGGGCTCGGCGGGCGTCCCGAAGGTGGCGTTCCTCTTCTCCGGGACGGGCACGCAGTACCCCGGGATGGGCGCCGCGCTCTACGAGCAGTACCCGGTCTTCCGGGCCGCGCTCGACGCGTGCGACCGCATCCTGACCCCGCTGATCGGTGTCCCCCTCGGTGAGCTGGTGCGCGGCGGGGGCGAGGCGCCCGAGCGCGTCCACGAGCCCCGCTACCTGCAGCCGGCGCTCTTCAGCCTCGAATACGCGATGGCGAAACTCTGGCTGTCCTGGGGCGTGCGCCCCTCCGTGCTGATGGGCCACAGCCTCGGCGAGTTCGCCGCCGCCGCGGTGGCCGGGGTGTTCTCGCTGGAGGACGGGGCCCGGCTGGTGGCCGCGCGCGGACGGCTGAGCGAGGCGGTGCGGGACAAGGGCGGCATGGCCGCGGTCGGCGCGCCGGCCGAGGAGGTCGCCCCGCTCCTGGAGGACTGCCCGGACCTGACGATCGGCGCGGTCAACGGCCCCGGCCAGTGCCTGCTCACCGGCGGCCACGACGCGCTGGCCGAGGTGGGCCGGCGCCTCACCGAACGCGGGGTGAAGGTCACCCCACTGCGCGGCGCCGTGCCCTACCACTCGCCGCTGATGGCCGACATCGTCGAGGAGTTCCGCGCGGTGCTCGCCACCGTGGAGTTCCGCACGCCGACCATGGCCGTCGTCTCCAACGTGACCGGCCGCGTGGCGCGCGGGCGCCAGATGGCCGACCCCGAGTACTGGATCCGGCATCTGCTCGAACCGGTGCAGTTCGAGGCCGGCGTCCGGGCGGTGGACCAGCGCGGGCGGCACGTCTTCGTCGAACTGGGCCCCTCCGCCGCGCTCACCGCGCTGGCCAGGACCTCGGCCGGTGAGGCGGACCACGTCTGGCTGAGCAGCACCTTCCGCGACGACCCCGACGGCGACATGGTCCGCCGGTCCCTCGCCAAGGCGTACGAGGCGGGCGTGCAGGTCTCCTGGGCCGGCTACCACGACGGCGCTTCACCGCGCCGGATCCCGCTGCCCACGTACCCCTTCGACGGCAAGCGGTACTGGCTGCCCACCCCGCGGCGCAGGGCCGCCGAGGCGGCCTGGCAGGCGGAGAAGACCCCCGGCGGCGAACAGGCCGCGAGCGGCGGCCTGTTCTACGAGCAGCACTGGGTCCCCCAGCCCCTGCCCGGCACCCGGCGGGAGGGGCGGCGCGTGCTGGTCGCGGGCGACCCGGCCCGGCTGCCGCGCGGGCTCGCCGAGGCGGCCGCCGCGGACGGTGTCGCACTCGCCGTGGCCACCGGCCCCACGGCCCTGGCCGAGACGCTGGACGGCGAGCCGCCCACGGACGTGTGCTGGCTGTGGCGCACCGCCCCGGAAGACCCCGGAGCCGACGGAGCAACCGGAGCGGAGCGTCTGCGCGCCGAGTGCGAGGCCAACTACCGCGATCTCCTCGCCGTCCTTGACACCCTGGGCCGCAAGGGCTTCGGCCGCGGGCAGCGGCTGTGGCTGGTCGGCGAGGGCGCGCAGCACCTGCCCGGCGACAAGTCCGCCGAACCGGCGGCGGCGGCCACCCTGTGGGGCTTCGGCCGGGCCCTCGGCATGGAGTTCCCCGGCTACCGGGTGACCCTCGTCGACCTGCCGCCCGGCGCCGACGGCGCCCCCGCTCTCGTGGGGGAGTGGCTGGCGGCCGGGGAGAGCGAGCTGGAGATCGCCCACCGCGACGGCGGGCGCCTGGTGCGTCGGCTGCGCACGGCCGACGCCGTGCCCGCGGACTCCCGGCCGCTCGCCGTCCGCGCCGACCGCACCTACGTGGTGGCCGGCGGCACGGGCATGGTCGGCCGGGCCCTGGCACACCGCCTCGCCGCCCTGGGCGCCCGCCATGTGGCACTCCTGAGCCGCACCGGCGGCCCCGCCCCCGTCCTCGGTGCCGGCGTCACGGCGAGCGTCCACGCCTGCGACCTCGGTTCCGCGCCGGACGTCTCCCGCGTCCTGGCCGAACTCGCCGAGGCCGCGCCCCCGGTGGGCGGCGTCATCCACGCGGCCCAGGAGGCCGCCCAGGACCTGCCGCTCGCCCAGCAGACCTGGGAGAGCCTGGACGCCGTCTTCCGTACGAAGGTCTACGGCGCCTGGCTGCTGCACGAGGCGAGTGCCGACCTGCCCGAGCTGGACTTCTTCCTCGGCTGCTCCACGGCCGGGGCGCTGCTCGGCGCCGCCACCCAGACCGGCGCGGGCGCCGGCAACGCCTTCCTCGACCACCTGATGGCCCAGCGCGCCGGCGCGGGGCTGCCCGCCACCGCCGTCAACTGGGGGCCGTGGGCGCCCCGGGGGCCCGGGCGGCAGCTCAGCTCCTCGCTGGTCCGCAGCTGGGAGGGGCAGGGCATCACGCTCCTCGATCAGGACGAGGCGACCGACGCGCTGCCCGCGCTGCTGGACGCCGGGCGCCCCCAGATCCTGATGGGCCACTGCGACTGGAAGCGCTTCGTGGCCCGCAGGGCGCCGAGCGCGCTCTTCGAGGACCTCGTGCCCGGGTGCGCCGCGGCCGGCGCGGGGACCGACGTCGGCTCCCTGGCCACGGCCCCCGGGGCCGCCCGCTCGGCCGGTGTCAACGCGATCGTGCGCCACCGGCTCGCGGACGTCCTGCGCTTCGAGTCGGCCGACGACGTGGAACCCGACGCCGAACTGGCCGCCCTCGGCATGGACTCGCTCAACGCGGTCGAGATCCGCAACGCCCTGGAGGCCGCCTTCCGCATCACGCTGCCGGCGTCCGTCACCTTCGACCGGCCCAGCGTGGACCTGCTCAGCGCCTACATCGAAGAGCTGCTGTCCGGTGCCGAGGCACCGGCGCAAGCGGCAGGAACAGGAGCCCACCGATGACCACGTCACCCCGCTCGCGGACGCTTCAGGAAGTGATCGCCCGGCAGGCCGGACTCCGGCCCGACCAGCCGGCCGTCGTCTGCGCGGGCCGGACGCTCACCTACCGGGAACTGGACCGGGAGAGCGAGCGCACGGCCCGGGTGCTGCGCGCGTCCGGCGTCGGCCCCGGCTCCCGCGTGGGCTACCTCGGCAAGGAGGCCGTCGAGTACTGGGAACTGGCCTTCGCCTGCGCCCGCACGGGCGCGGTCCTCGTCCCCGTCAACTGGCGGCTGACCGCGCAGGAGGTCGACCACATCCTGCGCGACTCCACCACCGAGGTGCTCCTGGTCGACGCGGAGCACCTGCCGGTGGCCGCCGAGGTCCGCAAGGGCCTGCCCTCGCTGCGTACGGTGCTGTGCCTGGACTCCGGCGCACCGCAGGCGCAGTCCCTGGCCGCCCGCAAGCGCTCGGTGGCCGCCGGCCCGGGTCCGCAGGCGCCCGGGAGCGATCCGGCGGACGGCGACGAGAACAGCCCCGTCGTACAGATCTACACCAGCGGCACCAGCGGCCTGCCCAAGGGCGTCGTCCTGCCCCACCGCAGCTTCTTCAACGTCGCCGCGGCGATGGACGACCACGGCCTCGACTGGCTCGACTGGAAGCCCGGCGACCGCAGCCTGATCGGCCTGCCCGGCTTCCACATCGGCGGCCTCTCCTACGGGATGCAGGCGTTCAACGCCGGGGCCACCGTGGTCTCCCTGCCCGCCTTCATCAGCTCCGACGCGGTACGGGTGGTCGCCGAGGAAGGGGTCACCACCGCCATCGTGGCGCCCGCCATGCTGGAGCTGATGCTCGCCGAACCGGCCGCGGGCAGGGGCGCCCTCGCCACACTGCGCAAGGTCGTCTACGGCGGCTCCCCCATCGGCGAGGAGTTGCTGAGCCGGGCGATCGAGGTGCTGGACTGCGACTTCCTCCAGATCTACGGCAGCAGCGAGACCGGCAACTTCGCCGTCTGCCTGCCGCCCGCCGACCACGTCCCCGGCAGCCCGCGCCTGCGCGCGGCGGGCCGCCCCTACCCGGGGATCGAGGTCCGCATCGAGGACCCCGAGGGCAAGGAACTGCCCGTCGGGGAGATCGGGGAGATCTGTGTGCGCACCCCGGCCCGGATGCTCGGCTACTGGCGGCTGCCCGAGGCGACGGAGCGCACCGTCGTCGACGGGTGGGTGCACATGGGCGACGCCGGCTGTCTCGACGAGGACGGCTTCCTCTACGTACGCGACCGGGTCAACGACATGATCATCGTGGCGGGGGAGAACGTCTACCCGGCCGAGATCGAGGACGCCCTCGCCCGGCATCCCGCCGTGGCCGGGGCCGCCGTGGTGGGCCTGCCGCACGAGCGGTGGGGCGAGTCCGTGCACGCCCGGGTCGTCCTGGAGCAGGGCCAGGAGGCGGGGGCCCGGGACCTGTTGCTGTTCCTGCGCGGACGTCTCGCGGACTTCAAGATGCCCACGTCGTACGACTTCGCCGAGGCGCTGCCCCGCAACCCCAGCGGGAAGGTCCTGCGGCGCGCGGTGCGCGACGAACTCGCCGCCGCGAAGGGCTGACCGGCGGCGCACGACACGGCGGTGGCCCGCCCCCTGACCGAGGGGGCGGGCCACCGCCGTGCTGTGTGCGGGCCGGTCGAAGAGCTATCCGGCGTAGTCCCGCTCGGTGAAGACGGCCGTGCGCTCCCGGTAGGCCTCGATGCTGGAGGACCAGTTGTTGACCACACGGCCGTCGCCGGTCGTGTACCAGCTTCCGCAGCCGGCGGCGAAGGCCGTGCCCGCGAGGTCCCGCCGCAACTCCTCGTTGTAGCGCCGCTGCACCTCGGGCAGGACGTCCAGGGTGCGGTCCCGGCCGGCGTCCAGGGAGCCGAGCGCCTGGAGCACGTAGTCGATCTGGCACTCCACCATGAACAGGATCGAGTGGTGACCGAGGTTGGTGTTCGGGCCGTACAGCATGAACATGTTCGGGAAGCCGTGCACGGCCACGCCGAGGTAGGCCTCCGGGCCCTCCTTCCACGCCTCGCGCAACGTCAGCAGTTTCCGTCCGACGATCTCCACCCCGCCCGTGCGGTCGAGCGGCTGGAAGCCGGTGGCGTGCACGATCACGTCGACGTCGTACCGCCGCCCGTCCGTGGTGCGCACCCCCTCCGGTTCGATGCGTGCGATGGGCTCCGTCACCAGCTCGACGTTGTCGCGGGAGAGCGCCGGGTAGTAGTCGTCGCTGATCAGGACGCGCTTGCAGCCGAACGCGTAGTCGGGGGTGAGCCGTTCGCGCAATGCCCCGTCGGCGACCTGGGCGGCCAGATGCTCTCCGGCGACCCGCCGGAACTCGTCGCGCACCGGGTTGCCGTCGTCGCGCAGACCGGCGGCCCAGCCGTCGCGTTCGCGGTAGAGGCCCTCGCGCAGAGCGGTGTAGCGCTCCGGTTCGGCGAGCAGCGCGGCCCGCTCCTCGTCCGGGAGCGCCCGGTCCTGGCGCGGCAGCAGGTAGTTCGGGGAGCGCTGGAACACCGTCAGCCGCTCGGTGGCGTCCGCGATGGCGGGCACCAGCTGGACGGCGCTGGCCGCGCTGCCGAGGCAGGCGACCCGCTTGCCCGTGACGTCCAGGTCCTCGGGCCAGCGTGCCGTGTGCACCTGGGTGCCGGCGAAGCTGTCCGCGCCCTCGACGCGCGCCCAGGCCGGCCGGTCCAGCTGCCCCCACGCGGTGATCAGCACACGGGCCCGCAGCCGCTCACCGCGCGAGGTGCGCAGCAGCCAGCTGCCGTCGTCGTCCGACCAGGTGGCGTGGGTGACCTCCACGCCGAAGCGGATGTGCTCCGCCAGCCGGTGGCTCGCGGCGAACCGTTCGAGGTTGCGCAGGATCTCCGGCTGCCCGGCGTAGGTCCGCGTCCAGTCGGGCTGCTCGCCGAAGGAGTACCAGTACAGGTGGGACTGCACGTCGCAGGCGGCGCCCGGATACGTGTTCTCGCGCCACGTCCCTCCGACGGAGTCGGCCTTCTCCAGGATCGTGAACGCGTGCCGCCCCGCCTCCTTCAGCCGGGCGGCCATGCCGAGCCCCGACATCCCGGCGCCGATGATGACGACCTCAAAGTCCTCGACCATAGTCATCCCTTTCGCAGTGTCTTTACCGTCGTCGTCGCTCACCTTGGCCAGCGGAGCTGATCGACGACTGAAGAACGGCTGATATCTCCGCCGAACCCATGAAATGACAGCGGGCCTGCAACGGAGCGACGAGGAATGGCGGGGGAATTGGGCATGCGAATGCCACCCCTTTGCCCGGTGCGCAGAGGGGCATGAAAAGGGGCACGAAAGGGGGCACGAAAGCGGAGGGAATTCGAGAAGCGGCCGATGCATATTCTGGCGTCCCGCGCTGACGCGTGACTGACGCGACAGAACGAGACCGCGGCGGTACACCCTCCGGAAGGATTCGGGGGGCGTACCGCCGCGGTCTCGTCCGCGGTCCTGGCGCACCGTGCGCGCGCAAGTCGCCTACGCGGATACGGCGGCGTCCAGGGAAGGGGCCTGGTTGAGGATCTCCCGCAGCCGCTCGCGCAGCTTGAGCGAGGGCTCCACGCCCAGCTCGTTCGCCAGCCTGTGCCGCGTGCTGTTGTACGTCTCCACCGCCTCGGCCTGTCGCCCGGTCCGGTACAGGGCCAGCATGAGCAGCTCGGTCAGGCGCTCCCGCCAGGGGTGGATGGTGCGCATGCGTTTCAGCTCGCCGATGCTGTGCACGGGGTCCGCCAGCTGTATCTCCAGCCACAGCCTGTCCTCGACGGCGCACAGCTGCTCCTCCTCCAGCGCCAGCGCCACACTCTGCGACATCGGCCCCTGGGCGACGTCCTGGAAGGGCGCACCGCGCCAGAGCGCCAGCGCCTCGCCGAAGAGCCGGTGCGCCTCGGCGGGACTGTGCCGGGTGCAGGCGCGGGCCTGGCCGGTCAGCCGGCGGAAGGCTGCCGCGTCGCTCTCCTCGCCGCCCGTCTCCAGGACGTATCCGGACGAGCGCGTGAGCAGCTCGGGCGCCCGGCCGTCCGTGCCCGCCGTCTGCTGGAGGGTCCGGCGTAACCGGTAGATGTGGGCCTGGAGCGAGTTCTCGAAGGTGGGCGGAGGGTTCTCCCCCCACAATTCGGTGTACAACTGCTCGGCGGACAGCGGCCGGCCCGCGCTCACCAACAGCGCCGCGAGCAGGGTGCGCTGCCGGTTTCCCCCGATGGAGTGGGTACGGCCGCCCGCGCGCACTTCCAACGGCCCCAGAAAGGCGAAGACGGGATCGGTTCCGCAAGCGCGCACGTCGTCGAACCGTGAATATGTGATCACTTTTTCCTCCAGTGATGAACAGTTCCCTCTATTTGCTCCAGGTCCCTTCATGACCGCAAGAGCCCATGAGCGGGAGCCGTCGCTTCCACGCCAGTGCGTGCTCCCTGCAACAAAGCTGATTCCCGATGGTGATGTCGGGGCGGACCCGGACATGTCGGACAGTGAATGTGCGCGTTTTCCACGCCTCTGCGGGGGTTATCCGGTCCCGCTCATGGCTGATTCAGTTTCCGTATTAACAATTTTTCGATCCCGGCACCGCAAAGGGACAGGACCGGGGGCGTGCGATCAGGAACCTGTCAGGTGCGGCTGCTTGGATCCCAGGGACCACTGACCATGACCCGAGAAAGAGGTGTGCGATGGGGGCTGCCCGTCAGCCGCTGCGCGTGGGGGTCCTGTTGCCGACCAGGGAACAGGCCGTCCTCGGCGAGTACGGCGTCTCGCCCCTGCTGGACTTCGCGCGGCGGGCCGAGGAACTGGGCTTCGACTCCCTGTGGACGGGTGACTCGCTCACCGCCCGCCCCCGGCTGGACCCCCTCGTCGTCCTGTCCGCCGTGGGCGCGGTGACCCGCCAGGTGCTCCTCGGCACGGCCGCCCTGACGCCGGCCCTGCGGCATCCGCTCGTGGCCGCGAGCATGGCCAGCAGCCTGGACCACGTCAGCTCCGGCCGGCTCGTCCTCGGGGTGGGGTCGGGTTTCCCGGCGCCGGAGACCGAGGAGGAACTGGCCGCGCTGGGCGTCCCGGCCACCGACGGCGCCGACCGGCTCGACGAGATCACCGAACTGTGGCGCACCGCCTGGAGCAGTACCCGGCCCGGCGCGCCGAACAGCTTCGCCGGCCGGCGCTGGCAGGCACACGGCCTGGACCGCCTGGTGTGCCCCGCCGCCCCCGACGGGCCACCGCTGTGGCTCGCCGCCGACGACACCGCCCCGGTACTGGAACGGGCGGCCCGCCGCTACGACGGCTGGCTGCCGTTCCTCACCTCCGCCGAGGCCTACGCCCGTGCCAGGCACCGCCTGGAGGACCTCTGCCGGCGCGCGGGCCGCCGGGAGGGCGCGGTGACCCCGGCCCTGTACCTGACGGTCACCATTGGCGCGGACGAGCGCGGTGCCCGGGTCGAACTCGACGACTATCTGGAGCACTGCTACGGCCGCACCCTGGAGCAGATGTCGGCCGTCCAGGCCTACGCCTGGGGCCCGAGCGAGCACTGCGCGCAGCGCCTCGCCGACTACGTGCGGGCGGGCGCCCGCCACATCGTGCTCCGCATCGGATCGCTGCGGCCGGAGACCCACCTGCGGGAGATCGCGGACGTCCTCATGTCCAAGGCCCGCCAGACGGATCAGGAGAGCGCATGACCACCACCGGCAGCCCGCGACGCACCCGCTGGTTCACCACGTCCGGGGCCGACCCGAACGCCGGCCACCAGGTGTTCCTGCTCCCGCACGCCGGCGGCACGGCACCGGCGTACCAGGCCTGGGCGGCCACCCTGCCCTCCACCATGGAAGTGCGCACCCTGCAACTTCCCGGCCGCCAGGAGAGGTTGGCGGAGGAGCCGTACACCGAGGTGGAACCCCTGGTCGACGCGCTCCTGGAGGCGTTCGAGGCCGAACTGGACGGCAGGCCCTACGTCCTGCTCGGCCACAGCTTCGGCGGCCTGCTCGCCTACCGGCTCTCCGTGGCCGCCGAGTGGAACGGCCTGCCCGCCCCCGCGCTCCTCGCGGTCTCCGCCTGGGCCCCGGGCCTCGAACCCGCCGCCGAACTGGCCCGGGTGGCCTCTATGTCGGACGACGAACTCCTCGCCCGGGTGGCCCAGCTGGGCCTGATGCAGGAGGGCGCGACGCTCGACCCGGCCACCCTGGCCTCGATCATGCCCGCGCTGCGCGCCGACTTCCTGGCCGCCGGCAGCCTGCGCGAGGACGGCGAACCGGCGCCCTGCCCGGTCGCCGCCTACTGCGGCACGTCCGACCCCATCGCCGCCCCCGCCGGCATGGCCGCCTGGGCGGACCACTGCACGGACTTCCTCGGCACGGCCGAGTTCCCCGGCAGCCACTTCTACTTCTTCGAGCACGCCGCGGCCGTCCAGCACAGTCTGGTCCGCCACCTGCGCCGGCTGACCGCGCGGGCGTGACTCGCCTATGAACCGGGGCTGGTCCGGTCCTATCGGCCGGGCCGAGCCGTCCCGCGGCCGCGGAACCGCCACAGGACGGTGGCGACGCGTACGGCGAACGCCACCGCGCCGAGCGCGGGGCCCACCACCTTCAGTACGCCCGCCACGGCGCGGGGCGGGTCGAACGCCAGCAGCGGACCGGCGGTCACCACGCCGATCACGGCGAGGGCCACGACGGCCCCGCTGATGAGCGCGTACCCGATCTCGATCGTGATCGCGTCCCGCTCGGCGGAAGTCCGCCTTCCCGTATACCCCGTGTCCATCATGGGGGGAAGTGTCACAGGCGGGCGCCCCGGCGGACAAGGGAGGCCGGCGCAAGACCTCCAGGGAAGGTGTGTGCGCACGGGCGGCTGTCGCGGGGATCGCATGCACGTGCATTAGATGACGATGCAACAATCGGGACATTCTCTGCTACCGTGCGACACATGGCGGCCAAGACAGCCGAGCAAGGGCTCGTGGAGCAATGGCGGGGCATCCTCGCGGTACACGCGCGCACGCTGTGCGAACTCGACCGGGAGCTGCACCCCCACGGGCTGGGCGCGAGCGACTTCGAGGTGCTCGACGTGCTGGCCGAAGGATCTTCGGACGACGGCGGCTGCACGTTCCGTGTGCAGGAGATCTCGGCGCAGGTCCACCTGAGCCAGAGCGCGCTCTCCCGCCTCATCGGGCGCCTGGAGAAGGACGGCCTCGTGGAGCGCGGCATGTGCAGCGAGGACCGGCGCGGGGTGCGGGTCTCCCTCACGGACAAGGGCCGCGCGCTCTACCGCGAGGTGCGGCCCGTGCAGCGGGCGGTCCTTGCCCGGATGCTCACCGGCTGAACCGGGCGCGCGTACGGGCCCGGCCGGGCGTCGGCGTCCCGCGCGTGCCGGCGGGCGTCGGCGTTCAGCGCATGACGATGGCCGACTTCTCGCGCCACAGGGCCGCGAGGGAGCGGTCGCCCGTCACCTCCGGGAACGGCAGCCGGTTCCACAGCGCCAGATAGAGCCGCGCGGCCTGCCCGGATATCTCGCAGTCGGCAGGGGCCGTGGCGCCGCGCTCGGTGACCGGCGGCCCGTCGGACAGGCGCATGGTCCAGGTCCACTCGGCGGGCGCGTCCGTGGCGCGCACCCGCAGCACCCGGGGTTCGGCGGTGCGCACCTGGCTCTTCTCGCGCGCGTGGAGGCCGAGCAGCAGTTCCTCGATCCCGTCCACGGCGAACTCGACGTCCACCGGCGAGGGGGTACCGCCGCGCGCGGACTCGGCGTCGACCCGGTGGACGGTCGTCTCGTTCGCCTGCCGCCGGGCCCAGAAGGCCAGCGGGGAGGGGGCCGGCAGGAAGGCCCAGCACTCGACGTCGGCGGGGGTCGAGGTGAGCGTGTCGACCAGCGCGGCGTGCCCTTCGCGGAACCAGTCGAGGAGCGCCGTGCCGTCGAGGTCGGGCAGCTGCCCACCGAGCCGGAACTCGGTGCGCCGCTCGGCGAGGAAGGCCGCCGCCCAGCGGTGCACCATGCCCGTGTGCCGCAGCAGGTCCCGCACCTCCCAGTCCGGGCAGGTGGGCACCTTGGCGTCGGGCCCGGCCTCCTCGGCGGCCCGGGCGAGCAACCGCCCTTCGTCGCTGACCACTTGAATGTGCCGGGAAATGTCCATGCGGGGATTGTGTCGGATGGAGCGCGCTCGAACGGGAGCGTGTGGGAGATGTCAGACCGTTTCCGCGGAGCGCTTGCGCTCCGGGCGTCCCGTGTGTTCCGGTTCCGGGCGTTCGCTCCGCTCCGTGCGCCGGGTCGCGAGGCCGACGCACGCGGCGACCCCCGCGAGCACGGCGACGCTCGTCAGGGCGACCGGCAGGGAGTACCAGTCGGCCATGAACCCGATGAGGGGTGGCCCGACGAGCATGCCGCCGTATCCGAGCGTGGAGGCGGTGGCGACCCCGTCGGGTCCGGCGAGCGCCCCCGCCCGTTCGACGGCCACGGGGAAGATGTTGGCGAGGCCGAGCCCGGTGACGGCGAATCCGGCGAGGGCCAGGCCCGCGGAGGGCGCGAGCGCGCCGAGCAGCATGCCGGCGCACGCGGTGGCGCCGCCGGCGACGACCGTACGGGTCCGGCCGAGCCGCTCCAGCAAGGTGGTGCCCAGCAGGCGGCCGACGGTCATCGCGAAGGCGAAGCACGAGTATCCGGCGGCGGCGACGCCCGGGTGCGCGTGCAGGTCCTGCTCCAGGTGCAGGGGACCCCAGTCCGCGATGGCGCCCTCGCCGTACGCCGTGCACAGCGCGATGAGCCCGAAGACCAGGACGAGGCCGCGGGTGCGACGGTCCATGCGGCGCGAACCGCCCCGCCCGGCCGCCGCGGCGGGGCCGGCGGACCCGGTGGGGGAGTGCGCCCGCAGGAGTTCCGCCGCGCCCGGCCGCAGCAACGTGGGCGCCGTCACGGCCGTGACCGCGAGGCCGGTCACCGTGATGCCGAGCAGATGGGGCGTGGGGGAGAGGTGCCCCGCGACCAGGCCGCCGAGCCCCGCGCCGACCATGCCGCCCAGGCTGAACGCCGCGTGGAAGCTCGGCATCACGGGGCGCCGCAGGGCGCTGACCAGATCGACGGCGGCGCTGTTCATCGCGACGCTGATGCCCCCGTACGCGGCCCCGAAGGCCAGGAGGACGAGCCCGAGCACGAGGACCGAATCCGTCAGCGGCGGCAGCGCGACGCTGAGCGGGAGCAGCACTCCGCAGGCGACGGTCACCGGGAGGCTGCCGTAACGCCGGCAGAGGCGGCCGGTCAGCGTCATCGTGACCACCGCGCCGGCGGAGACGGCGAGCAGGGCGAGCCCCAACTGGCTCGCCGAGGCGCCGGTCCGCTCCTTGATGGCGGGGACACGGACGACCCATCCGGCGAAGACGAAGCCGTCGAGGGCGAAGAAGACGGTGAGGGCCGCACGCAGGCGGCGCAGGGCGGGGTCGGTGGGCCGCGACGCCGCGGTCCCGAGTTTGTTTAGTAGCGGCACAAAGTCAGGGTAGGGGTGCGCACCGGTCTCGTACAAGACGATTCGGCGACCGGGGTCGGCGAAGGGCGGGGCGGGGAGCCGGCCCCGGAAGCAGCGCCGGGCCACGCACCGGCCCGTCGGACGAGGGCGCCCGCGCGTGACCCGGCTCCTCGGCGGAAGGCCCCGGCCCCCTCGCCGGGAACGGGCGGATGGCCTGCGGACGACGATGCCGTGTACGGAGCAGGCGATGCCGTGTACGGATCATGGGAGACTCGCCCTCATGAACGGCAAGGCTGACCCCCGCGCCGAGGGGGAAGTGACCACGCGTACCCGCCTGGAGCGGGGCCGCGGCGCGCTGGGCCCCGCGCTCGAACTGGTCCACACCGGGCGCGCCCCCACCCGTGCCGTCCTCACGGCGGAGCTGGGCGTCACCCGCGCCACGGCGGGCGCCGTCGCCGCTGAGCTGGAGGCGCTCGGCCTGATCCGGATCGACGCCAAGCCGAGCGCGGCGGCGGGCTCGCAGGGCAGGCCCTCGCACCGGCTGTCCGTCGCGGACGAGGGGCCCGTCGTGCTGGCGGCGCAGGTGCACGCGGACGGCTTCCGCGCCGCGCTGGTCGGCCTCGGTGGCCGCGCCGTCGCGACCGCTCCCGGCTGCGAGACCGTCGACGCCGACCCGGCCCAGGTGCTCCGCTCCGTGGTCGACGCGGGCGCGCGGCTGCTGCACGAGACCGGCAGGCGCTGTGTGGGCGCGGGCCTCGCGGTGCCGTCCGCGGTGGCCGAGCCGGAGGGCACCGCGCTCAATCCGCTGCACCTCGCCTGGCCCGCGGGCGCGCAGGTGCGCGAGATCTTCACCGAGTGCGTGCGGGCCGCGGGCATCGAGGGGCCGGCCTTCGCGGGCAACGACGTGAACCTCGCGGCCCTCGCCGAGCACCGTCACGGCGCGGGCCGCGGCGCCCGGGACCTGCTGTGCGTGGCGACCGGACACCGGGGTGTGGGCGGCGCCCTCGTCCTTGACGGCCGTCTGCACACCGGGAGTTCGGGCCTCGCCCTGGAGGTCGGCCACCTCACCGTGCACCCCGAGGGACGGCCCTGTTACTGCGGGAGCCGGGGCTGCCTGGACGTCGAGACGGACCCCCTCGCCTTCTTGACGCAGGCCGGCCGCGAGCCGGGCCCCGAGGGGCTGCTCGTCCAGGCCCGGGCCCTGCTGCGCGACGCGTACGGCGACCCGGCGGTGCGCGCCGCCGCCGAGGCGCTGATCGACCGGCTCGGCCTCGGTCTCGCGGGCCTCGTCAACATCCTCAACCCGGACCGGATCATCCTGGGCGGGCTGCACCGCGCCCTTTTGGAGGCCGACCCGGAGCGGCTGCGCGCCGTGGTGGCGGACCGGAGCCTGTGGGGGCGCAGCGGCAGCGTGCCGATCCTCGCCTGCACGCTGGACCACAACAGCCTGGTGGGGGCCGCGGAGCTGGCGTGGCAGCCGGTGCTCGACGACCCCCTGGGGGCGCTGGGATAGGAACGGCCGGGCGGTGGCCGTGGGCGTCGTGGCGACGGCCGCCTGGGCCGGACGGGAGCTACACCTTCTCGGGCACCTCCGGGCCGGGGACCGCGGGGCGGGCGGCCTCGATCGGTGCCGCCGCGCTCGTCCTCTCCCCGGCCCGGTGGCGCAGCGCGTCCGGCACCAGCGTGCCGAGCCCGAGCGCGGCGAGTCCCGCGCCGATCCACAGGGGTGCCCGCAGCCCGAAGGCGTCGATGGCGGGGCCGCCGACGGACGTGGCGATGATGATGCCGAGGGTGATGAACGAGGAGTGGACGGTGTTCACCAGCGGCCGCGCGTTGCCGGCCCGCTGGACCCGGGTCGCCAGGGCCGGGTTCATGGTGACCCCGACCAGCCCGATGCCCATCAGCAACGCCACGGCGGGCACGGCCAGTTGGGCGAAGAGCGCGAATGCCGCCAGGAAGGCGACGTTCAGCGTGAGCCCCGCGACGAGGACGGCGACGGCGCGGCGGTCGGCGAGCCGCCCCACGATCGTGTTGCCGACGACGGTGGCGGCCCCGTACGCGATGAGCAGCAGGGGGACGGTCCCGGTGGCGAAGCCGGTGACCTCGGTGAGGATCGGGTTGAGGTAGCTGAAGGCGGAGAAGGTGGCACCGATGACGAAGGTGCTGGTGGTGAGGGTCAACCACAGGCGCCGCTTGCGGAAGGCGCCCAGCTCCGCGCGGAGACCGCCGCTCTCCTCGGCCCCGCCGTCCGTACCCGGCACGCCGGCGAGCGTGGCGAGCGCCGCGAGCACGGTCAGGGCGGTGATGGCCCAGAACGCGGCGCGCCAGCCCAGGTGTTCGCCGACGACGGTGGACAGCGGCAGGCCGAGCAGGGTGCCGAGCATCAGCCCGTTGAGGGCCACGGCGATGGCGCGCCCACGCATGTCGGGCCGGGTGAGGCGGGAGGCGAGGGAAATGGAGACGCCGAAGAAGGCCTGGGACGCGATGCCGGTGAGCACCCGGGCCACCAGCATCGTGCGGTAGTCCGGCGCGAGGGCGGCGAGCACGTTGCCGATGAGAAAGATGCCGAACAGCAGCATGAGCGCGGTTTTCTGACGCAACCTCAGGAGGGCCACGGTGAGGCAGGGCCCGCCGAGGGCCATCGCGGCGGCGAAAGCGGTGATGAGGTAGCCGATCTCGGGGATCGTGGCGTGCAGCCCCTCGGCCAGCTGCGGCATCAGGCCTGCCACCACGAACTCGCTGGTCACCATGGCGAAGATGCCGAGGGCCAGGATGTATACGGCACGGGGCATGACGGTGTGCTCCTGTCGGCGCGGAGTGCGCTTGTTTTGGATGGGTCAGTACAAAACGAGGGCATGCGAAGGCGAGGAAAGCGTGTGTGGGGCCCGACTCCGGGGCCGGTCAGCGAACCGCCAACGCGTCGAGGGCGGTCTCGGCGATGGCCTCCAGGGCGGCGCGGTCGGCACCGCCCTGCGCGGAGATCCGCATTCCGCCGATGACGGCGTTGACGTAGCGGGCGAGGGTGTCCGCGTCCCGCTTCCGCGTGATGTCGCCGTCCCGCTGCCCGGAGCGGATCGTGGCCCGCAGCGCCGTGAGCCGGATCGCGAGGTCCCGCTCCAGCATCGCGGCCGACTCCGGGTCGCGCGCGGCGAGTTCGACGGTCGTGTTGACGGTGAGGCAGCCGATGCTGCGCCCGTCCTCGCGGTGCTCGAACTCGCCGTCGATGATGCGGGCGAGCAGCGCGCGGACGCGCTCCGTCGCCGACCGCTCCCCGTCCTCGAGGATCTCGAGCTGGGCGGCGTTCATGCTCTGCATGTAGCGGGCCAGGGCGCGCCGGAACAGGTCGTGCTTGCTGGTGAACGTGTTGTAGATGCTGCTGCGGCCCAGGCCGGTGGCCTCGCACAGATCCTGGGTCGAGGTGGTCTCGTAGCCGTTCACCCAGAACGCGTGCATGGCCGCGTCCAGGGCCCGTTCCTCGTCGAAAGTCCTCGGGCGGGCCATGGGGAGACCGTACAGGTTTTGGAACGGGCGGTGCAATACGTTCCTACGCCCACTCGACCCCGAACGCCCGTCCCGCGTTGACCGTGAGCATCAGTTCCACCGGCTCCGCGCCGACGGCGGCCTCGAGCCGGGTCCGCACTCCCCGCAGCAGATGGGGCATCCCCGGCCCGCCCCGCACCGACCTCGCCCCTGCCGTGGTCGTGTCGCCGCCCAGCAGCAGGCGGTCCGCGTACCCCGCCTCCGCCAGGGCGCACACCGCTTCCGGCATGCGCCAGTCCGTGGCGTGATGGGCGCGGGAAGGGCCGTCGAAGGCCAGGAAGACACCTGCCTCGGCGGCCCGGCGGTGGACGGCGAGGTCGGGGGAGCGGTTGAGGTGCCCGAGGATCACCCGGTGCGGGGCGACCGCCAACTCGCCGCACAGCAGGTCGAGTACGTCCAGCGCGGCGGTGCCCAGCTCCAGGTGGACGGCGATCGGCGCGCCCGTCGCGTGGTGCGCCTCGGCCGCCGCGCCCATCGTCCAGCGCGCGTGGGCGTCCAGCCCGTGGAAACCGCCCGCGACCTTGATCAGCCCGGCGCGTACACCACAGTCCCCGATGCCTTCCGTGATCTCGCGGACGAACAGCTCCGCGAGCCCCTCGGCGCGCAGCCGCGCCGGCAGCTCCGGTGGGTAGTGCACGGCTTGGTGCAGGCCCGTCGCGGCGACGATCCGTACACCGGTCGCCCGGGACAGCTCCGGCAGGCGGGCCGCGTGCCGCCCCATCCCGTACGGCGTCCACTGCACGACGCCGCGCCCGCCCGCCGCGTGGAACGCGGCCAGCTCCTCCGCCGCGGCTTCCACCGAGTCCAGCTCCTGGCCCGGCAGTTGCGGGCTGCGCAGGAAGAGGTGGTCATGGGCGTCGCAGACGCCGAGGTCGGCCGGGGCGATGTCTCCGAGGACGGTACGTACCGTGGGGGCGGCGCCGGGGTCCGCCGGGTTCACCACTGCCGTCCCGTCGCCGACTTCTCGCGTTCGGGCGCGGACAGGTGCAGCACCTGGAAGACCTCCCCGGGGCCCTGGGGCGCCGCACCCTCCCAGAGCGAGAAGTGCACCGCCTCCCAGGTGCGTGGGTCGATCGCGGTCAGCGCGCCCACCGCGCCGTCGTGCCGCACCGACCGCCGTGCCTCGTCGGCGAGTTGCTCCACCAGCTCGGGCAGGCGTGACGTCGCGGGGATCGGTCTGCGGTGGCGTACCGCCGTCCGCGGTGTCACGGAGGGTGCGCCCGTGTCCTCGTACGCGAGGACCGACCAGTGCTGCACCACCGGCCGCCCGAAATCGTCGGCGAGCTGCTGGAAACCGGGCCCCCACAGGAAGGAGTTCATGCCCGCGGCGGTGTTCCAGCAGTAGAACGGCGCGTACTGGTTGACGGGCGAACCGTCCTTGCCGCGCTCGCGCATCAGGTACGCCTTGAAGCCGAGCCCGGCGAACGCGTCGAGGAGGTGGCCCTTCGAGGCGACGCGGTGGCGGATGATCCCCATGTCGTAGTCGGCGGGCAGTGTGATCTCGTACTGCATGGCACGCATCGTGTACTTCCTTGGTGACGGGCTCAGTTGGGGTAGGCGTCGGCGGCGACCAGGGCGCCCCAGTCGGCGGTCGTCCCGTCCTCGGCCGCCTCGACCACGGCCAGATGCGTCATGAACGTGCGTGGCCCTGCGCCGTGCCAGTGCGCCTGGCCGGCCTCGATCCACACCGTGTCACCCGCCCGGATGGGCTCCACCGGGCCGCCCTCGCGCTGCACGAGGCCCTCGCCCTCGGTGACGTGGAGGACCTGGCCGTGCGGGTGGCGGTGCCAGGCGGTCCGGGCGCCGGGCGCGAAGTGGACACTGAACATCCGCAGGCGTGAGGGGGGCGGAGGCGCGGCGATCTCGTCGAGCCAGACCGTGCCGGTGAAGTGCTCGGCCGGGCCCGGCCGGCTGTCGGGCCGATGACGGGTGATGTGCAACGGATGTTCCCTGCTTACTCGTTGGTGTTGGTGTTGGTGTTGGCATTGGTGTCAGGGGCGATGACGGTGGGTGGCGTGCAGGGCCGCGCAACCCCTGAGCAGCGCGAGCAGGCCGCGTACCGCCGCGTCGAAAGCGGCCGGTGAGCCGGCGGAGCGGGCCAGCACGTAACCGCCCTGCACCGTCGCGACGACCGTCGACGCGATCTCCCGCGCGTCGAGCGCGGACGTGAACTCGCCCCGCGCACGGCCCTCTTCGAGGATTCCCGCGAGCCGGTCACGCAGCCAGTCGAGGGTCGCGGTGACCGGGGCGCGCAGTTCGTCGCTCGCGATGACGTCCGGGTCCATCGTGAGCCGCCCGACCGGGCAGCCCCGCAACACGTCCCGCTCCCGCAGCAGATACGCCTCGATCCGCCCGTACGCGGACCCCGGGGCGCCCAGCACGGCCTCGGCGGCGGCCCGCATCTCCTCGGCCGTCCGCCGGATCGCGGCCAGCGCGAGATCGGGCTTACCCGCGAAGTGGTGGTACATGCTGCCCTGCCCCGCGCCCGCGTGCTGCTGGATCGCCTTGGGGCTGGTGCCGATGTAACCCCGCTCCCACAGCAGCTCGCGGGTGGACTCGATCAGACGCTCCGGAGTGCTCATGCGGACACTGTACATACTAGTAGGTACAGAGGTCTACGGGCGGTGTGTCTCTCGCGGTCCTCGGCACATCTGCCGCCAACATGCCGGCGCACCCGCCCTGTTGCGTGCTGCGAGTCGGGTCGGGTGGCGTCCGGTGGCGCGACGGACAGCTCCTTCAGGTCCGCCGTGCCGCCGGGGCGGCTCGCGGTGGTCGCGCCGGGGGGCCCGGCCGGGGGAGCCTCGGGGGCCCGCGCCCCGCTCGGCGGGCGGCACGCCTCGGTGTGCCGCCGGCCGTCTCCACCGGGTGAGGCCGAGGAGGACGGTCACCGCCCGGTCAGCCGGCAACGGCCGACCGGGCGGGAGTCTTCGCGGCCGACCCGTACGCGGGATACGCGGGCACGGTCGTCAAGGGGCAGGGCGCGGGCAGCGTGAACCACACGGTCTTGCCCGTGTCGCCCCGCGGGCACACGCCCCAGCTCTCGCTGACCGCCGCGACCATCGCGAGGCCGCGGCCGCAGGTGGCGAAGGGTTCGGCGTCGTGGACCTCGGGGAGCCGAGGGTCGTTGTCGTGGACGGAGACTGTGAGGCGGTCGAGCAGCAGCTCGATCTCCACGGTGCAGCCCTTGTCCGGTTCGGCGTGCCGGTGGACGTTGCTGAGCAACTCGGTCACACCGAGCGCGGCCTGGTCTATCAAGGGATCGAGATGCCAGTAGCGCAACTGCGCAGAGACGATTCTGCGGACCTGGCGGATCCGCGACGGCAGAGCCTGGAGCTCCACCGTGCAATGCCTGCTTGGTTGGCTGATCACGGCTGCGACTCCCCGAATTGAGGTCCGGAAGAAGACGACGTTCGGATCGAGCAGGGGGCCGCGTGGTCTGCCGCCTGCTGCGTGGCCGGCGGCGGGCTGGTTCTTCAGCGTCATCGCCGGTAAACCCAGAGTGATGTGAGACCAGAGTGACTCAGGGGGTGCGGGCGTGCAACCGCGCGCGCCGCCGGGGGTCCCGCCGCCCGGCGGCGCCCACGGCGCCGAGGCGCCTGCCGTCCGGCTCCGCCCAGGGCGGCGCCGGCTCTTCCCTCCGCCCCGGCCCACGGCGCCGGACGGCCTTCCGCCCGGCCCCGCCCACGGCACCGGGAATCCGGGTGTCCAGTTCCGCCCACGGCGGCCAACAGCCTTCCGCCCGGCCCCGCTCACGGCACCGAACGGTCTTCCGTCCGGCCCCGCCCGTGGTAGCGAGGACCTGTGCGTCCGGCTCCGCCCACGGCGGCCAACAGCCTTCCGCCCGGCCCCGCTCACGGTGCTGGACGGCCTTCTGCCCGGCCCCGCCCGCGGTGCCGGGAATCCGGGGGTCCGGCCCCCGCCCGGCGCGCCGAGGACCCGCGCGGCCGGCCCGCTCACGGCGCCGGGGGCGCTTACGCTCAGCTCCGTCGGCGCCGCTCGCCGGCCCGGCGGACGGCTTCGATGAACCGGCGCACGGTCGGCGGGCCGCCCTGCCCCGGGCCCGGCTCCCGCTCGCCGAGCGTGAGTGTGTAACGCCTGCCGTTCACGTCGGCCAGCGCCTGATCCTCCGCCGCGAACCACGGCTTGCCCGTGCGCACCGCCTGCACCGGCGCGCTGTCGATCTCCTTGCCGTAACTGGTGAGCAACTCCAGTCTGCCGTCGGCGATACGGACCTGCCCGGCCCGGGTGAGGGAACGCAGGCGCCGGCCGATCCGCACGCCCGTGGCCGTGAACTCCGGCTCCGCCATGAGGCTCCGCCCCCTTGTGCTTCTCGGTGAACCGCTCCTGTCGGGACACGTGCCCCGTGCGGTGCAGTCTGCACGCCACCGGCGCCGAGCACCAGTGTGCGTGGAGACCTCCCGACATGTGGCGGACGGCCCGTGCCGCCCCCGCGCCACCGGCTGTCCGACGGAGGGGGCCAGCAGTGGCTTTGGGCTGCCCAAAGGTGTGTTTATGCAGGTGAGGGGCGTGCCGGGGGTGTTTATGATCGGGGGGTACGGCCGCGTCGAGTCGCGTCCGGCACGACGCGAAGGAGCCCCGCGGTGAGCACCCCACAGCCGGATCGAGCCGACGGTCCGATGCCCACGCTCGACGTCGACCACAGCGACGAGGAGTACCGCGCCTGGCTGAAAGAAGCCGTCCGCAAGGTCCAGGCCGACGCCAACCGGTCGGCCGACACCCACTTGCTGCGCTTCCCGCTGCCCGAGCACTGGGGCATCGACCTGTACCTGAAGGACGAGTCGACGCATCCGACCGGCAGCCTCAAGCACCGCCTCGCCCGTTCGCTCTTCCTCTACGGTCTGTGCAACGGCTGGATCAGGCCGGGCCGCCCCGTCATCGAGGCCTCCAGCGGCTCCACGGCCGTCTCCGAGGCGTACTTCGCGAAACTGGTCGGCGTGCCCTTCGTCGCGGTGATGCCGCGCACGACCAGCGCCGAGAAGATCCGGCTGATCGAATTCCACGGCGGACAGTGCCATTTCGTGGACGACCCGCGCACGATGTACGCCGAGTCGGCCGCCCTCGCCGTCGAGACCGGCGGCCACTACATGGACCAGTTCACGTACGCGGAACGCGCCACCGACTGGCGCGGCAACAACAACATCGCCGAGTCGATCTACCAGCAGCTCCGCCTGGAGCGCTACCCCGAGCCGGCGTGGATCGTCGCCACGGCCGGTACCGGCGGCACCTCGGCGACCATCGCCCGCTACGTGCACTACATGCAGCACGACACCCGCATCTGCGTGGCCGACCCGGAGAACTCCTGTTTCTTCGACGGCTGGACCAAGAGCGACCCCGACGCGACGAGTGACTGCGGCTCCCGCATCGAGGGCATCGGCCGCCCCCGCATGGAACCGAGCTTCGTGCCCGGCGCGATCGACCGCATGATGAAGGTGCCCGACGCGGCGTCCGTCGCCGCCGTGCGCGCCCTGGAGCAGGCCATCGGCCGCAAGGCGGGCGGCTCCACCGGCACGGGCCTGTGGAGCGCCCTGAAGATCGTCGCCGAGATGGTGTCCGCGGGCCGCACGGGCAGCGTCGTCACCCTGATCTGCGACCCGGGCGACCGCTACCTGGACAAGTACTACTCCGACACCTGGCTCGCCGAACAGGGCCTGGACATCACGCCGTACGCCCGGGCGATCGACACGCTGCTCGCGACGGGAGCGTGGCCCGAGTAGACCGACGGCCCGTCAGGTGCCGGTCGCATCCTCGGTGTCCGTCGGGCCCCCGGCGTCCGACGTCTCGTCAGCGTCGGCGGTCGGTGCCGTGCCCGCGCCGCCCTCGCCCGCCACGAGCAGCCGGTTCAGCCGCTCGGAGATCTCCGCACGCGCCTCCGCCGGCAGCCCCGCGTCGGTCACCAGCGTGTCCACCTGCGAGAGCGTGGCGAACGAACTCAGCCCCACCGTGCCCCACTTGGTGTGGTCCGCGACCACCACGACCCGCCGCGCCGACCGCACCAGCCGCCGGTTCGTCTCCGCCTCGGCCAGATTGGGCGTCGACAGGCCGGCCTGCGGCGATATGCCGTGCACCCCGAGGAAGAGCACGTCGAAGTGGAGCGAGGCGATCGCCTGGTCCGCGACCGGCCCGACCAGCGAGTCGGAGGGCGTGCGCACCCCGCCGGTCAGCACGACCGTGGCCCCGCCCTGCCGCTGCCCCGAGCTGCGCTGGGCGCTGTGGAACACGTCCGCGACGCGCACCGAATTGGTCACCACCGTCAGATCCGGCACGTCGAGGAGGTGGTGCGCCAGCGCGTACGTCGTCGTGCCGCCGGACAGCGCGATCGCCGAGCCCGGCGCCACCAGGGACGCGGCGGTGCGCGCGATGTCCTCCTTGGCGGTCGGCTCCAGGCCGGACTTCGCCTCGAACCCGGGCTCGTGCGTGCTCGCCTCGACCACCGGCACCGCACCGCCGTGCACCTTCTCCAAGACTCCCTGGCGCGAGAGTGCGTCGAGATCCCGGCGGACCGTCATGTCGGACACGCCCAGCTTCCGGGTGAGTTCGTTGACACGGACCCCGCCCCGGCGACGCACCTCGTCGAGGATCAGGGCACGGCGCTGCTCGGCGAGAAGGTTCTGGTTCTCACTCACACCCGGCCCGGCCCCTCTGCCTCGTCACACCCGCCGCGCCCGACCGGCGCACGGCCTCATCCTCGCATGTGCCACCGACAGCCGGACGATCACCCGCGCGCGGGTTCACGGCCACCCGGGAAGGGGAGATTACGTGACGAGGGGTGCGCCGTCGGCAGTGAGCCGGGATCCTTGTTCCCCACCACGCACACCTCGGGGGAAGCGGAACAGTGGAGCGTGCGACACAGGACGAGACGGCCCTGGAACTCCTGGTCCATGGAGTCGGGGGCACCACACCGGACCAGATGCTGGGCGACCCGCGCACCGTGCGGATCGCCGGCGACGACACGGCGGCGCTCTTCCGCCGTGCCGAGGACGCCGACGCGGAAGCGCGCCCCGACGACTACCGCGGCAAACCGGTCCCCGAGGCCTACGTCTGGTGCAACCTGACCTCCGGCAACGGCTCCCGCGCCCTGTGGCTCCTGCTGCTGCCCTTCATGGTCGTCAACCTCGCCCACTGGATGCGCCCCACCTCCCGCCACCGCCGACGCCTCGCGCGCACCTACGGCCTCCTGGTGCGGCTGACCGGGCTCACCCTCACCGTGCTGCTCGTCGCCGCCGCCTGCGAGGTCGCGCTCGACCTCACGGCCTGGCAGTGCGCGGGCACCCCCCGGTGCTCCGCCGGCCGCGCCTGGCTCGGCTTCCTCGCCACCGACGGCGCGGGCCACGGCGGCTGGTGGGCCCAGCCCGGCCGCCGCCTGGCCCTCGCCGCCCTGCTGCCCGCCGCCCTCACCGGCCTGCTCTGGTACCTCTCCCACCGCACCTGGAGCGCGTACGAATCCCAGCAGCCGCTGCCCCACCAGCCCGACCCGGAGGAGGAGACCAGCCGCACCGCGCTCGGCAGGCCCGGCTTCTGGTACGGCCGGCGGCTCGTCGCCCGGCTGCGCGCCGCCCACACCGCCGCGGGCCTGCTCACCGTCGCCGCCGCGGTCGGCGCCGCGGCCGCGCGCCACGACCGGCGCCCCGGCGGCCCCGCCCTCCTCGACGTCCTCGGCTGGACCCTCGTCACGGCGTTCGTCCTCGGCACGGGAGTCGTCGTGTGGGTGGTGTGCCGCAGGGGGCGCACCGAGAACCGCCTCGACCGCGAACTGGACCGGGCCCTCGTGCGCGGGCTCCCCCTGGCCACGCTCGCCCTGCTCGTGCTGACCCTGCTGTACGCGGGCTGGTCACGCCCCGGCTGGCAGTCCGCGGGCAGACTGCCCGGCGACGCGACCTTCGGCGGCATCGCCCTCGTTCAGGGCCTGTTGATCGTCGCCCTCGCCGGATGTGCCCACTGCCTGTACCGCACCTCGCCCAACGCCCGTACCGCCATCCGCGGCCTCGGCGGCCCCGCCGTCGCGATGCTGGCCTGCTCCCTGGGCGGGGTGATGTCCGGCGGCGGCGCACAGCGGGTGGCCGACTGGCTGGACGGCGCACACGGCTCCATCGCCGGCCCGCCCGTGCTCCTGACCTGGCAGGCGTCCGTGATCCCGGCGCTCCTGGTCGTCGTCGCCCTGCTGTGCGCCTGGTTCGGCGTGCGCACCCTCCAGCGCAAGCGCCGCGAGATGGCCGCGGTGGCGGCCGAGTACGCAGGCGAGCCCCAGGACACCACCCGCACCCGCCGCATCGCGGGCACCCGCGCACGGGCCGCCCTGACCGACCGCGCCCCGCTGCTCGTCGGCATCATCTCCGCCGTCACCCTGCTGCTCGGCGCGGGGGCCCTCGCCGGTGCCTGGCTGACGAAGAAGGTCCCCGCCAAGGCCGCGCAAGGCACCCCCGACATCGTGGAGGGCGCCGCCGAGACCTGCCAGGCGCTCGGCTCCTGGCTGATCGGCTTCGGCTTCATACTGTTCGTCACCTGGGGCCGGCGCGCCTACAAGGACGCCTCGGCCCGCCGCACCATCGGCATCCTGTGGGACGTCGGCACGTTCTGGCCGCGCGCCGCCCACCCCTTCGCCCCGCCCTGCTACGCCGAGCGGGCCGTCCCCGACCTGACCTGGCGGATGGCCGCCTGGACCCGGGCCACCAGCGCCACGGGCGGCCGCCTCGTCCTCTCCGGTCACTCCCAGGGCAGCGTCCTCGCCGCGGCGGCCGCCTGGCAGCTGCGCCCCTCGGTGCGCAGGCGGGTCGCCCTGCTCACCTACGGCTCGCCCCTGGAGCGCCTCTACGGCCGCTGGTTCCCCGCCCACTTCGGCCCGGCGGCGCTCACCTCCCTGCACCGCGAGGTCGACTGCTGGCGCAACCTGCACCGCCCCACCGACCCCATCGGCGGCCCCATCGACCTGCGCGGCGACTGCGGCCCACAGGTCGACCGCGCCGCCCTCAAGGACCCCCTCGCCTACGGCCGTACGGAGGAACACCCGCTCCCGGCACCGATCCGCGGCCACGGCGACTACCAGTCCGACCCCGCGTTCGCCGAGGAACGCGCGCGGCTCCTCGCCCGCCTCAAGGCGGTCGTGCCCGCCCCGAGGCCCGCGGCGACACCACCGCTCACACCGGCTCCGGCAGATCCTCCGGATACAGCAGGGTGAGGTCGTCCTTGCTCGGCTCGGGCAGTTGGGCCACGCGGCCCGCGTGCCGCTCCACCATCGCCTCGAAGGTCTGCCGCGCGGTGCGGCCGTTGCCGAACGCCGGACCCTTCGGGAGCGCCGTGAAGTACTTCAGGAGCGCCTCGCCGGCGCCCGCACCGAGCCGGTACTCGTGCTCCTCGGCCTGCTGCTCCACGATCCGCAGCAGCTCCTCGGGGGCGTAGTCGCTGAAGGTGATGGTCCGCGAGAACCGGGACGCGACGCCGGGGTTGACGGAGAGGAAGCGCCGCATCTCGGCCGTGTAGCCGGCGACGATCACCACGACGGCGTCGCGGTGGTCCTCCATCAGCTTCACGAGCGTGTCGATGGCCTCCCGGCCGAAGTCGCGCCCGGAGTCCTCGGGCGACAGGGCGTACGCCTCGTCGATGAACAGCACCCCGCCGCGCGCCCGGTCGAAGGCCTCCTGGGTGCGGATCGCCGTCGAACCGATGTGCTCGCCGACCAGATCGACCCGCGAGACCTCGACGAGATGGCCGCTCTCCAGGACACCGAGCGAGGCGAGGATCTCGCCGTAGAGCCGGGCGACCGTCGTCTTGCCCGTGCCCGGCGAGCCGGTGAAGACCAGGTGGCGGCGGGCGGAGGCGGCCTTGAGCCCGGCCAGCTGCCTGCGGCGGCCCACCTCGATCATGTCGGTGAGGGCGCGGACCTCCCGCTTGACGCTGTCCAGGCCGACCAGTGCGTCGAGTTCGCCCAGCACCTCCTTGGCGGCGCGGGCGGACGGCACGGGCACCGGCGGCACCTGCTGGGCGGGGACGGGGGCGAGCAGCCCCACGGTCTGGGTGGCGGTCCGCACGGCCGGCGCCTCCTGCGGCGGTGCACCCGGAGCGCGCGGCCCGCCGCTCTCGTCGCTCGCGCAGTCCTCGACCAGCGGACCCTCCTCCGCGAACTCGAAGCCGCCGCGCGCGCACCGCTCCGTGCGGCACTTCTTGAGCGTCGTACGACAGCCGTCGATGACGTGGAAGCCGTACCCGCCGCTGCCGCTGACCCGGCAGCCGTGGAAGCCGCCGCGGCCGCCCGCGGAGACGTAGAAACCCGCCTCGGCGGGCGAGGTGACCGTGCAGCGCTCGATGGTGGGATCCGCGCCCTTGGTGACGATCACGCCGGTCTGTACGTCGTCGATCGTGCAGCCGGAGAGGGTGCCGCCGCTGCCGTGGTCGCGGAACCACGCGCCCGTCGCCGCCTCCCGGATGCGGCAGTCGTCCAACTGCGCGGTCGCGCCGTCGCTCACCGACACCGCCGTGTTGCGCACCTGCGTCAGATCGCTGTCCACGACGTCGGCGCGCGAGCCCCGGTCCAGGACGAACAGCGCGTCCGGCACGTCCCGCACCCGGCAGGACTCCAGGACGGCCGTCGCGCCGTCGCTGACCCAGACCGCCGGGTAGTCGCCCGTGCTGTCGTGGATCTCGCACTGGTTGGCGTCCACGCGCGTGCCCGGGTCCCACACCGACAGGCCGTTGCGGCCGAACCGGCAGACCGTGGAACGCGTCAGCGTGAGCACGGAGCGCGAACGCAGGTCGATCGCGTTCTCCGGGATGTCGTGGATGCGGCAGTCCGCCAGGGTCAGCACGGCGTCCGTGTCGAGTGTGACGCCGTCCGCGGTGGTGCGGTGCACGTCGCAGTCGGTCAGCTGGGCCGACGCCCGCCCCGTGACGTGGACGCCCGAGCCCTTGACCTCGTACACCTCGCAGCCGATGGCCTCCAGGCCGGTGTGCTCGCCGGTCACCGAGAACCCGGCGCCCGACGCGTGGTGCACCCGGCAGCGCTCCAGGCGCGGGTGAGCGCCGCCGCGCACCGCCACGCCGGACTGGCCCGCCGCGACGACCTCGCACTCCTCGAAGACCCCGCCGCCGCCGTCGAGCACCGCGATGCCGATGCCGCCGGGATTGTCGACGGTGCAGCGGCGCACGGTGGGGCGGGCGCCGCCGCGCACCTCTATGCCGGCCGCGGAGCGGGTCACGACCCGGATGTCCGTCAGCTCGGGGGCGCCGTCCTCGACGAGCAGCGCGGGCGCGGCGGAGTCCTGGCCCTCGATGTGCAGGTCCCGCACGATCGCGGAGGCCCGCACCGTGAGCGGCACGCCGTCGGACGGCGCGATGCGCACGGAACCCCCGGGACCCTCCGGGCCGCGCAGCGTGACCGCGCGCCGGACCACGAGGTTCTCGCGGTAGGTGCCCGGGGCGACGGTCAGTATGTCGCCGTCGGCCGCGGCCTCCAAGGCGGCGGCGAGGGATGCGTACTCGCCGGTGCGGCGCCGCCACCGCGACGTGCCGGTGTGCGTCACCTGGACCGTGCCCTGTGCCATGGAGTTGCTCTGCCCCCACCTCGTCGTACGCGGGATCCTGCGCCGGTGTGCGCGATGTGCCGCACCGCCGCGCGAGGAGCCGAAGACCTCGGCCGGTCCACCGTAGCGCGCGGGAGCAGGGCCAGTTGACCCGATCGCCGGGCTGCTGCCCGCGCGGTCGGCCGCGCGGCGGCTCAGGAACCGGTGCCGGTCCTGCCCCAGTCCGGGCCCGCCTTGGCCCAGGCCTGGTCCAGACGGCGGTGGCGGCCGCGCACGATCCGCCACAGGACGAGCCTGCGGGTGCCCTCGATGACGGCGACGCTCGCCGTGGCCGCGCCGAATCCGGCGAGGACCGCGTGCGTGGTCGCCGTCGCGGTGTCCAGCGGCCGGCCGACGACCCGGCCGCGCTCATCGGTCCACAGCCGGAAGCGGTCCCCGGCCTCCGGGGTGTCGAGCGCCGCCACGACGACCCCTGCGCGACGGGTGCCGTCCGGCGCCGTCCAGCGCGCGAGCACGCGGCTGTGGGCGTCGCGCGCCGACGAGGTCTCGGGGTCGGGGTCGAGCGGGGGAGCGGGGACCCGCCGCAGGACCGAGGCGACGACCGCGTGGCGGGTCTCGCGCTGCTCGCGCACCGAACCGAGCAGGGCGCCGCGCGAGACACCGGCGGCGAGCGTGCCGACGAGGGGGGCGCCGACCACGATCAGCACGAGCGCGGCGAGCGCCAGCCAGGCCTCGGCCAGGTCGGTCCCGCGACGCAGCGGATTGTGCCGCCACCGCCAGAGTCCGGCGACTGCTCGCACAGCCCCGCACCCCCCTTCCGCGTCCGTCATGGCCGGGACTGGATGGGCACGGCCCGCGCGCGGGTGGCCGGATGGGGGAGCGGCATCGTCCTGCGGAGCCGCCCTCCTTCACGACACCTACGCGGCCGAGCTCGTCCCTCTCGCGTCCACGAACCTCAACGCCTGTGCCCCGCCTACGAGTTCCCCGCGGGGATGCCGGTCATGCCGGTCATTCGAGGATCGTGACGGCGTCACCGACGCGGATCGTGCCGGTGTGTTCGGGCACCAGATTCTGCCCGAAGACGAGCTGGTCGCCGAAGCGGCGGTGGCGGGCCAGCGTGCGCAGCGGTTCCTTGCCGCGCTCCGCGGTGTTCTGGTCGGTGGTCGTCACGACGCAGCGCCCGCACTTCTTGACGACGCGGAAGGTGACCTCGCCTATGGACAGGCGCTTCCAGTCGTCCTCGGCCCAGGGCGGGGTGCCGTCCACGACGACATTGGGCCGGAAGCGGTTCATCGTGAGCGGGCCCTCGTCGGCGTGGTCCCCCTGGGCGATCAGGGAGTTCAGGGCGTCCAGCGAGGAGAGCGTGGTGAGCAGCAGCGGAAAGCCGTCCGCCAGGCTGACCGTCTCGCCCTCCTCGGCGTACCCGGGGTGGAGGGGGCGGCGCTCGGCGGGGTCGTCGAGGTGCACGAGCCGCACGCTCGTGTCGAGGTGGGCGCTGAACCAGACGTGCGCCTCGGCGCTCGCCGGCACCGCCTCGACCTTGTCCCGCCAGATCTCCACCGGCACCGTCTCCACCGGCTCGGGCACGGCGATCGAAAGGGGCCTGCGGCCGGGAGCGGACACCCGGATGCCGCCGCCGGGCAGAAGCCCGGCGGCGGCCAACGCCATGCGCGGATGCGCCCGTTGCGAGATGAACCGGCCGTCGTCGTCCACCAGCATCCACCGTCGGTCACCCGCGAGCCCCCAGGGCTCCACGACGGCCTCGCGCGGGGCATGCCCCTGGGCCGCCTTGAGCGGGTGGATGTGGATCGACCGAAGGGCTGGTTTCGACATGGGGGACATCCTGCCAGCAGTCACTGACAGCGACGCCCCAAGGCGATCAGTACCCGCGATAGGGGCGGTTGTACGGATCCTCGTACGGCGCGGGAGCGGGGCGGGGCGCCGCCGGGCGCATCGCCTCGTACCCCGTGCCGGCGGCCGGCCGCTGGGGCTGGGCGCCGGGATACCCGCGCGGAGCGGCGGCCTGCTGCGGGATGTAGGGCGCGGGAGCGGCCTGGTGCAGCGGGGCCGGCTGCTGGGCCTGCGGGTAGCCGTACCCCGGATTGTGCTGGGCGGGGGCCGCCGGCAGCGCGGGCAGCGCGGACTGGAGGGCGGGCAGGTGGCTGTGGCTACCCGTGTCGTACGCGGAGGGGACCCGAATCGGGGCGATCTGGGGAGTGCCCCGCTCTGCGACGAGGGAGTCGTAGATCGGAGTGTCCGTGAAGGACGGCGCGGAGTAGTAACCGCCGCCATAGGTGGAGCGGGGGGAGGTCATACCCCATAAGTTAAGCCCTTGATGTGCTGGTTGGGGAGACCGATAAGAGGGTTGTTTTACGTGTCGGCGGTGGCGATGGACCCCCAATGCGAGCGAACTTGGGAAAATCGGTCGCCGAACGGCGTACGAATCGTGTAAAGACCGTGATCCTGGCGGGTTACCCGCGGTCGGCCGCAGCGCGGGCGCGAGGCCCGCGGGACGCGGTCATGGGCCCGCCTGTGACGCGGGTAATAGGTTGGCGGCGAACGGAATCGGCGGCCCTGCCGGACGCGGTGACTCACGATTGGGTGCGGACATGACCATGTCTAAAGGATCGAACGTTCCCCTGCCGGCATCCGCGGTGCGGGTGGAGCTGGGGTGGGCCTCGGGCGCCGGGGTGCCCGACGCCGACGCGTCCGCCCTGCTGCTCACCGCTTCCGGGAAGGTGCGCTCGGACGCGGACTTCGTCTTCTACAACCAGCCCGCCCACTCCTCCGGCGCGGTGCGCCACGAGGGCAAGCGGCGCGCCGAGGGCGGCGTCAGCGACGTGCTGACCGTCGACCTCGCGCGCGTGGAGCCCGCGATCGAGACCGTGGTGCTCGCGGCCTCGGCCGACAGCGGCACCTTCGGGCAGGTCCCCGGCCTGTACATCCGGGTGCTCGACGCGGCCGGCGGCGCCGAACTCGCCCGCTACGACAGCGCGGACGCGACCGTGGAGCGGGCCTTCGTGCTCGGCGAGCTCTACCGGCGCCAGGGCGCGTGGAAGTTCCGCGCAGTGGGCCAGGGATACGGCAGCGGCCTGGAGGGGCTCGCGACGGACTACGGGATCACGGTGGACCAGCCGGCCAGGACACCGCCTCCCGCCGCCGCACCCGCACCGGCACCCGAACCCGCACCGGTACCTGCCGCCGCACCCGCGCCCGTGTCTCCACCCGCACCCGACCCCGCCCCCACCCCTGTGCGCCTGACCAAGGTCACGTTGACGAAGGACGCCCCGTCCGTCTCGCTGACCAAGCAGGGCGGCACCTCGGGCGCCATGCGCGTGAACCTCAACTGGCAGACGCGCAAGCAGTTCAAGAGCTGGGGCGCGAAGCTCGGCAGGGCCGTCGCCCTGCACGCCGACCTCGATCTGGACCTCTGCGCGCTCTACGAACTCGCCGACGGCCGCAAGGGAGTCGTCCAGGCCCTCGGCAACGCCTTCGGGGCGCTGCACCAGCCGCCGTACATGCTGCTCGACGGCGACGACCGCACCGGCGCGGTCGCCAGTGGTGAGAACCTCACCATCAACCTCGACCACATCAAGGACTTCCGCCGCGTCGTCATCTTCGTGACCATCTACGAGGGCGCCCGCAGCTTCGCCGACCTCAACGCCACCGTCACCCTCCAGCCGCAGCACGGCGCCGCGGTCGACTTCTCGCTCGACGAGTGCACGGTCCCCTCGACGGTGTGCGCGCTGGCCCTGCTCACCAACACCGGCGGCGACCTCGTCGTCCAGCGCGAGGCCCGCTACCTCGTGCCCGAGCGCGGGGTGAGCCCGCAGCGCACCATCGACCAGGCCTACGGGTGGGGCATGAACTGGACCCCGGGCAGGAAGTGACCGCTCAGCGCCGCTCCACGGCGGGCCCGGTCGCGGCGTCCGGGCGCGCGTACGTACGCCCCTTCCAGGCCGCGCCCCGCCCCTTGTAGTGCCGCACCGCCGAGTCGACCGTCATCAGGAGGTACAGGAAGGCGGTCGCGGGCAGGAGGGGAGCGAGCCACCAGGGCTGCCCGTAGTACCGCAGCATCGGCAGGTACGTGCCGGTCATCACCAGCCACGCCAGGCCCCCCGGCACGGCGGCCCACACTTCGCCCGTGGCCAGGCCCACGACCAGGGCGCACGGCGGGGCGAGGTAGACCACCCCGAGCCCGACGACCGTGCCGGCGAGCACGAGCGGGTTGTGCCGTAGCTGGGCGTACGCGCTGCGCGCCACCATCTGCCACAGATCCGCGAGGCGGGGATAGGGGCGCACACTGTCGACGCCCTCGGCGAGCCCCAGCCAGAGGTGGCCGCCCGAGCGCCGCACCGCGCGCGCCAGCGCCACGTCGTCGATCACCGCGTGCCGGATGGAGTCGGGAACGCCCGCCCGCTCGGCGGCGTCGGCGCGCAGCAGGACGCAACCGCCCGCCGCGGCCGTCGTGCGCGCCCCCTTCCGCCCGATCTGGCGGAAGGGATAGAGCTGGGCGAAGAAGTAGACGAAGGCCGGCACCACCAGGCGCTCCCACAGGCTGCGCACGCGCAGCCGGGCCATCTGCGACACCAGGTCGAAACCGCCCGCGTGGGCGGCGGCCACGAGCTGCCGCAGGCTGTCCGGCGCGTGAGCGATGTCCGCGTCGGTGAGCAGCAGGTACTCCGGGTCCCGGGCACGGGCCAGACCGATCCCGTGCCGCACCGCCCAGAGCTTGCCCGTCCACCCCGCGGGCGGTTCACCGGGCGAGCCGACGGTCAGCGGCAGGCCCCCGTGCCGTTCGGCCAGCGCGCGCGCCAGCTCGCCCGTGCCGTCCGAGCTGCCGTCGTCGACGAGGAAGACCTCGGCCCGGCCCGGATAGTCCTGCGCGAGCAGGGACGGCAGGCTCACGGGCAGCATGTCCGCCTCGTCCCTGGCGGGCACGACCACACCGACCGACGGCCAGCGCCCGGGGTCCGCACGGGGCGGAAGGCGTACGTCCGTACGCCAGAAGAAACCCTGCCCCCACAGCAGCCACAGCCACGCGGCAAGCGATCCGGCGGCGGTCCACGCAACGGCGCTCATCCGTCGAAGTCTGCCCCACGGAACCGGGCCCGTGGGGGCCATCGACTATGGTGACCGGGTGAAGATCGCGCTCATGGACTCCGGTATCGGACTGCTCGCCGCGGCTGCCGCGGTGCGCCGCCTGCGGCCCGACGCCGATCTGGTGCTCGCCTCCGACCCCGACGGGATGCCGTGGGGGCCGCGCACCCCGCAGGACCTCACCAGGCGTGCCCTCGCCGTCGCCGAGGCCGCCGCCGCGCACCGGCCCGACGCCTTGATCGTGGCCTGCAACACCGCGTCCGTGCACACGCTGCCCGCCATGAGGGCCCGCCTGGAGCCCGCCATCCCGGTGATCGGGACCGTGCCGGCCATCAAGCCCGCCGCCTCCGGTGGCGGCCCCGTCGCCATCTGGGCCACGCCCGCCACCACCGGCAGCCCCTACCAGCGCGGCCTCATCGAGCAGTTCGCGAGCGGCGTCGCCGTCACCGAGGTGCCCTGCCCCGGCCTCGCCGACGCCGTGCAGTACGCGGACGAGCAGGCCATCGACGAGACGATCGCCGCCGCCGCTGCCCTGACCCCGCCCGATGTAAGGGCCGTCGTCCTGGGCTGCACCCATTACGAACTGGTCGCGGAGCGGATCCGCGCCGCCGTGCAGCAGCCCCAGCTGCCGCCGCTCGTCCTGCACGGCTCGGCCGGTGCCGTCGCCGCCCAGGCGCTGCGCCGGGTCGGCCGGTCGGCCGACGCCGGGTCCGGCACGACGGCGCCCGGTCTCACGGTGCTGCTGAGCGGGCGCGAGGAGCGGCTGCCGGCGGCGGCGCTCGCGTACGCCGAGGGGCGCATGCTCGCGGCGGTCAGCCCCGCGCTCTGACTCTCCCCGGCGCTGCCCCTGCTCCCGTGATGGTCACTCTGAGCGACGGCATGCCTTCGCGGCGGAACCTGAGTAGTCTCGAAGCCATGAAGGACCGAGCCCATGAGGAGCACGGCGAGCGAGCCGTGACCGACGGCCAGGCCGAGGTCTGGACCGGCCGCGCGACCAACCGCGTGCAGTGGCTGCTGGCCTGCGCGGGCGCGGCCTGCCTGGCCCTCGGCATCGCGCTCGCGGTCGGCTCCGTGTGGACCTCGGGCATCGCGCCCCTGCTCATGTCCGTCGTGGGCTGCATCGCCGCCGGCCTGCTGATGCTCTTCGGGACCCTCGCCTTCGTCCATGTGGCCGTGAAGGTCGACAAGGACTCCCTGGAGGTGCGCTGCGGCCATCTGGGCCTGCCGCGCCGCCACATCCCGCTCTCCCACGTCGTCGGCGCGGACTTCGCCCCCACGGTCACCCCCCGGCACTGGGGCGGCTGGGGCTACCGGTGGCGGCCCGAGAAGGGCACGGCCGTCGTGGTCCGGCGCGGCGAGGGCATGGTGATCCGGCTGGGCGACGGCCATACGTTCACGGTGACCGTGGACGACGCCGAATCCGCGGTCCGCGCGATCCGGGCCCGGCTGAAGCTCAGGGGTACATCGCCCTGACCCCGGGCGAGGGCGTCCACCGCGCCGGAACGGGGTGCCTTCGGGCGCTCCGACCGCGCTGTCGGCGCCCAGGTGAGGCGCCGTACACTCCCCGGGTGACCGCCACCACCACTCCCGTGGACGAGCCGGACCAGCTCGATCCGCGGCCCGCGCCGGCCCCCCGCCCCACGCGCGCCCTGCGACGGCTCGTGCCCGCCACCTCGGCGGCCCTCTCCGGAGTGCTGCTCTACGTCAGCTTCCCGCCCCGCACGCTGTGGTGGCTCGCCCTGCCCGCCTTCGCCGTCCTCGCCGGGACGCTGCGCGGCCGCACCTGGAAGGCCGGCTTCGGCCTCGGCTACCTCTTCGGCCTCGGTTTCCTGCTGCCGCTCCTGGTGTGGACCGGCGTCGAGGTCGGCCCGGGACCGTGGCTGGCGCTCGCCGCCGTCGAGGCCGTCTTCGTCGCCCTGGTCGGCGCGGGCATCGCGGCGGTCTCCCGCCTGCCCGGCCATCCGCTGTGGGCAGCCGCCCTGTGGACCGCGGGCGAGGCGGCACGCGCGCGTGCGCCCTTCGGCGGCTTCCCCTGGGGCAAGATCGCCTTCGGCCAGGCGGACGGTGTCTTCCTGCCGCTCGCCGCGCTCGGCGGCACCCCCGTGCTCGGCTTCGCGGTCGTCCTGTGCGGCTTCGGCCTGTACGAGGTCGCGCGCCGGGCCCGGGACGCGCGCGCCGAGGGTGGTCCGCGGCGCGGGGCGATGGCCGTCGCCGTGCTCAGTGTGCTCGTACCCCTCCTCGGCGCCTTCGCCGCGCGGCCCCTCGTCGGCGACGACGCGCAGGACGGCAGCGCGACCGTCGCCGCGATCCAGGGCAACGTCCCGCGCGCGGGGCTCGGCTTCAACGCGCAGCGCCGCGCGGTCCTCGACCACCACGTGCGCGAGACCAAGCGCCTGGCCGCCGAGGTGAAGGCCGGCCGGATCAAGCGCCCCGACCTCGTGCTGTGGCCGGAGAACTCCTCCGACATCGACCCGTTCACCAACCCCGACGCGCGCCAGGAGATCAAGGACGCCGTCGCGGCGATCGGGGTCCCGCTGTCGGTGGGCGGCGTCGTCGAGAAGCCGGACGGCAAGCTCTACAACGAGCAGATCCTGTGGGACCCGGAGAAGGGCCCCACGGACACCTACGACAAGCGGCAGATCCAGCCCTTCGGCGAGTACATCCCGCTGCGCGGCCTCATCGGGGTCTTCAGCAGCGACGTCGACATGGTCCGCCAGGACTTCAGCCGGGGATCCCGGCCCGGCGTCTTCACCATGGCCGGCACCAAGGTGGGCATCGCGACCTGCTACGAGGCCGCCTTCGACCGGGCCGTGCGGGACACCGTGACGGGCGGCGCCCAGATCATCTCCGTACCCAGCAACAACGCCACCTTCGACCGCAGCGAGATGACGTACCAGCAGCTCGCGATGTCCCGGGTGCGCGCGGTCGAGCACAGCCGCGCCGTCGTCGTCCCGGTGACCAGTGGCGTCAGCGCGGTCATCATGCCGGACGGCACGGTGCGGGCGAAGACGAAGTGGTTCACCGCCGACTCGCTCGTGGAGGAGATCCCGCTGCGCTCGTCGCGGACCCCGGCCACCCGCCTCGGTGCGCTGCCCGAGGGCGTCCTGGCGCTGCTCGCCGCGGGCGGACTCGGCTGGGCCCTGGCGTCGACGCGGACCCGGCGGACCACCGGCGAGTGACCCCCGGCCGGTGTCGGCAGGGGCGGCGGTGAGGCGCGGCTAGGGTCGGAACATGGCAACTCCCGATTTCATCCGCACGATCCGCGCCGACGCGGGCCAGCAACTCCTGTGGCTCCCCGGGGTCACCGCCATCGTCTTCGACGACGCGGGCAGAGTGCTGCTCGGACGGCGCTCCGACAACGGCCGGTGGTCGGTGATCGGCGGGATCCCGGAACCGGGGGAGCAGCCCGCGGAGTGCGCGGTGCGCGAGGTGTACGAGGAGACGGCCGTGCGCTGCGTGCCCGAGCGCGTGGTGCTGGTGCAGGCGCTCGAACCGGTCACCTACCCCAACGGCGACACCTGCCAGTACATGGACATCACGCTGCGCTGCCGGGCCGTCGGCGGCGAGGCACGCGTCAACGACGACGAGTCGCTGGAGGTGGCGTGGTTCGACGTGGACGCGCTGCCGGACCTGCACGAGTTCTCGCTCTTCCGCGTCAAGCAGGCGCTGGTGGAGGGCCCCACGTGGTTCGAGCCGACCGCGGAGCGCTGAGAGGCGGCCACGGAGCGCCGAGAGCGGCACGGGCGCCCAGAGCGGGCACGGGTGCCGAGAGCGGGGCGCGGGACGCCGAGTGCCGGCCGTGCCCTGCCGGCTGCCGTGTCCCACCGGGCCCCGCCGCGGCCGGTGGGACCTCCGTTAGCCTGAGGGCACGATGAACCGTTTGAGCACGTCATGGGGCGCGTACGACCTCACCCGCTTCCCGGAGGACCCCCGCGATCAGCTGCGCGCCTGGTCGGCGGCCGACGCCTATCTGCTGCGGCACCTCGCCGGCGAGGAAGGGGCGCCGGCCGCCGACCTGAGCGGCACCGTCGCCGTCCTGGGCGACCGGTGGGGGGCGCTGACGACCGTTCTCGCCGGGCACACGCGCGTGCCGGTGCAGATCACCGACTCCTTCCTCGCCCAGCGGGCCACCCTGGTCAACCTGGGGCGGGCGGGCCTGGCGCCGGACGCGGCACGGCTCCTGACGACCAGGGACACGCCGCCCGCGCGGATCGACGTCCTCCTGGTCCGCGTGCCGAAGAGCCTCGCTCTCCTGGAGGACCAGCTCCACCGGCTGGCCCCCGCACTGCACGAGGGCACCGTCGTCGTCGGCACCGGCATGGTCACCGAGATCCACACGTCGACGCTGGAGCTGTTCGAGCGGCTCGTCGGGCCGACCAGGACCTCACTGGCCCGGCAGAAGGCGCGGCTCGTCTTCAGCACCCCGGACCCGGCGCGCACCCCGGGACCGAGCCCTTGGCCGACCACCTACGCGCTGGCCGACGACGCCGGGGCCGGCGCCGGGCTGACGGTCGTCAACCACGCCGGCATCTTCTGCGCCGACCGGCTCGACATCGGCACCCGCTTCTTTCTGAAGCACCTGCCGCGCGCCCGCGCCGGCGCGCACGTCGTGGACCTGGGCTGCGGCAACGGAGTGCTCGGCACCGCCGCGTCCGTCGCCGAGCCCGACGCCGCCGTCACCTTCATCGACGAGTCGTTCCAGGCCGTCGCCTCCGCCGAGGCCACCTTCCGGGCCAATGCCGCCCAGGGCGCGAAGGCGCACTTCGTGGCCGGGGACGCGCTGGCCGCCGTGCCGCCCGGGTCGGTGGACCTCGTCCTGAACAATCCGCCGTTCCACAGCCACCAGGCCACGACCGGCGCGACCGCCCGGCGCATGTTCGGCGGCGCGCGGGCCGCGCTGCGCCCCGGCGGGGAGCTGTGGGTCATCGGCAACCGCCACCTCGGCTACCACGTGAAGCTCCGCAAGCTCTTCGGCAACGCGGAAGTCGTGGCGAGCGACCCGAAGTTCGTCGTGCTGCGGGCGGTCAAGGGCGGCCACTGAGCCGCGGCGGGCCGTCGCCGCGCCGCGCCCGCGTGTGCCGGCCGCCGCCGCGCCGGTTCCCGCCGGCGGGGCCGAACGGCCCTCTTCGGGTTCGCGGCGGCGCCCGGGCGGTGGCAGCGTCGGAGGGAGGAATGCCGAGGCCGATCCGTTCCGGTGCAGCCGGTCCGTTCCGGTTACGCCGGATCCAACCGTCTCGCGACGACTGACCCGGCGTTCTCGTGGAACCCGCGCCCCCACCACGTATCCCTGTATCCGCCGCACACCCCGACCCTCGCGAGGAGACCTCATGGCGCCCATGGCGAAGGAGGACCTGGCGGCACTCGACGCACACTGGCGTGCCGCCAATTACCTGGCCGTCGGCCAGATCTACCTGATGAGCAACCCGCTGCTGACCGAGCCGCTGCGACCCGAGCACATCAAGCCGCGCCTGCTGGGCCACTGGGGCACCTCACCGGGACTCAATCTCGTCCACACCCACCTCAACCGCGTCATCAAGGAACGCGACCTGGACGCGCTGTGTGTGTGGGGGCCCGGCCACGGCGGCCCGGCCGTGCTCGCCAACTCCTGGCTGGAGGGCAGCTACACCCAGACGTACCCGGCGGTGACGCGGGACGAGGAGGGCATGGCGCGGTTGTTCCGCCAGTTCTCCTTCCCCGGCGGGGTGCCGAGCCACGTCGCGCCCGAGACGCCCGGCTCGATCCACGAGGGCGGTGAGCTCGGCTACTCCCTCGCGCACGCCTACGGCGCGGCCTTCGACAACCCCGACCTGGTCGTGGCCTGCGTCATCGGCGACGGCGAGGCCGAGACCGGGCCGCTGGCCGGATCCTGGCACTCGAACAAGTTCCTCGACCCCGTGCACGACGGCGCCGTCCTGCCGATCCTCCACCTCAACGGCTACAAGATCGCCAACCCGACGCTGCTCGCCCGCCTGCCCGACGCGGAGCTGGACGCGCTGCTCAAGGGCTACGGCCACGAGCCGCTGTACGTGGCGGGCGACGACCCGCTCACCGTCCACCAGACGATGGCCGACGCCATGGACGAGGCGCTGGACCGCATCGCCGCCCTCCAGCGCGCCGCCCGCAGCGGCGGCGCGCACACCCGCCACCGCTGGCCCGTGATCGTGCTGCGCACCCCCAAGGGCTGGACCGGCCCGGCAATGGTGGACGGCGAGCCCGTCGAGAACACCTGGCGCGCCCACCAGGTGCCGCTCTCCGAGGTCCGGGAGAACCCGGCTCATCTGCGCCAGTTGGAGCAGTGGCTGCGCTCCTACGGCCCCGAGGACCTCTTCGACGCGAACGGCACACCCGTCCCCGAGGTCCTGGCGTGGGTCCCGGCGGGCGAACGCCGGCTGGGCGCGACGCCGCACGCCAACGGCGGCCTGCTCAGCAGCCCGCTGCCGCTGCCGCCGTTGGAGGACTTCGCCGTCCCCGTCGAGCGCCCCGGCGCCACCCTGCACGAACCGACCCGGGTGACGGGCGAACTGCTCGCCCGCGTCATGGCCGACACCGCGCGGCGCCGGGACTTCCGCGTCGTGGGGCCGGACGAGACCGAGTCGAACCGTCTGGGGGCGCTCTACGGGGTCACCGGCAAGGCCTGGCAGGAGCGCGTCCTCGACACCGACGAGAACCTCGCCCAGGACGGCCGCGTCATGGAGGTCCTGTCCGAGCACCTGTGCCAGGGGTGGCTGGAGGGCTACACCCTCACCGGCCGGCACGGCCTGTTCTCCTGCTACGAGGCGTTCGTCCACATCGTCGACTCGATGGTCAACCAGCACATCAAGTGGCTGAAGACCTCGCGTTCCCTGCCCTGGCGCGCGCCCGTCCCCTCGCTCAACTACCTGCTCACCTCGCACGTGTGGCGCCAGGACCACAACGGCTTCTCGCACCAGGACCCCGGGTTCGTGGACCACGTCCTCAACAAGAGCCCCGACGTCGTACGCGTCTACCTGCCGCCGGACGCCAACACCCTGCTGTCGGTGACCGAGCACGTCCTGGCCAGCCGCGACTACGTCAACGTGGTCGTCGCGGGCAAGCAGCCCTGCTTCGACTGGCTCTCCCTCGACGCGGCCAGGGCGCACTGCGCGCGCGGTGCCGGTGTGTGGGAGTGGGCGGGCACGGACGACGGCTCGCGCGAACCCGACGTGGTCCTGGCCTGCGCGGGCGACGTGCCGACGCAGGAGGTCCTCGCCGCGGCGAGCCTGCTGCGGGAGCTGCTGCCCGAGCTGGCCGTCCGGGTGGTGAACGTCGTGGACATCGCCCGCCTCATGCCCCGCGAGGAGCACCCGCACGGCATGCCGGACGACGAGTACGACGCCCTCTTCACCGCGGACCGGCCGGTGATCTTCGCCTATCACGGGTATCCGTGGCTGATCCACCGCCTGGCCTACCGCCGCACCGGGCACGCCAACCTCCACGTGCGCGGGTACAAGGAGGCGGGCACGACCACCACCCCCTTCGACATGGTCGTCCGCAACGACCTCGACCGGTACCGGCTGGTCATGGACGTCATCGACCGCGTCCCCGGCCTCGCCGCACGGGCCACGGCCGCGCGCCGGACGATGGTCGACGCCCGTACCCGCCACCACGCGTGGATCCGCGAGCACGGCACCGACCTGCCGGAGGTCGCCGACTGGAAGTGGCCGGGCGCCAGTGCCGGATGAGCTGTTCGGTGCCGGACTGTTCCCCCGGGCCCGCGCCGAGATCGGCCCGGGGGCCGTGCACCTGCCGGACTGGCTGCCGGCGGCGGCGCAGCTTCGGCTGGTGGAGGCGTGCCGGCGGTGGGCGAAGCCGCCGGCCGGGCTGCGGCTGGTCAGCACGCCCGGCGGCGGGACCATGACGGCCCGGCAGTTCGGCCTGGGGTGGCACTGGTATCCGTACGGGTACGCGCGCACCGTCGTCGACGGGGACGGCGCGCCCGTGAAGCCGATGCCGCCGTGGCTCGCCGAGCTGGGCCGCGCGGCGGCCGAAGCGGCCGGGTACGGGAGCGAGGAGCCGGACGGGGAGGCGTACGACATCGCACTGGTCAACTTCTACGAGGCCGACGCCCGCATGGGCATGCACCGCGACAGCGACGAGAAGTCCCTGGCCCCGGTGGTGTCGCTGAGCCTCGGCGACACCTGTGTCTTCCGCTTCGGCAACACCCGCACGCGCGCCAAGCCCTACACCGACATCGAGCTGCGCAGCGGCGACCTCGTGGTCTTCGGGGGTCCGTCCCGTCTCGCGTACCACGGGGTGCCCCGGGTGCTGCCCGGCACGGCGCCGCCGGCGCTCGGGCTGACCGGGCGGCTGAACATCACGCTGCGGGTGAGCGGACTGCGGGACGACGGGCCGTGAGCCCAAGGGCTCTCAGGCCTCCAGGTCGAGCAGCTGCCGCTTGCGTTCGAGACCGCCCGCGTACCCGGTGAGGGAGCCGTCGGCGCCGATCACCCGGTGGCAGGGGCGCACGACGAGCACGGGGTTGCGGCCGATGGCCGTGCCGAGGGCGCGGACCGCCGCCCGGGACAGGCCCAGCTGTTCGGCGAGCCGCCCGTACGTGGTCGTGGTGCCGTAGGGGACCGTGTCCAGGGCCTGCCAGACCTTGCGCTGGAACGCGCTGCCCGCCCCCACGGCGTACTCGACGTCGAAGTGGGTCAGGCTCCCGGCGAAGTAGGAACGAAGCTGGGCGGCGATCGCCCCGAACGCCTCGTCGTCACGGACCCAGCCCTCGCGCACGACCGCCGCGCCCTTCTGGCCCGGCATGGACAGCGAGGCCAGCGCCGTGCCGCCCTTGGCGGTGGCCGACGGCTCGCCCACCAGCAGCAGCTCGCCCAGCGGACTGTCGATCGTCGTGTGGACGGTCATCGCAACTCTCCTCGCGTTCTGTGACTGGAGTCCAGTCTGCGCCCCGCACGCGGCTGCGGCTGGCGGGATTCGGACACGACGCTCAGGTAGGGCCCCGGTGGCCCCCGGTGTGCCGGGAGACGTGCGCCGTGAGATGCCGCTCACGCTTTATGCAACTAGTTGCACAAGCTTCCCGGCGTCGTCTACAACTGTCGGGTAGACACCGCGTACGGAGGCGCCGCATGAGCCGTTACCCGAACCTGCTGAACCCGCTCGACCTGGGCTTCACCACCCTGCCCAACCGGGTCCTGATGGGCTCCATGCACGTCGGCCTGGAAGAGGCGCCGAACGGGTTCGAGCGCATGGCGGAGTTCTACGCGACCCGCGCGCGCGGCGGCGTCGGCCTCATCGTCACCGGCGGCATCGCCCCCAACGACGAGGGACGCCCCTACGAGGGCGGCGCCAAGATGACCACCGAGGCCGAGGCCGAGGAGCACGCCCGCATCACCGCCGCCGTGCACGCCGAGGGTGGCCGCATCGCGATGCAGATCCTGCACTTCGGGCGGTACGCCTACCACGACAAGCTGGTGGCCCCGAGCGCGCTCCAGGCGCCCATCAGCCCCTTCGTGCCCCGCGAACTCACCGACGACGACGTAGAGCGGACCATCGATGACTTCGTCCGCGCCGCCGAGCTGGCCAAGCTCGCCGGCTACGACGGCGTCGAGATCATGGGCTCCGAGGGCTACCTGATCAACGAGTTCATCGCGGCCCCCACCAACCGGCGCACCGACCGCTGGGGCGGCGCCTACGAGAACCGCGTGCGCTTCCCCGTGGAGATCGTCCGCCGCACCCGCGAGCGCGTCGGCACCGACTTCATCCTCATCTACCGGCTCTCCATGCTGGACCTGGTCCCCGGCGGCTCCACCCTGGAGGAGGTCGTCCACCTCGCCAAGGCGATCGAGGCCGCCGGCGCCACGATCATCAACACCGGCATCGGCTGGCACGAGGCGCGCATCCCCACCATCGCCACCTCGGTGCCGCGTGGCGCCTACACCTTCGTGACCAAGAAGGTGATGGGCGAGGTCTCCGTCCCGCTCGTCACCACCAACCGCATCAACACCCCCGAGATCGCCGAGCAACTGCTCGCCGACGGCGCCGCCGACATGGTCTCCCTGGCCCGCCCGCTCCTCGCCGACCCCGACTTCGTCGCCAAGGCCGCGGCCGAGCAGTCCGAGGCGATCAACACCTGCATCGGCTGCAACCAGGCGTGCCTGGACCACACGTTCAACCTCCAGATCACCTCCTGCCTGGTCAACCCGCGCGCCTGCCACGAGACCGAGCTGGTGCTCTCGCCGACCCGCACCAAGAAGAGCATCGCCGTCGTCGGCGCCGGACCCGCCGGACTCGCCTTCGCCGTCTCGGCGGCCGAGCGCGGCCACGACGTGACGCTCTTCGACGCGGCCCCCGAGATCGGCGGGCAGCTCAACGTCGCCCGCAAGGTCCCCGGCAAGGAGGAGTTCGACGAGACCCTGCGCTACTTCCGCACGCAGCTCGCCCTGCGCGGCGTGAGCGTCCGGCTGAACACCGTCGTCACCGCCGACGACCTCGCCGAGGCCGCGTACGACGAAGTGGTCGTCGCCACTGGCGTGACCCCCCGCACCCCCGAGATCCCCGGCACCGACCACCCCAGCGTCGTCGGCTACCTCGACGTGCTCCGGGACGGCGCGCCCGTCGGGGAGCGGGTCGCGGTCATCGGCGCGGGAGGCATCGGCTTCGACGTCGCGGAGTACCTCACCGACGGCGGCGAGAAGGCGAGCCTGGACCCGGCGACGTACTTCCGCCAGTGGGGCGTCGACATGGACTACCGCGAACGCGGCGGTCTGACGAAGCCCGAGCGGCCCACCCCGCCGCGCACCGTCCACCTGCTCCAGCGCAAGGCGACCAAGGTCGGCCAGGGCCTCGGCAAGACGACGGGCTGGATCCACCGCACCGAACTGCGCCACCGCGGCGTCACGATGGTGGCGGGCGTCAGCTACGACCTGATCGACGACGCGGGGCTGCACATCACCGTCGACGGCGTCTCCTCCGTCCTGCCCGTCGACACCGTCGTCCTGTGCACCGGCCAGGAACCGCGCCGCGGCCTCTACGACGAGCTGCGCGCCGCCGGGCGCAGCGTGCACCTCATCGGGGGCGCCGACGTCGCCGCCGAGCTGGACGCCAAGCGCGCCATCAAGCAGGGCACGGAGCTGGCCGCGGCCCTGTGAGCCCGTCCCTAGGATGACCCCATGTCACTCCCGCACGCGATCCTCACCGCCCTCCTGGAGAAGCCGTCGTCGGGGCTCGAACTGACCCGCAGGTTCGACAAGTCGATCGGCTACTTCTGGTCGGCCACGCACCAGCAGATCTACCGTGAGCTGGGCAGACTGGAGCGCGAGGGGGCGATCCGCGCGCTGCCGCGGGAAGGGGCGACGCGCGGGCAGAAGAAGGAGTACGAGGTCCTGCCCGCGGGCCGCGCCGAACTGGCCCGCTGGACCGCGGCGAGCCAGGACCCGAAGCCGATGCGGGACACCCTGCTGCTGCGGCTGCGCGCCGCCGCGGTCGTCGGCACCGAGGGCATCCAGGAGGACCTGCACCGCCATCTGGAGCTCCACCGGCGGCAGTTGGCCCAGTACGAGGAGATCGAGCGCCGGGACTTCCCGCCGGGGAAGGACGCCCTGGAGGACCGACTGCGGCATGTGGTGCTGCGCGCGGGCATCGACCTGGAGACGTTCTGGACGCAGTGGCTCACCCGGACGATCGAGGAACTTCAGGCGCCGTAGTCCGGCGGAGCGCCCGCCGGCCGGACATGCGGCGGCTGCCGCCCGCCCGACGTGCTGACGGGAGGGCGGCAGCCGATGCCGCTGTGTCGCGTGTCCGGTCACATCCGGTGATCCGCGCCGCGTCGGCGCAGGTACCAGACGCCGCCGCTCGCGGCCACCAGGGCCACCAGGGCCCCGCCGGTGACGAGCGTGAGCGTGCCCCGGTCCTTCGAACCGCCCCCGAGTCCACCGCGTACGCCGCGCGAGGGCGCGGTCGTCGAGGAGGCCGTCGGCGCCGCGCCGACGGTGACGGTCTGAGGCCCGGCCTGCGAGCCGTCCTGACACGTGACCAGGACCGTGTAGGAGCCGGCACTGACATTCCGCCAGATGGCGCTGCCGTTCGACAGCGGCATCTGTTGGCCTCCCGCGAAGCTCGCGTTGCGGTTGCCCATCAGTGAGGCCGTTCCGCCGGTGGGACACGCGGCGGTGCTGACCTGCACGGTGGAGCCGGTGGCGGTGACGTCGATGCCACCGCCCGCGAACGCCGACGGGGTGGCCAGCGCCAGCGGCAGCGCGGCGGAGGCTACGGTCAGGCCGGCACGGACACATATCTGAGTAGTACGCATGAGTCTGCCCTCCGGTGGCACGGGAGGCGGTACAACCCATGCGCCGCCGCGAATCGGGGAACGCCCGTGCTACCTGACGAAGAGCCAACTCGTGCCGGGCCGAAACCGCATGCGGACTGCCTCCGGGCAGGTGACGGAATCCATCGTCCGGCCCAGAGCCGACCCGATCCCGCCCGCCGACCCGGCCCGCCTAGCCGGGAGGGACCAGGCCGTCCGCGACGAGGCCCTCGTGCACGGCCTGCCCGAGCGCCCGCACCGCGGACTGCGGGCGCACCATCACGGTGAACTCCTTGATCCTGCCCTCCTCGTCGAAGTGCAGCAGGTCGATGCCGTGGATCTCCTTGCCGCTCACCACCGTGCGGAACAGCAGGACGGCCGAGTCGGCCTCGCTCCCGTCGGCGCTCGTGTGCGCCTGACCGGCGTACGACCCGACGTACCGGAAGTCCTCGAACGTGCGCAGTAGCACCCCGAAGAGCCCGAGCATCATCGGCCTGCCCTCGAAGGGGGTGAACTTCACCGGGCTGTAGAAGCGGACGTCCGGCGTGAGCAGATCCGCCAGGGCGTCGAGATCGCGCTTCTCGGCCACGGCGCGGAAACGTTCGGCGGTGGGGTGCACGGCGGTCCTCCAAAGGGTGGGGCCAGAGCCGGAGCCATGGCCTGGCAATAGTCATCAATATGACTAGTCAGAATGATGACTATGATGGGGGTGAGAGGTGGCGGAAGGGAAGGGGACCCGGGCGATGGCTCTGCGGCACGCGGTGCTCGCGGCACTGCTGGACGGCGAGTACAGCGGCTATCAGCTGGCCAAGGGCTTCGACATCGGCGTGGCCAACTTCTGGCACGCGCTGCCCCAGCAGCTCTACGCCGAGCTGGCCAAGCTGGAGGCGGAGGGCCTGGTCCACGGCCGGGAGGTCGTCCAGGAGGGCCGTCCCAACAAGCGGCTGTTCCGCGTCACCGACGAGGGCCTCGCCGAGATGGAGCGCTTCGCCGCGCGCGCCGCCAAGCCGTCCTTCATCCGCGATGACCTGCTCGTCAAGGTGCAGGCCGTCGACGGTGTCGCCGCGGCGCCGGTGATCGAGCAGCTCGCCGAGCGGGCCGAGGTGGCCGACGCCAAGATCGAGGTGCTGGAAAAGCTCCTGGTGAAGCTGCGCGGCGGCACGGACGAGGACGAGTTCCTGCGCACCGGCGACCGCGTCGGCCCCTATCTGACCTGCCTGCGCGGACTCGCCTTCGAGCGCGAGTCGCGTGACTGGTGCCGGCGCGCGGCGGCCCTCTTGGACGAGCGGGCGGCCGCCGCGCGACCGGGAGGCTGAGCGCCGGGGTCAGCCCGTGGTGACGGTCCGCTCGGGCGAGTAGGCGCCCCACGTCCCGTCCGGCAGCTTGGGGCGGACTTGTATCCGGTGCCGCTCCCCGGCCTTCCTGCCGATGTAGAAGCTGTGGTCGGCCTTGTCCGTGGGCGCGGTGCCGCCGAAGACGAGCGAGGTGGCGGTGCGCCCGTCCAGCCGGATCTGGTACTCCGTCACGGCGCCGCCGGTACGCGGCGGCCGCCAGGACAGGTCGATGTAGTACGCCCCGTCGGCACGGTGCGTCGCGGCGCGGAACGCCGTGGGGGCCGTACCGCGCCCCGAGTCCTTGCCCGCGGCGGTCGTGAGGCGGAGCTTCGGCCCCGCGTCGGAGAAGTTGTCGGCGGCGTCGCGCGCTTTCACCGAGAAGGTGTAGTCGGTACCGGGCCGCAGCCCTGTGACGAGCGTCGCCGTCTGCCCGCCGCCCACGCTGTGGATCTTCGAGGTGCCCTGATAGATCTCGTACGAGGCCACACCCCGGTCGTCCGACGACTTGTCCCAGGTCAGCATTGCCGACCGGCTCCCCTCGGCCCGGCCGCGGAGCCGGGTGGGCGGGGTCGGCGGCTCGTGGTCGGCGGCGGCCGCGGCGGGCGTGGTGACGGACAGTCTCCTGCTGTCGGGGCTGACGTTCCCGTCGGCGTCGCGGGCGCGCACGGTGAAGGCGTACCTCGTCGCGGGCCGCAGGCCCACGACGTCCACCATGTGCTTGCCGCCCGGCACCTCCTCGACCTTCTTGGCGTCGCGGTACACCTCGTAGCCGGTGACCTCGGTGTCGTCGGTGGCCTGGTTCCACATGACGTGGGCGGTGGTGGCGCTGCCCGCCTGCACGGTGAGGCCCCGGGGCGCGGCGGGGGGCGTGGTGTCGCGCCGGTCGTCCTGACCGCCCCCGGCGCAACCGCCGAGCGCGGCACCCGCGACGACGGTCAGCAGTGCCAGGGAGCGGGCCAGCCGGGGGGTGCGGGGCATGGCGCTGCCTTCCACTCGACGGCACGGTCCGGACCGACCGCGTTGCCGGACCGGCCGCGTTGCTCCGGACCGACTGCATTGGTCCGGACCTATTTGACACAGATGGCGGGGCCACATCAAGGGGTGCGGCGCACGTATCTCCCGGACACTCCGGTCGCTCTCGTGGACTCGCCCGGCCGCGGGCGGCTCACACCTTGCGGTAGGCGTACGCCTCGGTGGCCGCCGCCTCGACCGCCGCGAGGTCGGCGCCCGCCGACGCGGTCACCACGGCCGCCACCGCACCCTCCACGAAGGGGGCGTCCACCAGGCGTGCGCCGGTCGGCAGTCCGTCGCCCTCCGCGAGCAGGGCCTTCACGGTGAGGACCGCGCTGCCGAGGTCGGCGAGGATCGCGATCCCCGCGCCGCGGTCGACCCGCGCGGCGGCCGCGGAGACCGACTCCGCGCTCGTACCGAGGCCGCCGTCCGGGGCCCCTCCCGCGGCGGCCACCGGGGCGGTGACGCCACCCTGGGCGAGGCCCGTGGCGAGGGCGGCGGCCGCCTCCGCGACGGGGCCGCTGTGCGACACGAGGACGATGCCGACGAGCGGGCCGTCAGGCACGGCGCGCTCCCGGCGTGCCCTGCGCGGTCTGGGCCAGCGCCTCGAAGAGCAGCGCCGAGGACGTCGCGCCCGGGTCCTGGTGCCCGACGCTGCGCTCGCCCAGATAGCTGGCCCTGCCCTTGCGCGCCCGCAACGGCACCGTCGCGACCGCGCCCTGACGCGCCGCCTCCAGCGCCGCGCCGAAGGAGGTGCCGAGCGCGTCCACCCCGGGGACGAGGGCGTCCAGCATCGTCTTGTCGCCGGGTGCGGCACCGCCGAGCGCGGCGACGGCGTCGACGCCGGTGCGCAGGGCCGCGGCGAAGGCGGCCTCGTCGACCTCGACGGCGTCGCCGAGGGCCTTGCCGGTGCGGCGCAGCAGCGTGCCGTACAGCGGCCCCGACGCGCCGCCCACGGTCGAGATCAGCTCCCGTCCCGCCAGCGTGAGGACGCCGCCCACGGTGGCGGGCGCCTCCTTCTCCAGGGCCGTCACGACGGCGGACAGACCGCGCCGCAGATTGCTGCCGTGGTCGGCGTCGCCGATGGGCGAGTCCAGCTCGGTGAGCCGGGCCGCCTCACGGTCGACGGCCGCGGCGGCGTTCGTCAGCCAGCGGCGGAAGAAGTCGGCGTCGAGCACGGGTTCTCCTCTGCTTGATCGGCGGGACGACTGCCTGACCGGGTGGAGCGGCACGGCTGCTCGATCAGGCTTGGTCCCAGGGTGCACGGCCGGGCGGGCGGGCGCACGGGCACGGGTGAGCCGCGGCCCTCGGGCGTGTCAGGCGCCCCACCGCAGCGCGGCCGTGCGCACCGGCGCGTCCCACAGCCGCAGCAGTTCCTCGTCCACCTGGCACAGGGTCACGGACGCCCCGGACATGTCCAGCGAGGTCACGTAGTTGCCGACGAGCGTGCGCGCCACCGCCACGCCCCGCTCCACGAGCACGCGCTGCACCTCGGCGTTGAAGCCGTACAGCTCCAGGAGCGGAGTGGCCCCCATGCCGTTGACCAGCACGAGTACGGGATTGCGCGGGCGCAGATCGTCCAGTACGGCGTGCACGGCGAAGTCGGCGATCTCGCGGGAGGTCATCATCGGACGCCGCTCGCGCCCCGGCTCGCCGTGGATCCCGATGCCCAACTCCAGCTCCCCGGCGGGCAGGTCGAAGGTGGGGCCGCCCTTGTCCGGTGTGGTGCACGCGCTGAGGGCGACCCCGAAGCTGCGCGCGTTCTCGTTCACCCGCCGGGCGATCGCCTCGACCCGCTCCAGCGGCATGCCCGCGTCGGCCGCGGCGCCCGCCAGCTTCTCCACGAAGAGGGCGGCGCCGGTACCGCGGCGCCCGGCGGTGTGGAGACTGTCGGTGACGGCCACGTCGTCGTCGACGAGCACCTTCGCCACCTGCACGCCCTCGTCCTCGGCCAACTCGGCGGCCATGTCGAAGTTGAGCACGTCGCCCGTGTAGTTCTTCACCACGAACAGCACGCCCGCGCCGCTGTCCACGGCGGCCGCGGCCCGCACCATCTGGTCCGGCACCGGCGAGGTGAACACCTCCCCGGGGCAGGCGGCCGACAGCATCCCCGGTCCCACGAACCCCCCGTGCAACGGCTCGTGCCCCGATCCGCCGCCCGAGACGAGGGCGACCTTCCCTTCCACGGGGGCGTCCCTGCGGACGATCACGCGGTTCTCGACGTCGACCGTCAGTTCCGGGTGCGCCGCGGCCATGCCGCGCAGCGCGTCGGCGACGACTGTCTCGGGAACATTGATCAGCATCTGCATGAGGGACCTCCTGATGAGACGGCGACTGCCTCGAACGGTATACGCGGGTCGGCCGAAAGCAGCAGGCGCTCACCGGCGCACACCCGCGTCGCGCCCGTCCCCGCGACCGCCCCTCGTGCTCCCGCCCGACGTGGCGGGCCATGGACCGGGGCGGCCCTCCGCGCGGAGGGTTGACGGTGTGTCACGTACGGCACCTTCGACCTGGGAGACGCCCGTGATCCACATCAGTGAGTCCCTCGTGCTGCAGACCGTCGAGAGGTTCCTCACCCACGAGGAACTGGCGACCCTGAGCAAGATCATGGACGCCGATCCGCACCTCGCGGACCGGAGCCCGCGCTTCGAGGCGGAGGTCGTCGCGGCGCCGCCGCAGGCCGAGGAGATCCTTCGGCACGCCACCGCCAGGGCGATGCCGGCCCTGCGCCGCGCCGTTCCGTCCCTCCGCTCCGCCGCCCCCTGGGCCTACACCGAGCTGACGGCCGGCCGCTGCGTGCCCACGCACGTCGACGGCATCCCGGACCCGGAGGCCGAGCACTGCCGCCTCGGCAGGATCGGCGTCGTGCTGGAGGAGGCCGACGGCGGGGGCGAGTTCTACATCGAGACCACGGCCGACGACAGCATCTGGAGCGGGCAGGTCGTCGGCGAGAAGGAGAACTTCCTGCCCGACACCCCGCTGGCCAGGAGCATGCCGCACGCCTCCGGGCCCGCGAGCGGCCCGCACCACAGCGTGCCCGGATGGCTGGCCGACGCGGATCGCACCCGCTGGCTGACGGACGCCGGCGCGGGTGTCGCCATCGCCTACGGCGCCCAGGTCATCCACGGGGTGCGGCCGGTGCGCGGCGGCCGGCTGCGGAAATTCGTCACGGACCTACTCACCTGACCGGGCTCCGGTACGGGGTGACCGGGGCCGCCCTCCTCGCCGGGCGGCTGCCGGGACCCCTCAGGCCGGTCGGACGGCGGTCACCAGCAGGGCCGCACTGAGGAGGCGTACGGCGCCGTCGCGTTCGTAGGGGCGCAGGATCTCGGTGAGCCGGTGCCGGGCGCGCTCCCGCGTCCGCGGCGGGACCTGGCCCATCAGATGGCGTCCCGGGCCGCTGTCCAGGAGGAAGCCGGCGGCGTCGGCGGCGTCCCGCCCCCAGACCCCGTACGCCTCCACGCGCGTCACCCCGATGTCCGCGAACCCGGCGGCGGACAGCAGCCCGCGTGTCCTGTCCGCGTCCGCGAGGGAGAACATGCCCGGCCCGCCCGGCTTGCCGAAACCGCCGATGGGAAGGATGTCGCCCAACGCGGTGAAGGCCCGCAGCCATTCGTTGTCCTCGGGGTACGCGCCGCAGACGAACGCCGCGCGCCCGCCGGGGCGCAGCGCTCGCCCGATGTTGGCGAAGGCGGCCACCGGGTCGGCGAAGAACAGCACGCCGTAGCGGCTGATCGCGACATCGAAGGCGCCCGGTGCCAGGGCGTGGATCTGGGCGTCGCCCTGCTCGAAGGAGGTGTTGTCGAGGCCTTCTCGGAGCGCGCTCAGGCGTGCGCGCTCCAGCATCGGCGCCGACAGGTCCAGGCCGAGCGCGTGACCGCCGCTCGCCCTGTGCGCGGCCAGCCTGGTCGTCTGTCCGGCGCCGCACCCGATGTCGAGGACGCGATCCTGCCCGCCGATCGACGCGGCGGCGAGGAGCGGGGCGTTGAGGCCCGCGTTCACGGCGTCCCAGCGGTCCTGGTGGCGGGCCCAGTGCTCGCCCTCGTATCCGTTCCACGCTTGCGCCTGTTCGGCGTTGGCGGTGCCAACGGCGCCGAAGGTGTTCCGCATGCGTCTGCCCCCTCATGGTCGAGGCGCCTGCACACGACTAGTATGGGCGCTCGCCCAAAGAGTATGGGCGAGCGCCCATACTGGCAAGGGGCGGCCGTTGCACACCGACCGTTGCACACCGAGGAGAGACCATGGCACCGCGCGGCGTAGCGATCCCCGACCTGCGGGAGCGGCTCTTCGACGCCGCGGAGCGGATCGTCGCCCGGGCCGGGGCGTCCGCCCTGACCAGCAGGGCGATCACGGGGGAGGCGGGGTGCGCCAAGGGGGTGTTGCACACGCACTTCGGCGGAGTGGACGCGTTCGTCGCCGAGCTGGTGCTCGACCGGTTCGCGCGGACCGCGCGGGAGGCGGCGAAGCTGCCCGCGCACGCGGGCCGGGACACGGTGGCGGGCAACCTCGTGGGGGTGGCGCTGTCACTCCTGAACTCCCTCGACCCGGGGGTCGTGGGCCTGGCCATGACCAGCCACGCCACCTCCCGGACCATCCGCGAGGCGATGGCGGCGGGCGCGCCGGGCTTCGCCTCGATCCAGGACGCGCTCACCGGCTACCTCGACGCCGAACTGCGCCTCGGCCGCCTGGCCGACGGCACGGACACCGCCGCCATCGCGCTCGCGCTGGTCGGCACCGTCCACCATCTGCTGATGACCGGCTGGGCCGGCGCGCCCGACCCGCGGGAACAGACGGAACGGCTGGTGGCTCTGCTCGTGTCGCGCTGAGGCCGCCGGCGCCGCCGTGGCGCCGGCCCGCGGGGTGGCCGTACGAAGGGTGCCCGCCCGGAACGTCCGGAAGGTGAACGTCCGAAAGGTGTCGGCGAGGCTGCGGCAGGCGCCGGGGCGGCCGCGCTCGTACGGGTCACCAGAACGCGCCGTCCCCCGCCGTCCCGGCCTTCAATGGACGGGTGACCGCGCCTCCCGACGACTGCCTCGCGCGCAACGAATGGATCTGCGGCGAGTATCTGAGCACCCGCCGCCAGATCATCGTCGACGCGGTCGTCCAGCATCTCCAGCTGACCGCGCTCTCCGTCGCGCTCGCGCTGGTCGTCGCCGTGCCGCTCGCCGTCCTCGCCCGCCGCTGGTCCTGGGCCGCGGGCCCGGTCCTCGCGCTCACCACGGTCCTCTACACCATTCCCTCGCTCGCGATGTTCTCGCTGCTGCTGCCGGTGTACGGCCTCTCCGCGTCGCTCGTCGTCGCGGGACTCGTCCTCTACTCGCTCACCCTGCTCGTACGCAACATCCTCGCCGGGCTGCGAGCCGTCCCCGAGGACACCCGGCAGGCCGCACGCGGCATGGGGTACGGCCCGATCCGGCTCCTGCTCGCCGTCGAGATGCCCCTCGCGCTGCCCGCCGCCATGGCCGGGGTGCGCATCGCCATGGTCTCCGCCGTCTCCCTGGTCACCGTCGGCGCCATCGTCGGCTTCGGCGGGCTCGGCAACCTCATCTACGCGGGCATGAACACCTACTTCAAGGCCCAGGTGCTCACCGCCTCCGTGCTCTGCGTCGTCATCGCCGTCGCCGCCGATCTGCTGCTGCTCGGCGTGCAGCGCCTCCTCACCCCCTGGGAGAGAGCCGCACGGACGGCCCGCCCATGAACACCCTCGGCGACGCCTGGGCGTGGCTCACCGACCCGGCGCACTGGGCCGGCGACGACGGCATCTGGCACCGGCTCACCCAGCACCTCGTCCTCACCCTCGCCTGCCTGCTGATCAGCTGCCTCATCGCCCTGCCGGTCGCGCTCGTCCTCGGCCACCTCGGCAAGGGCGGCGCGCTCGCCGTGAACCTCTCCAACGTCGGCCGTGCCGTGCCCACCTTCGCGGTGCTCGTCCTGCTCCTGCTGACCCCGCTCGGCACCTGGGGCGACGGCCCGACCGTCGTCGCCCTCGTGCTCTTCGCCGTGCCCCCGCTGCTCACCAACGCCTATGTCGGGATGCGCGGCGTGGACCGGGGCGTCGTGCAGGCGGCCCGCGGCATGGGGATGACGGGACGCCAGATGCTGTGGCGCGTCGAACTGCCGCTCGCGCTGCCCCTGGTGCTCAGCGGTATCCGCATCGCCGCCGTCCAGCTCGTCGCGACCGCCACCATCGCCGCGCTCGCGGGCGGCGGCGGCCTCGGCCGGATCATCACCGCCGGGTTCAACCTCGCGAGCACCCCGCAGGTGGTGGCGGGCGCCGTGCTCGTCGCCGTGTTCGCGCTGCTCGTCGAGGGGGTCTTCGAGGTGGCCGAGCGGATCGCGCCCGGGTGGACGCGGGGCCGCGGGAGTGCCGGGTGAGGCGGGCGCGTCGGACGCTGCGGGCGCACGGGATGCCACAGGCGCACTGGGCGCAACAGGCGCTCCGGATGCCGCCGGGGTACTGGATGCGGCGGGGGCACCGGCTGTGGCGGGGGCGCCCCCGAGTGCGGTGGGCGTGGCCCGTGCGGCCCGGAGCCGCCGTGGGGGCCGCCCTGCTCGTCCTGGTGGCGGGCTGCGCGTCCGGGCCCTCGCTGGAGAACCGGGGCGAGGTGACGGCGCCGCCCGGCGACAACAAGAACCTTGTCGTCGGCTCCGCGGGCTTCACCGAGTCCGACCTGCTCGCCCAGATGTACGCGCTGCTGCTGGACAAGGCCGGTTACGGCACGCGGATCCTCTCCGTCGCCAACCGGGAGCTCTACGAACCCGCCCTGGAGTCCGGCCAGATCGACGTCGTCCCCGAATACGCGGCGACGTTCGCGGACTGGCTGAACGCCAAGAAGAACGGCGCCGACGCACCGCCCGTCGGCTCACCCGACCTCGCCACCACGATGAAGGCCCTGCGCCGGCTCGCCGCGCCGCGCGGCCTGACCGTCCTGGACCCCGGCAAGGCGGTCGACCAGAACGCCTTCGCCGTCGCCGCCCCGTACGCCGCCCGGCACCGCCTGAAGACGCTCGGCGACCTCGGCAGGTCCGGCCTGAAGGTGCGCCTGGCCGCGGGCGACGAATGCGTCCGGCGCCCCTACTGCGCCCCCGGCCTCAAGAAGGTGTACGGCATCGACATCACCGGCGTCGATCCCAAGGGCGTCGGCACGACCCAGGCCAAGAAGGCCGTCCAGAGCGGACAGGACCAGATGGTGCTCACCACGTCCACGGACGCCACCCTCGAAGATTTCGGCCTCGTGCTCCTGGAGGACGACAAGCACCTGCAGAACGCCGACTACATCGTGCCCGTGGTCAACCGCTCCCAGGCGGGCAGCGAGGGCGTCGCGGCCGCGCTGGGACGGCTCAACTCCGTCCTCACGACCGCCGACCTCGCTGCCATGAACGAGCAGGTCGACAGCTGGCGGCGGTTGACCCAGGACGTGGCACGGGCCTACCTGGAGGACAAGGGGCTGCTGTAGCGCCCTGTGAGGGGGCGCGAGGAACCGCGCGCGACCAGTCGCAGCCGGCCGGCGGCGACGGAAGACCGGCCGACCGGAGCTGGCCCTACGCGTCGGCGACCGAGGCGCCGGTCGACCGGCGAAGCGCCTACGCGTCGGCGACCGAGTCGAACTCCACCTCGTCGCGTGCCACGCCCTGCGCGTCCGCGTCCACCGAACGGCGCAGCGCCTCGTGCAGCTTCGCCGGGGTCAGCACGCCGAGGAAGCGCGCCCCGTCGAGAACCGCGACCCAGCCCGCGTCGTGCTGCAACATCACCCCGAACGCCTGCTTGAGCGGGGCACCGACCGGCACCCAGGAGTTCATGCGGTGCGCCAGATCGCCCACCGTGCCCCCGGTACCGGCCAGCGCGACCTCGTCGACGCCCACCCAGCCGTGCAGATCACCGTCCGCGTCCAGGACGACCGCCCAGCGGGCCTCCTCCTCGCGCAGCCGCGCCGCCGCCTGCGCGGCCGGCTCGTCCAGGCGGGCGATCGGCGGCGCCTCCAGGTCGTCCGTCTGGATCTCGGTGACCGACAGCCGCTTCAAACCACGGTCGGCGCCCACGAACTCCGCGACATACGGCGTCCTCGGCGTCCCCAGCACCGCTCCCGGCGTATCGAACTGCTCGATGCGTCCCTTGCCGTACACCGCGATGCGGTCACCGAGCCGGACGGCCTCCTCGATGTCGTGCGTCACGAGCAGCACCGTCTTGCGCACGGCCGCCTGCATCCGTAGGAACTCGTCCTGCAACTGCTCCCGCACCACCGGGTCGACCGCGCCGAACGGCTCGTCCATCAGCAGCACCGGAGGATCGGCGGCCAGCGCCCGCGCCACCCCGACCCGCTGGCGCTGACCGCCGGAGAGCTGCTCGGGATAGCGGGAGCCGAAGGTCTTCGGGTCCAGACCCACCAGGTCGAGCAGTTCCGCCGCCCGGGCCCGCGCGCGGGACTTCTTCCAGCCGATGAGCGCGGGGACGGTCGCCGTGTTGTCGAGGACCGTGCGGTGCGGGAAGAGGCCGACCTGCTGGATGACGTAGCCGATGCGGCGGCGCAGGTGGACCGGGTCCACCTCGGCGATGTTCTCGCCGTTGACGAAGATGCGGCCCGAGGTGGGCTCGATGAGGCGGTTCACCATCATCATCGTCGTGGTCTTGCCGCAGCCGGACGGGCCCACCAGCGTGACCAGTTCGCCCTCGGCGACCTCGAAGGAGAGGTCGTCCACGGCCGTCGTGCCGTCCGGATAGCGCTTGGTCACCTGCTCGAACCGGATCATGTCCTCACGCTAGCCGCGCGCGTCACCCACCGCTCACCAACACCACCTCCAACGTGCGCGGCCCGTGCACTCCCTCGACCCGGTCAAGCTCGATGTCGCTGGTCGCGGAGGGCCCCGAGATCCAGGTGAGCGGCCGGGCCGGGGCCAGCCGTTCGAGGGCCTGCGGCACGGACGAGACGACTTGGCCCGGCACGCGGACGACGCAGATGTGGTGGTCGGGGACGAGGGTGATGCGGCGCCGCCCCTGGTCCGGGGAGCCGTCCAGGACGAGCGTGCCGGTCTCGGCGACGGCGACCGCGCAACCCGTGACGACGCTGTCCACCCGGTCCAGCTCGCGCGCGGTGCTCGCCGCCCGGTCGCCGACGAGGGTGACGTCGACAGCCTCCAGCCAGTACGGCGGAAGGCCCGGCGGCACGAGGACGGTCCGCGAGCCGCGCCGCGCGAGCAGGCGCGCCAGCAGTTGGGGCAACTGGGCGTCGGCGCACCGGTGCACGAGCGCGCGGTAGTCCGCCAGATTCTCCGCGAGCAGGTCGACGGTCTGCGCGACAGTGCGCCCGCCGTGCTCCCGCAGATACGCGCGCTCCACCGCCCGCTCGTACGGGGTCTCGTCGGCCGGCACATCGGCCAGCGCCCGCCGCACCCGGCCCAGGATCCGGTCCCTGCTGCTCACCCGGTGTTCCCCTCGGTCGTGTCCCCGGTCGTGCCCTCGCTCCTGCCGCCCCGCGTGCGCTGCCACCAGTCGCGGAACGGCTCGGGGGGAACCTTCGGCAGGTCCCGGGTGGCGCTCCAGGCCCGCCCGGCGCCCGGCAGCGTGCGCGGATGGAACCGGCGGGTGCGGGAGGCGAGGCGCTGGCCGAGGCGCAGCACCCCCGGGCGGGCGAAGGCCAGGCCCGCCGCGCGCATCGCGGCCCGCTCCGCCGCGTGCCCCTTCGCCGGCTTCAGCGTCACCTTCACCCCGCGCCGGGTGACCTCACCGCCCTGCACGACGCGCTCCCTCAGATGCACGAGGACCTCGGGGATGTCGATGGCGACGGGACAGACCTCGTAGCAGGCGCCGCAGAGCGAGGAGGCGTACGGCAGGGAGGCGTCGATCTCGCTGCCGGTGCCCCGGAGCTGGGGGCTGAGGATGGCGCCGATGGGGCCCGGGTAGACCGAGCCGTACGCGTGACCACCCGCCCGCTCGTACACCGGGCACACGTTCAGACACGCCGAGCAGCGGATGCAGCGCAACGCCTGGCGGCCGACCTGGTCGGCGAGGGTGTCGGTGCGGCCGTTGTCGAGCAGGACCAGGTGGAAGGCGCGCGGGCCGTCCTGGTCGGTGGTGCCGGTCCACATCGAGGTGTAGGGGTTCATGCGCTCGGCCGTGGAGGAGCGGGGCAGGGTCTGGAGGAAGACCTCCAGGTCGCGCCAGGTGGGGATGGTCTTCTCGATGCCGACGACGGAGATCAGCGTCTCGGGGAGGGTGAGGCACATGCGGCCGTTGCCCTCGGACTCCACGACGACCAGGGTGCCGGTCTCGGCGACCATGAAGTTGGCCCCGGAGATGCCGACCTTGGCGCGCAGGAACTTCTCCCGCAGATGCAGGCGGGCGGCCTCGGCCAGTTCGGCGGGGGTGTCGGTCAGTCCCTGAGGGGCGGGCCGGCCCCAACCGGCCATCTTCTCGCGGAAGATGTCACGGATCTCGCCGCGGTTGCGGTGGATCGCGGGGACGAGGATGTGCGAGGGGCGGTCCTCGCCGAGCTGGACGATGAGCTCGGCGAGGTCCGTCTCGTAGGCGCGGATGCCCTGGGCCTCCAGCGCTTCGTTGAGCCCGATCTCCTGCGTCGCCATCGACTTGACCTTGACGACCTCCCGCTCGCCGGTCGCTTCGACGAGGTCCGCCACGATCCGGTTCGCCTCGTCGGCGTCGGCCGCCCAGTGCACGGTGCCGCCGGCCCGCGTGGCGGACTCCTCCAGCTCCACCAGATAGCGGTCCAGGTGGCGCAGTGTGTGGTCCTTGATGCGCCGGCCCGCTTCGCGCAGCTCGGCCCAGTCCGCCAGCTCGGCCACGGCCTTGGCGCGCTTGTCGCGGATGGTGTGGGTCGCGTGGTGCAGGTTGGCGCGCAGGGTCTTGTTCCCCACCGCATCGCGGGCCGCCTCGGGGAAGGCGGGCATGCCGACGAATGTGCCGCCGCTCATGACAGGGGCTCCTCTTCCGTGCTCGCCAGGATCTCCGCGATGTGGACGGGGCGCACCCCGCTCCCGAGCCGGGCCGTGGTGCCGCCGATGTGCATCAGGCAGGAGTTGTCGGCCGCGCACAGCACCTCGGCCCCGGACGACTCGGCATGGCGCACCTTGTCCGCGCCCATCGCCGCCGAGACATCGGGGTTCTTCACGGCGAAGGTGCCGCCGAAGCCGCAGCACTCCTCGGCACCGGGCAGCTCGACCAGTTCGAGCCCCTTGACCGCCTGGAGCAGCCGGGCGGGCCGCTCGCGCAGTCCAAGGCTCCGCAGGCCGTGACAGGTGGGGTGGTACGTCACCTTGTGCGGGTAGTACGCCCCGACGTCCGTGACACCGAGGACGTCCACCAGGAACTCGGTCAACTCGAAGGTCCTGGGCACCACCGGCGCCAGCCGCCGCGCCAGAGCATCACCCCGGCCCTCCGCGCGCGCCCGCTCGCCCATGCGGGGATACAGCTCGCGCACCATGGCCCCGCACGAACCGGACGGCGTCACGATCGCGTCATAGGCGTCCGAGCCGAAGACATCGGAGAAATGCCGGGCGAGCGGCTCCGCCTGATGGCGGTAGCCCGTGTTGTAGTGCGCCTGCCCGCAACAGGTCTGCGCCATCGGGAAGTCGACGTCGACTCCCAGCCTGGTCAGCAGCTTCACCACGGCACGGCCCGTGTCCGGATAGAGCGTGTCGTTGACACAGGTCAGGAACAGAGCGACTCGCATCGCGAGGTCCCCCTCCTCGGTCATCGGATGGATGCAGCGTACGCGGGACGGGAGCGGGGTGGGAGTGGGACGGGAGTGGGGGAGGAGTCATCGGTGGTCGCGCCGGGCGGGGCCACTCCCGAGCCGCTCCTGTGCCGCCCGCCACCCGGCCGTGTCGCCCCGCGGCTCATAGCGGACCGGCGGCAGGGCATCGGCCACCAGGCCCGTGCCTCCTCACGGCTGCCCAGCACTCCGTGTGCCCGCGCCTGGATGAGGACATTGCCCAGCGCGGCGGCCTCCACCGGGCCCGCGAGGACCGGCAGCCCGCAGGCATCGGCGGTCAGTTGGCACAGCAGGGCGTTGTGTGTACCGCCACCGACCGGGTGCACGACCTCCACCCGCGTCCGGTCAGGCGCCGGGCGTCCACCAGGGCCCGGCGGTGGGCGAGCGCAAGGGAGTCGAGGACGCAGCGGGTCGTCTCGACTGTTCCGTCCACCCCCGGTTCGTTGGTGAAGTTCGCCCTGCGGCTCTCCTCCGTCAGGACCGGGGCGTCCAGTTCGAGCCCGGCGAGGGACCAGGTGCCGGTGCACAGATACGCGAAGGGAGTGCCGTCCCTCGCCGGGACCGCCGCCACGGCGGAGGCCGTGTCGTGCGCGACCGCCGTCACCGGCACCGGCCCCCTCAGGCCGGTGTCCTCCAGGACTTCGGGCCTCAGCAGGCCCGCGGGTTCACCGGGCCGGCGCAGGGGCGGGAACAGGCCGAGGTCGATGCCGGCTCGGGCGGCCGTCCCGCGCGACCAGTCCCTGGTACGGGGGTCGATGAGCTGTGTGGTCGAGGCATTGGTGAGTTCGGTGCCGAGGCGGCCGGTCAGCCAGTATGTGAGCAGGTCGGGGGTCAGCAGGAGGTGTCTGGCCGCGTCGAGTGGCCGTCCGCCATCAGCCCGCCGTCACCATGGGCGCCCTGGCCGCCGAACTCCTCCTGGAAGGGACCGAGTCGGGCGGCGCGGTGCCGCACGAGCACCGGCGCGTCGTGCTCACGCCCGAGCTGGTCGTACGACGCTCCAGCCTGGCGCCGCGCTGAGCGGAACCGCGCCGCACTAGGGCCGGGGGCCCGGCCGGCCCCCTGATGTGCTGGACTGGGGCACAAGACCAGCCTGCAACCCCAGTGTCCAGTCCAGGAGCAGCCTTGACCGTCTCGTACCGCCAGCCGGGAGTCGTTCTCACCGACCGCCGCTTCAGTGTTCCGCTCGATCACGACGATCCGGCGGGGCAGCGGATAGAGCTCTACGCGCGCGAGGTGGTCCCCGCGGGGCGCGGTGGCGCGGACCTGCCCTGGCTGGTGTATCTCCAGGGCGGCCCGGGGTTCGGGGCCACCCGCTTCCACGGCAGGGAGTCATGGCTGGACCGCGCCCTGCGGGACTTCCGCGTCCTCCTGCTTGACCAGCGCGGCACCGGCAGCTCCACGCCCGCCAACCGCCAGACGCTGCCCCTGCGCGGCGGGCCACGCGAACAGGCCGACTACCTCGCCCACTTCCGCGCCGACTCCATCGTCCGCGACTGCGAGGCGATCCGCCCCGAGGTGACGGGCGGCGCCCCCTGGACGGTCCTCGGGCAGAGCTTCGGTGGTTTCTGCGCCACGCACTATCTGTCGGTGGCGCCCGAAGGCCTGGCCGGCGCGCTCATCACCGGTGGGCTGCCGACGCTCGAGGGCGACGCGGACGCCGTGTACCGTGCCGCCTACCCGCGGATGGCGCGCAAGAGCGCCGCGCACTACGCCCGTTACCCCCAGGACGTCGAGCGCGCCCGCCGCATCGCCGCGTATCTCGCCGAACACGAGCCGGTCCTCAACGGCGGCTACAAGCTGACCGTTCCCGCCTTCCAGGCCCTCGGCATCCTGCTCGGCACGGGCGACGGCAGCCACCGCCTGCACTACCTCATGGAGGACGCCTTCGTGCGGACGCCGTCGGGGACCGCACTGGGCGACGCGTTCCAGGAGAACGTGCAGGCCCTCCTCTCGTACGCGGGCAACCCGCTCTACGCCGTGCTGCACGAGTCGATCTACGGCCAGGGGGAGCGGCCCACGGCCTGGGCGGCCGAGCGGGTGCGCGCCGAGTTCCCGCGGTTCGACGCGGACAAGACCCTCGCGGGCGACGAACCGCTGCTGTTCACCGGCGAGGCCGTGCAGCGCTGGATGTTCGACAGCGACCCGGCGCTGCGCCCGCTGCGCGAGACCGCCGAGCTGATCGCCGCGCGGAGCGACTGGCCGCGCCTGTACGACGTGGACCGCCTCGCGGCGAACGAGGTGCCGGTCGCCGCCGCGATCTACCACGACGACCTGTACGTGGACACGGAGCACTCGCTGAGCACCGCGCGCGCCGTGCGGGGGCTGCGCACCTGGGTCACGGACGAGTTCGAGCACGACGGCCTGCGGGTCGGCGGCCCGAGGGTCCTCGACCGTCTCCTCGCCCTCATGCGAGGGGAGGCGTGAGGAGCGGTACGTGGCACTGACGGGCGGCGGGGGGAAGGACGTTGTCAGTGGTCTTGGCTAGGCTGCGATCATGACCGAGTCGCAGACCGCAGCCGAGGCCGCAGCGCCCGTCCAGCTCGCCCCCATGCCCGAGGACTGGCAGCGCGCGCTCGCCGTCGTCGCGCACCCCGACGACCTGGAGTACGGCTGCGCGGCCGCCATCGCCGGCTGGACGGACGCGGGCCGCGACGTCGCCTACGTCCTGGCGACCAGGGGCGAGGCAGGCATCGACACGATCGACCCCGCCACCTGCGGTCCGCTGCGCGAGCGGGAGCAGCGGGCGAGTGCGGCCGTCGTCGGCGTCGAGACGGTGGAGTTCCTCGACCACAGGGACGGCGTCATCGAGTACGGCACGGCTCTGCGCCGTGACATCGCCGCCGCGATCCGCAGACACCGGCCCGAACTGGTCATCACGCTCAACCACCGCGACACCTGGGGCGGCGTCGCCTGGAACACCCCCGACCACGTCGCGGTGGGCCGCGCCACGCTCGACGCCGCGTCGGACGCGGGCAACCGCTGGATCTTCCCCGAACTGATCGCGGAGGAGGGCCTGGAGCCCTGGAACGGTGTGCGGTGGGTCGCCGTCGCCGGTTCGGCGACGCCCACGCACGCGGCGGACGCCTCGGCCGGGCTCGACCGCTCGGTGGCCTCCCTCCTCGAACACCGCACCTACATCGAGGCGTTGACGGACGAGGACCCGGAGAAGTACTGCCGTACGTTCCTGACGGGCAACGCCCAGGCGTTGGCGCCCCGCTTCGGCGGGAGACCGGCCGTCGGCTTCGAGGTGTTCAGTCGCTGAGCCCCCGAGCCGGTAAGTCCCTTCAGGAGCCGAAGCCCACGCGGAAGCCGAAGCCCACGCCGGAGCCGCCCCACCACCGCTACCGCGCCAGCCCATGTTCGCGGCCGCGCGCGACCACCCGCGCCGCCGTCGCCTCCATCACCGGCGAGAAGACGCCCGCCCGGCGCCGGGCGGCCCGCGCCTCGATGTCCGCCATGACCAGCTCGGCGTTGATCATGACGCCGGCGCGGTAGCCGGCGGACGCCGCGTTGATCACCTGCTCCATGGGCCCCGCGGCGTTGCCCACCGCCCAGACGCCGGGGACGGTGGTGCGGCCCGTCTCGTCCACGGCCGGGTAGGGGCCGACCGGGGTCTCCCGCGTCTCGGCGCCGAGCGCGCTGAGCAGGCCGTCGCGCGGCACCGGCCGCGCGGCGACGAACAGGACGGAACGGGGCACCACTCGGCCATCGGCCAGCCGCACGCCCGTCAGCCGGTCGTCCTCGACGTCCACGCCCGCCACCTCGCCCTCCACGACCGGGACACCGGCCGCCGCGAGGCGCGCCCGCTCCGCGTCCGGCAGCTCCCGCACGGTGTGCAGGAAAAGGGTCACGTCCTTGGACCACTGGGTGACGAGCAGCGCCTGGTGGCTGTTGAACGGCTCGGGAGCCAGCACACCGAAGGCCTGGTCCCGCACTTCCCAGCCGTGGCAGTACGGGCAGTGCAGCACGTCACGGCCCCAGCGCCCGGCGACGCCCGGCACGGCGGGCGGCTCGTCCACCAGACCGGTGGCCAGCACGATCCGGCGCGCGTGCACGGCCCCGCCGGCCGCGAGCCGCACCCCGAACTCCCCCCGGCCGTCCGGCAGCACCTCGGCCACCCGGCCCCGCACCACCTCGACCCCGTACCGCTCCAGCTCCCGGCGTCCCTCGGCGAGGAACTCGACGGGCGGCATGCCGTCCCGCGAGAGGTAGCCCTGCATGTGCGCGGCGGGCGCGTTGCGCGGTTCGCCCGCGTCGATCACCAGGACCCGGCGGCGGGAGCGGCCGAGCACGAGCGCCGCGCTTAGCCCCGCCGCGCCGCCTCCGACCACGACCACCTCGTACGCCTCGTCCCCCGTCGCCCTGTCCCACGTGTTCATCCCGTCCTCCGCATGCCGTTCCATCCCGTCCTCCGTGCGCCTCGTGCCTGCTGTCGCGATGGTTCAGACCATCGCTCGTGGGGCGCGGAAATGACAAGGAGCTTTGCCGTTTTAGCAATGGGGGCGTCATGATGGAGCCATGAGCGAAGAGACCGAAGTGCCGCAAGAGATGGTTCAGGTCCTCACCGAGGTCGGCCCCCGGCTGCGCCGCATCCGCAAGGAGCGCGGCGCCACGCTCGCGGGGCTCTCCGCCGTCACGGGCATCTCGGTCAGCACCCTGTCCCGCCTGGAGTCCGGCAACCGCAGGCCCAGCCTCGAACTGCTGCTGCCCATCGCCCGCGCCCACCAGGTCCCCCTGGACGAGCTGGTGGGCGCCCCGCCGGTGGGCGACCCGCGCGTGCGCGCCAAGCCGATCGTCCGGCACGGCCGCACGATGCTGCCGCTCACCCGCCAGCCCGGCGGCCTCCAGGCGTACAAGGTGATCGAGCCCGCCCGCACGTCCCCGGTCCCCGACCCCCAGACGCACGAGGGGTACGAGTGGCTGTACGTCCTGTCCGGGAAGCTGCGGCTGATCCTCGGCGACCACGACGTACTGCTCGGCCCGGGCGAGGCGGCGGAGTTCGACACGCGTGTCCCGCACTGGTTCGGGGCCACGGGTGAAGGGGGCGCGGAGTTCCTCAGCCTCTTCGGGCCGCAGGGGGAGCGCATGCACGTTCGGGCGCGCCCCTCGCGGAAGGACAAGGGCGATTAACGGTTCCCCTGGGGGCAAGCGACCGCTTAGTATGCGCACGAGCCAGGTCTACGACACCCCCCGTGGAGGCCCCGCATGCAGGCATGGCAAGTGCACGAGAACGGCGAGCCGGGCGAGGTGATGCGCCTCGCGGAGGTGGACCGCCCGACGCCCGCCGACGGGCAGGTGCTCCTGAAGGTCCGCGCCGCGAACATCAACTTCCCGGACGCCCTGCTCTGCCGCGGCCACTACCAGGTCAGGCCCCCGCTGCCCTTCACGCCGGGCGTGGAGATCTGCGGCGAGACCGAGGACGGGCGGCGCGTACTGGCCAACCCCGCCCTGCCGTACGGCGGTTTCGCGGAGTACGCCGTCGCGGACGCCGCCGCCCTGCTGCCCGCGCCCGACGCGCTGGACGACGCCGAGGCAGCCGCCCTGCACATCGGCTATCAGACGGGCTGGTTCGGCCTGCACCGGCGCGCCCACCTGAAGGAGGGCGAGACCCTCCTCGTGCACGCGGCGGCGGGCGGCGTCGGCAGCGCCGCCGTACAGCTCGGCAAGGCCGCGGGCGCCAAGGTCGTCGGCGTCGTCGGTGACGCGGACAAGGCGCGGGTCGCGCGCGACCTCGGCTGCGACGTCGTGCTCGACCGGCGTACGGACGACATCGTCGCCGGCGTCAAGGAGGCCACCGACGGCCGTGGTGCCGACGTGATCTACGACCCCGTGGGCGGCGACGCGTACACCAAGTCCGCCAAGTGCGTGGCCTTCGAGGGCCGGATCGTCGTCGTCGGCTTCGCGAGCGGCACCATCCCCTCGCCCGCGCTCAACCACGCCCTGGTGAAGAACTACGCGATCATGGGCCTGCATTGGGGCCTGTACAACACCAAGGACCCGCGCTCGATCGCGCGCTGTCACCAGGAGCTGACCGAACTCGCCACCAAGGGCGCCATCAAGCCCCTGGTGAGCGAGCGCGTGCCGATGTCCGGCGCGGCCGCCGCCGTACAGCGCGTCGCCGACGGCCTCACCACCGGACGCGTGAGCGTCCTGCCGCACGGGGGGGCCGCATGACCGACGCCGAACTGCGCGCCCGTACCCGCGAGTTCCTCGCCGCGCATCCGCCCGCCACCACCGACCCCGCCGACTTCCTCAAGGCCCGCTTCGACGCCGGGCTCGCCTGGGTGCACTACCCCGAGGGCCTGGGCGGCCTCGGGGTGGCGCGCTCCCTGCAAGCCGTCGTGGACGCCGAGCTGGGGGACGCGGGCGCGCCCGACAACGACCCGCGCCGCATCGGCATCGGCCTCGGCATGGCCGCGCCGACCGTCCTCGGCTTCGGCACGGAGGAGCAAAAGCGCCGCTTCCTGCGGCCGCTGTGGACCGGCGAGGAGGTGTGGTGCCAGCTCTTCAGCGAGCCGGGCGCCGGCTCCGACCTCGCCGCGCTCGGCACCCGCGCCGTCCGTGACGAGGCGAGCGGCGACTGGATCGTCAACGGGCAGAAGGTGTGGACCTCCAGCGCCCACACCGCCCGCTGGGCGATCCTCATCGCCCGCACCGACCCCGACGCGCCCAGGCACCGCGGCATCACGTACTTCGTGTGCGACATGACCGACCCCGGCGTGGAGGTGCGGCCGCTGCGCCAGATCACCGGCGAGGCCGAGTTCAACGAGGTGTTCCTGACCGACGTGCGCATCCCCGACGCGCACCGCCTCGGCGCGGTCGGCGAGGGCTGGAAGGTCGCCCAGACCACGCTCATGAACGAGCGCGTCTCCATCGGCGGCATGCGCATCCCGCGCGAGGGCGGCATGATCGGCCCCGTCGCCACGGCCTGGCGCGAACGCCCCGAGCTGCGCACCCACGACCTCCACCAGCGTTTGCTGAAGCTCTGGGTCGACGCCGAGGTCGCCCGGCTCACCGGCGAGCGGCTGCGCCAGCAACTCGTCGCCGGACAGCCCGGACCCGAGGGTTCCGGCATGAAGCTCGGCTTCGCCCGCCTCAACCAGGAGATCAGCGGCCTGGAAGTGGAACTCCTCGGCGAGGAAGGGCTGTTGTACGAGGACTGGACGATGCGCCGGCCCGAGCTGGTCGACTTCACCGGCCGCGACGCGGGCTACCGCTACCTGCGGTCCAAGGGCAACAGCATCGAGGGCGGGACCAGCGAGGTCCTGCTGAACATCGTCGCCGAACGCGTCCTTGGCCTGCCCTCCGAGCCGCGCACCGACAAGGACGTCGCCTGGAAGGACCTCGCGCGATGACTGATCTGCTGTACTCCGAAGAGGAAGAGGCGCTGCGCTCCGCGGTGCGCGACCTGCTCGCCGACCACTGCGACGCCGCGTCCGTGCTGGCCCGCGCCGAGACCGCCGAGCCGCACGGCCGCGCGCTGTGGAAGGCCCTCGCCGACGGCATGGGCCTGGCCGGCCTGCTGGTCCCCGAGGAACTGGGCGGCCAGGGAGCCACACACCGCGAGGCGGCCGTGGTCCTGGAGGAGCTGGGCCGGGCCGTCGCCCCGGTGCCGTATCTGACCAGCGCGGTCGTGGCGACCGAGGCGCTGCTCGCCTGCGAGGGCGAGGCGGCGCGCGAACTGCTCGGCGCGCTCGCCTCCGGCCGCAGGATCGGCGTGCTCGCCATGCCGCTGTCGCACGCCGGCGGGCAGACCCTGTTCCCCGTACGGGAGACGAGGGGCGCCCTGCACGGCCGGGTGACCGGCGTGGCGGACGCCGTCGTCGCCGACGTGCTCCTGGTGCCCACCGAAAGCGGGCTCTTCGCGGTCGACACCGCCGACAGCGGCGTGGACGTCGTCCCCCAGACCTCGCTCGACCTGACGCGCCCCCTCGCGGCCGTCACCTTCGACGGGGCACGCGCGCGGCCCATCGCCCCGGACGCCCGCTTCCCGGTCGGGCAAGGACTGCGGGCCGGGGCGGGTCTCCTCGCCTCGGAGCAGCTCGGTGTCGCCGAGTGGTGCCTGACCGAGACCGTGCGGTACGTGAAGGAGCGACACCAGTTCAACCGGCCCGTCGGCTCCTTCCAGGCGCTCAAGCACCGCCTCGCCCAGCTCTGGCTGGAGGTGGTGAACACCCGCGCCGCCGCCCGCCACGCCGCGGACGCGCTGGCCACGGGGAGCGACGAACCCCACCTCGCGACGGCGGTGGCACAGGCCTACGCGGCACCGGTGGCGGTGCGCGCCGCCGAGGAGGCGCTCCAGCTGCACGGCGGCATCGGCATGACCTGGGAGCACCCCGTCCACCTCTACCTGAAGCGGGCCAAGGCCGATTCGATCGCCTACGGCACGGCCGGGCACCACCGCGCGGCACTCGCCGAACTGGTCGCCCTTCCGGCGCCCTGACCTGCGCATCCACTCCCGAAGAGATCGATGCAGCCCGCACGTACCGCGTGCGGGCTGTGGGTTTTCCACCCCTTTGCGTGAGGCATAATTGCGAGCCGTTCGCAACAACCGTTGATCTTCAGTAGGGGTGTGGAGCATGAGGGCCCGATCGATACGGCGCACGGCCGGCGTGGCGGCGGCCGTCGCCACGGCCGTGGCGGCCTCGGCCTGCTCGGCGCCGGGCGAGCGCGCCGGGGGCGCCAAGGACTCGGCGGTGGTCGGCATCGCGTACGAGCCCGAGACCCTCAGCCCGCTCCTCGGCTACGGCAAGGACGGCAACTCGAAGATCTTCGACGGGCTGCTCACGCACGACGCCGACATGAAGCTCAGGCCCGCCCTCGCCGCCGACCTGCCCAAGGTCACCGACAACGGCAGGACCTACACGTACAAGCTACGCAAGGGCGTCAGGTTCAGCGACGGCAAGCCCTTCTCCGCCAAGGACGTCGTCTTCACCTACGAGACCATCCTCGACAAGAAGACGAACAACGCCTCCAAGACCGAGCTGGACGCCGTCAAGAACGTCGAGGCCAAGGGCGACGACACCGTCGTCTTCCACCTCAAGTACCCCTACGCGCCGTTCGCCGAGCGCACCGTCCTGCCCATCGCGCCCCAGCACATCGCGGCGAAGCAGGACGTGAACACCGGCGCCTTCACCACCAAGCCCGTCGGCACCGGTCCCTACGAGCTGGTCAAGTGGTCCAAGGGCGAGAAGCTGACCTTCAAGGCCAACCCCCACTACTGGGGCGGCGCGCCGAAGATCAAGAACTTCACGATGGCGATCATCAAGGACGACGACATCCGCGCTACCCGGCTCGACGCCGGGGAACTGGACGGAGCCATCCTGCCGCCCAACCTCGCCCAGAAGTACCAGGGCGACAGCGCCAAGCACACCTACGCCGCCAAGACCTTCGACTACCGCGTGGTGACGCTGCCCACCGGCAACAAGGTCGCCGGCGACACCGCGATCCGCCGCGCCCTCGACATCGGCGTCGACCGCAAGGCCATGGTCGACTCGATCCTGGACGGCGCCGGCAAGGAGGCCTACGGGCCCGTCCCGACCGACAGCCCGTGGTTCACCAAGGGCACCGAGCGGAAGTTCGACGCCGGCAGGGCGAAGAAGATCCTCGACGCCGCCGGGTGGAAGCCGGGCAAGGACGGCGTCCGCGAGAAGGACGGCGTCCCGGCCTCGTTCCCGCTCTGGTACCTCTCCGGTGACAAACTCCGCCAGGAACACGCCCTCGCCTACGCCTCCGACGCCAAGAAGCTCGGCATCGAGGTCGAGGTGCGGTCCGGCACCTGGGAGGTCATCGAGCCGCGCATGCCGAAGGACGCGGTCCTCGCCGGCGGCGGCTCCCCGGCCGACCCCGACTTCGACCAGTACACCCTCCTGAAGTCCTCCCTCGCCGGGGACGGCTTCAACAACATGGCGCACTACGACAACAAGAAGGTCGACCAGGCCCTCGAGGACGCCCGCAAGAGCGGCGACCACGCCGAGCGCAAGGCGGCCTACGACACCATCCAGCGCGAACTGGTGAAGAACCCCGGCTACACCTTCCTCACCCACATCGACCACCTGTACGTCGTCGACAAGCGCTTCGGGAACCTCACCACCCAGGTCGAGCCGCACGACCACGGCCTCGCCTCCGGGCCCTGGTGGAACGTCGAGGACTGGCAGCCGAAGAAGTGACCACCGCGCTACGCGAGACCCCGGGGAAGGCCACACGCCGGCGCCCTCCCTGGGGGCCGATGGCCCGCCTCGCCGGCCGCCGCGTGCTGTTCGCCGTGCCCGTACTGCTCGTCGTCACCTTCGGCGTCTTCGCCGTCGCCGCCGCCTCGCCGTTCGACCCCGTCAAGGCGTACGCGGGCACGGCGGGACTCACCGCCTCCCAGGACAACCTCGACCAGCTGCGCGCCAACCTCGGCGTCGACCGGCCCACGGCCGCCCGCTGGTGGGACTGGCTGACCGCCGCCCTCACCGGCGACCTCGGCGACTCCAGCACGCTGCGCCAGCCCGTCGCCGACGTCATCGGCGAACGCGTCGGCTGGTCCGTGCTGCTCGCCGCCACCGCGTTCCTCGTCGCGATCCTCCTCGGCACGGCGCTCGGCGTCCTCGCCGCGCGCCGCCCCGGCGGCCGGGTCGACCGCGCCGTCACCTCTCTCGCGTACCTCCTCGAAGCGGCGCCGCCGTTCTGGCTCGGCCTCCTCGCCGTCTGGCTGTTCGCGCTGAAGCTCGGCGTGCTGCCCTCGGGCGGCCTGACCGACACGGCCGGCTCCACCGTGACCGCCGGCCAGGTCGCGAGCCACCTGGTGCTGCCCGCCGGGGTACTCGCCGTCTCGCAACTGCCCTGGTTCGTCCTGTACGTACGTCAAGGCGTCGGCGACGCGCTCGGCGGCGACCCCGTGCGCGGGGCACGCGCGCGTGGCCTCGCCGAACGGACCGTCCTCCTCCACCACGCCCTGCGCTCGGGCATGCTCCCGGTGCTCACGCTCATCGGCTCACGCGTACCCGAACTGATCACCGGGGCGCTCCTGGTGGAGACCGTCTTCAGCTGGCCCGGCATCGCCGCGGCCACCGTGCAGGCCGCGACCTCCGTGGACTTCCCGCTGCTCGCCGCGCTGACCGCGCTCGCCACGGTCGCGGTGCTGCTCGGCAACCTCGTGGCCGACCTCCTGTACGGCCTCGCCGACCCGAGGGTGGGCTTCGATGGCTGACCTCGCATGGCGCGCCCGAGGCGGCGTACGCCGCTCCACGCGCGCGTGGCGGGTACGCACCTCCGCGGTGATCATCACCGCGGTCGTCCTCGCCGTCCTCGTCGTACCACCCCTCGTCGACCTCGACCAGCAGGCCGTGGACCTGGCCGCGAAGCTGCGGCCGCCGTCACCCGCGCACCCCTTCGGCACCGACGACGTGGGTCGCGACCTGCTGCTGCGCTGCGTCTACGGCCTGCGCGTCTCCCTGCTCGTCGGTGTGGTGGCAGCCGTCGTCGCCACCGTCATCGGCACCGCGGTCGGTGCCCTCGCCGCCGCCTCCGGGGGCTGGGTGGACCGGATCGTCATGCGGCTCGTCGACGTCTTCTCGTCCGTGCCGCACCTGCTGCTCGGCATCTTCATCGTCGCGATGTTCCGCCCCGGCGTGTGGCCGGTCGTGGTGTCGGTGGCGCTCACGCACTGGCTCTCCACCGCCCGCATCGTGCGCGCCGAGGTGCTCTCCCTGCGCTCGCGGCCCTACATCGACGCGGCGATATCCGGCGGTGCCTCCCGGCTGCGCGTCGCCGTGCGGCACCTGTTGCCCGCCGTCCTGCCGCAGGCCGGGCTGGCCGCCGTCCTGATGGTGCCGCACGCCATCTGGCACGAGTCCGCGCTGTCCTTCCTCGGCCTCGGCCTGCCCACCCACCAGGCCAGCCTCGGCACCCTCGTGCAGAGCGCGCGCGGCTCGCTCCTCGCGGGCGACTGGTGGCCGACGCTCTTCCCCGGCCTGTTCATCATCGTGCCCACCCTGGCCATCGCCGGCCTCGCGGGCGCCTGGCGGGAGCGCATCAACCCCCGGCGCCGATCGGAGCTCATGCTGTGACGGTCCCCGTCCTGTCCGTCCAGGGCCTGTCCGTACGTTTCCGCATGCGCGGCGGCAGCCATGTCGCCGCCGTCACCGACGTCACCTTCGACCTCGCGGCGGGGGAGTGCCTCGCCCTGGTCGGCGAGAGCGGCTGCGGCAAGTCCGTGCTCGCCTCCGCGCTGCTCGGCCTGCTCCCCGAGAACGCGCAGACCGCGGGGGCCGCCCTGCTCGGCGACACCGATCTGCTCACCGCCGACGAGCGCACCCTGGCCCGCACCGTGCGCGGGCGGCGCGTCGGCCTCGTGCCGCAGAGCCCCGCCGCGCACCTCACACCGGTCCGGACCGTGCGTTCCCAGCTGGAGGAGACCCTGCGCCAACTCACCGGCGTGCCGAGGGCGAAGCTGCGGGCCGCCGGTGAAGCGGCCGCCGGACGCGCCGCGTTCCCCGCCGGGCACCTCGACCGCTACCCCCACGAACTGTCCGGCGGCCTCGCCCAGCGCGCCGCCACCGCGCTCGCCCTCATCGGCGACGCGCCACTGCTGCTCGCCGACGAGCCCACCACCGGCCTCGACCGCGACCTCGTGGACCGCACCGTCGACGAACTGCGCCGCCATGTCGGCGACGACCGCGCGCTGCTCCTGATCACCCACGACCTGACCGCCGCCGCGCGCATCGCCGACCGCGTCGCCGTGATGTACGCGAGCCGCGTCGTCGAGATCGCCGACTCCGCCGACTTCTTCGGCGCGCGTGGACCCCGGCACCCCTACGCCCGGGGACTCCTGAACGCCCTGCCCGAGCGGGAGTTCACCCCCGTCCCCGGCATGCCGCCCGAGCTGACCGCGCTCCCCGAGGGCTGCGCGTTCGCGCCGCGCTGCGAGCGCGCCGACACGGCGTGCGCCGCGGTGCCCGCGCTCACCGGCGGCAGCGCCTGCCACCACCCCCACGCGGACGTGCTGGAGGCGCCCCGTGCTTGAACTGCGCTCCATCACCGCCGGATACGACCGGCGCGCCCCCGTCGTCCGGTCCGTGGACCTCGCGATTACCCCCGGCGAGTCCGTCGGGCTGCTCGGACCGAGCGGCTGCGGCAAGTCGACGCTCGCGCGGGTCGCCGCGCTGCTGCACCGGCCCGACGCGGGGCAGGTCCTCATCGACGGCGCGGTCGCGGGCGGCTGGCGCCACCGTGCCCCGCGCGAGCAGCGCACCGCCTTCGGCGTCGTCTTCCAGCAGCCGAGGCTGTCCGCCGACCCCCGGCTGGCTCTGCGGGACCTGGTCGCGGAACCGCTGCGCGCGGTGGGCCGGTCCGCCGAGGCCGCCGCACTGGTGCCCGAACTCACGGCCCGCGTCGGCCTCGGCAAGGACCTCCTGGGGCGCCGCCCGCACGAGGTCAGCGACGGGCAGCTGCAACGGGCCTGCCTGGCACGGGCGTTGGTGCTGCGTCCGCGCTGGCTGATCTGCGACGAGATGACGGCGATGCTGGACGCGTCGACGACCGCGGCGCTCGTGCACGTCGTGGAGGAGTACCGGGCCGAGCGCGGCGCCGGACTGCTGGCCGTCGGCCACGACCGCGTACTCCTCGAACGGTGGTGCGACCGCACCGTCCACTGGGACGAACTGACGGCACCGGCGCCTCCGGGCGCGTAGGCCACAACGGCAGACGGCAGGCGACCGACGCGGACACCTCCCTGGTGGTGGTCCCGCAGTCTCACGTGAAAGCGTGGGGCCTCCCGCACGCCGGCACGTGCGGGCGCGCCACCGCCACGCCCCTGCGGGCCGATGCCGAACATGAGTGATGGGGCAGACGCGCCTCCGCGGCGCCCGGCGAAGCGGAGTGAACAGCCGACGTCGCCCATGCCAACTCCCGCGCGCCCGGGGTCTTTTGGCGCGGGCGGAGCCTCATACTCACCTGAGGTTCCGCCCGTCGTCGTCCCCCGTGGCGCACCCCGCGCCGCGGCCACCCCTGCCGGGAGGCAGACATGGCCCTCACCACCCGTCGCAGAGCGCTCACCACCCTCGGCGCCGCCCTCGTCGGCGGCGCCGCGCTGCCCGCCCACGCGCGAGCGGACGAACGCGGCCACCACCCGCGCCCCCGCCCGCTGCTCCACGCCCACGCGCACAACGACTACGAACACCCCAGGCCGCTCCGCGACGCCCTCGACCACCGCTTCAACAGCGTCGAGGCCGACATCTACCTCGTGGGCGGCCGGCTCCTGGTCGCCCACGACCCGGTGGACCTCGACCCCGCCCGCACCCTCGAAGCCCTCTACCTGGACCCCTTGGCCGCCCGCATACGCGCCCACCACGGCGCCGTCTACCGCGGCCACCACCGCACTCCCTTCCAGCTCCTGATCGACATCAAGACCGAGGGCGCTTCGACCTACGCCGAGCTGCACCGCCGGCTGCGCCCCTACCGGCACCTGTTCACGACGTACGCGCGGGGAAAGGTGCGCCGCTCGGCGGTCACCGCCGTCGTCTCCGGCGACCGCGCGGCCCGCGCCCCGATGCGGGCGCAGCAGATCCGCCACGCCTTCTACGACGGCCGCCTCGCCGACCTCGGTACCGAGGCGCCCGCCTCCTTCATCCCGCTGATCAGCGACAACTGGTCACTCAACTTCAGCTGGCAGGGCGCGGGCCCGATCCCCGCCGCCGAGCGCGACACGCTGCGCGGCATCGTCACCGCCGCCCACGCGCGCGGGCAGCGCGTCCGCTTCTGGGCGACGCCCGACGTGCCGGGCCCGCAGCGCGAGGCGGTCTGGGGCGAACTGCTCGCGGCAGGCGTCGACCACCTCAACACCGACGACCTCGCGGGCCTCGAAGCCTTCCTCGACGCACACGGCGGCTGAGCCCGCAGGCACCCGAGGGTTGATCCGCGCCCATCAACCCTCCTGCAAGTAGCACCCGTTCGGAGCACAGGTCAGACGCCCGGACGCCCCCTCCGCTGCGCCAGACTGGCGGCCGGAAGCCGCGGTTCCCGCGTGGCGGAGGAGGTTCTTCCCATGGCTGTTTCGATCTCTGTCGTGTTGCTGCTCGTGATCCTCGCGGTGGTCTTTCTGCGCAACGGAGCGCTGAAGCTCTCGCACGCCATCGTCTGCCTGCTGCTCGGTTTCTACCTGGCCAGCACGAGCATGGCGCCGACCATTCACAACGGCCTGACGGCCACCGCCGACATCGTCAGCGGAATCCGGCCGTGACCGGTCGCGGCCGCCGCCCTTCTTGCGGGTTCGTGCACAACTGACGTTGGTTCATGGCCACGTCGAGAAGCCCGCTCCAGCCTCATCGTCGAGAACAACTACGGCTACGAGAACGTCACCTCGCCCCCAGCGGGACACGCCGTGATCCGGGCGGGGCGGGGCCGTCACGTCCGGGAGAACACGCCGATGCCGTTGGGCACCGGGCGCTCCACCCCGCCGCTCGGGTGGTTGCGCACGGTCACCGCCTCGGCGCCCGGGGCACGCGCGACCAACGTGGACGTGGACGACACCAGGGTGGAGGAGCCGCCGCCGTCCAGACTGAAACCGTCCCGCGCCCCCAGCTCCCGTAGGAGCGCGGCCATTTCGGCGATCGTCAGGCCGGTTCGGAACTCGGGGGAGCCGTCCAGGGAGAGCAGCAGCAGCCGCCGGCCGCCGTCGGCGATCCCGGCCGCGGTGCGCACCGCGGAGGTGGCGTTGTCGAGCCCCGGCAGCGGCGCGCCGTCGCGCAGCACGGGGCAACCGCCGAGCGCGAAGCGGAACGGGGTGCGTGACCCGGCCGCCACCAGCCGGTGCCTGACCTGCACCCGGTCGCCCACCGACAGCTTCCGCAGCTCCTGTGCGCCCGCCTCACGGCCCACCAGCACCGTGCTGCCGGGGGCGATCTGACCGCCGCCCGGCGTGTTGGCCAACTCCACGACACGCCCGTCGCGGACCGTCACCTCGTGCGTGTCGGTGCTGCAAGGCGCGCCGCGGCTCGTGTCCGTCCCACAGGTGGCACGCACCCGCGAGGCGGTGCCCCAGTCGCCGGTGAACGCGCCGACGGAGCCCACCGGCAGCGCGTACTGGTTGAGCCCGCCCAGCGGCAGCCGCGCGTTCTTGGTGCGCACGGCCCCGTCCAGGGAGAGGTCGTCCATGCGGGCCCGGCGGTCGACGCCCACGCCGAGGACCGCCTTCGTGGTGACGCCCGGAGGCATCGCCGGGCCGAACCGCTGCCCGTCGGGCACGGCGGCCTTGAGCGCCCGGCCGCCCGCGACCGCCGGACCCACCGGCGCGCCGGTCGCCTCGACACCCGGATGCTGTGTCTCGCTGATGTTGAAGAAGTCGCCGTTGATCCCGCCGACGGCCCCCGCCCCGTCCGCGAGCGCCGAGACCGGGGAGCGCGCGGCGACCTTGCCCGGGTACAGCAGGCCCACGCCCGTGCGCCGATCGCGCAGGTCGACGTCGAGCAGATGGGCGCGGGCGGTGCCGTGCGAGGCCGGGACGTCGAAGTACCGGTACGTGACACCCGGCGCGATCTCCACCGCCGCCCGCCGCTCGTCCCCCACGGCGCCGCTGGCCGGCGCCGCTCCCGTGAGGGCCGCACCGGCCAGCGCACCGAGCGTGGAGATGAGGGCGAGGGCCGTCCTGAACCGTCCGCCGTGCTGCGTCTGCCGTGTCACAGATTCCCCCCTGGGGTCGGCCGGGCCACCAACTGTCCCAGCGGCACGCGGAGTTCACCAGACGGCGGTGGCTATGACCCGACCATCCGGGAACGGATCAGGAAACGTACGCCCTCCGGGGCCTCCAGCGAGAAGCCGCTGCCCCGCCCCGGCACGACGTCCACGATCAGCCGGGTGTGGCTCCAGAGGTCGTACTGGTTCTTGGACATCCAAAAGGGTATGGGCTCGGCCACGCCCTCGACGGTCAGCGACGCGAGCCGGATGTCGGAGTCACCGGTACGGAACTCGCCGGCGGGGAAGCACATGGGCGCGCTGCCGTCGCAGCAGCCGCCGGACTGATGGAACATCAGCGGCCCGTGCAGGGCGCGTAGTCGCCGCAGCAGTTCGGCGGCAGCGGGGGTCAGCCGCACGCGGGGCGCATCGTCCTTGCTCTCATGGCGGTCCATGGCAGGACTCTTCCCGTCGGCACGTTGCAACAGGGTTGCACGCCCGGCACATGGACCAATTGTGGGATCTTCGGGTCGTGTCGCCGGGCCGGCGGCCGGGCAGCGGCCAAGCTGGGGCGATGCGCTGGGTCCTCCCGTCGATCGCCGCCCTCACCCTGGCCGTTTCCTTCCCGGCCACCTCCGCTCCGCTCTCCGCGGCCGCCGCGGCCGCGGAGCCGAAGGGCGCCCTCGCGCCCGAACCGCCGTGCCTCGCCGAAACGGCCCCCTATCAACGCGAGCTGGAGCGTGAGCTGGGCCTGCCGGTGGACGGGCGGCAGTCACCGGCCGACTGCGCGGCCATCCGGGCACTGCAACAGCGCCTCGGCATCCGTCCGGCGGACGGGGCCGCGTCCCTGCGCACCTACCGCTTCGTCGTCGCGGACCGCGTCCGGCGCGACCCCGCACAGCGGCGCGCGTGCCCCACCAGGGCCCACCGCGTGACGTGCGTGGACCTCACCCGGCAGATCCTGTGGAGCCAGAGCAGCGGCAGGCTGGTCTTCGACCCCGTGCCGATCCGCAGCGGCCGCGACGGACTGGAGACCCGGCGCGGCTGGCAGCGCGTCTACTGGAAGAGCCGCGACCACTTCTCCACGCTCTACGACGTCCCCATGCCGTTCGCGCAGTTCTTCAACGGAGGCCAGGCCCTGCACGGCACCCACGCGGACCTGTTCTCCTCCGGCTCGGGCGGCTGCGTGAACCTCGCCCTGCGCGACGCGGAACGCCTGTACGGGCTCCTGAAGGAGGACGACGTGCTGTACATCTGGGGAACGAAACCGGGCACGGGCGGCTGACGCCACGCGTGCCCGGGCCGTGGCGGGGACCGGCCTCACCGGCCCCCGCCGCCGCCGCTCCTCACTTGCCCTTCTTCCCGCCGCCGCGCTCGTTGGTGAGCGTCACCGTGACGCCCTTGGCGGCATTGCCGGCGGTGACTTCATGCGGGCCGCTCACCGTCTTCCCGGGCAGCACATAGCCGTCGGGGACCGCTGTCTCCCTCAGGTAGTACGAGCCGAGGTCGAGGCCCTGGAACGCGCACCGGCCCCGGCCGTCCGTCGCGCAGCCCCCGTCGACGAGCCCGTCCCGGCGCGTACCGGCCGTCTGGAGCCCCGGCGTGCCGTTGGTCTCGCGCCACAGCTGGAAGACGGCGCCGGCCAGCGGTCTGCCGGTCTTCCGGTCCTTCTTGACGACGGTGAGGTCGCCCTTCTTGACGGCGTCGTCCTCCTTGGCGTTCGTGGCCGTGACGGTCACGCCGGCGGAGGCGTTCGCCCCGGTCAGCTCCGCGGGCCCGAAGACGTTCCGCGAGGGCAGCTCATAGCCGCCCGGGGCCCTGGTCTCGCGCCAGTAGTACGTGCCGGTGGGCACCGTACGTACGCACTCACCCGAGTTCTGCGTGACGCAGGCGTCGCCGACCTCGGTGTCCGGGTGGTCGCCGCGGGTCTGCAATCCCTCGACGCCGTTGGACTCGCGCCACAGTTCGAACTCGGCGCCCGCGAGCGGTGTCCCGTCGTCCTCGTCCGTCTTGACGATCGAGATCCGGCCGGTGGTGTCGCTGTCGCCGCAGTCGGGCAGGTCCCCGTCGAAGGGGTAGTTGTGGATCTCCTGGCCGCCGCCGCCCGTCGCCGCGCTGGTGTGGGTGAGGGAACCGGTGGTGAAGAAGCGGCCGTTCATGCCCGGCACGCTGACCGTGGTCGTCGACCGCTGATCGCCGACCAGGACGCTGCCCTGGAACTGGCCGGTGCCCTTGAACTCGACCGAGGTGGCATCGGGGAAGTTCCACAGCAGACGGCCGCGCAGCCGGTTGAACGGGCTGCTGTCGTCGATCGTGCCGCTGTACGTGTTGATGGTGCGCCGGGTGCCGAGCACGTTCACCAGCACGGTGGCGCCCTCGGGGACGGCCGCGAAGCGGATGCCCTCCTGCCCGCCGCCACCGCTCATCAGGTCGAAGTCGACGTTGAAGACCTGGAGCGCGGAGACGCCGTCACCGGCGAACAGCGTCTCACCGCCCGCGTGCACGACCCGGCCGGTGGGCGTGCGCGTCTTGCCCCCGGGGTGCGCGTAGCACCGGCTGGCTTCCGTCAGCTCGTCCCGCAGTCCCCGGTAGGGCGTGGCGGCGTCCGGGTCCTCGCGCAGGGTGGCGAGGATCCTGCCGGACGCGTCACCCGCGTGGCGCACGACGCCGCCCTCGGCGAGCAGCCGCTGCCCGGCGGCCACCGTGACGTCACCTCCGGTGGTGAGCCAGTCCGCGCCCACCGGAGGAGCGACCCGGGAGCCGACGCCGGCCTCGCCGACGTTGTAGACGGCACTGGCGCCGGCCGCCTTGCGCTGGTCGAAGTCACCGAGGACGACGACGCGCCCCTCGGCTTCCGCCGCCCGCTCGCGGACGCGGAAGTCCTCGCCCACGAACACGTTGATGCCGTTGTCGCGCCACCGGATCGAACCGTTGTGGACGGGCGGATAGCCGTCGGGCGGGCAGTTGCCCGGGACGCACGGCCCGAGTCCGCCGGGCAGGGGCTTCGCGGCGGCGAAGACGGTTCTTTCCGGGGGCGGCGCCGGCACGGGACCGGCCTGCGCGGCGGGCACCGTCGCCAGACCGCTCCCGGCCACGAGGCCGAGGAGACAGAGGTACCTCGTCCCGGACCGGACGAGGGAGGGGGAGATCACGGGCACATCAGCTCCTCAGGGGGGCGGATCGACGTGGAGGAGGCTCGCATGATCGACAGCTTGTGCCGTCCGACCGATCCCCGCGACCCGACGAGGAGCACCGCGAAGGACGAGAAGGACGAGCGGACCGCCCACAAGCTTCATCTGACTCGCGGCTCACGCGTAGGGCCGGAAGCGAGAAGGCGGCGATCGCGTACAACCCTTATGGGCCATGCCGTGTCGAACAGGACGCCGGACAAGGAACGGGCCCTTTCCGGACGCCCCCGCGCCAGCCCGGCCACCTTCCTTCACAGGAGCCGCTCGTGCGCAAGAACCGTTCGGCCGCCCTCGCCGCGGCATCGTTCCTTCTGCTGACCGGGGCCGGTATCGCCGCCGCCCCCTCCGCTTTCGCCGGCACCCCTGGGGGCACGCACGCCGACGACCGCAACAGCGACTTCAACGGCGACGGATACGAGGACGTGCTGGTCGGAGCCCCGGGCGCCACGGTCAGCGGTGACAAGGGCGCAGGCCTGGTCACCGTCCAGTACGGCTCGACCAGGGGCATCGGCACCAGCAACGTCGCCCGGTTCAGCCAGTCGACGGACGGGGTCGCGGGCGCCGCGGAGGCCGGCGACGGCTTCGGCAAGGCCGTCGCCACCGGAGACCTGGACGGCGACGGCTACGACGACGCCATCATCGGCATCCCCGGGGAGGACATCGGCGACACGGTGGACGCCGGCGGCGTCGCGATCCTGTGGGGCTCCAAGACGGGGCTCAGCGGCACCGCCAGCGACTGGCTCCAGACCCAGGAACCCACCAAGGGCGAGCAGTTCGGCGGAGGCCTCGCCGCCGCCCACCTCACCGGCGACACACCGGGCGACGTGCTCGCCGTACTCGACCGCGACGACCTGGAGCTGTTCGTCTACGAAGCCGCGCCGCAGCCCGGCGAGCCCCCGCTGCGCCGCCAGGACACCCGGCGGCTCGCCGCGGCCGCCGAGGAGCGCGACATCCTGCCCAAGTCCCTCACCACCGGGGACTACGACGACAACGGCTACGCGGACCTCGTCGTCTCCGGGGTGACCGTGGGCGACGAGCCGGGGCACGGCTGGTCCAAGCACTTCGCGGGAAGCGCGGGGGGACTCACCTACAAGGGCGACCTGCGCGGGGGCCCGGCGGCCGCGTCCGGCGACATCGACCACGACGGTTACGACGACCTGGTGACCGGTGAACCGGCGTCGCCCGACGACGGCGGCGAGACCATGACCGGCGGTCTGGTCGGCGTGCGCTACGGCACCGCGGACGGCCTCGGCGAGGAGGCCAAGTGGTGGACGCAGGGCTCCGCCGGCGTACCCGGCACCCCCGAGGCCGGTGACCGCTGGGGCGCCGACCTGTCCGTCGCGGACACCGACGGCGACGGCTACGCGGACGTGGCGATCGGCGCGCCCGGCGAGGACATCGGCACCGTCGCCGACGCGGGCGCGGTGTGGGTGCTGCGCGGTTCCGAGAACGGGATGACGGCGACCGGCGCCAAGTCGTGGGACCAGGACTCCGCGGACATCCCGGGCGTGCCCGAGAAGGGCGACAAGTGGGGCGCCCAGGTGCGGCTCTCGGACCCGAACAACGACGGCCGCTTCGGCCTCCTCGCGTCGGCGCCCGGCGAGAACGCCGGGGACGGCGTGGTCTGGGTCCTGTCGGCGGGCTCGGGCGGCGTCACCGCCGCCGGGTCCTGGACGTACGACGGGGCGTCGCTGGGCGCGCCGGGCACCGGGGCGGCGTTCGGCGCGGCGATCGACGAGTGAACACCGCCTGAGCGGCCGGCCGGGATCAAGCCATCCGGGCGCGGTCGTGAGCGGGCCCTCTCCGTATGATCACGGAAGAGATCGCACCCTGCGCTCACGACTGCGTTCGGAGGCTGAACAGGCATGACGGAGAGCCGAGTTGTCATCGTCACCGGCGGCGGAACCGGCATCGGAGCGGCCACCGCCCGCCGGCTGCGGGCCGACGGACACCGGGTGGTCGTCTCCGGCCGCCGCCCCGAGCCGCTGCACCGGGTCGCCGAGGAGACCGGGGCGCTGGCCCACCCCGCCGACGCGGCCGACCCCGAGGCGGTCGCCGCTCTGGTCGAGGCGACCGTGGCGGCGTACGGCCGGATCGACGGGGTCGTGCTCAACGCCGGCGTCGGGCGCAGCGGCGCCGTCGGGGAACTCTCCGACGAGGACTGGGACCTGGTGATGCGCACCAACCTCACCGGCCCCTTCCTGCTCCTGCGGGCCGCGCTGCCGCACCTGTTGGCGGCGCGCGGCGCGGTCGTCGCGGTCGCGTCGGTCGCCGCCCTGCGCAACGGCGTGGCGAACGCGGCGTACGCGACGTCGAAGGCGGCGCTCCTCCAGCTGTGCCGCTCGCTCGCCGTGGACTACGGCAAGGACGGGCTGCGCGCCAACACGGTGTGCCCGAGCTGGGTGCGCACCGAGATGGCCGACCGCCGCATGGCCCGCTTCGCCGACGAGGCGGAACTGGGGGAGCGGGGCGCCGACGCCGCGTACGAGGAGGCGACGCGGCTGATCCCCGCCGGCCGGCCGGGGCGGCCGGCGGAGGTCGCCGAGGCGATCACCTGGCTGCTCTCGCCCGCGGCGTCCTTCGTCAACGGCGCGACGCTGACGGTGGACGGCGGGGTGACGGCCATCGACCCGGGCACGGTCGCCTTCGACTTCGGGATCGTGCCGCGCCACTGACGTGCCCCGGCGACGGGTTCACGACCCGGCGTCAGCCGAGGCGTTCCACGCGGATCTGGGCCGGTGGGTAGGGGGAGAAGGAGTCCGTGCCCACCGACCACAGGCCGCCGTCGGTCCCGGGGACGCGCGCGAGCGCCACGGGCAGGGCCGCGGAAGCCGCCTGGGGCCCCCGCTCGCTCACCCAGGCCGTGCCGTCCCAACGCAGGTAGTGGGCACGCTTCTGATCCCAGAAGTCCCAGCCCGAGATCCGGTCCGGCCCGCCCCGCGCATCCCCGACGACGGAGGTCAGCATGCCGACGCCGAAGGGCGCCTGCACATCGTTCCACCGCGTGCCGTCCCAGTGTTCGAGCCGGACGCCCGGCGGCTTGCCGGGCGGGCCGCCGATCCCGTAGGCCCAGCCGGTCAGCCAGATGTCGTCGTGGGCGACGGGCAACAGGCCGGAGACCGAGGCGCGGATGCCGAGCAGGCGGGGAATCACCGTCCAGGCGCCGTCGTAGCGGGCGATGACGTCGCCGAACACCCATACCTCCCCGCCGGGCGTGACCTGCACGCCGTCCGGCGTCGGCGCGGCCTCGTCGGGCAGCGGCCGGCACCAGCGCCATGCCGTGCCGTCGCCGCGCAGCAGCCCCGCCCGGTCGCCGTGCCGCCCCGACACCCAGAACCGGCCGTCGGGGCCGGCGGCGACATCCGTCAGCCGTGTTCCCGCCTCGCCGCGTCCGGGGAAGGAGGCCTCGCGCCAGGTCGTGCCGTCCCAGGTGAGCAGCTGGTCGTGCCCCGCGGCGTCGGTGCCGACGGCCCAGGCCGCGCCGCCCCCGGCGCCGACGGCGACCGCCCGCAAGGAGGCGTACGTCAGATGGGACAGGTCCGTCGCCGACCAGAGGGCACCGTCCCAGCTCCGGGCGAGGGCGGTGCCCCGCCTTGTGTTGTCGATGCCCTCTTGGCCGACGGCCCAGGCCAGGTCGGGGCCCGCGGCGGCCACCCCGAGGAGGCGAGCGGCCGGGGTACCCGCGGGGGCGGGCACTTCCTGCCAGGACGCGGCGGCCGTACCGGGCCGGACCGCGGTCGTTCCGGCCCGGGGGGCGGCTGCTCCGGACCGGGCCGCGGCCATGTCGGCCAACGGCGCGGGCAGGGCGAGCGCCGCCCCGGCGGTGGCGAGTCCACGGACAACGGCACGTCTTCGCATGAGAGGCATCTCCTCGGGTGCGTGGCTTCGCTATGGGCAACACCCTGAACCGGGGGCCATAGGGCGTCAATGCGCGTGAGCGCCGGATTCGGCCGCCAACTAGCTTTTTCCGCAGGGCAGTTGAAGCCAAAAATTCCACCCGGGCCTGATGTGAAGCGTGCGTGAACCGGGGGCGAATATCGTCGTATTCATCGACAAGGCGCCCAAGTCAATTGTTGACAGCGGTCGTTGGTCTAGTCCATTTTGATGGTACGCAAGTTCGACGTGGGGCGGATGTGACACGCGCCGCCCCGGCCGACCTGAAGCGGCCCGCCGGCCCGGCGCGGACCTCCCGGGGGGACGAGACCCCCGCCGCCGTGCCCGCCCCGGAACAGACCGAATTTTGGAGCCCGCCATGCCAGCCTCCGACCGCTACCTCCACCGAGCCCCCGGCGACGTCCCGTACTTCAGCGCCGACGGCGAGACCTACCTGGCGCAGACCCAGTTGCGGGACCTGACCAAGACGCGGCCGCTCAAGGTGCTCTCCGAGGAGGACTTCGCCTTCTGGCAGACGTACGGCTACGTCGTCGTGAAGCAGGCCATCCCCACGCGGGCGGCCAAGGAGCTGCTGGACTTCGCCTGGGAGTTCCAGGGGCTCGACCGGGGCCGCCCCGAGACTTGGTACGAGGAGCGCGAGTTCCGCTCGGACCTGGACCGGGAGCTGCACGTCTACGGCTTCGTCGAGGCCTACCACCACCAGCTGATCTGGGACAGCCGCCAGACGCGGCGGGTCTACGACGCCTTCACCGACGTCTGGGACTGCGACGAGCTGTGGGTGACACTGGACCGGCTCAACCTCAACCCGCCCAACGTCAAGAACCGCTCCCGCTCCCTGATCGCCCCCACCGAGCGCGGCTTCGACATCAACCTCCACTGGGACGTCGACACCACCCTCGGCGTGCTGCCCCAGCGCGTCCAGGGCATCATCGCCCTGGACGACACCCGGCCCGAGCACGGCGGCTTCCAGTGCTGCCCCGAGCTGTTCCGCCGCTTCGACCGCTGGAAGGCCCTCCAGCCGGACGACCGCGACCCCATCCGCCCCGCCGTCGACCAGGACGACATGCCCGTCGTCCGGCCCGAACTGGAGGCCGGCGACCTGCTGATCTGGAACGGTCTGCTGGCGCACGGCGTCGCCCCCAACACCTCCGCGAACGGCGTGCGCGCCGTCCAGTACCTGTCGATGATGCCCGCCCTGGAGACCCACGAGGAGCTGCGCCGCTCCCGGATCGACTCCTGGCGCCACCTCACCACCCCCACCTGGAACGCCACGCTGGTCGGCGACGCCGACCAGCACGAGTCCCTGCGCTACGGCACCGCCACCCTGAACGACCTGGGCGAGAAGCTGCTGGGCCTGAAGTCCTGGACCGGGCGGGACACCGACCAGCCGATCGGGGACGCCGCATGCGCCGCATCTGCCTGACCCTGCCCACCAACCGCGCCTGCCCGCAGACCATCGCGGCGATCGGCGCGGAAGCTGCCTACGCCGCCGCTCACTTCGACGTCGAGGTGCACCTGCTGATCCTCGACTCCTCCGACCCCGACACCTTCGCCGCGCACGAGCGGGCCGTCCGCGCCCTCGGTGACGTCCCGCGCGTCGTCACCCACCACCTCGGCGAGCCGGAGCAGCGGGACTTCCTGCGCCGGGTGATCGCCGGGTCCGGGAACGCCAAACCCGCGCTGCTGCTGGAGCTCATGCTTCCCGCCCGGCTCTCGTACGGCGCCTGCACCAACCGCGCGTTCCTGCTCGCCGCCGCGCTCGGCTGCGAGTCCGTGCACCGCAGGGACTCCGACAGCGAGTACCAGAGCGCAGACGGCGCGCCCGTCTTCCCCGTCCACCACGAGCTGGCATCGCTCGGCAAGCGCGCGGCCGACGCGGCGCGCGGCGCCGTGCACACCGCCCTCGACGATCGCCACGCCCACAAACGGGTGTCGATGGTCGGCGGCTCCTTCGTGGGCGAACTGTCCGTGGACATCGGCGAGATACGCGCCCTGGACCCTGAGGTCTACTACGACGTGGTCGGCCTCTGGGCGCCCGGCCACTGGAGCGACGAGCAGAAGCGGGAACTCGTCGACGACTCCTTCCGGGGCGCCGGCACCGAGCGGTTCACCCACGACCGGGCGACGCTGACCCTGGTCGACCCCATGCGCGTCGACATGTGCAACATCAGCTTCCACGGCGTGCACGAACGCGTGCCGCTGCCACCCGCCACCGACACCATCGGCAGCGACTACTTCCTCATCCACCTCGTCCACGACGCCGCGCTGCCGGGCGTCCTGCACAACCGCGACATCGTCAACTTCTACACCCCGGAGCGCAGGACCGACGCCGGCTTCGTCGCGTACCAGACGCGCTTCGTCAAGTTCTTCCTGTCGATGCTCTACTTCAACGTCATCTACGAGCGCATGGCCGAGGCCGGAGAGACGCTCCTGGACGAGCGGGGCCAGGTCCGCGGCTCCCTTGTGGCCGCCCTGGTCAGGCAGAGCACCGCACTCGACCGCGCCGAGAACGTCGAACGCCTGGAGCGCGTGGACACCGCCTACCGCAGACTCGGCGGCAGGTACGAGCAGTTCGCCGACCTCCTCGCCGCCCGCCGCGAGCGTCTCCTGGACGAGGCGCGCGGCGACATCGAGGACTTCGCCCTGCTGATCGAGGCCTGGGAGCCCCTGGTCCGGGCGGCCAAGGACGCCGGTCCGATCCGGCCGGCGGGACAGCCCGGATGAGCGCCACGATGACGCACGAGACCGTTCCGCTGTTCGACGCGCTCGCGGCCGCCGCCGAGGACCAGATCGTCTTCGACCTGCCGGGCATCGAGGAGCGCTACGAGACGCTGCGCCGCGAACTGCCCGGTGTCGCCGTCCGCTTCGCCATGAAGGCCTGCCCGGTGGACGAGGTGCTCACCCGCCTCGCCGGACGCGGCTGCGGCGTCGACGCGGCGAGCCCCCACGAGGTGGAACAGGCCCTGCGCGCCGGGATCCCTGCGCGCCGGATGCACTACGGCAACACCGTCAAGTCCGACCGCGACATCGCCGACGCCCACCGCCTGGGCATGCGGGACTTCGCGACCGACAGCCTGGAGGACGTGACCGCGCTCGCGCGGCACGCCCCCGGTGCCCGGGTGTTCTGCCGCCTCGCGACCACCGGCGACGGCGCGCTCTGGGGGCTCAGCAACAAATTCGGCTGCTCGCCCGAGGACGCCGTCGCCCTGCTGGGCAGGGCCCGCGAGCTGGGTCTGGTCCCCGCGGGCCTGTCCGTGCACGTCGGCTCCCAGCAGATGACGGCCGAGGCCTGGCGCGACGCCTTCGACCGCATCGCGGACGTGCTCCACGCCCTGGCCCGGCGCGGCATCCCCCTGGACCACGTCAACCTCGGCGGCGGACTGCCCGCCCTCGGCTACCGCGACAAGCACGGCAGGGCGCTCGACCCCCCGATGGACAAGATCTTCGCCGTGATCCGCGAGGGCATGGCGCGCCTCGGACAGATCCCGGGCCACCGGCTCGGCTACGTCGTCGAACCCGGCCGCTACCTCATCGCCGACCACGGGGCCATCCGCGCCCACGTCTCCCGGCTGGCGGCCCGCCGCGGACCGGACGGCGAACGGCAGTACTGGCTGTACCTCAGTTGCGGCAAGTTCAACGGCCTGTACGAGATGGACCAGGTGCAGTACCGCCTCGTCTTCCCCTCCCACCGAGGCGCCGAGTCCGTCCCGGCCGTGGTGGCGGGCCCCACTTGCGACAGCGACGACGCCTTCTCCCACGAGGACGGCCTGGTCCCGGTGCCCAAGGCGCTGGCCTCGGGCGATCCGGTGTGGGTGCTGTCCTGTGGCGCGTACGCGACCAGTTACATGACGCAAGGCTTCAACGGCTTCCGCCCGCTGCCGTACACCTGGATAGACGGCGGGGACACGTGAACCACGACAGACGCGTGGACCACGCGCCCCGGATACGCCACATCGCCGCCGACGACTGGCCGGACATCACCGTCCTCGAACGCGGTGCCTACCGCCGCCTCGGCCTGTCGGAGGGCCGGGCCGCGCTGGAGGCCAAGGTGAGCGCGTCGCCGACCACCTGTTTCGCGCTGGACCTGACCGGCCGGCTGGCGGGCTACCTGCTGGCCCTGCCCTACCCCGAGTCCGCCTACCCGCACCTGCGGGGCGCCGAGGCCGGGCCCGCGCTCCCGTCGCGCAACCTGCATCTGCACGACATCGTCGTCGCGGAGGACCTGCGGCACCAGGGCCTCGCCCGGTTCCTGCTGACCCACCTCACGACCACGGCTCGTACCCAGGGGTACGAGCGGATCTCCCTGGTGGCCGTCGGCGGCAGCGAGACGTTCTGGTCGGCCCGCGGGTTCACCGCCGGGCCCGTGACCCCGGCCGGATACGGTCCGACCGCCGTGTACATGTCCAGGGCGGTGCCGGCCGGGCCGGCGCCGCGCCGAGAATCGGAGAAGTGGGCTGATGCGGGTGCTCCGCGTGCGTGATCCTTTCCATCGGGGCCAGTTGGCGATCGCGGCCCTGTTCTGCTCGCTCGGCTTCCAGTACGCGACCTGGGCGTCGCGCATCCCCGCCCTCAAGAGCGGTCTCGGTCTGAGCGCGGCGGAGGTCGGCGTGCTGCTGATGGCGGCGGGAGTCGGCGCCGCGGTGTCCTTCCCCCTGGTGGCCGCGCTGATGCGGCGCCTCGGCTCGCGGCGCCTCGCGACGCTGTCGGCGCTCGGCCTGGCGCTGGCGCTCCCGGCACTGGCCGCAGCGCCGAACTACCCCCTCGCGCTGCTGGTCATGTGCGTCGACGGCGTCCTCGTGGGCTGCCTCAACGTCGCCATGAACGCCCAGGGGGCCGCGCTCGAGGCCGCCTTCGAACGCAACGCCATGGCCCGGCTGCACGCCACGTTCAGCGGCGGCTCCCTGCTCGCCGCGCTGCTCGCCTCCGGCATGAACGCGGTGACCACGTCGGTCACCGCGCACTTCGCGGCGGCCGCGGCGATCCTGCTCCTCCTCGTGGCGTACGCGCGGACCGGCCTGCTGACGGACGGCCGACTCCCGGCGCCGACAGCCGCGAAGGGGGAGAGGAAGCGCGCCGGGAAGTGGGCCCTGCCCTCCCGCGTGACGCTGTGGATGTGCGTCGCGATGGCCTTCGGCACCGTCACCGAAGGCGCCATGAACGACTGGTCGGCGCTCTACCTGAAGGACGTCGCCGGCGCCCCCGCCGAAGTGGCGCCCCTCGGCATCGCCGTCGTCTCCGGAATGATGGTCGTGGCCCGCCTCTTCGCCGACGGCTGGCGCAGCCGCTGGGGGGACGGCCGCGTCGTCCGGGTGGGCAGCGCGCTGGCGGGCGCGGGGTTGATCCTCGCCCTGGCCGGCGGGGGACTGGTGGCGGCGCTGCTCGGCTTCGCCTGCGTGGGTCTCGGCATCGCGGCCGTCACCCCGTGCGTCTACGTGGCCGCGGCGGGCCAGGGCTCGGACTCGCTGACCCTGGTCGCCGCCATGGGGACGACGGGGCTGCTCGCCGGGCCGCCGCTGATCGGCTTCATCGCCCACGCCGGCAGCCTGGTGTGGGGCTTCGCCGCCGTCGCGGCCTCGGCGCTGGTCGTGTCCGCGTGCAGTACGCGCATCCGCTGGCCCGCACCGGCGACGGCCGAGCCGGTGAGCCGCACCTAGTTCCTCCATGCCGCACCCTCGTTGCTACTTGAGGGTAGGCCTACCCGACCCCCTTGTTATACGGTCTGTCTAACAAGGGGGTCGCGGCGTGCCGTGCGGGGCGCCGCGGTCCCTGCCCTGACGTCTTCAGTCAAGGAGCCGCGACATGGCAGGCAGCACTGTTCGGCCGAGCGCACAGGAGCAGTCCCCGGAGGGCGACATAGCCGGGCGGCTGCTCGACTCCGCCGCCGTCCTGGCGTACGACCCGGCCACCGAGGTCGACTGGGAGACGCCGCTGGACCGTGACTTCCACGGGGCGAGCCCCGAGTGGTGCACGCTCTACGGCACCGCGTACTGGCAGGAGATGACCGAGGAGCAGCGCAAGGAGCTGACCCGGCAGGAAGCCGCGTCGGTGGCCAGCACCGGCATCTGGTTCGAGATGATCCTCCAGCAGATGGTGCTGCGCGACGTCTACGCGAAGGACCCCACGAGCACCGAGGTCCAGTGGGCGCTCACCGAGATCGCCGAGGAGTGCCGCCACTCGATCATGTTCGCCCGCGGTGCCGAGAAGCTCGGCGCGCCCGCCTACCGGCCGCACCGGCTCGCCGTCGAACTGGGCAGGGTCTTCAAGTCGGTCGCCTTCGGGGAGGCCGCGTACGCCGCGATCCTCGTGGCCGAAGAGGTCCTCGACGTCATGCAGCGCGACTGGATGCGGGACGAGCGGGTCGTGCCGTTCGTACGCACGATCAACAACATCCATGTCGTCGAGGAGTCGCGGCACATGAAGTTCGCCCGCGACCAGACGCGCAAGCGGCTCGCGGGCGCGGGCCGGGTGCGCCGCCGGATCAACGCCCTGGTGGTCGCCATCGCGTCGTACGTCATCGTCACCAGCATGGTGAACCCCAAGGTCTACGCGAACGCCGGACTCGACGAGAAGCGCGCCCTGGCCGAGGCGAAGGCCAACGAGCACCACAAGTCCATGATGCGGGCCAGCTGCGCGGGGCTCATGGAGTTCCTGGCCTCGTGCCGCCTGCTCACCAAGCCGGCGCTGGTCTTCTACGAGCGGGCCCACCTGATCTGAGCCGTACCGCGTCCGAGCCGATCCCGCTGATCCCGTCGAGCCGAGCCGAGCCGAGCCCACGAACATGACCTACGCCATCACCCAGACCTGCTGCGCCGACGCCACCTGCGTGGCCGTGTGCCCGGTCAACTGCATCCATCCCACTCCGCAGGAACGGGCCTTCGGCAGCACGGAGATGCTGCACATAGACCCGCAGACCTGCATAGGCTGCGGCGCCTGCGCCGACGCCTGCCCCGTCGACGCGATCTTCCCCGTGGACCGCCTGCCCGCCGAGCAGCGGGAGTACGGCGCCATCAACGCGGCGTACTTCGAGCGGAGCGGGGCGCCCGCGCCGGACCGCGAGGGGCCGAACTTCCACTCCTGGGACGAGCCGGACTTCCCCCGGGTGCTGCCCGCGGACTTCCCGCCGCTCAAGGTCGCCGTCGTCGGCACCGGACCGGCCGGCATGTACGCCGCGCAGGACCTGCTGCTGCACACGAACGCGGAGGTGACGCTGATCGACCGGCTGCCGGTGGCCGGGGGTCTCGTGCGCCACGGCGTGGCACCCGACCACCCCGCGACGAAGAAGGTCGGCGACACCTTCGCCCGCTTCCACACGCACCCCAGGGTGCGGATGCACCTGGGGCTCGACGTGGGAACCGACGTCACCGCCGAGGAGATCGCCGCGCACCACGACGCGGTGATCTACGCGGTGGGCGCGTCCACCGACCGCCGCCTGTCGGTCCCCGGCGAGGACCTGCCCGGCAGCCTCTCCGCGAGCGCCTTCGTCGCCTGGTACAACGCCCACCCCGACGCGCGCCCCGACGGCATCGACCTGTCGGCGGAGCGCGTGGTCGTGGTCGGCAACGGCAACGTCGCCCTGGACGTGGCCCGCATCCTGCTCGCCGGTCCCGAGGCCCTGGCCCGCACCGACATCGCGGACCACGCCCTCGCGGCGCTGCGCGACAGCCGCGTCCGCGAGGTGGTCCTGCTCGCCCGGCGCGGGCCCGAGCACGCGGCGTACACCAGGTCCGAACTGCTCGCGCTCAAGCACCTGCCGGGGGTGGAGCTGGTGGTGGACGACCACGACCCGCGGATCGCCCCTGCCGTCGATGCGGCGGAGCCGCCGGGCAAGGCGGCCGTCCTGCGCGGTGTCGGCCGGCGGCGGGTGGACTGGACGCGGCCGCCGGATCCCGGGCGGCGCATCGTCCTGCGCTTCCACTGCGCGCCCGCCGAAGTCCTCGGCGAGGACCGGGTGGAGGCCGTGCGCGTCGTGTCCGACGAGGGGGCCTCGACCCTGCCGGCGGGCATGATGCTGCGCGCGATCGGCTACCGGGGCACGCCGGTGGCGGGCCTGCCCTTCGACGAGAGCAGCGGCACCGTGCCGCACGAGGGCGGCCGCGTCACCGGGCGGCCGGGGACGTACGTCGTGGGCTGGATCAAACGGGGCCCCACCGGCGGCATCGGCGCCAACCGCACCTGCGCCGCCGAGACGGTCTCCGCCCTGCTCTCCGATGCCGTCGCCGGGAGCCTGCCCGAGCCCCGCCACCCCACGCGGGCCTTCCACCGCCTGGCCCGCCGCCGCAACCGCCGGGTGGTGGACGCACGCGGTCTGGCCGCGATCGAGCGGGCCGAGACCGAGCGGGGCCGGCGCGCGGGGCGCCCCCGGGTCAAACTGGCCACGGTCGACGAACTCGTCGCCGCGGCCAGGTCGAGGCGCGGGGGCCTGCCGCGCTGAGCGCGCCCCGCGGCGGTCAGTCCTCCAGGGCGTCCTTGACGTCGCCGAGGTCCACGAACTTGAAGTTTGTGGAGGGGCGTTCGCCGTCCCCGGGGGCGTCGTGGCCGTCCTGCACCACGAGCAGGCCGTCGGGGAAGTCGGGGCCGAGCGGCGCGGCGAGCGCGGCGGCGCCGTCGCACTCCTCGGAGCCGTCGAGGGTGGCGGAGGCCGCCGCGACGCGGAAGCCGCCCTCGTACTCGTTGGCGTCGGACACCTCGCGGTCATAGGCGACGAAGGTGTTGTCGCCCTGGCTGGAGGCGAGGAGGTAACCGTCCCCGTCCTGCTCGGTGAGCAGCGTCAGCCCCTCGACGTCGGCGGTGACGCGGGTGCCGCCGTAGCCGGGGTCGGCGCCCGCGACGCACTCCTCGGTCTCCTCGTCGTAGGTGCCGGGGACGCCGTACTCACGGACCTTGTCGACGAGCTTCGGCGTGCCGGTCAGATCGGCGCGCACGCGCCACACGCCGACGTCCTCCTGCCCTGCGTACAGCATGCCGTTCGCCGGGTCCACCACCATGCCCTCGACCTGCGGCAGCTCGCCCGGCTCACCGCAGGGGGACCACGAAGTGCCGTTCGGCAGGCGGAAGTCGGTGGGCAGGTCAAGGGTGCGTATCTTGCGGTACCCGACCTTGCCGCCGGCGGCGGGGGTGAGTTCGAGCAGTGCGAGGGTGGACCGCTCCCGCCGGCTGACCAGGGCGTAGGAGCGGCCCGTGGACTTGTCGGTCCAGGTGGCGAGGCCGTACGCGGTGCGCTGCTCGTCGATCTCCTCCTGCGAGGAGGAGAACACGGGCGGGGCGGCCGGGTCCGTGACATCGGTGAGCGGGGCGCCGGGGCGGTTGCCGTCGATGCGGTGGAAGCGGAGCCGGTCGCTGCCCCGGTCGCTGGTCACGGCGAGGTCGGCGCGGCCGGTCGGCAGGCGTAGGCCGTGCACCAGGTCGACGTTGTTGAAGCGGCCGGGCGCGTGGTCCGGGCCGGGCGCGGCGGGCGCCGGCACGGACTGCACCTCGCGGGCGTGCAGGTCGTAGACGCGCAGCCCGCCCTGCTTGGCGGTGGCGATCACCAGGCTGCGGGCGGGGTCCGCGGCATTGCGCCAGATCGCCGGGTCGTCCGCGTCGGCGTCGCCGCCCGCCTCGTCGTCGTGCAGGGCCGGGGTCTCGGCGACCGGGGTGACGGCGGGCAGGGTGGCACGCGAGCGGCCCTGCTCCTCCACGGCGTGCACCGGCAGGGCGGCCGCGGTGAGCGCCGCGAGCGCCGTGGCGAGGACGAGCGTTGTCGACCGGGCGGGGCGGTCCATGACCACGAGGGAACTCCTTCATCAGGCAGGTCGCGAAGTGCGACGCGGCGAGTGTGTGATCCCTGGATGAAGAGTTGCCGACAAATAACACAACGTCAATTAGTGCGGCGTATGAACAAATGGAGTCGACCGTTCGTGACTACCGTCGACCGTTCATGACTACTTTCGGGGCGAACCGCTGCCGCATATGGCCCTTAATCGATCGAATTGGTGCGGTAATCAGTCATGAGGCGGTGATCCTTTGCCAAGCGCCACCTGATGACCGGTGTCAACCGCCGGTCGACTTCCGGATGGATGGGGGAACGATGGCTACAGAGAACAGGGGTTTTCACGCCCCGCGCGGTTACGCCCCGGGGTGGCGGACCGGCTCCCGCACGGGGTGGCGGCGGGTGCGGTTCGGTACGGTCGCCACCGCGGCCGGCGCGGTCCTGCTCGGCGCCTCCTCGGCCGGGGCCGCGGCCCGGGCGCTGCCGACGAGCGCGCCGCCGCCCTCGGAACGCATGCGTGAACTGGATTTCCTGCTCGGCACGTTGCGCTGCCTGTTCGCCACGGGCTCGCTCCGCACCGCCCGGGTGCGCCCCATTCTGGGCGGCCACTACTACCAGCTGGACCTGACGCAGGTGCGGGAGCGGAAGAGCGGACGGGTCCGGGGGAGCTGGGTGCTCGGGTGGGACCGGGTCGACGGCCGGTTCGTCTCCTACTACTTCGACGACGCCGGTATGCGCGGCACCTCGACCTCCCCGGGCTGGCGGCAGGGCCACTTCGTCCTCACCGGGACCTACGCGCTCGGTGAGGCGCAGCGGCCGGTGGCCATCAAGCGGGACATCACCCGCGTCGACGAGGACCGCTTCACCATTCGCGAGCACATCGAGAAGAACGGGACGTGGGAGCTGCTCGACACCCAGGACTGCCACCGCAAGAGGTGAGGCCCGCCCCCGGGGAAGCCGGGGACTCGGGAAGGGCAGGGGGACAGGGGGCAAACACGAGGCCCCGGTCTCCGTCACGGAAACCGGGGCCTGTCACGAGCGCTGGGCAGGCCTTGCACCTGCATCTCCCCACAGGAAGTGGGGCGCCTTTCCTTGGACCACCAACGCCGGGCCCGGAGCCGGATTTCCGGCGGCGAGCTCAAGATCGATCATAGCGCATGCTCGCGGGACGTTCCAAGCGCGGCGATCTCCGTGAGGGGCATGCCCAGTTCCTCGTGCAGGAACCGCACGACCGTCCAGTGCGGCAGCGCGTCCGCGTCGAAGGGGCCGAACGACTCGGTGTAGAGGGGGATCCACCGCAGCGCCTCCTCGGCGGCCTTCTCGCGGCCCGGGTCCGCCTGGTAGGCGTCGTACGAGATGCTGCGATGGTGGATGAAGTGCCCGCCGGGCAGGCGCTGTTCACACAGCTCGCGGTACTCGCGGGTCTGCAGGATCAGGTAGTGCCAGATCTCGTCGATGTCCTGCTCCACCGGGAGGAAGAGGCCGCCGAGCCGGTCGGGATGACGGGAGATCAGGTAGAGGTAGCGCAGACACTCGCGGACCTGGTGGGTGACGTGGGCGGTGTCCGGTGCTCCGGGCTTCGCGGCGAAGTGGCGCACCACCTCGGCATGCAGGTCCGCTCCGAGCAGCTCTTCGCAGGTGGGGGCCCGGCGGGACGCTTCGGCGGCAGTGGCCGCCCGGCCATCGGGGCCCTCGGTGGCGGTGGCGGTGACGAGCCAGGCGTACTTCCCCGAGCGCCCGATGGGCACATGGGCGCGGTGCTCCACCTCGCACGCACGGCCGGTGAGCTTCTCCACCGCCGCGGCCAGTTCGGTCACCTCGCCCGGGGTGAGCGGTGCGCCGTCGAACGTCGTGCACCACAGCCGGCAGCGTCCCGCACCGGTCAGGCGCAGTTGGTGCAGGAACACCCGGGGACAGACGGCGGCGACGCGGGCGTCGAGGTCCGCCTGGGCGACGGGTCCGTCGGGCGCGGCGAGCAGCTCCTTCTCGCGGCCGCAGAAGGAGACGATCCGCTCCGGGTCGTCGCTGCCGTCACGGGTGCGGACGCAGTCGCCGGAGCGGTAGCGGACCAGCGGCATGTAGGGGTTGCGGACGCTGGTGACGATCAGGCTGTGGATGCCGCTGCCGGGCTCGACGGGGATCAGCTCCACGCTCATGTCGTGCAGGTAGGGGCGGTAGCCGCCGTCGGCGTCGCTGTAGAAGAGGTAGCCCAGCTCCGTGCTGCCGAACAGGTCGACCACCGGGCAGTCGAAGTGCTCCCGCAGGTACGCGCGCACGTTCAGCGGCGTGTACTCGTACGCGTGCACGATGCCGGCGGGCTGCGGGAAGCGGTCCCACAAGTCCTCTTCGGTGACTTTGCGGACCAGATGGGCCAGGTGGTACCCGGAACAGTCCAGGAGGTACGCGCCCCGTGGGTGCTCGGCGGCGACCTCACGGATCTCCGCCAGCATCCGCTCGACCTCGGCGCGGTCCCAATCGGCGGGGTCGAGACGGAGGTTGAGATACAGGGTGCGGTCGTCGAGCCAGCGTTCACCGGGGGTGGCCCCGGGCTTGGCGGCGTTGACGCGGGTGACGTGCTCGGTGGCGAGGACGGTGGTCAGCGAGATCCGCCGGGCGCCGTCGTGCCAGAGGGGCCCGAGATCGGGGTGTTCGCTCCACAGCCGGTAGTAGGAGCGGAGCAGGAAGTACGGGGGCCGGATGAGCCGCATGCGGGCGTGGTTGGTCCCGGTGGACAGCACGTACTCGGCCTCGCCCGTCTCCAGGGCGCGGGACAGCTCCGGGGTCATCCAGTTGGCGGGGAAGTCCCGGGCGATCTCCGGCTTCTCGAGAATCGGGAAGTCTCCGCGCTCGACGGACGCGCGGTAGAGGGGGATGTCCCGGACGTGGTCCAGGACTTCGGCGCTCGGCACGGGGTTCAAGGCGGCTCCGGGGCGATCTGGCGACGGCGGAAGGGGCGAGGGAGCGGGGCCGCCGCCGGGACGTGAACGGTCGCGGCGGCGGCCCCGGGCGTTACCGGTTCAGGAGATGCAGCCGGTCTTGCCGGTGGCGCTGATGCAACCGCTCTTCGGTGCCGCGCTGATGCAGCCGTCCTTCGCGGACCGCGCGCCCGAGGCCGAGTTGGCGGCCACCCACTTCTGCCACACGGACTCTTCCGTCATCCGCTTGATGAGCTGCTCCATGATGAACCTCCGTGAGAGATGGTTGAGTTGCTGTGTGCGGTGGTAGAGGTGGCCGACCGGAGTCGGCCGTAGGGGGCCGGTCAGCCGTGTGCCCGGGCCTCGGCACGCTCGGGTTCCTCGGCCGGGTCGGCGGACGCCTGCGGGAGCCTCATGCGTACGGCTTCCGTGCCGCTGTCGTTGTGCCGCAGGGCCCAGTTCTCCAGCGCGGTGCGGCAGGCGTGGTCGAGGTGGCGCACGACGGTCAGGTCGAGTTCAGTGGGCCGGTCCTTGGGCAGGGCCTCCAGCGTCTCCAGGATGCGGGGCAGCCGCAGGAACGTGGCGTTCCCCGTGAGGGTCACGATCTGCCGGCCGCCGGGCAGTTCCCGTACGTCGACGTGCACATGGGAGGTCTCCCAGGCGGACTTGACGACGGCCAGGACGAGGCCGAGCAGCACGCCCTCGAACATGTTGGTCACGACGATGGCGATCGCCGTGGTGGCGAGGACGAAGGCCTCGCCCCGATGGGCGCGGGCGAGCGGGACGATCTCCTTGAAGGGGATGAGCTTGCAGCCCGCGTGCACCAGCACACCCGCGAGCGCCGCCAGCGGGATGATGCCGAGCGCCGTGGGCAGCAGCACGGCGAACAGCAGCAGCCACGCACCGTGCAGGATCCGCGAGAGCGGGGTGCGGGCCCCGGCCCGCACATTGGCGGAGCTGCGGACGATGACCGCGGTCATCGGCAGGGCCCCGAGCACACCGCACACCGTGTTGCCGACGCCCTGGGCGACCAGCTCCTTGTCGTAGTGCGTGCGGGGGCCGTCGTGCATGCGGTCCACGGCCGCGGCGCTGAACAGCGACTCGGCGGAGGCGATCAGGGTGAACGCCAGGACGGTGCCGAGCACGGCCACGCCCCCGAGGCCGGCCAGATCGCCGAGGCCCGGCGGCTGCACGGCGTCGACCAGCCCCCGCACCGTCACGTTCGCCACGTCCAGGCCGAACCCGGCGACGACGGCGGTGGCCAGCGCGACGGCGGCCAGCGGCGCGGGCACCGTGCGCGCGGCCGCGGCGGGCAGCTTCGGCCAGAGCACGAGCACGGCGATGGTGCCGAGTCCGACGGCCGCGGCGGTCAGGGACGCGGTGTCGCTCAGGACGTCCGCGAGCAGCCCGGGCAGCCCGGCGAACTTGTCGATGCCGGAACGGGGTTGCTCCGCCCCGGCCATGGTGTAGAGCTGTCCGAGGATGAGCACGAGGCCGATGCCCGCCAGCATGCCCTGGACGACGGAGACGGATATCGCGCGGAACCACCGGCCGCACCGCAGCAGGCCGAGGGCTATCTGGAGGGCGCCGGTGAGCAGCACGATCGCGCCGAGCATGCCGAGGCCGAACTCCTGCACCGCCTCGAAGACGAGCACGGTCAGACCGGCGGCGGGCCCGCTCACCTGGAGGGCGCTGCCCGGCAGGCAGCCGACGACGAGGCCGCCGACTATGCCGGTGACCAGACCCAGTTCGGCGGGGACACCGGAGGCCACGGCCACGCCGACGCACAGCGGCAGGGCCACGAGGAAGACGACGAGCGAGGCGAGGACGTCCTGGCGCAGGACGCCGGGCTCACGCAGTTCGCGGAAGGGGGAGAGGAAGGAGGACATGAGGGTGGGGGGTCCTGTCGTGGGAGCGGGCCGGACGGGAGGCTGCGGCGGTCCTCACAGGGGACCGAACGCCGGGCGGCCGTCGGACGACGGACGGTGGGCACTGACGGTGCCGGTGTGCACTTCGTAGTACCAGGCGTGCAGGGCGAGGGCGCCGTCGGCGACGCGCTCACGGACGCAGGGGTACGCGCGCAGTCTCTCCAGCTGTGCCAGTACGTGGGTCTGCACGGCCTCGGCCACATCGGGCGAGGTGGGTATGAGGGAGCGCAGGGCGTCGTCCGGAGCGACGGAGTGCTCCAGCCAGTCGCGCACGGCCGGCACGGCCGACAGGTCCTCGCCGCGCACCAGAGCACCCACCGCGCCGCAGTGCGAGTGCCCGCAGACGACGATGTCACGGACGCCGAGCACACGGACGGCGTACTCGATGGTGGCCGCCTCGCTCAGGGGGTGGCCGGCGCGGTCGGGGTGATCGGACGAGGGGTAGGGCGGCACGACGTTGCCCGCCGTGCGGAGTTCGAAGAGTTCGCCGGGGCGCGCTCCGGTGATCAGGGCCGGGACGACACGCGAGTCGGAGCACGTGACGAAGAGGGCCTCGGGGGACTGGCCGGCACCGAGCGCTTCGAAGGCGGCGGTGTTGCGGGGGTCCGCGACGTGCGTCGCGGCGAACGAGCGGGCGTTGTCGATCAGTGACTTCACGGTGGCCTGCCTCCTGCGTCTCTCCGGCGGGCGCCGGGGACGCGGTGTGGTCGGGTCGATGACGAGGTGGGGGGAGGGGGCGGTGCCCGGCCGCTGTGGCGGCGGGCACCGGGTCGCCCGGTACGCAGCCTGGTCGGGCGGCGTGACCCCCACTTTGCCATCACATTAACCTTTGATGACAGAGCAAATTCTTGCCAAAGAATGAGTAATTACCGTCGCTGACCTGCGGATTGGTCCAGACATGAACCGTTGGGCAAGGCTCGCCCTCGGGCGTCCGGCCGGCACGGTAGGCTTGACCGGCGTTCAGGGGCCGACGGTGCCCCCGCGAAGATCCATCACCCCGCAGGAGAGAGCGTGCGCAAGTCGCTGGCGACCGGCTCCGCCGTCTGCCCGCCGTGAAGCTCCGCCCCTGAAGGGCCCGGGACCTTCACCCGCAGCGCGCTCGCAGTCCCGCGCACCGGTCCGCGTCCGAACTCGCGGGGCCGATCCTTGGGCGGCGCGGGCCCTCCCGGCCCGGCCCCTGTCACTCCGCGCACGGACTTCTCCCGCCGTCAGCGGGCCCTGTGGGCAGGCGCCCGGCCTTCCGCTTCCTTTCCGTTCCTTCCCGCACGCCCCTCCCCATGCCAGGCGTGCCCGAGCACGACAGGTCCCCGCCCTCTTGTCCTCTCCTGCCCCGTCCCCGTCCCCGGCCGCGCGCCTGCGCGGTCTGCGCCCCGACTGGCTCCGTGACCCCCGGGTCTGGCGCACGGAAGTCCTGGCCGGGCTCGTCGTCGCCCTCGCCCTGATCCCCGAGGCGATCTCCTTCTCGATCATCGCCGGGGTCGATCCCGCGATCGGTCTGTTCGCGTCCTTCACCATGGCCGTCACCATCTCGATCGTCGGCGGGCGACGCGCCATGATCTCCGCCGCTACCGGCGCCGTCGCCCTGGTCATCGCCCCGCTCAACCGCGAACACGGCCTCGGCCACCTCGTCGCCGCCGTCATCCTGGCCGGCGTCTTCCAGATCGTCCTCGGCGCGCTCGGCGTCGCCAGGCTGATGCGGTTCGTGCCCCGCAGCGTGATGGTGGGCTTCGTCAACTCCCTCGCCATCCTCATCTTCATGGCGCAGGTCCCCGAGATGCACGACGTGCCCTGGGCCGTCTACCCGCTGCTCGCCGGCGGCCTCGTCCTCATGGTGTTCCTCCCGAAGGTCACCCGGACGATCCCGGCGCCGCTCGTGTCCATCACCGCCCTCACCGCCATCACGGTCGCGGCGGGCATCGCCGTGCCGACCGTGGGCGACAAGGGCGAGCTGCCCTCGTCGCTGCCCGTGCCGGGCCTGCCCGACGTGCCGTTCACCATGGACACCCTGACGACCATCGCGCCGTACGCGCTCGCCATGGCGCTGGTCGGCCTGATGGAGTCCCTGATGACCGCCAAGCTGGTCGACGAGATCACGGACACCCACTCCTCCAAGACCCGCGAGTCGATCGGCCAGGGCATCGCCAACATCGCCACCGGCTTCTTCGGCGGCATGGGCGGCTGCGCCATGATCGGCCAGACGATGATCAACGTGAAGGTGTCCGGCGCCCGCACCCGCCTGTCCACGTTCCTCGCGGGCTCGTTCCTGATGGTGCTCTGCATCGTCTTCGGCCCGCTCGTCTCCGACATCCCCATGGCCGCCCTGGTCGCCGTCATGGTCATGGTCTGCTTCGCGACCTTCGACTGGCACTCCATCGCCCCGAGGACGCTCCGGCGCATGCCGGCCGGCGAGATCGCGGTCATGCTCATCACCGTCGCGTGCGTGGTCGCCACCCACAACCTCGCCGTCGGCGTCGTCGTCGGCTCCGTCACCGCCATGGTCGTCTTCGCCCGGCGCGTCGCCCATCTCGCCCACGTCACCTCGGTCACCGCCCCGGACGGGGCCAGCGTCGTCTACACCGTCACCGGCGAACTGTTCTTCGCCTCCGCCAACGACCTCGTCGGCCAGTTCCACTACGGCACGGACCCCGACGTGGTCGTCATCGACCTCACCGCCGCCCACATCTGGGACGCCTCGTCCGTCGCCGCCCTCGACGCGATCGAATCGAAGTACCGCCAACGCGGCAAGAGCGTCGGAATCATCGGCCTGAACCAGCCGAGCGCCCACCTCCACGAGAAGCTCAGCGGCGAACTCACCGGCCACTGACCTGCGCCCCTGCCTCCCTGACAGCGCGGTTTCACGTCCGCGCACCCGGGCACCCGGAGGTTCCCCCGGCCAGGTGGCCGCCCTCGGCGGCCCACACGCGGCCCGCCACGCCCAAGTGGTGGGAGCCGCCCCTGGAGCGGAGGGTGTGAAGGGACGACCAGGAAGGCGCAGCTGATGAACGACACCCCCGGCGCACAGGGCGGACAGGACCCGACCACCCGCCACCCCCGGCCCGACTTCCCGCAGCAGGACCAGGAGCCGCCCGGCTGGACGGGACCCATGGACCCGCCGCCCGACCACGGCGAGGAGTCGTACCGGGGCAGCGGCCTGCTGAAGGACCGCAAGGTCCTGCTGACCGGCGGCGACTCCGGCATCGGCCGCGCGGTGGCCCTGGCCTTCGCACGCGAGGGCGCGGACGTCCTCTTCACCCATCTGCCGTCGGAGGCGGGCGACGCCCGGGAGACGACGCGCCTGGTGGAGGACGCCGGACGGCAGGCGTTCGCCGTGCCGTGCGACATCCGCGAGGAGGAGCAGTGCCGCAGGCTCGTGGAGCGGGCGGTGACGGAGTTCGGCCGCATCGACATCCTCGTCAACAACGCCGCCTACCAGATGTCCCAGCCGGAAGGTATCGGTGACATCACGACCGAACAGTTCGACCGGGTCGTACGGACGAACCTCTACGGCATGTTCTGGCTCTGCAAGATGGCCGTGCCGCACATCCCCGCGGGCGGCTCGATCATCAACACCACGTCCGTGCAGGCGTACAAGCCGAGCCCGCACCTGCTGGACTACGCCATGACCAAGGGCGCCATCGTCACCTTCACCCAGGGGCTCGCCCAGATGCTGGTCGGCGACGGCATCCGCGTCAACGCGGTCGCGCCGGGCCCGGTGTGGACGCCGCTGATCCCCGCGACGCTGCCCGACACCAAGGAGTTCGGCAAACAGGCGCCCCTGGGGCGGCCCGCGCAGCCCGCCGAGATGGCACCTGCCTACGTCTTCCTGGCCTCCGACCACGCGAGCTTCATCACCGCCGAGGTCATGAACGCCACCGGCGGCACGCCGCTGCCGTGACCGGCACGTCGCAGCCGACGGCGCCCGGAGCCAACGACGTAAGGAGGCCACCGCCATTCGGTGGAATGCACTGACCTGGGAAATCGCGGCCCTGCGGCAGTCCGTCCGCAGGGCCGTGACGACCTCGGGACCGGAACGCGACACGACCGTGCAGTCGCTGAAGGCGGCCGGCGCCGGAGTGCTCGCCTGGGCACTGGCCGGCTGGTGGTGGAGCGCGCCGATGGCGCTCCTCGCGCCCTGGACGGCACTCTTCCTCGTGCAGAGCACCGTCTACCGCTCACTGCGCTCGGCGATGCAGCAGTTCGCGGTCGTCATGGTGGGCACCTTCCTGGCGGCGGGAGCGGCGGTCCTGACCGGCAACAACTCCCTCGCCGCCATGGCCATCGTCCTGCCCGTCACCGTCCTGCTGAGCACCTACGCCCGCTTCGGCACCCAGGGGATGTACGCGCCGACCGCCGCGCTGTTCGTCCTCGCGTACGGGACGTACTCGGCCTTCGACATCCTGCACCGCCTCTTCGAGACACTGCTCGGCGCCCTCATCGGCATCGCCGTGAACGCGCTGATCCTGCCCCCGGTCCACGGACGCGACGTGCGGCACCTGCGCGACCGGCTGCCCAAGGAGAGCGCCGAGCTGCTGCGCGCCGTCGCGGACGGCATCGAGGAGGAGCCCTTCGACCCGAAGAAGGCCGAGGGGTGGTACGACCGGGCGCAGCGGCTGACCGACCTCGTGACGGACCTGCGCACCGCGCGCCGCTGGACCGACGAGAGCTACCGCTTCAACCCCGGCCGCAAGCTGCGCCGCTCCGTGCCGACCCCGCCCTCGCCGGACTGGGACTTCACCTGGGACCGGATCACGGAGCACATCAGGACGACGGTGCGCACCCTCGCCGAGACGGGCGAGGACCGCCCCTCGCTCGCCGACCTGCCGAAGGAAGCGCCGGGCATCCTGGCCGAGCTGCTCCGGGCGGCCGGCGACATCTGCGCCCTCGACGAGAGCGACGCCGCACCCACGGAGCCGCGGAACGCCCCCGAGACGGTCCGCCAGCGGCACAGCGCCCTGCGTACGGCGAAGGAGGCGCACGAGCGGCTGACCGGCCTGCTCAAGGACCCCGACACCGCGGCGACCCCGGCCCTCGGTGGCCTCGCCGCCGATACGCAACGGCTGCTGAGCGATCTGACGCCCGTCGCGGAGAGCCCGCAGGACCGGTAGCCCTCGTGTGGCGTGGCGCACGAGATTGCTGTGGGCTGGTGAAGAAGGAATGTCCGGGTACCCGCCCCGCGTCGGCCGGGACCGGTCGGCACAGACGAGGAGGCTGACGTGGCCGTACGCCACCAGTTGGTCAAGAGCCCGCCCGCCAAGGTGTGGGAGGTGCTGGAGGACCCGCACCGATACGCCGACTGGGTGGTCGGCACGCATGACTCGCGCCCGCTCGACACGGAGTGGCCCGCGGTCGGCTCGCGCCTGGAGTACACCGTCCGGGTCGGTCCCTGGAAACTCGCCGGCCACACCGTGGTGCGCCACCTGGCCAAACCGGACCGGCTGGAGCTGGAGGCGTACAGCGGCGCGCTCGGCACGGCCCGCATCGCCATCGAGGTGCGCTCCTGGGGCGCCCACACGCTGGTGATCGTCGACGAGCACCCGCTCCAGGGCCCGGGCGGCGCACTGCACAACGCGGCGACCGACGCCCTCGTCCAGTTGCGGCACCGCAGCATGCTGAGCCGCCTGGCGGAGGTCGTCGAAGAGGGCTCCCGCCCGCACGGAGCCCGGCCGCGGACCGCCGAGGCCTGAGCCGGCTGCCCGGCAGGGCACCCGGAGAAGAGACAAAAGGGGAGTGGACATGCCGGACGCAGTGGTCATCGGCGCGGGGCCCAACGGGCTCGTGGCGGCGAACGTCCTGGCCGACGCCGGCTGGAGCGTCGTCGTCCTGGAGGCCCAGGACGAGCCCGGGGGCGCCGTGCGCAGCGACCGCGGCGTGCACCCGGACTACATCAGCGACACGTTCAGCGCCTTCTACCCGCTGGCGGCCGCCTCGCCGGTGCTGGCCGCGCTGGACCTGGAACGCGACGGCCTGCGCTGGTCGCACGCCGAGCACGTGCTGGCCCATCCGCTGGCGGACGGGCGCTGCGCGGTGCTGGACCGCGACCGCGCCCTGACCCGTGACTCGCTGGAGACGTTCGCCCCGGGCGACGGCCAGGGCTGGGAGCGCCTGTACGACCTGTGGGAACGCCTGCGGGAACCGCTGGTGGAGGCGCTGTTCACGCCGTTCCCGCCGGTGCGCTCCGCGCTCAGCCTCGCCGCGCGGGTCAGGGCGGGCGGCGGCCTGCGAGCGGCCCGCTCCCTGGTCCTGCCGGTGCGGCGTCTGGGCGAGGAGGAGTTCGAGGGCGAGGGCGGCCGGCTGCTCCTGGCGGGCAACGCCCTGCACGCCGACCTCGCGCCCGAGGCGGCGGGCAGCGGCGGCTTCGGCTGGATCATGTCGATGCTCGGCCAGAGCTACGGCTTCCCCGTGCCGGTGGGCGGCGCGGGCGCGCTGACGGCCGCGCTCGTGCGGCGCCTGGAGCGCCGCGGGGTCAGCGTGCGCTGCGGGGAACGCGTGAGCGAGGTGGTGGTGCGCGGCGGCCGTGCGGTCGGGGTGCGCACCGCGTCGGGGGAGGGCGTCGTGGCACGCAAGGCGGTGCTTGCCGATGTGGCGGCCCCCGATCTGTACGGAGGTCTGGTCGACGCCGCGCATCTGCCGCAGCGCGTGATGGACGACGTGCGCCGCTTCCAGTGGGACTTCGCCACGTTCAAGGTGGACTGGGCCCTGGCCCGGCCCGTGCCCTGGGAGGCGCAGGCCGCACGCGGGGCGGGGACGGTGCATGTGGCCGACGGCGTGGACGAGCTGACGCGGTTCGCCGCCCAGATCGCGCGGGGTCTCGTACCGGACAGGCCGTTCGCCCTGGTGGGCCAGATGACCACGGCCGACCCCTCGCGCTCGCCGGCCGGCACCGAGTCGGCCTGGGCCTACACCCACGTACCGCAGCGGATCAAGGGCGACGCCGGGGACGACGCGCTGACGGGCCGGTGGGACGAGCGGGAGAACGAGGCGATGGCGGACCGCGTGGAGGCGCAGATCGAGCGGCTCGCGCCCGGCTTCCGCGAGCAGATCATCGCCCGGCGCGTGCTGGCACCGCCCACGCTGGAGGCGCTGAACGCCAACCTGCACGGCGGGGCGATCAACTCCGGCACGACCAGTCTGCACCAGCAGCTCGTGTTCCGGCCGGTGCCCGGGGCGGGCCGTCCGGAGACACCGGTGCCGGGCCTGTATCTCGCCTCCGCCTCCGCGCATCCCGGCGGAGGGGTGCACGGCGCCCCGGGCGCCAACGCCGCGCGGGCCGCCCTGCGGGCGCGCTTCGGCGCGGGCGTCTTCTTCACCGCCCAGCGCGCACTCGGCCGCCGGAGCAGGACCGGACGCAAAACGGGCCGGGCCTGAGCCCTGCCGTCACCTTCCCCGGCGGCGTCCGGGTCAGGCCGATGGCCGGCCGGGCTCCTTGCCGACGACCCGGAACTGCGCGCCGTCGGGGTCCCGCAGCGTCGCCGAGGGCGGCCGCGCGGACAGGTCCTGGGTGACCACGTGCCCACCGGACTCCGCCGTGGCGCGCACGCACGCCTCCACGTCGTCGACGGTGAAGTGGACCTGCCAGTGCGGGCGTACCGCCGGATCCGGGTCCGCCTCGACGGCGCCCGAACTGAGCCGGGCCGCCGGGCGGCCCGCGCTGTAGACCACCACCTCTTCCTGCTGGTAGCGCACCTCGCAGCACTCGGGGCGCCCGCACGCCCAGTCCAGCACCTCGCCGTAGAAGATGGCGGCGTCGAAGGCGTCGCGGGTGCTCAGCCGCAGCCAGGCGGGCGCCGAGTGCAGTTCGCTGCGCCAACTGGTGAGGATCTCGCCCTCCCAGATCCCGAAGACGGCGCCGTCGCGGTCGGAGAGCAGGGCCGCGCGCCCGTTGGGGAAGGGGATCGGCCCCACCGCCGTCGTGCCCCCGCGCTCCCGGACGCGGCTCACCGTCTCGTCCGCGCTCAGGACCGCGAAGTAGGGCGTCCAGGCCACCGCGATCTGGAAGGAGGAGGCGATGGCGCCGACGCCGGCGACGGGGTCGCCGTGGGCCGTGGCGACGGAGAACTGCTCGCCGAGCTTGGCCGGGCGGAACTGCCAGCCCATCACGGCGCCGTAGAACCTCTGTGCGGTGGTGAGGTCGCGTGCCGTCAGGCTGACCCAGCAGGGGGCGCCGACCGCTGACTCACTCAGTGCCGAACCGGTCCTGGCGCCCCGGGCGGCCACGCCGGAGGTCGTCGTGCCGTACGGGCCCGGAGGCATCGTGTTGTCGTGGTGCATGTGCAACCCGTCCTGGAAATCGAGGCGCCCTGAAAATCCAGTCTGGCACCTGTGCTTTCGGGTTCGGCGGGAGGCTCGGCGCCCTGCCGCCCTTCAGTGTGGGCAAGAGGGCGCGCGACGCGCCACTCGGCGTGCGCCTCACCCGGCGGAACCCGCCCGCCCGGGAGTGCGGCCCCTGACCGGGGACGGCCGGGAGAGCAGGAGCAGGCTGTGTGCGGCCAGGGTGACCTCGCTGCCCGCCTTGTGCTCGGCCTCGTCCGACAGGCCCAGCGGGTCGGTGGTGTCGATCCGGGTCGCCCAGCGTTCCCCGTACGCGGGGCCGGGCAGACGGAAGACGACCGGCTCGCGGTGGCTGTTCAGCAGGAGCAGGAAGGAGTCGTCCACGACGGGCCTGCCGCGGGAGTCCGGCTCGGCGATCGCGTCCCCGTTGAGGAAGGCGCAGACGGCATGGGCGTCGGCGCGCCGCCAGTCGCCCTCCGTCATCTCGCGGGCGTCGGGCCGCAGCCACACGAGGTCCGCCAGCGGCTGCCTCTCGTGCGTCGCGGTGTCGCCGCGGAAGAACCTGCGTCGGCGGAGCACGGGGTGCGCGGCGCGCAGCGCGATGGCCCGCCGGGTGAAGTCGACCAGCTCGCGCTGGTCGTCGCCGAGGTCCCAGTCGATCCAGGAGATCTCGTTGTCCTGGCAGTAGGCGTTGTTGTTGCCTCCCTGGGTGCGGCCCAGCTCGTCGCCGTGGGCGAGCATCGGGATGCCCTGCGACAGCATGAGCGTGGCGAGGAAGTTGCGCTGCTGGCGCGCGCGGAGCTCCAGGATCGCCTCGTCGGCGGTGGGGCCCTCGGCCCCGCAGTTCCAGGAGCGGTTCGTGCTCTCGCCGTCGCGGTTGTCCTCGCCGTTGGCCTCGTTGTGCTTGTCGTTGTACGAGACCAGGTCGCGCAGTGTGAAGCCGTCGTGCGCGGTGACGAAGTTGACGCTGGCGCGGGGCCGGCGCCGCTCGCGCTGGTAGATGTCGGAGGAACCGGTCAGCCGGGAGGCGAACTCGGCGAGGGAGTTCTCCGCACCGCGCCAGAAGTCCCGCACCGAGTCGCGGTACTTGCCGTTCCACTCCGACCACAGCGGGGGGAAGTTGCCGACCTGGTAACCGCCCTCGCCGACGTCCCACGGCTCGGCGATGAGCTTGACGCGGCCCACCACGGGGTCCTGCTGCACGAGGTCGAAGAACGCCGACAGCCGGTCCACGTCGTAGAACTGGCGCGCCAGCGTGGCCGCCAGGTCGAAGCGGAAGCCGTCGACGTGCATCTCGGTGACCCAGTACCGCAGCGAGTCCATGATCAGTTGCAGGACGTTGGGGTGGCGCATCAGCAGGCTGTTGCCGGTGCCCGTGGTGTCGAAGTAGTGCGCCGGATCGTCCTGCGCCAGCCGGTAGTACGAGGCGTTGTCGATGCCGCGGAAGGCGAGCGTGGGGCCGTTCTCGTTGCCCTCCGCCGTGTGGTTGTAGACCACGTCCAGGATCACTTCGAGGCCCGCCGCGTGCAGCTTCTTGACCATCGACTTGAACTCGCCGACCTGCCCGCCCCTCGAACCGCGCGCCGCGTAGGCGTTGTGCGGGGCGAAGAAGCCGATGGAGGTGTACCCCCAGTAGTTGGACAGGCCGCGGTCGAGCAGGAAGCCGTCCTGCACGTACTGGTGCACCGGCATCAGCTCGACGGCCGTCACCCCGAGCGAGAGGAGGTGGTCGATGACCGCCTCCGTCGCGAGGCCCGCGTAGGTGCCCCGCAGCTCCGCCGGGACCCCCGGGTGGGTGCGGGTCAGACCGCGCACATGCGTCTCGTAGATCACGGTCTCGGCGTAGGGCCGCCGCAGCGGCCGGTCGCCCTCCCAGGGGAAGGACGGGTCGGTCACCACCGAGAGCAGGGTGTGGGCGGCGCTGTCGGCGGGGTCGGGCCCCTGCTCCGCCCGCTCGTACAGCGAGGGGTGGTTGTCCACCTGCCCCTCCATCGCCTTGGCGTAGGGGTCCAGTAGCAGCTTCGCCGGATTGCACCGGTGGCCCGTGGCGGGTTCCCAGGGGCCGTGCACCCGGTAGCCGTAGCGCCGGCCGGGGCCGACGCCCGGCAGGTAGCAGTGCCAGACGGAACCGTCGACCTCGGTCAGGGGGATGTCGTGGTGCGTGCCGTCCTCGTTGACGAGGACGAGGTCGACGCGATCGGCGATCTCGCTGAACAGGGCGAAGTTGGTTCCTTCGCCGTCATAGGTGGCGCCCAGGGGAAAGGGGCGCCCGGTCCAGGTGCGCACGCTGCTGCCTCCATACGGATGAGCGCGGTCTCGGTCTGTCCTCAGCGGCCCATGAGCGTCGGGAAGACCGACGGGCCGCGGCGTCCCGGCGAGGTCGCCGCGGCCAGTGACGCGCTGCCGTGCGCGTACGCGGGCTCACACGGCGGAGGCCGTCCGCCGCTCGGGAGAGGACGTGGTGGATCGCTCCACCATCCTCGGGCATGTTCCGTCGGACCGCCGGTCGTGAGCGGCCGGTGCGGCGCCGACGACCACCGGTTCCTCCTCGGGCGGCGCGGCGCTCGCGGCCAGGGGCACCCCGCGGGGCAGCGGGCGCGCCACCCGCAGTCCGGGCGCGGGCGGCGTCGGGGCCAGCGGGGCCCGTTCGGGGGAGCGTGCGCGGTGCGAGAACCAGATGATCTTGCCGTTGGTCGCCGGGTAGTTGCCCCAGCCGTCGCTGAGCGCGGCGATCTGTGCCAGACAGCCCTGCGGCCCGTAGTGCGGGTCGGGCAGGTCGGGTTCGCTGTCCGACACGGCGGTGATGAGGTGCTGTCCGTTCCACCACAGCTCCACCGCGGCGTTCTTGTCCGTCGCGTGTTCCTCGACCGCCCGGAGCAGCACTCCGGCGCAGTGGCACACGCGTTCGGCGAGAATCCCCAGGCCCCAGTGTCGGAGATGCGCGGCCAGGATGCGCCTGACCTGATCGATCCTCTCCGGGCTGATGTCCACCTCTAGGTGGTAATAACAGGGGATTGCTTTCTTCATCGCGCTTGGCTCCTCTCAGCGAAGCCCCGGTCTTCCCGGCCCTGTGGGGCCGAGCCCCGAGCACGAAGCGTGAGCACTGATCGCTTCTGAGTAGTCCCAGGGTGAGAGTGCTGCTCCATTCGCGCAACACGAGCAGGTCAGCCCCGTGGTTGAAGATCCAACAGGACGCTGCGTGGTCACGCGTGCACCATGGGGTGATGCTGCTGCCCACGAAAGCTGAGGTCGCGCGGCATCTGGACCAATACCGGGCGTGGGAGCGCTTGTTGCTCGCGGACCCGGCGGACCGCGCCGTGCGGATGCACTTCGAGAACACCGCGTACACGCTGTGCGTACTGATGGGTGAGTGCACGGCGCGGATCGCCGCCGACGCGGCCGAGAACTACCTGGGCCTGCGGCCGACGCGCGCACGGCAGCCGGTGCCCGGCGTCAAGGCGCCGGCGCTGACCGGCGCTCCACTGCGCCCCGTGCGCCGGAACATGGCAGAGGAGAGAGCGATGACCGAGGCTCCGAAGGCGGGCCAAGCCCCAGCGGCGGGCGCTTCGGCGCGCCCGGCTCCGGTGCGGCCCTGGTCGTCGTGGGCTTCTGCCGCGCCGGCTTCTCCTTCCCGGATTTCCCCCGCGCAGGCGTCTTCCACGCGGACCTCTCCCGCGCCCGCGTCCCCCTCCCGGACCTCTCCCGCGCAGGCGTCTTCGGCGCGGCGGGGCCCGGAGTTCCCCACCGTGCCCATCGTGGACGTCGGCCCCGCGCTTGACTGCGGACGGCGCCCCGTCAAGGCGGTCCCCGGCGAGACCTTCCAGGTCACGGCCACGCTCTTCGGCGAGGGACACGAGGCGGTCGGCGCCAACGTCGTCCTGCTCGGCCCGGACGGCCGCACCGGCCCCTGGACCCCCATGCGGGAACTGGCGCCCGGCAGCGACCGGTGGGGCGCGGAGGTGACGCCGGACGCCGAGGGGCGCTGGACGTACGCCGTGGAGGCGTGGACGGATCCGGTGACCGGGTGGCGCCGCGCCGCCGAGATCAAGATCCCCGCCGGCATCGACACCGGGGTGACGCTGGAAGAAGGCGCGCTGCTGTACGAGCGCGCGGCGGACGGGGCCCCGGACGGCACGGCACGTCGGACGCTGCGGGTCGCCGCCCAGGCGCTCCGCGACGAACTGCGTCCGCCCGACGCCCGCCTCGCGGCGGCCCTCACCCCCGAGGTGGACGCGGTCCTCGCCCGCCACCCGCTGCGTGAACGGGTCACCCGTTCGGCCGACTTGCCCCTGGTCGTGGAGCGGCGGCGGGCGTTGTTCGGTTCCTGGTACGAGGTCTTCCCGCGTTCGGAGGGTGCCGTCGTGCGGGAGGGCGCGCCGCCGGTGTCGGGGACGTTCCGCACGGCGGCCGAGCGGCTGCCCGCGATCGCGGACATGGGTTTCGACGTGGTGTACCTGCCGCCGATCCACCCGATCGGCAGCACCTTCCGCAAGGGCCCGAACAACTCTCTGTCCTCCGGCCCGCACGACGTGGGCGTGCCCTGGGCGATCGGCTCGCCCGAGGGCGGCCACGACGCGGTCCACCCCGATCTCGGGACCCTCGACGACTTCGACGCGTTCGTGCGGCGGGCGGGCGAGCTGGGTCTGGAGGTCGCGCTGGACTTCGCGTTGCAGTGCTCGCCGGACCATCCGTGGGTGGACAAGCACCCGGAGTGGTTCCGGCAGCGGGCGGACGGTTCCATCGCGTACGCGGAGAACCCGCCGAAGAAGTACCAGGACATCTATCCGCTCGCCTTCGACCGGGACCTGCCGGGGCTGGTCGCGGAGACGGAGCGGCTGCTGCGGTTCTGGATGGGGCACGGGGTGCGGATCTTCCGCGTCGACAACCCCCACACCAAGCCGGTGGTGTTCTGGGAGGAGGTCATCGCCCGGATCAACGGCACCGACCCCGACGTCGTCTTCCTCGCCGAGGCCTTCACCCGCCCGGCGGTCATGCGGGCGCTGGCCCGCGCCGGCTTCCAGCAGTCGTACACGTACTTCACCTGGCGCAACACCAAGCGGGAGATCGTCGACTGCCTGACCGACCTCTCCGTGGAGACGGCCGCCTATCTGCGCCCGAACCTCTTCGTGAACACCCCGGACATCCTGCACGCCTACCTCCAGGAGGGCGGGCGCCCGGCCTTCGAGGTGCGGGCCGTGCTCGCCGCCACCCTCTCGCCGACCTGGGGCCTCTACAGCGGCTTCGAGCTGTGCGAGAACACCCCGCTGCGGCCGGGCAGCGAGGAGTACCTGGACTCGGAGAAGTACCAACTCCGGCCGCGCGACTGGGCGGCGGCCGAGCGGGAGGGCCGCACCATCGTGCCCCTCATCACCACGCTCAACGGAATCCGGCGACGCCACCGGGCCCTGCACCTGCTCAGGAACCTCCACTTCCACCGGGCCGACAACGACGCGCTCATCGTCTACAGCAAGCGCGACGGCGAGGACCTGGTCGTGGTGGTCGCCAACCTCGACCCCCGCCACACCCAGGAGGGCACCGTCTTCCTGGACCTGGGGCGGCTGGGCCTGGATCGGCACGCGTCCGTGCCGGTGCGCGACGAACTGAGCGGCGAGACCTACCAGTGGGGCGGCGCCAACTATGTGCGTCTTGGCCCCGGCGGCGCCCATGTACTGGTGCGGCCGCAGGCGGGGGAGAACGGAGGGTCATCGTGATCGTCAATGAGCCCGTCCAGGACACCTTCGAGGACACGCCCGCCGAGGACCGTCATCCCGACTGGTTCAAGAGGGCGGTGTTCTACGAGGTCCTCGTCCGCTCCTTCCAGGACAGCGACGGCGACGGCATCGGCGACCTGAAAGGGATCACCGCCAAGCTCGACTACCTGCAATGGCTGGGTGTGGACTGCCTGTGGCTGCCCCCCTTCTTC